>JBAUWF010000033.1:0-24226 GCA_049583635.1 Rhodanobacteraceae bacterium
TGCCCGGGACAATCATGCGCAGACCGGCGCCCAGGATCAGGCCGTGGATGGCGCCGCGGCTGGCGCCGAGCGCCTGGCGCAGACCGATCTCGCGACGGCGCTGACCGACCGAGTAGGCGATCACGCCGTACAGGCCGATCGCGGCGAGCAGCAACGCGACGCCCGCGAACACGCACATCAGCGTCATATTGAAGTGGCGCATTGCAAGCGGTGCGCCGATCACCTCGTCCATCGTACGCATCTCGTACACGGGTGCATCCAGTGCGACTTCGCGCATCGCGCGTCGCAACGGTCCGGCGTAGGCCATCGCATCGCCGCGTACCTTAAGTGCGATGCTCATGTCGCCCACGAGCGCCTTGCTGATCGGGAAATAGACTTCCGGATGGACGTCGTGATCCAGGCCCGACTGACGTACATTGCCAACCACGCCGATGATCGGGATCGGCTTGTCGCCGAAGGTCTTGATCTCGCGTGTGAGCGGGTTGCTGCCGTGCAGGTACTTGTCGGCGAAGGTCTGGTTGACCAGCATTTCGGTCGGAAACAGCGCGCGCGTGCCGTCGAGCGCATTGAAGGCGCGGCCGGCCTTGACAGGAATGCCGAAGGTGCGGAAATAGTCACGGCTGACGAAGCGATACTGAACCTGCGAGTGCGGGTCGACCGGTTCACCAACCACCTCGAAGCTGCTGCTCCAGTTGGCGATGCCCGACGCGGGCAGGCCGTGGCTGAGCGCGACCGAATCGACACCGGATATTTCATCGAGGCGGGTTTCGATTGCCTGCAGACGCGGGCTGAGCTGCTTCATCGCGCTCGCGGCCCAGACATTGAGCTCCTCGCCCGGCTGCAGGGTCAGGGTCGGAATCGAGAACTGCGCGGTCAGCACCTGTGGCGAGCCGATGCCCGAATCGACTTCATTGACGCGATGCAGACTGTCGAGCAACAGGCCGGCGCCGGCAAGCAGAGTCATTGCCAGTGCCACTTCCGCAGACACCAGGACCGCGCGGGCACGCATTTGCCGGCGGCTGCCGGTCTGGCTGCGTGACGCACCGCGCAAGGCGCGAACCGGATCCGTGGCCGCCGCGCGCCAGGCCGGTAGCAGACCGAACAGAAGCAGCGTGGCCAGGGAAACCACGGTGGTCGTCGCGATCACGCGCAGATCGATGCCGGGCGCGTTGTAGGCGGGTAACAGATCCGGCGCGAGCGCCAGCAAGCCGCTGACGATCGGTCGCGCCACCGTGAGTCCCGATATCGCGCCAAGCAGCGCGATCACCAATGATTCGGCAAGAATCTGTGTGATCAGGCGACCCTGTCCGGCACCGAGTGCGGCACGCAGAGCCATCTCCTGCGCACGCGCTTGTCCTCGCGCCAGCATCAGGTTGGCGAGATTCACGCAGGCAATCAGCAACACCAGTGCGGCCGCGAGCAACAGCATGCGCAGCGGCTGGCGTACCGGTGCACCGATCGATTCCTGCAGCGGCGTTATTTGGGTACTCATGCCGGCGTCGTCGTTGGGGAAGCTGCGCGACTGCCAGTCGGTGATCGGTTTCATCACCGCGGCGGCCTGCGACGGTGAAACGCCGGCACGCAGGCGCGCGACGACGCGCAGGAAACTCACGTTGCGCCGACTCTGCGCATTGCCCGGCGCAAAGGTCGGTATCCATACCTGCGCGCCCTGCGGATAACGGAATTCACGCCTGGCTACGCCGCTGACCTGGTATGTCTCGTCGTTGAGCGAAATGTTGCGGCCGATCACGTCGGGCGCGGCGTTGAAACGCGTACGCCACAGGCTGTCGCTGAGCACCACGACTTTGCGGTTGTGATTTTCCTCGTCTTCGCCGAAGGCGCGGCCAAACGCAAGCGGCTGGCCGAACACGTGCCAGAATCCGGGCGTGACCTTGCAGACGGACAATCGTTGCGCATCGCCGTTGCCGACAAGGTTCATCGTCTCCGGTGCCCAGGCGCCGAACGCATCGAAGGCTTCGCCGCTGCGATCGCGCCACTCGTCGAAATCCGGTACCGATGCCGTACCGTGATGAAACGGCGGTTGTTCGCGCGTCACCCAGACGATGCGGTTCGCTTGCGCAAATGGCAGCGGTTTCAGCAGTACCGCATCGTAGACGGTGAAAATCGCCGTGACCGCGCCGATGCCCAGGGTCAGCGTCAGCACCGCGGTGACGAAGAACGCCGGGCGGGCGATCAGCGTGCGCAGCGCATGATGAAGATCATGTCGGAAGCTCATCGGGAAAAACTTCCTTGGGAAGTCCGCTCATTCATCGCGCAACAGCTCCATTGGCGAAATTCGGGCAGCCCGGCGTGCCGGCAGCTGGCGGACGGCGTGGCGCAGGTTCCGCAGCGGCGTCGCGATCATGGCATTTCCTGTGAGTCGATGAATGGCGTGAAGACGTCGCAGTTCAGGCACTGGAGCGCGGTGGACGCACCAGACGCTGGTCTTCCTCGTGACGCAGTCGGTGCATGGTCGCCTCGTCGACGATGCTGCCGTCGAACATGAAGATCTTGCGGTCGGCGAATTCGGCATATCGAGGATCGTGGGTGACCATGCAGATCGTCGCGCCGCCGCGGTGCAGCTCGTCGAGGAGGGTCATCACGGCTTCGCCGTTTTTCGAGTCGAGATTGCCGGTCGGCTCGTCGGCCAGCAGGATGGATGGTTGGCCGACCAGCGCGCGGGCCACCGCGACGCGCTGCTGCTGGCCGCCGGAAAGCTGCGCCGGATAGTGCTTGACCCGATGTGCCATGCCGACGCGCTCTAGCGCACCGACCACGCGTTCGCGGCGGTCGGATTTGGAGATGCCGTCGCGATACGTAAGCGGCAGCTCGACGTTTTCGAACACGGTCAGATCACCGATCAGGTTGAAGGCCTGAAAGATGAAACCGATTTCCTGGTTGCGGATGTGCGCGCGTTCGCTCGCCCCGATGTCGGCAACCTGACGGCCATTCAACGTGTAGGTGCCTTCGCTCGGCGTATCGAGCAGGCCGAGGATCGACAGCAGCGTCGATTTGCCGCAGCCGGACGGGCCGGATATCGACACGTACTCGCCAAGGCTAATATCGAAATGCACATTGGCCAGCGCGTGTGTCTCGACCTCATCGGTCAGGAATACCTTCTTGATGCCGTCGAGGTGGATCAGTGTCTGCGGCGTCGGCTGTGGATTCAGTGCGGAGGCAACTGCGTTCATGGGCTGTGGTTCCGTTGTGGCTACGATGGTCGGTGTCTACTTGAGTTGGATGCGGTCGTACTGGTCGTAGGCGCTGGTGTCGGAAAGAATCACGTGATCACCGGACTTGAGTCCCTGCTGGATTTCGATGAGGTTCACCGAACTCTTGCCGAGCCGGACCGGCACGCGTGTCGCGATGCCGTCCTCGCCTATGCGGAACAGGCGCACTTCCGAATCGGGCTGGCCGAACGCCGGGCGCCCGACGTACAGCACATCCGGGAGCCGTTCGATTTCGATCGTGCCGTCGACCGACAGGTCCGGGCGTGCACCGGGCGGCAGCTTGCCGATCAGATCCACGTCGACCTGCACGGTGCCGTTCTGCACTGCCGGATCGACGCGTGTGACCTTGCCGTCGATGATGCCGTTGCGCGTGTCGACCTTGACCTTCTGGCCGACCACGACGTCCTTGGCCTGGGTTTCGGCAATGCGCAACTCGGCGCGCAGCGAATCGGGCCGTGCCACGCGCGCGAGGTTGGTGCCGGCGGTAACCTGCTGACCTTCCTCGACCGGTACCTGCTGCAGCACGCCGGCGATACCCGCGCGCACCTTGAGCGCGTCGGCCTGGCGCTGGGCGAGATCGCTCGCACCGACCAGCTGGTTCAAGCGCGCCTGTTCGGCGGCGGTTTGCGCCGAGATGCTGTTCCTGAACTCGGCGACACGCTGCTTTTCGATATCGACGCGGTACTTCAGTTGCTTCAGCGCGATCAGGCTCTTCTCGTACTGCACGCGCGGAATGATGCCCTTGGCCGCGACCGGTTTTTCCGCTTCGGCCTGCATGCGCGCGGCTTCGTAATCGCTGTTGGCCTGGGCGTAGGCCGATTGCTCGTCGAGCAGGTGGGATTTGAGTTCCAGCTTCTTGGCGGAAAGATCAGCGTTGCCGGCAGTCACCGCGGCCTTGGCGGTCAACAGGTGATCGTCGACCGTCGGGTTGCTCAGCTGCAGGATGATCGTGTCGGGCTCGACCTTGGCACCGGGCCTGACCAGCACGCGATCGACCCTGGCGTTGGTTTCTGCCGCGATCCAGCGGATTTCCTTCGGCACCAGCGTGCCGGGCCCGCGCACTTCACGCAGCAATTCGCCGCGCTTGACCGTATCGATGAGCACGCTCGAGCGTTCGACCGATGGCACCGCCGGCCCGAGCCGAGCGATCGCGATGCCGCCTGCAATCAGGAGCAGTGCGACGCCGCCGCCTATGAGCATCTGGCGACGGCGTTTGCGCTTTTTCAGTTCCGGGCGGGCAATATCCATGCAGAGCGTAGAGCAGGGATCGTGCCACGCGCGAATATCGTTGCAGGACAACGGATTGCGCGCCATGCACCGGCCTTGTCAAGGCAAGGATGTCCGCTGGCGGACGCTGCAACGACCACTATCGGGCAGCGGCCGATGCCTCAAAACTCGAGTTCGAGCGCAGCGCACAAGTAGTCGACCATCGGTGCCAGACGCTTGAATGAGTCGATCGTGTACGGCAGCAGTTCGGCTGAGCGGGCGAGCGTGTCGGAGAACTCCTGGCCCGCAGCGAAACTCTTGCGCTTGATGTCCTCGATCAGTTCGTGCTCCGGATCGTAGCCACGCGGCGGGCGTGTGAGTTGCTCACCGCGCAAGACGAAGCGTGATTCGAACGCCTTGCGATGCACCGCGTGCTTCCACGCTGCTGGATTGTCGGCAAGGAATTCGCGTATTCGCTTGATCGTCGGCGATTCCGGATGCCACAGGCCAGCGCCGACGAAACAGCCGTGCGGTTCGATGTGCAGATAGAACGACGGCGCCGCGACTTCGCGCCGCCTTTCGTGGAAGAAGCGCGCGCTCGCCCAGGTCTTGTACGGCCGCTTGTCCTTGCGAAAGCGCGTATCGCGATGGATGCGGAACAACGAGCCGCCCTGGGTGCGCGGATCGGCGCGGTAATGCGCGCTGATCCTGACCAGCGGCATCTGCATGTCGGTGATGAGTCGCACGAACGGTTCACGCACGACGTCCTCGCAGCGTTGCTTGTTGGCGTTGAACCACGACCGGTTGTTGTGCGTTGCGAGTTCGCGCAGGAAACGGAAAGTCGCACGAGTGAAGTAGCTTGGTCTTGTCATGATGACTCGTCTGCGTGTTGATCGATTGCCCGGACTGCGATCGTGCACGAACGATGCTGCAATGCTGCGTCACGTCGTAGGATGGGTTGAGCTTGGCGAAACCCATCGCGTCGCAGCGAAACCCATCGCGGCGAGGCCCTACCGCATGGGTATCGCTGCGCTCAACCCATCCTACAAAATCCGATGCATGGCAGGCGCGCTACGCAAGACCGCGGCTCCAGACTTCGAGTGCGTCGAGCAGAGGCAGTTTGTCCGCTGCGGTGAGCGGATCGGCGCGCAGCGCCGCGATGATTGCGAAGTATTGATCGAGTGTCAGCGTCGTCAGCGCTGTTTCGACCTCCAGACGGCGACGTTTGAATGCGATCCAGCGCGATTGCTCGTCGGCACCCAGTGTTTCCGGCCAGTTGCGTGCGCGGTAGCGAAACAGCAGCTCCGGATAGCGGGCATCGTGGAACGGGAAATCGTGCAAGCCCAGTTGTGCGGGAGGTGTTGCGCGGACCTCGCGCATGAGCCGCTTGTCGGCCGCATCGGCAAATCCCGCGTACAGCGCGAGTTCCGGATCAAGCGGCGCTTGATCCGCTTCGCCCTGCCCGAATACCCGGCGCAGTTTTTCGGCGAGGCCATCGGCGTTGCGCAGCCGCTCCAGATGCGCAAGAGAGCGCTCGACATCGAGTCCGATGCGCGCGCAGTCCACGCCGCGCAGCACCGACAGCGGCGCCAGCGCGGGTGCGTGGTTGGCGCGGATCAGTTTCAGCGGGATGCGCTCGATATCGTCGGGGAGATCGGCGCGTGCGGTGAACACGCGGTCGGCAATCTCATCGGCATCGAGCTCGATCCAGTCGTCCGGATCGGTTGCAAGGTCATACGCGATGACGGCGTTGTTCTGGCCCGGGTGGGTCGCGATCGGCGCGACGATGGCGAGGCAGCCGCGTTGCGCCGGGTAGCGCGATGAAACGTGGATGACCGGCGTCATGCGCGCGATATCGAGCAGCGCGAGTGCCTGCTGTTTGCGCCGTCCGGCGAAGTTGTATGCCCAAAGGCGTGGTTGCCTTGCGCGAATCAACCGTGCCAATGCAAGTGTCGCCTCGACATCGGACAATGCGTCGTGCGCGCGGTCTTGCCGCAGATTGTTCGCGCGCGCGAGATCTTCCAGACGAAAACTGGGCGAGCCTTCCGCGCGCTGCGGCCATTCGATGCCGTGCGGGCGCAGCGCGTAGCACATGCGCGCCAGATCGATCAGATCCCAGCGCGAATTGCCGTCCTTCCATTCGCGCTCGTAGGGCTCGTAGAAATTGCGATACAACAGGTTGCGCGTGAAGGCATCGTCGAACCGCAGCGAATTGTAGCCGACGCCACAGGTGCCTGGCGCGGCGAGTTCTGCATGTACGCGAGCGGCGAATGCCGCTTCGATCACGCCTTCGCGTTCGGCCTGCTGCGGCGTGATGCCGGTCAGCAGACATGCCGCGGGGTGCGTCAGCACGTCGGGCGCCGGTTTGCAATAAAACATGACCGGGTCATCCAGCGGCTCGAGTTCCATCGTGGTGCGCAAACCCGCGAATTGAACCGGACGATCGCGCCTGGAATCGGCGCCGGTCGTCTCATAGTCATGCCACAGGAAGGTGTCCGTGGCGCGCGTAGCGGCATCATGCATCTGATAGGAGCATACGATGAAAGTTGGCGCTCCGCGCCGCAGTGGCGAATAATCGGGGCACGACGAACCTGGAGGACGGGATGCCCCCCGCCATGCCGAATGCGCGCCACGAAGACAATTTGATCTGGATCGATCTGGAGATGACCGGTCTCGACCCGGTGCACGACGAGATCCTCGAGATCGCCACGATCGTAACCGACCGCGATCTCAACATACTGGCCGAAGGACCGGAGTTCGCGATCCATCAGTCGCTCGACCGCCTCGAAGCCATGGACGAATGGAACCGCAATCAGCACGGCAAGTCCGGACTGTGGCAACGCGTGCTCGATTCCAGGGTCGACGTGGCGACGGCCGAAGCGGTCACGGTCGAGTTCCTTTCCCAGTGGCTGCCGCCGAACAGATCTCCGATGTGCGGCAGTTCGATCTGTCAGGATCGCCGTTTCCTGTATCGACTGATGCCGCGCCTGGAGCGCTATTTTCATTATCGCAACCTCGACGTTTCGACGCTCAAGGAACTCGCGCGCCGCTGGGCGCCGGAGGTGGCGCGAGGCTTCAACAAGGAATCGGCGCACACCGCTCTGAGCGACATTCATGACTCGATCGCGGAACTGAGTTATTACCGCCTGTTCATGGGCCAGCTTGCCGGCACCATCGAGGCGCCGTGACGACATTCCCCATGGAGTCCGCCCCCATCAGATCAGCCCCGCGCGAGCCGGTGTCGAACAGGCCGGAGTTCATCGTGGCGATTCCCGCGCGTTACGAGTCCACGCGCCTGCCGGGCAAGCCGTTGCTGCCGATCGCCGGTGTGCCGATGATCCTGCACGTGGCGCGGCGCGCGCTGGCTGCAGGTGCCGTCGACGTTGTGGTGGCCACCGACGATGCGCGTATCGCGGACGTTCTCCATGTCGATGGTGTGCGCGTCGTCATGACGCGCGCCGATCATGCATCCGGTAGCGACCGGCTGGCCGAATGCGCCGGCCTTCTCGGTTGGCCGGATGACGTGGTGGTGGTGAATCTGCAGGGCGACGAGCCGTTCGCACCGGTCAGCGGTATTCGCGCGGTGGCCGAAGCGCTGGTGCGAGGTGACGCGCCGATGGCGACACTGGCGACACCGCTGCTGTCGGCTGCGCAGCTGATCGACCCGACCTGCGTCAAGGTTGTTTGCGACGGCGCCGGCCGCGCGCTGTATTTCAGTCGTGCGCCGCTGCCGTGGGCGCGCGATGCGTTCGCGCGCAATCGCGATCGCCTGCCCGAAGCCGTGCCGTTTCTGCGTCATGTCGGCATCTACGCGTATCGCGCCGGCTTTCTGCAACGCCTGGCCAGGTTGCCTCCGATGCCGCTGGAGCGGGCCGAATCGCTCGAACAATTGCGTGCGCTTGAACATGGCCATGCGATCGCGGTGCGCATCGCACCCGAGCCGTTTCCGCCCGGTGTCGATACCGCCGAGGATCTCGCGCGCGCCGAACGCGCCTTGATGGAAGCGCCGACGTGAGCGGAATGCTGTTCATCTGCACCGGCAATATCTGCCGCTCGCCGACCGTCGAGGCGGTAGCACGTGTCGAGTTCGCGCGTGCCGGGCTCGATATCGAGGTTGCATCGGCCGGCACCGAGGATTATCACGTCGGGCAGCCGGCGGATCGCCGTGCGATCGCGATGGCCGAGGCGGCCGGCTATCCGATGTCGGCGCATCGCGCGCGTCAGGTGTGCGGCGCCGATTTCGACCGCTTCGACCAGTTGCTGGCGATGGACCGGGCCAATCTGCGCGCATTGGAGCGATCGCACGCTGGCGCGAAATCGAAACTGGTGACGTTGTTTCTGGAACATGCCGGCATCGATCCGATCGAATTGCCGGATCCGTACTACGGTGGACAGCGCGATTTCAAATTGGCGCTGGATCTCGCGCGCCGTGGCGTTACGGCGATCATCGAGCGCCTGCAAGCGTCTTCCGGCGGTTCCCCGGCATCACCGCGCTGAACAGGTGGCATGCAGAGGCGCAGGATGGCAAGTCGCAATTCGGCAACAGCGCCGTTTGACGGCAAGCGTTTCGTCAGCACGCTGACAGGTGCGCCCGGTGTCTATCGCATGTTCGGTGCCGATGACGAGCTTCTGTATGTCGGCAAGGCCGGCAATCTCAGGAAACGCGTCGGCAGCTATTTCCTGAAGCCACGCATGGAGCCGCGCATCGCGGCGATGGTCGCGCACATTGCGCGCGTCGAAACCACCATCACGCGCACCGAAGCCGAGGCGCTGCTGCTCGAAGCGCAGATCATCAAGGCGCACAAGCCGCGCTACAACATCCTGCTGCGCGACGACAAGAGTTATCCATACATCCATTTGACCGCGGGTGACTTCCCGCGTCTGGCCTTCCATCGTGGCGCATTGTCCGGCAAGGGACGTTATTTCGGGCCGTTTCCGAGCGCGGGCGCGGTGCGCGAGAGCCTCAATCTGATCCAGAAGCTGTTCAGAATCCGCAATTGCAAGGACAGCTTTTTCCGCAACCGCTCACGCCCGTGCCTGCAATACCAGATCGGGCGTTGCACGGCGCCGTGCGTGGGCCTGATCTCGATCGACGAATACGCAGAGAACGTGCGCCATGCGGCGATGTTTCTCGACGGGCACAGCAACACGGTCGCCGACGAGCTGGCCGCGACGATGGAGCGCGCGAGCGCCGCGCTCGAGTTCGAGCGCGCCGCCCAGGTGCGCGACCGCATCACGGCACTCAAGCGCATCCAGGCCAATCACTATGTGCAGGGCGCAAGCCGCGACATGGACGTGATCGCCTGCGCCATCGGCAACGGTGCAGCTTGCGTCAGCGTGATGTTTTTCCGCAATGGCATCAGCCTCGGATCGCACGATTTCTTTCCGCGCCTGAACCTGGACGTGGATGAAGGCGCCGTAGTCGGCTCCTTCATCGGACAGTACTATCTGCACCGGCCGATACCGCTCGAAATCATCGTGAGCCACGCGCCCGAGGACATCGCCGTGCTGGCCGAAGCGCTCGGTGGGAGCGCGGGCCGCACGATCGAAATCAAGGCGAGCGTGCGCGGTGATCGCGCGCGTTTTCTCGATCTGGCGCGCAAGAATGCCGCGGCTGCGCTGGCGTCGCGGCTGTCCAGCCGGCAGACGCTGCTGGCACGTTTCGAAGCGCTGCGCGATCTCCTTCACCTCGATGAGGTGCCTGCGCGCATCGAGTGCTTCGATATCAGTCACACACTCGGCGAGGCGACGGTGGCCTCGTGTGTCGTGCTCGGGCCCGAGGGCCCGGAAAAATCGCAGTACCGACGCTTCAATATCAGCGGCATTGCGCCGGGCGACGATTACGCGGCGATGCGTCAGGCGCTGGATCGGCGCTATCGCCGTATTCAGGCCGGCGAGGGCCATGTGCCCGATCTGCTGCTGATCGACGGCGGCAAGGGTCAGGTCCGGCAGGCGCTGGATGCGCTGCGCGAGCTCGGCGTCAACGGCGTGCAGGTGGTCGGCGTCGCCAAGGGTGAGGGGCGCCGCGCCGGCGACGAGAACCTGATCCTCGGCGATTCCGGACGCAGCCTGTGGCCGGGCCCGGAGTCGCCGGCCTCGCATCTGATCCAGAGCATTCGCGACGAGGCACACCGCTTCGCGATCACCGGCCACCGCGGTCGCCGCGAAAGGGCGCGGCAGGCCAGCAGCCTCGAGGAAATCGCCGGCGTAGGTGCACGACGGCGCGCTGCATTGCTGCGGCATTTCGGCGGATTGAACGGCGTTGCCGCGGCAGGTGTCGAGGAGTTGATGCGGGTCAAGGGCATCAGCCGCGAAATCGGTGAACGCATTTATGCGGCGTTTCATGGATGATGAGCACATGCACCTGACGTTGCCGACCCTGATCACGCTGTTTCGCATCGCGCTGTTGCCGGTCATGGTGATCGTGTTCTTCGCGCCCTTTCACGGCGCCAATATCGTCGCGGCCGGCATTTTCATCGCCGCGGCGCTGACCGATTGGCTGGATGGCTGGATCGCGCGCCGCTTCGGCATGATGTCGGCGTTCGGTGCGTTTCTCGATCCGGTTGCCGACAAGCTGATGGTGGCGGTGACGCTGTTCCTGCTGGTACAGAACAATCCGACACCGCTGATGGCCGTGACCAGCGCGGTGATCGTCGGCCGCGAGATCAGCATTTCAGCGCTACGCGAATGGATGGCCGAAATCGGTCAGCGCGCGCGCGTCAAGGTGGCCTGGCTTGGCAAGATCAAGACGATCGTGCAGATCGTGGCACTGGTGGTGCTGTTGTACGAGCATGATCTCGAAAGTCTGCACCTGTTCCGGGTCGGCGAAACCCTGCTGGTGATCGCCGCCGGCCTCACCATCTGGTCCGCGCTGGAATACCTGCGCGCTGCCTGGCCTGCGCTGCGCGGCAAGGCTTGACACCCTTGGGGCATTCCGTAACATGCCCGGTCCGCGCGGGAATAGCTCAGTTGGTAGAGCACGACCTTGCCAAGGTCGGGGTCGCGAGTTCGAGTCTCGTTTCCCGCTCCACGCTTTTGCGGTCGTCCTTGACCGCGAGAATCAAGAGGCGGCCATCCGTGGCCGCACTTTTCGATGAACAACCTCGGGCCGTCCCGGGGTTTTGCTTTTTGCCGCACGAAAAATCCCGCGGCTTGCCGAATCATCCCGGCAGCCTGCTAAGCTTCGATCGTCACCGGCCAGGTGGCAGAGTGGTCATGCAGCGGCCTGCAAAGCCGCGTACGCCGGTTCGATTCCGACCCTGGCCTCCATTGCATTGTTCCGTTTGCTATCGCGGCATGCTGTCGCGAACCGATGGATTTGTTGTGCTTCGACCAGACCCCCGACTCCAACCCTTCGCCCGGCGGCGGGAGAGGCGTGCCGAGTGATCGGGATTCGTCGCCAGTCCGGCGACTTGAAGCCGCGATGAAATGGAGCCATGGTGGGGACCGCGCTGCGCCCGGTCGGGAGTGTGGGGCTCACTTGGGCCCATCGAAAGCCTCGTGATGTGTTTGGTATTGACGGCGATTTTCATGCTGGTTCCGGCTGGGGCGGCCGCGGAGCAGACGATCTATACGTGCAAGAGTCCAAACGGAACCATCGTCTTTGCCGACGCGCCTTGCGGTCCGAAAGCCAGGCTGCTCGTCCTGCATGGCGGCAGTCCACCGCACTCGCTCCCGATGCCGAGCCCTGCACCCGCCGGCATGTTGGAAAGCCCAAGTGCCGCACCGCCAATGGTCTCGCCGAAACCGGTCCCGAGCGAGTCTCCGGCGTTTCGTTGCACGACCCCCGATGGCATGGTGTTCTACCGGCATCAGCATTGCCCGAAGGCAATCACGGTCACTCGGCATCGGTACGTCGGCGGTCTTGACACGCCGATCCCGGGCTACACGCCCGTCAATGAGCAGGGCGTCAGCAGCGACGTTGCGTGCGCGAAAATTCACGCGGTCGATGCGAGCGACCGATTTGGCAGCGACTATGACGAGCACTACACGACATATCAACGCAACGCGGGCGACGACCCATGCGAATGAAATCGTGGGCGCTCCCGGGTCGGTTCTTCAACGCACAAACTGATGCCGTCACCGAATGCTCGACGCAGGTTTGCCAAATCCGGCGAGCCGACTTGATCCGGAGTCTTCGCCTTTCTGAGTCTCAATTGAACGGTGCGTTGACTGGAGCGGCCGGCGCAGCGTCATCGTTCACGAGAGCGGTCCACGCGATTTCCTTCCCCTTGCGGTGTCCCTTCAGCGTGAGCTTCAGACCGTCCGGATCGATGGTCAGCGTGTAGGGCTTGCCGGCAATTTCAATCTCGCGACGCAACGGCTTGTCGAGCTTGGTCATGGTGCGCTCCGGTTGTTCGCCCGTTCATGGGCGGCGCGACAGGATAACCACGATTGCCGCCCGCGACGCAAATCCGGGCGCCACGGCGCCGGGAGCGTTCAGCAATGATTGTTCACCAACGACGGCGATTCTCGGCACGCGGCACGCGCACTTGCTGGCCCTGCGAGAAGTTACTGACTACCATGATCGCCAACAGGGAGCCCGGGTGGCGAAATCGGTAGACGCAAGGGACTTAAAATCCCTCTCCCTTCGGGGATTCCCGGTTCGAGTCCGGGCCCGGGCACCAGTTGTCGTCCATCGGTTCCTGACCGGATCCGGTGAGTCCGTGGGACGTTCGTGGCGGTTGCCACTGACGACGCCGTTCCATGAGCGCTTCCTGACCGGGCTTGCGGTGGCATTCCTCGCCTGCGCGATCGGGTCGCGGGCCGATGCTGCGAGCCGCGTCGTCCTGCCGCCGTGGGTTTGCGCGCAGCCCGACGCCGTCTTCCTAGGCGGTTTCGAGGCGGGCGACGTTGCCGTGCCGCACAGGCCGTCTCTCGGAAGCGGCGGTGCGTACCCGGGTAATCAGATCCGTTCGGTCACGGTTCCCGGCTATGGCAGTCACACGTACTACCTGCACGTTCCCGACGGCTACGCGCCGTCGCGCGCATGGCCGCTCGTCGTGGCGCTGGAGGGCGCGGGCGGCTCGCCGGCTGCGGCGATGAGCGAGGCCATGACGATACGTTCGCAATGGGGCACGATCGCGCCGGGCGACGACTACGTCGTCATCGTGCCGGTCGCCGGCGGCAGCCAGGGCGGCTGGATTCCGCCCGACGAAAATGGCAACGGGCCATCGGATTACGACGTGATCGCCGCCGCGATGGCCGACACCGCTGGCGCCTACAACATCGAGCTGACGCGGCGTTATGCGTGGGGCTACTCCGCAGGCGGCATCATCCTGCACGATCTGGTGTTGACCGGATGGAGCGGCATCGACGCGGATACGTTCGGCGCGTATGCGGTCACCGGCGCGCCACGCGCGGGCTGTCCGTTCTACAACATGGCGCCGACGTGCGAACCGGCCCACGCCACGCGCATCATTCCCGTTGACATGCGCGTTGGCACCTCGGACCCGGTGCTGCCGTATGTGCGGATGGACCGGGATGCGTTTCTCAGCGCGGGTTGGTTTTTGGGCGATACGCTCTACTACACCGAATTCGACGGCGGACACACCTATTCGACCGTCGATCTCATCGGTGTGTGGGGCCATTTCTGTCCGAATGCCGTCGTCCCGTGATGCTGCCCTTGCGTACAGGATGGACCACATGAGCGACAACACGGTGCGCCTCGATGTCTGGTTATGGGCGGCGCGCTTCTTCCGGACTCGAGCACTGGCCAAGCGAGCGATCGAAGGCGGCAGGATCTCGCTCGAAGGCACGGCCGGAAGGCCGTCCAAACCGGTTCATGTGGGCGACCGATTGGCGATCACGCGGGGCGAGGAGCGTTTTGAAATCGATGTCGCTGCAATTAGCGACAAGCGCGGACCCGCGAGCGTTGCGCAACAGCTTTACGTCGAAACCGAAGGGAGTCGCAGCGCCCGCGAAGCGGCGGCCGAGCAGCGTCGGCTCACCGGTGCGGGCGGCGCGAAGCCGCGCGGCAAGCCGGACAAGCGTGCGCGACGTCTGATCCGTGCCTTGGGCGATATTGACTCGCTGTAGCTGCGGGAGACTGGGCGGAGTCGTGCAGCCTTGCAGGGTGGGTTGAGCGCAGCGATACCCATCATCCTACTTCAGTGCCTTCAGCCGATACAGCGCATCCAGCGCTTCGCGCGGAGTCAAGGCATCCGGATCGATCTCGTGCAGGGCCTGCTCGACCGCGGAGGGATGGGCGGGGACCGGTGACGGCTGCGCGAACAGGTCCGGTTGCGGGAGTTTTCGGGCGGCTTCGCTGCCGGCTGTCGACTGCGCCCCCGCGTGCTCGCCGCGTTCCAGCTCGGCGAGGGTGTTCTTCGCGTCGGCGATGACCGCCTTCGGCAGGCCGGCGAGTGCGGCGACCTGCAGGCCGAAGCTGCGGTTGGCCGGCCCTTCCTTGACCGCGTGCATGAAGACGAGCTGGTCGCCGCCCTGCTTGTCGTGATATTCGACCGCATCCAGATGTACGTTGGCGATGCCCTCGTAACGTGCAGCAAGTTCGGTCAGTTCGAAATAGTGGGTCGCGAACAAGGTCCAGGCGCGGTTCACGGTTGCGAGTTGCACCGCGCAGGCACGCGCCAGTGCAAGTCCGTCATAGGTCGATGTGCCGCGTCCGATTTCGTCCATCAGCACCAGGCTTTGCGGCGTGGCGTTGTGCAGGATGTTGGCGGTCTCGCTCATCTCGACCATGAACGTCGATTGCCCGCGCGCAAGATCGTCGCCGGCGCCAATGCGCGTGAAGATGCGGTCGATCGGGCCGATCGTCGCGGTATCCGCCGGAACGAAACTGCCGATGTGCGCGAGCAGCACGATCAACGCGGTCTGGCGCATGTAGGTCGACTTGCCGCCCATGTTCGGACCGGTCACGATGAGCATGCGGCGCGATTCGCTCAGCACCACGTCGTTCGGTTCGAACGGCTCGTCGCGCGCCTGCTCGACCACCGGATGGCGTCCGCGCACGACACGGATGCCGGCGTCGTCGACGAGTTCCGGGCGGTTCCAGCCGAGCGCCTCGGCGCGTTCGGCCAGCGTCGCGAGCACGTCGATCTCGGCCACCGCTTCGGCCGCGATCTTCAGCGCAACAAGGCGTTCGGTCAGGAAATCGAGCAGTTCGTCATAGATCACGCGTTCGCGCATCAGCGCGCGCTCGCGCGCCGACAGCACCTTGTCTTCGAACGCCTTGAGCTCTTCGGTGATATAGCGTTCGGCGTTCTTGGTGGTCTGGCGGCGCGTGTAATGCGGCGGTGCCTTGTCGGCGTGCCCTTTGCCGATCTCGATGTAATAGCCATGGACCCGGTTGTAGCCAACCTTGAGCGTCGCGATACCGGTCGCGGCTTTCTCGCGCTGTTCGAGTTCGATCAGCACCTGATCGGCGTGCGTCGACAGCGTGCGCATCTCGTCGAGTTCGGCATCGAAACCATCGCGGATCACGCCGCCGTCGCGCAACAAGACGGCCGGAACCTCGAACAGCGCCGCGTCGAGCCGGGCCGTCGTTTCGCCATGTTCGCCAACCCGCCCGACAAGCTCTGCCAGCAGCGGGCTGTTCAATGGAGAAGTGCGGTCGTGGATGGCCGCCTTTTGACTTTCGCGTTCAGCGACGAACGCACTGGTGACACCCGGCGTGTGGTCAGCAGCGACCGCTTCCGGACTCTCGCGTTCACCGACGATCGCATTGGTAACCAACTCGCGCAGCGCAGGGGCCAGTTGCAAACCATCGCGCAAGGTCGCGAGGTCGCGCGGTCGCGCCGAGCGCAGCGCGACGCGTGCGAGGACACGTTCGAGATCGCCGATGCCGCGCAGCACTTCGCGCAGCGCATCGCCGCGATGCGGTTCGATCAGACGCTCGATCGCCTGATAGCGTCGTTCGAGCGTCGCCCGGTCGCGCAGCGGTCGCTGGATCCAGCGCCTCAGCGCACGTGCGCCCATCGGTGTGATGCTCGAGTCGAGCACCCCGAGCAGCGTGTGTTCGCTGCGCCCGTCCGCATGTGTATCGAGTTCCAGGTTGCGCCGTGTGGCGGCGTCGAGCGCGATGGTTTCGCCGGGCGCCTCGATGCTGAGGCCGGTCAGGTGTGGCAGCGCGGACTTTTGCGTCTCCTCGACATAGCCGAGCAGGGCGCCGGCCGCACCGATTGCAAGCTCGAGATCATCGCAACCGAATCCGGAGAGATCGCGCGTGCCGAAGAATCGAGCGATCTCACGATGCGCCGTAGCACTGTCGAAGTGCCACGGTGCGCGGCGCCGCAGACCGGGCAGGGCGGTCACACAGTTCGGCCAGACGCTGTCCTCGCCGATCAGCGTCTCGGCCGGTGCCAGGCGCGCGAGTTCTGCCGCCAGCGCGCCGGCATCGGTCACCTCGGCGAGTACGAAGCGCCCGGCCGCAAGGTCGATCCACGCGAGGCCGAATCCCGAGCCGTCGGGACCCGCAGTAATCGCAAGCAGCAGGTTGTCGCGGCGCTCGTCGAGCAGCGCCGCATCGGTCACCGTGCCGGGCGTCACTACGCGCACCACCTTGCGCTCGACCAGCCCTTTCGCAGCGGTCGGATCGCCGATCTGCTCGCAGATTGCGACCGACTCGCCGAGTCGAACCAGCTTCGCAAGATAACCCTCGACCGCGTGATACGGCACGCCAGCCATCGGAATCGGCGCGCCGGCCGACTGACCGCGCTGGGTCAGCGTGATGTCGAGCAGGCGCGCGGCCTTGCGGGCATCGTCGTAGAACAACTCGTAGAAATCGCCCATGCGAAAAAACACCAGCGTGTCCGGGTACTCGGCCTTGGCGGCGAAGTACTGGCGCATCAGTGGCGTGTGGTTTTTCGATGCGATGTCGGCGCGAGCGTCGGGCAAGACCTGAACCTCATGCGGCACGTCAGTGTACCGGCGGTCCCCTCCGGCGCTCTACATTGCATCGTTCCTGCGCGTTCGCCGGTATCGGGAAAGGCACGATCAGCCGTTCGGTCAACATGCGGCCTCCCAGTCGCCGGGCCAGTCCGGATCCCGAATTCCCGCCTCTCAGGTCGTTCAGCTATTGACGGGCAGCACTTGAGATGTGGAGACCCCGCGGAGTGCAGGTTGCGCGCCGTCTGCCGCTTGCAAGCTGCCACGATCGTGCGGTGTAGCGGAACATCATTGAGGATTTGCTGCCTCGCGCTCGTGGCGAAACGCTCCCCGGTCGGCGGCTGTCTGCGGACTCAGCGTGTCGAGATTCCGCGGATGCCGGCCAACCGGGTGAATGCTGCTGCCATCGGCCCGGTGGCGTATGCTGGACGTGTTCACGCGCACACGAACACCCGCATGCGGCGCGATTCGTGTTCGAGAGGTTCGATGCATCCCATGACCGGATTGGCGCAAGCCGACGACACCGCGCTGGCAGCGCTGGCCAATTCCGTTGCCGATCTGTTGCTCACGCGCGGATTGACCGTTGTTACTGCCGAATCGTGCACGGGCGGCTGGATCGCCAAGGTGCTGACCGATATACCGGGCAGTTCGCTGTGGTTCGAGTGCGGGCTCGTGGCTTACAGCTACGAGGCCAAGGAATCGCTGCTTGGGGTGCATCCGCAAACGCTCGAGCGCAGCGGAGCGGTCAGCCAGGAAACGGTGGTGGACATGGTTTCCGGCGCGCTCGCGCGCTTCGGCGCCAGCGTCGCGGTTGCGGTGACCGGTATTGCCGGGCCATCGGGCGGCACGTCGGAAAAGCCGGTCGGCACGGTGTGGATCGGCTGGAAGCGGCGCGGCGGCTACGCGCGCTCCGAGTTGTTCCACTTCGATGGCGACCGCGAAGCGATTCGGCGCCGGACTGTGGCCGCCGCGCTCGAAGGCATACAACGGATTCTTACAAGTTGACGCAGCGGTATCGGATCGTCACTGCAAACCGTTATGGGATAATGGCATCGTCGTTCGATCCGTTCTCATCACATGAGACGGGCTGCCGGCAACATCCCGGACCCACAGACCGAAAACGAAAGATCATGATCGGATTGCTTGGCGCGGCGGTGCGCTTGATCGTTCTTGTGGAGTTTATCCGCATCGTTGGATTTGACAGGACGATGTTGGTCGCGAGTCTGATCCTGTTGGTTCTGGTCAACGTCGCCAGGCAGGCGCCGGAACTCGTCGGCCAGCTGCTTGCTCAACGCCACATGCAACGCTGCACAAAATCAAGAGGTGTTCACAATGGATGACAACAAACGCCGCGCGCTCGCTTCCGCGCTGAGCCAGATCGAGAAACAGTTTGGCAAGGGCGCGGTGATGCGCATGGGCGATCGCGGCAACGAGGCGATCGATACGGTGTCCACCGGTTCGCTGGGCCTCGATGTCGCGCTCGGCATCGGCGGCCTGCCGCGCGGACGCGTGGTTGAAATCTACGGGCCCGAATCGTCCGGCAAGACCACGCTGACGCTGCAGGTCATTGCAAGCTGCCAGCGCAACGGTGGCACCGCGGCCTTCGTCGACGCCGAGCATGCGCTCGATCCGACCTATGCCGAGAAGCTCGGTGTCAACGTCGACGAACTGCTGATCTCGCAACCGGACACCGGCGAACAGGCGCTCGAAATCACCGACATGCTGGTGCGCTCCAACGCGGTCGACGTGGTTGTGATCGATTCGGTCGCCGCACTGACGCCGAAGGCCGAGATCGAGGGCGAGATGGGCGATTCGCACGTCGGCCTGCACGCGCGTCTGATGAGCCAGGCGCTGCGCAAGCTGACGGCGAACATCAAGCGCTCGGGTTGTCTGGTCATTTTCATCAACCAGATCCGCATGAAGATCGGCGTGATGTTCGGTAGCCCGGAAACCACGACCGGCGGCAACGCGCTGAAATTCTATGCCTCCGTGCGCCTCGACATCCGTCGTATCGGTGCGGTCAAACGTGGCGACGAAGTGATCGGCTCGGAGACGCGCGTCAAGGTGGTCAAGAACAAGGTCGCGCCACCCTTCCGGCAGACCGAATTCGAGATTCTCTATGGCGAAGGCACCTCGCGCGAGGGCGAGCTGATCGAGCTCGGCGTGCGCGAGAACCTCGTCGACAAATCCGGCGCCTGGTACAGCTACAACGGCGAACGCATCGGGCAGGGCAAGGACAACGTGCGCGGATTCCTCAAGGAACATCCGGAAATCGCCGCCGACATCGAGGCGCAACTGCGCGCGAAGCTGCTGGTCGGAACAGCATCCGCCGCTGACAAGACCGAAAGCGCCGACGCCGAGACCGAGGAAGCCTGAGCGGCGATCTCGATTGACCGGTCGAATGAAGCGTCGCGCCGTGCCGGATCGCGAAGATCAGTGTGGCGGCGCTTATGCAAGGGCGCTTGCCTGGCTCGCGCGGCGCGAACAATCAGAGCGCGAACTGAAGACCAAGCTGGCCGCGCGCGGCTGTGCGGGTGTCGAGGTCAACCATGCGATTGCGCGGCTTCAGGAGCAGGGCTATCAGAGCGATACGCGTTTCGCCGAAGCCTTGTCGCGCGCGCGTTCCGGTCAGGGTTACGGACCAAACCGGATCCGGGCGGAGCTGAAGAACCACGGCATCGAAGGTGGTGTTGTCGAGGCCGCTCTCGCCGCGCTCGACATCGACTGGCAGGCCAGCGCGCGCGCGCAGCTGCGCCGTCGTCACCGCGCCAAATCGAATGCCGATGCGGCGGAGCGCGCGCGCCGCGCCCGCTTTCTCTTGCGCCGCGGCTTCGATCCGGCCACAGTACGCGCCATCACGCGCGCCGATCTTGACGCTCCGGGCGACATCGAGTGAGGCAACCCGGAACCGGGTAAACCTCGATTGAAAGCCGCGATCCGGTCCGCCATGTTCGACCGTGCGGAACCCGTTTGGCTTTCCCCGACTTGTCCATGAAAACCACTGCCGAGATCCGCTCGACCTTCCTCGACTTTTTCAGGCAACGGGGGCATACCATCGTGCCGTCGGCTTCGCTGGTGCCGGCGAACGATCCAACCCTGCTGTTCACGAACTCGGGCATGGTCCAGTTCAAGGACGTGTTCCTTGGCAGCGAGAAACTCAAGTTCGTGCGCGCGGCCGATGTGCAGCGCTGCCTGCGCGCTGGCGGAAAACACAACGATCTCGATTCCGTCGGCTACACGGCACGGCATCACACATTCTTCGAAATGCTCGGCAACTGGTCGTTCGGCGACTATTTCAAACGTGAGGCGATCGCGTGGGCCTGGGAATTTCTCACGGGCGTATTGAAACTCCAAGCGGATCGCCTTTGGGTCACGGTCTATCACACCGATGACGAGGCCTTCGATATCTGGAGCAAGGAAACCGGCGTCCCGACCGAACGCATCGTGCGCATCGGCGACAACAAGGGCGCGCCCTACGCTTCGGACAATTTCTGGCAGATGGCCGATACCGGCCCGTGCGGTCCGTGCACCGAAATCTTCTACGATCACGGCCCGGAGATTGCCGGTGGTCCGCCCGGTTCGCCGGACGCAGAGGGTGATCGTTACATCGAGATCTGGAATCTCGTGTTCATGCAGTTCGATCGCGCCGCCGACGGCACGTTGTCTCCGCTGCCGGCTCCGTGCGTCGATACCGGCATGGGTCTCGAGCGTCTTGCCGCGGTGTTGCAACACAAGCATTCGAACTACGAGATCGATCTGTTCCGGCATCTGATCAAGGCGGCTGCGGAACTGACGGAAACATCCGACCTTTCGAACAAGTCCTTGTGCGTGATCGCGGACCATATCCGCGCTTGTGCGTTCCTGATCGTCGACGGTGTCCTGCCCTCGAACGAAGGTCGCGGCTATGTGCTGCGCCGGATCATTCGCCGCGCGCTGCGTCACGGTTACATGCTCGGCCAGAAGCAACCGTTCTTCCACAAGATGGTCGACCCGCTGATCGACGTGATGGGCGGTGCCTATCCGGAATTGCCTGCGAAGCGCGAGCTGGTCGAGCGCGCGTTGAAGGCGGAGGAAGAGCGCTTCGGCGAGACGCTGGAGCAGGGCATGAAGGTGTTTGAATTGGCTATTCGGCCTGAAGCGCGGGCTACGGATGTCATCTTGCGAGAGAGAGGTCAACCGCATGTCGCCCCACATGCCTTCGACTTAGGCAATGATCGCGTTGTTTCATTCAGCTATATCTCTTCACAATCGGCGGGCAACGAGCGCTATTACATATTCGCCGCCGACGAGGTTCATGCAAACCTGCGCTTCGAACCGCATATTGAGTGGGCTCTTCGCGGTGAGTCTGACGTCAATCTACATTTGTCGTGGGTTATCGTGCTGCCCAGCAATCCATCGAGGGACCTTTTTAACAAGCTACATGAGGTTGCGCGCACTCACGGCTGTGAACTCCGGCTCATGGTCGACTCGGCTGTTCCGATCAGCGGAAAAACGGCGTTTAGTCTCTACGACACCTATGGTTTCCCGGTGGATCTGACCGCCGACATTGCGCGCGAGCGTGGCCTCACGGTTGACATGGCCGGCTTCGAAGCGGCAATGGAGCAGCAGCGCGAGCGCGCCCGATCGGCGAGTCGCTTCGAAGGCAAGACAACCCTGCCGGCAGAATTGGCGAGCGCGTTGGCACCGACGCGGTTCCTGGGCTATGAAACGCTTGTTTCCGATGACAGCAAGCTGCTCGCGATCTTGCGCGACGCCAAATCCGTCGAGGCGCTGCAGGACGGTGAGGACGCGATCCTGATTCTCGATCGCACGCCGTTCTATGCGGAATCAGGTGGGCAGGTCGGTGATGCAGGCGAGCTGAGCATGGCGGATGGTCGATTCGAGGTTGCCGACACGGTCAAACTCGGCGGTGTGTTCCACGGCCATGTCGGGCGTTGGCGCGGCAGCGAATTGCGCAAGGGCGCGACTTTGCGCGCCGCGGTCGATGGAGCGCGCCGTCAGGCAACGGTTCTGAATCATTCGGCGACCCATCTGCTGCACGCAGCGCTGCGCAAGGAACTCGGTACGCACGTCACGCAGAAGGGCTCCCTGGTTGCGCCGGATCGACTGCGTTTCGATTTCTCGCATTTCCAGCCGGTCACGGCGGATGAACTGCGTCGTATCGAGGATCTGGTCAACGCAGAGATCCGGCGCAACACGGAAGCCGAGATCCGCGAAATGGCCTACCAGGATGCGCTCGATTTCGGCGCGCTCGCGCTGTTCGGCGAGAAGTACGGAGACGAAGTGCGCGTGCTGCGCATGGGTGAATTCTCGACCGAACTGTGTGGTGGCACGCACGTCGCGCGCACCGGTGACATCGGCTTGTTCAAGATCGTCGGCGAGAGCGGCGTCGCCGCCGGCGTGCGTCGCATCGAGGCATTGACCGGCGCCGCCGCGCTCGCGTACGTGGCCGACAGCGAGACAAGACTGGCGGAAGTGGGCGATCTGCTCGCGGTCAACGGGCCCGAGGTCGTCGACAGGCTGCGCCAGTTGTTCGAGCGGACCCGACGGCTGGAACGCGAACTCGAATCGACCAAGAGCAAGGCGGCCAGTTCCGCGAGTGCAGACCTTGCCGGCCATGCGACGGACGTCGCGGGCATCAAGGTGGTCGCCGCGCGCGTCGATGGGCTCGATGCGAAGTCGCTGCGCGACGCTGTCGACACACTCAAGCAGAAACTCGG
This sequence comes from Rhodanobacteraceae bacterium, assembly GCA_049583635.1. Taxonomy (GTDB): domain Bacteria; phylum Pseudomonadota; class Gammaproteobacteria; order Xanthomonadales; family Rhodanobacteraceae; genus Dokdonella_A. The sequence continues at coordinate 23,003 of JBAUWF010000033.1, forward strand.
CGATTGCGCAGTGCTGCTCGCTGCCGGCTCGTCCGGCAAGATTGCGCTCGTCGCCGGCGTCCACGGGCGTGCGCAGAGGTCGATCCAGGCCGGAGCACTGGTCGCTCATGTTGCAGCGCAGATCGGCGGCAAAGGCGGCGGACGGGCAGACATGGCGCAAGGTGGCGGCACCGACTCGCCGGCGCTCGAAGTCGCCTTGGCAGCCGTTCCGCAATGGGTCGCCGCGCAAATTCATTGAACACGATCGCCCGATCCAGCGTGGTCGCCGGATTGATCGTGTCAAGTGCCTTAAGTTTTTCCGTGGATTGGTCCTTTTTGCCGGCGAGATGGTAACGTTCGGCAACATTGACCGTGCTCGTACATACGATTGTTTTCGTTGCGCGCGTTTTGAACGGGCGCTAGTATTGCCAGTTCTGTTCGATTGACCAGTAACGTGGGTTTCCTTGACAGCCGACTGGATCGCATGCAACGAAGGCGCTCGGTCAGACGAAACCGATCCCGGAACCGCGTTCAAGTGCGTGGGTGAGCGCGTGACAGGTCAACCGGGGCGGCGAATCGACGGCGAAGTGTGAAGGAGAACACCACATGCTTATTTTGACCCGTCGGGTTGGTGAGACCCTGATGGTCGGCGATGAAGTGACAGTGACCGTGCTCGGCGTAAAAGGAAACCAGGTGCGCATCGGCATCAACGCGCCGAAGGACGTGGCTGTTCATCGCGAGGAGATCTACCAGCGCATCAAGCGCGAGCGGGATTCGGGTGCCGCGGGCGACGAGCCTGAATCGGGCGCCACCGAGTAAGTCCAAACCTTTACCGGTACACCTGCGGCGCGTATTCTTCGCGGTCCGCAGTTCGCGTGAACGACGCGCCCGGTCGGCTTGGAGCGGGATTCTCGGCAAGATCGCGCGAGTGAGCTGGGAATCATTACGACCGACACGACGTGGGATTGTGCGCGAGCGATTGAAAGGAGAGATGCCCGAGTGGCTGAAGGGGCTCCCCTGCTAAGGGGTGAGCGGGCGAAAGATGCGTTGAAGCGCATGTTTCGCCGGCGAACGCTTCGGGCAGGAAGCCCGAAGCCGGGATTCTTGGCGAGATCGGGACGGTCGAGCTTAGAATCATTACGACCGACACGAAGTGGGATTGTGCGCGAGCGATTGAAAGGAGAGATGCCCGAGTGGCTGAAGGGGCTCCCCTGCTAAGGGAGTATAGGGTTTATAGCCTTATCG
>JBAUWF010000034.1:0-71155 GCA_049583635.1 Rhodanobacteraceae bacterium
CGGTGAGCGGTGAGCGGTGAGCGGTGAGCGGTGAGCGGTGAGCGGTGAGCGGTGAGCGGTGAGCGGTGAGCGGTGAGCGGTGAGCGGTGAGCGGGAACAGCATAAGGCCAACGTCGTTGTCTCGACACATCCAACCCTTCGGCTCTTTCCGCTCAGCGAAGTATCAACATCGCATCGCCGTACGAAAAAAACCGGTAACGCTGGCCGACGGCATGACGGTAGGCAGCGAGGATGCGCTCGCGCCCGGCCATGGCCGATACCAGCATCAGCAGCGTGGATTCGGGAAGATGGAAATTGGTGATCAGCGCATCGACGCTGGTGACCCGGTAGCCCGGAAAAATGAAGATGCGCGTCTCGCCACAAAACGGTTCAACCACCCCGTCCCGCAGGGCCGATTCGAGTGCGCGCACGACCGTCGTACCGACAGCAAACACACGCCCGCCCGCCGCACGCACGCGCCCGATCCGCTCGCACAATGGCGCGTCGACATTCAGCCATTCGCGGTGCATTACATGATCCTCGACGCGTTCGCTGCGCATGGGCTGAAACGTGCCGGCGCCGACATGCAGGGTGATGAAGCCGAATTCGATGCCTTGCGAGGTCAATCGATCAAGCATCGCTTGATCGAAATGCAGACCTGCGGTCGGCGCAGCGACCGCGCCCGGCGCGCGCGCATAGACGGTCTGGTAGCGCTCCTCGTCGACGCTGTCGGCCGCGCGCGCTATGTAGGGCGGTAGCGGCGTACGGCCGAGGCGCAGCAACACGCTTTCCACCGGCTCGTCGCACTCGAATCGCAGGCGGAAAAACGCCCCCTCGCGACCGACCACAGCGATCCTGGTGCCGTCGTCGAGAACCATGCAACTGCCCGCTGCTGGTTTTCGACTGGCGCCCAGTTGCGCCAGGATCTCGTGCGCGTCGAGCACGCGCTCGACCAGGATTTCCACCGTGCCACCCGATGCCTTGCGTGCCATCAGACGTGCCGGCAACACGCGCGTATCATTGAAAACCAGCAGGTCTCCCGGCCGCAGGTAATCGGCCAAATCCGCGAATCGCCGATCGGCCGGCCGGTCCGCCGTGACGTCGACCACCAGCAAGCGGCTCGCGCTGCGTTCGGGCAATGGTGTTTGCGCGATCAGTCCGGGCGGCAACTCATAGTGGAAATCGCTCTTTTTCAAGGGGCTGAGGGCTGAAGACTGGCGGTTCGATCGTGCAGCGCCGAATGGGACATTTTCGCACCTGCGTCCAGGTTGTCGCAGCATGCGAAGTGGAAACGGCCCTCAGGCCTCAACCCCAAGCCCTGGGCGCTGCTTCTCACAACCACCCCTTCCGCCGCGCCAATCGAAACGCCTCGATGCGGTTGCCGACACCGAGCTTGCCGATCGCTTCGGACAAATAGTTGCGCACAGTACCTTGCGAAAGGTTCAACTGTTGCGCGATGTCGCCGGCCGACCTTCCTTCGCCGGCGAGGCGCAGCACCTGCCGCTCTCGATCGTTGAGGGGATCGGCTTCCGACCAAGCCTCGACCGCAAGGTCCGGATCGATCGCGCGTCCTCCGTTGCGGACCTTGCGCAACGCCTCGGCCAGACGCTCGGCCGGCGCGTCCTTGAGCAGATAACCCGACACGCCCGATTCGAGCGCGCGTCGAAGGAAGCCCGGTCGCGCAAATGTGGTCACGATGACGACCTTGCAGGGCATCTCGTGCCGCTGGATGCGCTGTGCCAGCTCAAGCCCGGTCAAACCCGGCATCTCGATATCGGAAACCAGCACGTCGGGGCGCATCTCTTGCAGCAACCGCCAGGCTTCCTCTCCGTCGGCGGCAACGCCGAGCACTTCGATATCGGGTTCAAGCCCGAGCAGCGCCGCCAGCGCACCACGCACCATGGCCTGATCTTCGGCGAGCAATACACGAATCATCGGCGGAAAAATCGACTGGAAGAGGGCGCCATGACCCTGCTCCGGCCACGTTAGCAGACGCCGCCACTCGCGCTCAATGCGCCGGGCGCGCCATGGCAGGTCGATCGGCGGTCATCGCCACCGATGCCGTCGCCGGCAGCGGCAGGCCCGCGGCAACTCGCGTTCCCTTGCCGCGCGCGGAATCCACGCGCAGCGAGCCACCCAGCGCTTCGATGCGTTCGCGCATGCCGTCAAGTCCGTTTCCTGGCACCAATGCGCCGCCGCACCCGTCGTCTTCGACCGTCAGTACGGCGTTGTCGCCATTGAGCGTAAGGTTCGCTGTGGCGCGCGATGCACGGGCGTGGCGCTGTATGTTGGTAACCGCCTCGCGAACGCACAAGGCCAACGCCGTCTCGAATTCCATCGGCAGATCGACGTCGGCGAGCGAATAGGTGAAGCCAACGCCAGCCGACTCGAGCAGCAATCGTGCCGACGCAAGCTCCGCTGCGAGGCCCGCGGCGCGAATGCCGGTGACGGCATGACGCACTTGCGCCAACGCCTCGCGCGCGACACGTTCGACTTCGAGGACCTCACGCCGGGCCGCTGCCGGATCGCGATCGAGCAGCTTGCCGGCCAGTTCGGACTTGATTGCGACCAGCGACAGCGTGTGACCGAGTAGATCATGCAGATCGCGCCCGATGCGCTCGCGCTCGGCCGTCGCGGCAAGTCGACGAATCTCATCGTGACTCAGTTTCAGGTCGGCCTGACGCAGCCGTTTTTCGCGGTGAAAATGATTGGCTGCGCAGACGGAAATGCCAACGATGGCAATCACGCCGAGCGAAATCGCCAAGCCCTGAAACGGATAATGCAGGAGAGTCAGCTCGATCGCGTAACAGGCGAGCCCCGCAACGATGATCGATATCGATGTCCTGAGCGCGATGCCACTGAATGGCAGCAGCACGCATGCATAGATCAAATAGGTATTCGCGCTTGCATTGATCGGCGTGAGCACAAAGCCGAGCAGCGCAATCGCCACCGAATGCCAGAGTAGTTTGCGCCCGTGCAAGCCGCGGGCGTGAAGATACAGCATGAGGAATACGCCGATACTGGCAAGAGTCACGGGAAGCCAGACGGCCAGCGGGCGCTGATTCCAGTTGAAGAACAGGAATCCGAGATACATCAGATTCCACAAGCTCCAACTCTGCTCCTCGCTCGACGTAACCAGGTGTGCAGCCTTCGCGATGGATCGGACCAGTTGCATCGGGAATGTCTCCGCTTCTGAGCGCATGTCGAAAAATAGTACGTCGCAGTGGGTTATGGGTACGCCCGAGCCAGCTCGATCGCGAGCAACGCCGCGAACACTGCGATACTGGCAATCAAGCGCGCGTAGATCATACGCATCGGTGCATTCACGATACGACCTCAACCACGCGCGAGGCGCCGCCGCGCCAGCCCAAAGAACAGCAGCGTAACGCCGGCGAGCACGGCCACATGCAACGCGTTCCTGCCGTCGCCACCTTGCCCGACGATACCGAGTGCCAGCTGTCCCAGATGGAAGGCCGGCCACAGCGCCGCGGTTTTCTGGATAGCACCCGGCAACAGGAACAACGGAAACCACAGGCCGGACAGAAACGCCATCGGCAGATAGATCAGATTGACGACCGCCGGTGCGGCCTGGGCACCGACGCGTGTACCGATGAACAGACCGATTGCGCAGAACGGCAAAACGCCAAACACATCGATGGCCAGCAAGGCGAACCATTGCGCCGGCGCGAGGCGTACACCACCGAATGTTGCCGACAGCACGGCGAGAACGCAGAAGATCACGAGCGCAAACAGCATTGCCATCGCCAGCTTGGCGGCCAGATAGGCACCCGGGGGCATCGGCAATGCGCGCTTGAGTGTAAGCCAGCCGCGCTCGCGTTCGCTCGCGACGGCGACGCCGAAGCCGAACAGACCGGGGCCCATTACACCGAACACGCCGTACGTCGCAAGCAGATAGATCCCCGCCTGGTAGCCGCCCCTTCCACTGTGCCCCATTACGACACCGAACAGAAGATAGAACATCGCCGGAAACAGAAGGGTCGGCAACGCGAAGGACGGCAACCGCAACATGCGGAGGAATTCGTATTTTGCTTCGAGCAGATAGCTGCGCGCGAGCAGAGCCCGGTTGGACTGTCCGGTCGCGCGGGTTGCGACGATCGTGTTCATCATGCGGCCTCCCTGGTCAACTCGACGAATGCCTCGGCGAGGCCGGCACGCTGCACCTCGAGCTCGTTCAAGGTGCTGTCCTCGAACAACAGTTGGCGCACCACTGACTCTGCGCTGTCGGTGACGATCTCGAGGCGGTCGCCGTCGCGCCGAGCCGAGCGAACCTCCGGCCACGCGCTCACGCACTCGAGCGGCAGCGACGAGATACAGCGGATGCGACGTTGCGACACGCGCGAGCGCACCTGCTGCACGCTGCCGGTCGCAACCACACGACCGCGTGCGAGCACGATCACGCGATCCGCAAGTGCCTCGGCCTCTTCCAGATAGTGTGTCGTCAACACGACCGCGCAACCTTCGGCGACGCGCGACCGAATCGCCGCCCACAGGGCCTGACGCGCCTCGATATCGAGTCCGGTGGTCGGTTCGTCCAGAAACAGGAGTTCGGGACGCCCGCATAGCGCCAGCGCAAACTGGACACGGCGTTGCTGACCGCCGGAAAGCTTGCCGTATCGGCGCCGCAACAGATCGGCTACGCCGGACAATTGCGCACTGTCGGCCACACTCAGTGGAGCAGGGTAATAGCTGCGCGTCAGCATGATCAGATCAAGCACCGTCAAAGTGTCGGGAAGGCCGGCGCTCTGCAGCATCACGCCGATGCGGCGGCGCGCGTCCAAGACATTTGGGGACTGGTCAAACAACGTGACGCAACCGGCGTCCGGCTGGACCAGCCCGAGCAGCAGCGAGACCGCCGTAGTCTTGCCTGCACCGTTCGGGCCGAGCAGCGCAAGAATCTCGCCACGTTGGACGGACAGATCGATGCCATTCAGCGCCGGCACGCTGCCGTAGCGTTTGTCTACGCCGGCCAGCTTGGCCAACGGATGTGTCGATGTATGCGACATGCTGCGTAACTCCGGTCTGAGGACAACTTTGCGTGGCACCACGAAGCGCTGTGCCGGTAGTTTCTTCAAACCCGAGTCTGGGCGGTTCACGGCTGCTCGGACAGTCGCACCAATCAGCGGTTCCCGATGACACCTATCACCTTGCGGGGTATCGTCCTGCGCATGCCTGTGATATCCTTGATTTCTCAATTTTTCCAATCCAATCAACGGCTAAGCATGGCGCTGCGCCCATGGGAACGGCCATGACCTGAGCAGGAGATCGCGATGACCGCATTGCTGGGAAAACTCGAGGAAATGCGCAACTTTGGCGGCGCGCTGCGCACGCCGGGGCTGGCCGATCCTGTCGTCGAAGCCTGCCTCGCCCACTATCCGGATCTGGCCGAGGCGATCGACGAGGCCTACGCCGCACATCTGGCGCTGCGCTCGAGCATGCCCGACTTTCTGCGACTCAGCGAAGACGAACAGACCCGGCGAGCGCAAGCCGATTTCATCAACTTCTATCCCAATGATGCGGTCAATCCGTATGTTGCCATAGCGGCCCACGGGCCATGGCTGATCACCTTGAAGGGTGCGGTGCTGCACGATTCGGGCGGCTACGGCATGCTCGGCTTCGGTCACGCGCCCAAGCCGGTGCTGGCCGCAATGACGCGACCACAGGTCATGGCCAACGTCATGACACCGAGCCTGTCGCAAATGCGTTTCGGTGAGGCGCTCAAGCGCCAGATCGGCCACAGTCGCGGCGGTTCGCCGTTCGCGCGCTTCCTGTGCCTCAACTCAGGATCCGAGGCGGTCACGCTGGCCTGCCGCATCGCCGACGCCAATGCCAAGCGCATGACCGATCCGGGCGCGAGGTACGCCGGACGAACGATCAAGCGCCTCGCGGTCAAGGGGGCGTTCCACGGCCGTACCGATGGTCCGGCTGTGTATTCGGACTCCTCGCGCAAGGCCTATGTGCAGAATCTCGCCAGCTACCGCGACGAGAACAGCCTGCTGACGGTCGAACCCTACGATGTCGAGGATCTGAAGCGGGTTTTTGCCGAAGCCGAGCGCCATGGGTGGTTTATCCACGCCATGTTTCTCGAGCCGGTCATGGGCGAAGGTGACCCGGGCCGAGAGGTCACGACCGAATTCTACCAAGCAGCTCGCGAGTTGACGCGCGCGCACGGCTGTCTGCTGCTGGTCGATTCGATTCAGGCTGGCCTGCGCGCGCATGGGGTCTTGTCGATCGTGGACTATCCGGGCTTCGAAAAACTCGATGCGCCGGATATGGAAACCTACTCGAAGGCGCTCAACGCCGGACAGTATCCGTTGTCGGTACTCGCAGTGACGGCCGCGGTGGCCGAAATGTATCGAACCGGCATCTACGGCAACACGATGACCAGCAATCCGCGTGCGATGGATGTCGCCTGCGCGGTGCTCGACATGCTGACGAGCGAGGTACGCGCCAACATCCGCGCGCGCGGCGCGGAGTTTCTGGACAAACTCGAACAGCTCAAGTCCGCGCTACCGGGCACCATCACCAAGGTGCAAGGAACGGGACTGCTGTTTTCCTGCGAATTGTCGTCGCAATTCAAGTGCTACGGGACCGGCAGCACCGAGGAATGGATGCGCGAGCACGGTTACGGCGTGATCCACGGCGGCGCGAATTCGCTGCGCTTCACGCCGCATTTTCGCATCACCAGCGCCGAGGTCGACCTGCTGATCGAAGGCATTCGCCTGGCCCTGGTCGAAGGCCCGCGCAAGACTGAGGCGCCGCACGCCGCAGCCGCGTGATCCGTTAAGTGGTCGCCCCGTTCCGCCGACCCGGTCAGCAGCACTGCGGGCAGTCTCCAAGGGAACTTTATGGCCTGTTCGATGTCGTTCGCGCGCTCGCAGTCGCGAGCGAAAACTCCTACATCTCGCGTCGCAAAATTCCGATTGCGCTTGCCGACCGCAGCGCTAATATGCAGCGCACCGGTGCCACTGCGGCACCGGATTCATGTTATGAGGAGTTTCGCAATGAAGTTGAAAACGACGTTGTCAATGGCACTTGCCTTGGTGTTGATGAGCTCTGGCGCGGCGATGGCGCAGACCATGAACAAGGCTGGCAAACCGATGTCCGCGCAGCAGCAGCGCATGGTCAATTGCAACAAGCAGGCGACTGGCAAGAAAGGGGCTGATCGCAAGGCGTTCATGAGCAACTGTCTCAAGGGCAAGACCGTCGCGGCTCCTGTTGCGAGCAACGGCAGAGCGATGCAGCAGCAGAAAATGAAGTCCTGCAATGCCGAGGCCAAGACCAAGGCACTCAAGGGCGCGGCTCGCAAGTCGTTCATGAAGACCTGCCTGAGCGGTGCTGCGCCGGCCCATTGACCGATCGCGGTTTCTGATCAAGGAAAACCTTCGCTGACAGGCTGCTGCAGAATCCTCCAGCAGCTTGTTGGCGCGATGCATCGCAAGCGGGTCGCTCACCGGCGATTGATTGACACGGCGACGATCGCAGGCCTCACCCACGCGAAACGGTCGAGCGGCCTTTCCATCAACGCCAGCGATCGGTCGCCTCAATCAGTTCGTGCGTTATGCCGGCCTCGAAAGCTGAATGGCCGGCGTCCGCAACGATACGCAATTCGGCCTGGGGCCACGCGCGATGCAGGTCCCACGCGCTGCGCAACGGGCAGACCACATCGTAGCGTCCCTGCACGATAATGGCGGGAATGTTGTGCAGGCGCGAAGCGTTTTGCAGAAGCTGATCGTCGCTTTCAAAAAAACCGCCGTTGACGAAGTAGTGGCATTCGATACGTGCAAATGCGAGTGCGAATTCGTCTTCGGCGCTACCCGATATGTGCTTCGGATCCTGCCGCAGAAAGCTCGTCGACGCCTCCCATATCGACCATGCCTTCGCGGCAGCGAGGCGAATCGCAGCGTCAGGGTCGGTCAGGCGTCGAAAGTACGCGCTCATCAGGTCGCCGTGCTCGGAGACCGGGATCGCCGCAAGATAGTGCTCCCAGGCGTCCGGAAAAAGCGCGTCGCAGCCTTTCTGGTAGAACCACTCTAGTTCCCAGCGGCGCAGCATGAAAATGCCGCGCAACACGAGTTCGCTGACGCATTGCGGATGAGTCTGCGCGTAGGCAAGCGCCAGCGTTGAACCCCACGAACCGCCAAATACCTGCCAGCGCTCAATGGCGAGATGCTCGCGCAGGCGTTCGATGTCGGCCACCAGGTGCCAGGTCGTGTTGTCGGTCAATTCGGCATGCGGCGTCGATCGCCCGCATCCACGCTGATCGAAAAGGATGATGCGATACGCTTCGGAATCGAAGAATTGGCGGCACTTCGCGTTGCAACCGGCACCCGGACCGCCGTGCAGAAACACCACCGGCTTGCCCTCGGGATTGCCGCATTGCTCGTAGTAAATCCTATGCAACGCCGATACTTCGAGAAACCCGCTGTCGAACGGCTCGATTTCCGGATACAAGGTCCTGCGTGACTCGCCCATCTCGATGGCTACCGAAAGCTCTTGGTAAAAACCTGCTGTTCCTTGAAAAGTGTGACCAAGGATGGCCGCTTTTTGATCCGGCCTTCCCATCAGAAGCGATGGGATAAATCATCAAAAGTCCGGCCAGGGATCGCCGGCTTGTCCTTTGCGTGGAGAGACCAGCGAAAAGCTGACCAAAACCATGGTCGGGGCGGCGGGATTTGAACCCACGACCACCTGCCCCCCAGGCAGGTGCGCTACCAGGCTGCGCTACGCCCCGACGGATGAACGATCATAGCAAGAACCATGTGCCGAAGAACCTTGCAATGAACGACGACGTGACGAGATGCAGCCATGGATGGCTGCTGCGCGACCGGAATAGCCACTATTGCCTCAGGATTTGCAGCAACTCCTCAAGCTCAAGCCGCAGCTGGCGCACGATCTGGCTCGACATGCTGATTTCCATCCTTCCCTGGGCACCATCGAGCCGCTGGCGGGCACCGGTGATCGTGAAGCCCTGATCGTACAGCAACGAACGGATCTGCCGGATCACGAGCACATCGTGACGCTGATAATAGCGACGGTTGCCGCGCCGCTTGACCGGTTTGAGGTTGGTGAACTCCTGTTCCCAATAGCGCAAGACGTGCGGTTTCACACCGCACAACTCGCTGACCTCGCCGATGGTGAAATAGCGTTTGGCCGGAATTGCCGGCAATTCGCTATTGCTGCCCTGATCCAACATAGGCTTCGACCCGGAGCTTCAGCTTCTGACCTGGGCGAAACGTCACCACACGGCGCGCGGAAATCGGAATCTCCTCGCCGGTTTTCGGGTTCCGCCCGGGTCGCTGATTCTTGAAACGCAGATCGAAATTGCCAAAGCCCGACAATTTCACCTGCTCCCCTTTTTCCAACGCGTCGCGCACGACCTCGAAAAAGGCGTCGACAAAGTCCTTCGCTTCGCGTTTGTTCAGCCCGACCTCAAGAAACAGTCGCTCGGCCATCTCCGCTTTGGTCAGCGCCATCCTACCCTCGCAACGTTGCCATGCAACCGGTTTCCAGGGCGGCGACCGCGAGAGCGACACAGTGATCCGCTTCCTGATCCGTAAGCGTGCGCGATGCGTCCTGTAAAATCAAGCCCATAGCGAGACTTTTGACTCCGGTTCCTAGATTGCCCCCGCTGTAGAGATCAAACAGGCGAATGTCATGCAGGACCGGACCCACCGCCGCGCGAACCGTCGCCTCGATGCGCCCATAGGACGTATTTTCCGGAACTACAATCGCAATGTCGCGCCGCACCATCGGAAAACGCGACAACGGCGCGGCGCGCGGAAGCACGCGCGCAGCCAACTCGCCGAGGGCAAGTTCGAATACGTAAACATCGTCCAGATCGAGTGCGCCAAGAAGCTGCGGGTGCAACGCGCCAAGATAGCCCATGCTGCGGCCGTTGCGCGACAATGCGGCGCCGCGTCCAGGGTGCAGCCAGGGTTGATCTGCCTCCCCAAACATAAACTCGCCGGGCGCACCGGTCAATTGCAGCAACGATTCGACATCGCCCTTGAGATCAAAAAAATCGACTGCGCGGCGTTCGGATTCGGCCCATTGCTCGGCCACGGCGAGCCCGCAGGCGACGCCGGCGATGCGCACTTCTTCGTTGACATCGTCGCGGCCCCGTTGAAACACGCGCCCGATTTCGAACAGACGCACACGTTCGCGTTGGCGACGGCGATTTCCGCCGAGCGCTGTCACCAGCCCTGGAAGCAGTGAAGTGCGCATTGCGCCAAGTTCCGCCGAGAGCGGATTTGCAAGCGCCACGGCATTGTCCGCCAGCCCCCACAGCTCCAGCAAGTCCCGATCGAGAAAGGCAAGGCACAATGCCTCGCAGTAATCGCGTGCGGCAAGCTGTGCCCGAAACACGCGCTCGGGCACGATTTCCTCAAGCAGTGGCGCCACCGCCAAGTCACCACGCGGCGGACGTGTCGGTACCCGCTCGTAACCGTACACGCGCACGACTTCCTCGATCAGGTCTTCCTCGATCGCGATATCGAAGCGCCAGCTCGGGGCCACGATCGACCAGCCATCGCCGGTGTTCTCAACCGTCATGCCAAGCTTGCTCAGGATACGCACTACCTCGGCGTCATCGATTGTCATTCCGCATACGCGGGTCAGACGATCCCGGCGCAATTTGACGCGCGGACGGGTCGGCAGATGCGCCGGCAGCAGCGCTTCCTCTACCGGCCCGGCGCTACCGCCGGCAATCGAGATCAGCAGCTCGCTCGCGCGCTCGATCGCAAGCCGTGGCAGTTCGAAATCGACACCACGTTCGAAGCGATGCGATGCGTCGGTATGCAATCCCAGCCTGCGCGCACGCCCGAGGATCGCGGTCGGCGCGAAATGCGCGCTTTCGAGAAACACGTTACAGGTGGAGGTGGTCGTGCGTGAGACATGACCGCCGATGATGCCGGCGACGGCCAGTGCCTTGTTGTCGTCCGCGATCACGAGAAATTCCGGATCGAGCTTTGGCTCACTGCCATCGAGCAGCTGCAACTTCTCGCCGGCGGCTGCGCGCCGCACGGTGATATCACCCGCCAGGCAGTCGTTGTCGAAGGCATGAAGCGGTTGGCCCAGCTCCAGCATCACGTAGTTGGTGACGTCGACCACCGCACCTATCGAGCGCAGGCCGGAGCGATGCAGGCGATCGAGCAGCCACTGCGGGCTAGGTGCGGTCGCATCGATGCCGCTGATCACGCGACCGAGGTAACGCGGACAATCGGCGCCCGCCTGCAAGTGGATTTCCCGACGCTCGGTGCTGATTGCCGCAACGGTTGGTGCCGCAGGCTCCTGCAGAGAACTGCCGAACAGGGTCGCGGCTTCACGCGCGAGGCCGCGCATGCCCAGGCAATCGGGCCGGTTGGGTGTGAGCTTGAGTTCCAGGCTGGCATCGGGCAGATCGAGAAAGTCGGCCAACGTTCCTCCAAGCGGAGCATCGCCCGGCAACTCCAGCAAACCATCGGCATCGTCGCCGATGGCGAGTTCCGCCGCCGAACAAAGCATTCCGGCGGACTCGACGCCGCGCAGCGTTGCAGTCTTGATGCGGGCGCCGTTCGGCAGCGTCGCACCGACGGTCGCCAGCGGCGCTTTCAGGCCTGCGCGAGCATTCGGCGCACCGCAGACGACCGTCGCTTCGATCGACCCGGTTGCCACCCTGCAGATGCGCAGCTTGTCCGCGTTCGGATGTGGATCACAGGCCAGGATCTCGGCGACGACGACACCGCCGAGTCCGCCACCCAGTGGTTCGACGTGTTCGACCTCCAGACCACCCATGGTCAGGCGTTCCACCAGCGCGTCGCGTTCGAGCGGGAGTTCGACCAGGGATCGGAGCCAGTTTTCACTGAACTTCATGGCGTATCCGGTCAGGCAAACTGGCGCAGAAAGCGCAGGTCGTTCTCGAAGAACGCGCGCAGGTCGTCGACCCCGTAGCGCAACATCGCCAGGCGTTCGACACCGATGCCGAACGCGAAACCGGTGTAGCGCTCCGGGTCGATCGCGCAGGCGTGCAGAACATTCGGATGCACCATGCCGCAACCGAGTACTTCGAGCCACGATGTCGCGCCGGCCCGCTCCCAGCCGATATCGACCTCGGCGCCGGGTTCCACGAACGGGAAATAGCTCGGCCGAAAACGCATGTCGAAGTCGCGCTCGAAGAATGCACGCACGAATTCGACCAGCGTGCCCTTCAGATCGGCGAAACTCGCGTCCTCGGTCACCAGAATGCCTTCGACCTGATGGAACATCGGCGAATGGGTCTGGTCCGAATCGCTGCGGTAGACCTTGCCCGCCGCGATCAGCCGGATCGGCGGTTGACGCCCCGTCATCGCCCGAATCTGCACCGGCGAAGTATGCGTACGCAGTAGTCGTCCGTCCGGAAAATAGAACGTGTCGTGCATCGCCCGCGCCGGATGATACGGTGGAAAGTTGAGCGCCTCGAAGTTGTGATGGTCGTCCTCGATTTCCGGACCTTCGGCTGTCGCATAACCGAGCCGATTGAAAATCTCGACTATCCTGTCGAGCGCCAGCGTGATCGGATGCAGATTGCCACGCTGACTGCGCCGCCCCGGCAGCGTGACATCGACCCGCTCATCGGCCAGCCGGCGTGCGACTGTTGCCTGATCCAGCTGGTTGCGCCGCAGCGCAATCGCCTGCTGCAGTTGATCCCTGGCCAGATTCCAGCGCGCACCCTGGGCCTTGCGTTCCTCCGACGGCAACTTTCCAAGGCCTTTCAACTGCTCGGAGACGACCCCGTTCTTGCCGAGCAGGGAAACCCGTAGCGCGTCCAGATTTTCGCGCGTGGCAGCACCGGCAATGCTGGCCAGCGCCTGATCAATACGGGAGGTGAAATCATCCATCTGCATTTCCGCGCCAAGAACGACAGGGGCCGGACACCGCCGCTCCCCCATCCATGCGCATGCGGGCTATTCGGACGCAGGCCGGATCGCAGCGGATTACCCGGCCAGACCGGTCTTGGCCCGCTCGGCCAACGCGCCGAACGCCTTGATGTCATGCACCGCGATATCGGCCAGGACCTTGCGATCCACCGCAATACCGGCCTTGCCCAAGCCGTTCATCAGACGGCTGTAGCTCAGACCATACTGGCGCGCCGCCGCGTTGATGCGCACGATCCACAGTGCGCGAAACTGCCGCTTGCGCTGCTTGCGCCCGATGTACGCGTATTGCAGTGATTTGGTGACAGCCTGCTTGGCGACGCGATAAACCTTGCGCCGTGCGTTGTAGTAACCCTTGGCCCTGCCCAGCAGTCGCTTGTGCCGGCGATGGGCGGTAACGCCGCGTTTGACTCGTGCCATCGTCGTTCCCCCTTACGCGTACGGAAGCATGCGCGCGACGCGGCCCGCATCTTCCTTTCGCACATGGTTGGGGGCACGCAGACCGCGCTTGAGTTTGGTCGACTTCTTGGTCAGGATGTGACTCCTGAACGCATGGCCGCACTTGAACGTGCCGGATGCGGTCTTGCGGAACCGCTTGGCGGCGGCCCGGTTGGTCTTCATCTTGGGCATGGCCCATCTCCTTCGTTGTTGTTCGTTACGGGTCGAGCGGTGGGCACATGCCCACGCTTTCCATCCTGCTCGAACCAGCTTGTAGGTCCTTGCGGGCCGGGTTTTACTTTCCTCGATGCATTGCGCCGCGCGCGCTGCTTATTTCTTTTTCGGAGCGACCATCATCACCATCAGGCGCCCTTCCATGCGCGGATACTGCTCGATCGTGGCTTCCTCGGCGATATCGGCGGCGATCTTGTTCACCATCGCCTGGCCGAGTTCCTGATGGGCCATCTCGCGACCGCGAAAACGAACCGTGATCTTGACACGGTCGCCCTCATCGAGAAAACGCTTGAGGTTGCGCAACTTGATCTGATAGTCACCGACATCGGTAGTCGGCCGGAACTTCAGCTCCTTGATCTCGATCTGCTTGGCCTTCTTCTTGGCGGCGTTGGCCTTCTTCTGCTGATCGAAACGGAACTTGCCGAAGTCCATGATCCGACAGACCGGCGGATCGGCATTCGGCTGGATTTCCACCAGATCCAGACCCGCTTCTTCCGACATCGCGAGCGCTTCTTCGCGAGACAAAATGCCTGCTTGCTCACCCTGCGCGTCTATCACACGAACCCGCGGCACGCGGATGTCGTGATTCCTGCGGTTGATCTTGTTGTCTGTGGCGATACGTTCGTCCTCCCGAAAATGAATTGCAGCGTCAGCCGCGATTGCGACCGGTCAGCGCGCATTCCGACCGCAACCGCTCCGCGAACCCGTCCACCGTCATGGATCCAAGATCGTCTCCGGCACACGCGCGCACCGCAACCAACCCCGAGTCCTTTTCCCGGTCGCCGATGACAAGGAGGTAGGGAACGCGGTGCAGCGTGCGGTCGCGGATTTTATAGCCGATCTTCTCGTTACGCAAATCCGATTCCACCCGGAAACCTTTGTCGACAAGGGCTTGCGTCACGCTCGTCACGGCATCGGTCTGCGCGTCGGTGATGTTCATGACCACCGCCTGCACGGGCGCCAGCCAGGGCGGGAAATTGCCGGCGTGGTGCTCGATCAGAATGCCGATGAAACGCTCCATCGAGCCGACGATGGCCCGGTGCAGCATGACCGGCGCATGCCGGGCCGAGTCCTCGCCCACATATTCGGCGCCAAGCCGGCCCGGCATCGAGAAATCGACCTGCATGGTGCCGACCTGCCAGGCGCGGCCGAGCGAATCCTTCATGTGGTATTCGATCTTGGGGCCGTAGAACGCGCCCTCGCCCGGAAGCTCCTGCCAAGCGACGCCACAGGTCGCCAGCGCCGCGCGCAGCGCGTGTTCGGACTTGTCCCAGACCTCATCCGAACCCATGCGCTGATCCGGGCGCAGCGCAATCTTGAGACCCACATCGGAAAAGCCGAAGTCGGCGTAGACCTGCGTGGCCTGGCGATGGAACGCGACCACCTCGGACTCAACCTGCTCGTCGGTGCAGAAGATATGGCCGTCGTCCTGCACGAAGCCGCGCACGCGCATGAGGCCGTGCAGGGCGCCGGAAGGCTCGTTGCGCACGCACGAACCGAACTCGCCGTAGCGGATCGGCAGTTCGCGATAGCTGTGCAACCCGTGGTTGAAGATCTGGATGTGGCCGGGGCAATTCATCGGCTTCACCGCATAAGTCCGCTTCTCGGACTCGGTGAAGAACATGTTGTCCTTGTAGTTGTCCCAATGGCCCGATTTCTTCCACAGATCGACATCGAGGATCTGCGGGCAGTGCACTTCCTGATAGCCGCTGTCGCGGTAGACCTTGCGCATGTACTGCTCGACGACCTGCCAGATCGACCAGCCTTTCGGGTGCCAGAACACCAGCCCCGGCGCCTCGTCCTGCATATGAAACAGGTCGAGCTGCTTGCCGAGCTTGCGGTGGTCACGCTTCTCGGCTTCCTCGATCCGCGTGATGTAGGCATCGAGTTGCTTCTTGTTCGCCCAGGCGGTGCCGTAGATGCGCTGCAACTGCTCGTTCTCGGCGTTGCCGCGCCAGTACGCACCGGAAATGCGTGTCAGCTTGAACGCCTTGAGGAAGCGCGTGTTCGGCACGTGCGGACCGCGGCACATGTCGACGTATTCCTCGTGGTAGTACAGGCCCATCGCCTTCTCGTCGGGCATGTCGTCGATCAGGCGCAGCTTGTAGTCCTCGCCGCGTGACTTGAACACCTCGATGACCTCGGCACGCGGCGTCACCTTCTTGATGACGTCGTAGTCCTTGTCGATCAGCTCGCGCATGCGCTGCTCGATCGCGGCAAGATCCTCGGGCGTGAACGGACGTTCGTAAGCGATGTCGTAATAGAACCCGTCCTCGATGACCGGACCGATCACCATCTTCGCGCTCGGGAACAGCTGCTTGACGGCATGGCCGACGAGATGCGCGGTCGAGTGGCGGATGATTTCGACCCCCTCAACATCCTTGGGCGTGATGATGCGCAAGTTCGCATCGTGGTCGATGCGGTCGCCGGCATCGACGAGTTTGCCATCGACCGCGCCGGCGACCGTTGCCTTTGCGAGACCGGGACCGATCGAGGCCGCGACTTCGGCAACCGTGACGGGATGATCGAACGGCTTCTTGCTGCCGTCCGGAAGAGTGATATTGATCATGGGATGTCTTTGCTGAAAAAGTCCGACCGCCGAGAGTCGGTTGTGCTCTGCATCAGAACGATGAGAAGGCACTGAAGAGCAAGGATGCAGTGGCGTTACCGGGTGCTGCCCGGCACGTTCCGCGCGTGATCAGGAATGAAATGTTCGCGTGTCCATGTCACACCCTCGACCAGCGGTTACCCGCGGGCCACCCTTGTCTCGCGCGGCTGCAGGCGCTGAAACTAGAGCAGGCCGCAGATGCTGTCAACGTCGCGAGGCGGATCATCCGCTGACATTGACGGCAGGCCCGCGTCGCGAACGCCTTTGCTATCCTCGCGGCATGCCCGTTTGCCGCCCCGCATCGCTCCAGGATCACACGTGATTCCCGCAAAGCGACTCGCGATCCTGCTCGCTCTGGTCGCGGTGGCCGCACACGGCACGGACACATTCGATCAGCGCGTGCACCGCGCAAAGCTCGTCGAGTCGCAGGGCGACGGAAAACCCTACGTGCATGACATGTGGATGCACGTGGAGGCGGACGCCAACACCGCGATGCGCGCCTGTTTCAAGGCGGGCACCCCACCGGACACCAGTGCCTTCGTCATGGTGGCGAACGTACTGCCCACCGGTGGCTTGGGGAACATCGATCTGCGCCCGCGAACACCGATGGCGCAATGCTTTGCCGATCGGTTCGCCAAGGCCCCATTTCCGCTGACGCCGACGATCTTCGGCGACGCCGGCGTGCCGATCGTGATCGAGATGAACATCAAACCATAGTTGCGCGCGAGATATTGTTGCAAAGCCCGCGTGTTAGACCACTGCCTTCAAATACGATTTTGCATGGAATGCATACACGCCTCTAAAAATTGCCAAACCGAACCGAGATCAAGCACTGGAAACATAAGATCCATACAGCCAGTACGGACATGAAAAAGGCCGCCCATGGCGGCCCATCAATTAGATCAATTTGGTGGGCGGTACAAGGATCGAACTTGTGACCCCTACCATGTCAAGGTAGTGCTCTACCGCTGAGCTAACCGCCCATCCCGGCTGGCGATGCGCCAGCAAGCGGCGCGAAAACTAGCACAGCGACGGGGGCAGCGACAACTGATGTCGCGAACGCATCATCACGCCGAGCCCCACGGACAGTCAGCCGATCAGCCCTTGCTCGCGGATGCGGTGGATTTCATCGCGCGCGCGCGCCGCTTCCTCGAATTCGAGATCCTGCGCGTGCTTGTACATCTGCGCCTCGAGTTTCCTGATCTGCGCGGTCATCTCGGCGGGACTCAAGCTGCGGTAGTCGACTTCGGGTTCGGCGACACGGCGGCCGGCGGCACCACGACTGCGGGTGCCGCGCGCGTTGTGCACATCCGCGCGCGCGCCCTCCATGATGTCGGTGATCTTCTTGATGATGGTCTGCGGTGTGATGCCGTGTGTTTCGTTGTATTCAACCTGCTTGTTCCGGCGCCGATCGGTTTCGTCGATTGCCGTCTGCATCGAACGAGTCACCCTGTCGGCATACAGAATCGCCTTGCCCCGGATGTTGCGCGCCGCACGGCCGATGGTCTGGATCAGCGATCCGGCCGAGCGCAGAAAGCCTTCCTTGTCGGCATCAAGGATCGCGACCAGCGACACCTCGGGCATGTCGAGACCTTCGCGCAGCAGGTTGATGCCGACCAGTACGTCGAATTTCCCGAGTCTCAAGTCGCGCAGGATTTCGACGCGCTCAACGGTCTCGATGTCCGAATGCAGATAGCGCACGCGTACGCCGTGCTCCTCGAGATATTCGGTCAGGTTCTCGGCCATGCGCTTGGTCAGTGTCGTGACCAGCACGCGATCGCCGAGCGCGATGCGCCGATTGGCCTCGGACAGCAAATCGTCGACCTGGGTGCGTACCGGCCGCACTTCGACCTCGGGATCGATCAAACCGGTCGGGCGTACCACGAGTTCGACCACGCTGTCCGCGGATTTCTCCTTTTCGTACGGCCCGGGGGTGGCCGATACGAAAATGCTGCGCGGCGCACGTTGCTCCCATTCGGCGAACTTGAGCGGGCGGTTGTCGAGCGCCGACGGCAGACGGAAGCCGAACTCGACCAGCGTTTCCTTGCGCGAGCGATCACCCTTGTACATCGCGCCAAGCTGCGGAATCGTGACATGCGATTCGTCCACCACCAGCAATGCGTCGGCCGGCAGATAATCGAACAGGGTCGGCGGCGGCTCGCCGGGCGCGCGCAGGGTCAAATGACGCGAGTAGTTCTCGATGCCCTGGCAGTAGCCGACTTCGGCCATCATTTCCAGATCGAACTCGGTGCGCTGCTTGAGACGCTGCGCTTCGACCAGCTTGTTGGCCTTGTACAGTTGTTCGAGCCGCTCGGTGAGCTCGAGCTTTATGGTTTCGATGGCATTGAGCACGCTTTCGCGTGTCGTGGCGTAGTGGGTCTTCGGATACACCGTGTAACGCGGAACCTTGCGGATAACCACACCGGTCAACGGATCGAACAGCGACAGGCTTTCGATATCACCGTCGAACAGTTCGATGCGGATCGCCTCGGTTTCCGATTCGGCCGGGAACACATCGATCAGCTCGCCGCGCACGCGATAGGTGCCGCGGCGCAGTTCGTAGTTACCGCGCGTGTACTGCAATTCGGTCAGATGGCGGATCAGTTTGCGTTGATCGGTATGCTCGCCGCGCATCAGATGCAGGCGCATTTTCAGGTATTGTTCGGGATCGCCGAGTCCGTAGATCGCCGAGACGGTTGCGACGATCAGCGCATCGTCGCGTGACAACAAGGCCTTGGTCGCCGACAGGCGCATCTGCTCGATGTGCTCGTTGATCGAGGCATCTTTCTCGATGTAAGTGTCGCTCGACGGCACATACGCTTCGGGCTGGTAGTAGTCGTAGTAGCTGACGAAGTACTCGACCGCGTTGTGCGGGAAGAACTCCCTGAACTCGCCGTAGAGCTGCGCGGCCAGCGTCTTGTTCGGCGCGAGCACCAGCGTCGGTTTCTGGATATGCTCGATCACGTTCGCGATCGTGTAGGTCTTGCCCGAGCCGGTCACGCCGAGCAGCGTCTGGCGCGCGACTCCCGCATCGAAACCGGCGATCAGCCGCTCGATCGCCTGCGGCTGATCGCCGGCTGGCTGATACGGCGCAACCAGTTGAAAACGATCGGTCATGAAGCCTCTCTGTGCAAACGATCATTATAAGCCGCGCGCCTGCCGCGGGCTTCGCACACGCACTGTGGGAATCTTCCTACGCAACCGCACTGCACCAGGCCATCGGCCGCTCGTGCGTCAATGGCTAGCATGGGCCCATCAATCACGAGGGCCTCGCCATGAATATCCAACGTCACCGGGAATGCGGCGTCACGCTGATCGAATTACTGATGAGCCTGATCGTGCTGGCTGTGCTGTTGTCTATCGCGGCGCCCGCGTTCGGCAGCTTTCTCCAGGCCGGTCACATGCGCAGCGCGCGCAGCGAACTCAGCGTGACCTTGAACCAGGCACGCATGACCGCGGCCAGCCGCGACACACGCGTCGTCGTGTGCCCGTCGCCGGATCTGCGAAACTGCGAACGGACAACGCAATGGCAGGCCGGCTGGATGGCTTTCGTCGACCGCAATCGCGATGGCGTGCACGGCACCGACGAACCGGTGATCGCTCTCCAGCAGGCACAGCCGAAAGGCCTGGCAATCGCGAGCAGCAGTGGACGACGGCTCGTCACCTACCGGCCCGACGGCAGTGCGACCGGTTCGAACCTGACGCTCACGTTCTGCGATCGACGCGGCGCGAACTATGCCAGCGCGCTGATCCTCAACAACGCGGGGCGCCTGCGCAGCGGGGTGCCGTCGCACGCAGCGGCCGCTGCCGCTTGTGCTCTGGTCGATTAACGATTTGCGCGTGACACCGGCTGGGCGCGCACCGACAGGCGCGCTTCCCTTGACGCCCACGCGGCGGATCACGAGAATACACGGCCCTTCCCGAGTAGCTCAGCCGGTTAGAGCATCTGACTGTTAATCAGAGGGTCGTCAGTTCGAGTCTGACCTCGGGAGCCAGATGCAAGAGGCTCGCAGCGATGCGGGCCTTTTTCGTGTCCGCCGACAGCCCTTTCGCCACCCGCGCTCGTCCGTAAATATCCGGCAGGTCGCGCTTGCGCCAGGTTGCCAGCAAGGCTTCAACGACAGATCTCAGGGTGGGCTGGCCCCACAGCGGCGTAACCCAGCGGAGCCCGGCGACGAGAGACCACCTACTTGTTCGCCGCATCGGGGAACGGAAGGTCATCGACAAACCCTGCCGGTTTAGCCGCCGCCCACGCGCACGCGATAGCACGGCACATAGCGCGGTCCCGGCAGCTTCATGCGTTGCTGCTCGACAAAGCTGGTCAGCAGCGCGTCCAGCGCGCGCATGATGTCCGCATCGCCATCGATGACGAACGGACCGCGCTGTCCGATCGTCTGCATGCCGCGTTGCTTGACGTTGCCCGCGACGATACCGGAAAACGCGCGGCGCAGATCCGCGGCCAGTTCGTGACGCGGGCGGTCCCGATGCAGGTCGAGAGCGGCCATGGTTTCGTGGGTCGGCTCGAACGGAACCTGGAAGTTCTTTTCGATGTGCAGCGCCCAATTGAAGAAGAACGCATCCTGGTTGCCGATGCGATGATCGCGCACGCTGCGCATGCCGTCGATGGCGGCATGCGCGACGGCGATCGGATCATCGACGATTATGCGGTAGTGCTCCGCCACGCCATTACCGAGTGCGAGCCTGAGAAAACGGTCGATCCGCTCGAAATACGGAGCCGATGCGGCCGGACAGGCAAATATCACCGGGAACACCATGCCCTGGTTGTCCGGATGCAGCAAAATGCCAAGCAGATAGAGAATCTCCTCGGCGGTTCCGACACCGCCCGGAAACACGATGATTGAATGGGCCACGCGCACGAAAGCTTCCAGGCGCTTTTCGATGTTCGGCATGACCACGAGGTTGTTGACGATCGCATTGGGCGATTCGGCCTCGATGATGTCGGGTTCGGTGATGCCGATATAACGATTGTAGTGGCGGCGCTGTTTGGCGTGCGCAATCGTGGCGCCCTTCATCGGACCTTTCATCGCGCCCGGCCCGCACCCGGTGCAGATGTCGAGTCCGCGCAAGCCCAGTTCGTAGCCGACCTTTTTGGTGTAGTTGTACTCCTCGCGCGAAATCGAATGGCCGCCCCAGCAAACGACAAGGTTCGGATCGACGTTGGCTCGCAGCACGCGCGCGTTGCGCAGGATCTCGAACACTGCGTTGGTAATGCCGAACGACTCGGACAAATCGAAGTGTCCGCCGCCGACCTGTTCCGAGACATAAACGATGTCGCGCAGCACCGCATACAGAAGTTCCCGGATGCCGCGAATGATGACACCGTCGACAAATGCCTCGGCCGGCGCGTTGACCAGATCGAGACGAATCCCGCGGTCCTGTTGCAGCACGTGGATGTTGAATTGCGGATAGCGCTCGAGCATCGCGCAGGCATCGTCGCTGACGGCACCCTGGGTCAACACGGCCAGCGCGCAGCGTCGCAGCAATTCGTGCAGTCCGCCCGCACTGGCATCGTGCAGGCGCGCGATCTCTTGGCGCGAGAGGACATCCATTCCGCTCGCCGGCGCAATTCGCGCACTGACCGTCGAGGCCCTTGTTGTCTTGGACTCCATTTGCAACTGGATCTCCCAGCTTCAGCAAGGAAGCGACCAACGAGACCAACGTCGATTGGCAACCGTTTGCGACACACGCAACGCAAACGGCCGGCGCAAGGCCGATCGTTCGCCGATCAGATACCCACCTTGATGCCCTTGACTGTTCGCATTGGACCCTTCGACTTCACGCCTTCGACATTACGCGCCGGGCTGACGTCATTCCGGAACAGGCTCCAAGGGGCCGGAAAGTGTAGCGCAGCGTCAGTCGGGCGAACCAGCCGCAGCACCGGAATGTCGTGCCGCAACGTCACCGGGCAGGCCGTCAACCGCCAACACCGGCATGCACGTAGGCCATCAGGCCATCGAGAAACATCTGCACCGACAAGGCCACCAGCAGCATGCCCATCAGGCGCTCAAGCGCGGTCAACACGCTTTCGCCGAGCCAGCGATACAGATAGGTCGACGACAGCAGGATCAGCGCAGTCGCGAACCACGCCGCAACCAGCGCGGTCACCCAATCCGCTGTGCGTGCCGGCTGGGTGTTGGTCAGCAGCAGCAAGGCGGCCATGGCGGAAGGTCCGGCCACACCCGGAATCGCCATCGGAACAATAAACGGTTCGCCCGCGACGCTGCCGCCGAAAATGCCTTCCTTCGGCGGGAAGATCATGCGCACGCCGATCAGGAACAAGACGATGCCGCCGGCGATACTGACTGCTTCCTGCTTGAGTTGCAGCGCCTTGAGCACATAGTCGCCGCCGAGCAGAAACGCCAGCAGTACGACCAGGGCAATCAGAAGTTCACGCACCAGCACCAATCGCCGGCGCCGCGGAGCGACATCCTTGAGCAGGCTCAGGAACAGCGGCACATTGCCGAGCGGATCCATGATCAGAAACAGCAGGATCCCCGCTGACAGCGTGTCCATCGTGTTGCTCACGTGAACGATCCCGGGAAGGTCCGCACAAGTCCGGCTGGTGAATTTTTCACAATGTTGCCATTCTTCCACATATCCGAACGCGTCCTCGCGACAGCAAAGACTTGATCATCCGTGACGCAGCGGAGCGGCCTGTTTTCCCCGATTGTCAATCAGGCCAAATTGTCGATCCGGCCGTCCCGGCTTCCGGTCCGAGAGCGAGAATCTTGCCGCGCAGTTCGGCCGCCTGCGGACCGAGCAGCCACGCGGCAGCGGCCCCGGCAATGTCCGGCAGCGGATGGCGCAACGTATCTTCGCCGAAATAAGCCTTGCGCCTGATGGTCGTGCGCATCGGTGCCGGCAACAACGCATGGGTGCGCACCGGGCTGCTTTCGGTTTCCTCGTGGATGATCGAGACGAGGCCGACCAGTGCGTGCTTGGCGACACCATACGCGCCCCAGAAAGACCGGCCGACCCGCTCGAGATCATCCAGCACGAACACGATCGCGGCATCGGGCACGTCGCGCAACAGCGGCATGCAGGCCTGGGTCAGCAGCAACGGGGCCGTGACGTTGACGCGCTGGCTGCGTTCCCATTCCTCGGGCGGCTGTTGATCGAACGGTTGCAATTCCTTGAAATGCGCGGCCGCATGCACGATGCCGTCGAGCCGGCGGCAATCGCGCTGCACGGCGCCGGCCAGATCTGCGTAATCCTGCGGCGTTGCGCCTTCCAGGTCCATCGGATAGATCGCCGGTATCGGAGCGCCGAGCGCTTCGATTTCATCGTACAACGATTCCAGCGCGCGCACGCGGCGACCGAGCAATATCAACGTCGCTCCGACGCGTGCACAGGCCAGCGCACAGGAACGCCCGAACCCGCCGGTTGCGCCGCTCACCAGAATCACGCGATCGCGCAAGATGTCAGCGCCCGGCGTTGGTCCAGGCTCGCCCTTGCGCACCAGCGGCAACATGCGATTCAGTCCTTGCGCACGTCCTTGATCAGGCGTTCTAGCTCGCCGGATTGGTAAAGGTCGAGCAGAATGTCGCAACCGCCGATCAGCTCGCCGTTGATGAACAGTTGCGGAAAGGTGGGCCAGTTGGAATAACGCGGCAGGTTTGCGCGAATCTCCGGATCTTCGAGCACATTGACCGCGTGGAACTCGGCGCCGACCGCCTTCAGCGCCTGCGCGGAACGGCTGGAAAATCCGCACATCGGAAACTGCGGCGTGCCTTTCATGTAGAGAACGACCGGATGCGACCGTGTCGTTGATTTGATGCGTTCGATGACGTCCATTGCGACTCGTATGAAAAGAAGAAAATCAGCGCGGGCGCGCCGTAATCGGCAATTGTAGCAGCGCCGGCGACTTGCGCAGAGGCGATTGTCGTAACGGCAGGCGAATCCGCGCACTGCCAACCGACCGACCAGGGACAGAAGTTCACGACCCGGTTGAATTGTCCGGCCATGCCTCCATAGACTTCGTACCGAGCGCGCAGCGCGGCGGGAAATGTTACGCGCGATCGCGGTCGAGCCGACGCTTACAACACAAGGAGAACGCAATGGCAATCGAGCTACCACCGCTTCCCTGGGCACGCGACGCCTTGGCACCGCACATCTCGTCGGAAACCATCGACTACCACTACGGCAAGCACCATCAGGCCTACGTCGACAATCTCAACAAGCAGATCAAGGGCACCGAATTCGAGGACAAGGCGCTGGAGGACATTGTCAGAAAGGCATCGGGCGGCATGTTCAACAACGCCGCGCAAGTCTGGAACCACACGTTCTACTGGAACTGCCTGTCACCCAAGGGTGGTGGCGAACCCTCGGGGCGCCTCGCCGACGCGATCAAGAAATCGTTCGGCGATTTCGCCACCTTCAAGGACGAATTCAGCAAGACGGCGACGACCACGTTCGGTTCCGGCTGGGCCTGGCTGGTCCAGCGACCGGAGGGCAGCCTCGGGCTGGTCAGCACCGCCAATGCGGGCACGCCGATCACCGGCAACGACCGTCCGTTGCTTACCTGCGATGTCTGGGAACACGCCTACTACATCGACTATCGCAATGCGCGCCCGAAATATGTCGAAGCGTTCTGGAACCTGGTCAACTGGGATCACGCTGGCGAACAGATGCGCTGAGTCAAACGGCTTTCCGGTCGCAAACTCAATCCATTTGAGCCGCCAATGCGGCCAGCGCCGGCTCGGCTTGCTGCATGCAATCGAGTCGCTTCGCCACGCGCTCGAGGCGCCCGGCCAGAGCGTTCGCATCGCGCGCGCAAAGGGTGGCGTGCCCGACCTTGCGTCCGGCCCGTGACTGTTTGCCATAGTCGTGCCAGTGCGTATCCGCCTCGATCAGTGCCGCCTGCGCATCCGGTAGTTCACCGATCCAGTTCAGCATGACGCTGTAACCGCGCGCCGAAGTATCGCCGAGCGGCAACCCGGCGACCGCGCGCACATGGTTCTCGAACTGGCTGCACACGGCGCCCTCGATAGTCCAGTGCGCCGAGTTGTGCACACGGGGGGCCATCTCGTTGCCGAGCAACCGGTCACCATCGACGAAGAGTTCCAGCGCGAACGTGCCGACATAGTCAAGCCTTTCGGCCAACCGCCGCGCATGTGCGACGGCCTCGCGCTCGAGTTCGTGGGCGCCGGTCACCAGCGGCAGGCTGATCGACAGCACGCCGTTGGCGTGCCAGTTGCGGGTCAACGGGTAATGACGGAACTCGCCGTCGCGCGAGCGCACCGCGATCACCGACACTTCGCGTTGAAACCGGATGAACGCTTCGAGTATCGACGGCGCGCCGCCGAGCGCAGCCCACGCGGCATCGATATCCTCGACCCCCTGCAGCAAGAATTGACCTTTGCCGTCGTAGCCAAGGCGTCGGGTCTTCAATACCGCCGGCGTACCCAGCTCGCGCAGTGCGCGCTCGAGATCCGCGCGATCGTCGATCGCCATGTGACGCGCCGTGTCTAGCCCAATCTCCCGAAACAGGGTTTTCTCGGCCAGGCGGTCCTGGGCTACGGCAAGTGCATTCGGGTTTGGAAACACGCGGGTGTGGCCAGTCAATCGGTGCGCCACGTCCGCGGGCACATTTTCGAAATCAAAAGTGGCGACATCAATGCGCCGCGCGAACGCATCGAGTGCGGCCCGATCGTGCCAGTCGGCGGTAATCAGCGGGGCAACCTGTCCAGCACACGCATCCTCAACAGCATCGACGATGAGAAACCGCTGTCCGAGCGGCGCGCCGGCAATGGCGAGCATGCGTGCAAGTTGACCACCTCCAAGAATCCCGATCGTGCTCATCGCCCCTGCCCTGCCGCAAGCTAGCCTTGCCGCGGGTCGGGATGTTCCAGCACCGCCTCGGTCTGAGCCTGACGATAGGCCGCAAGGCGCGATGCCAATTCCTCATCGTCGAGCGCCAGAATCGCAGCGCTCAGCAAAGCGGCATTGACGGCGCCGGCGCGCCCGACCGCCAAGGTCGCCACCGGGATGCCGGCCGGCATCTGCACAATCGACAGCAGCGAATCGAGTCCGCTGAACGCAGACGACGGCACCGGTACGCCAAGCACCGGCAACGTGGTTTTTGCGGCCAGCATGCCCGGCAAATGCGCCGCCCCGCCGGCGCCGGCGATGATGATCCTGAGCCCGCGCGCCGCCACCTGCTCGGCGTATTGAAACATCAGGTCGGGCGTGCGGTGCGCGGACACGACGCGCTCTTCGTGCTTCACGCGCAGTGTATCGAGCGTCGCGGCGGAGTGTTGCAACGTGTCCCAGTCCGAGCGCGAACCCATCACGATGCCGACCAGCGGACGTCCGGTATTGTGTTCGGTCATGTCCCAACCGTTGAAAAACCGTTATTGTACGCACAAAGCGACCCATGATTCAGGAACGCCGCTCAATCCCGAAGACATCCGCGATGGACAAACGCCTGCTCGAGATTCTTTGCTGCCCGATGACCAAGGTCCCAGTGCGACCACTCACGCGGATCGAACTCGAAGCGCTCAATCAAGCGATCGCGCACGGCACCGTGTGCAATGGCGCCGGGCGCAAGCTGGACCGGGGCATAGGTGCCGGCCTTGTCACGCGCGACGGCAAGACCGTTTACCGCATCGAAGACGATATTCCCGTCATGCTGGCCGACGAGGCCATTGCGAGTACCCAAGTCGACGGTTTCTCCGGTATCTGACGCTCGATGCGGCGGCGTCATCAGAACCAGTTCACGCGGCCAATGTTTCAAACTGAATTTTTGGCAACGCCAAACCTGCACGCTTTGCGGCCATGGCGCACCGAGCCGGAGCGGATGTGCTTGATTTGGAATGTTTTTACGTCAACCTGACTGCGGGCTGCGACGCTCGAGGGACATGCACCAGCGGCCCATGCCGTCCGCGCTCGCAATTGGCACTTGGCGAACGCCAGACAACACTGCTACCTTGAACGCAATACCCCGCATTTCATCGTACCGATTCGCAAGCGATTGAACTGCATCCTCGAATCAAATCGGGCGAGGCAATCATGAATCCATCCGGCGAAGCACCCAAGGTCGTCGATCTTCAAGAGCATCTGACCGCACAGGTGGACGCTGGCGATCGACTCGGCGAACTGCTGCGTAAAGTCCGCAACGCTGCGCAGAATCGTCTGAGCAGCCTGGTCAGCACGTTGTTCGAGAATGTCGACGACGCGCTTTTCGATCTGGCCGAAAAAGCCGAAAGCAACGCGGTCCAGACGCGTTTTTTCGATGGCATGCGCGAAATACGCAAGAAACGCCAACTGGTAGAACGTCGCTTTCACGAACAGGTCGTGCGAACGTTTGCGGCTTTTGCCGTCGGTGAACTCAAGCCGGTCAACCCCGAGCCGACCTTTTCCGGTAACGCGCGTCTGGCCTTGGTCGACGACCGGGAACTGGAAGAATCGCTTGCCGTGTCGAGCATGGTCAGCAAGACCGAAAGCCGCCTGTTGCGCGGCTTGTATCAGGCCAATCAGCGACTCGCCGTAATTGTCGGCGGCACCCGTGTCGACAACGCGACCAATCCGATCGGCCCGGCCATGCTCTGCCAAGGATTCCGCAAGGCGGTCAGCGAGTTTGATCTCGCCATCCAGGTCAAGTTGATTATCTACAAGCTGTTCGATCGCTATGTGCTGGCCGGACTCGATGCGCTTTACGATGAAGTCAACGGAGAGTTGATCCGCGCCGGTGTGTTGCCGCAAATCCGGCATCGTGTACCGCACGGGAGCCATGCCCAGCCGGCGTTGGCCCGTGGCAGCGCACACTCCGCATCGTCCGGTTCGGACGCACAAGCACACGACGAATCAGACGCTCGCAACGACGCGACAACCAGCGAATTGCAGGTGGAGCTTTACAACACCGTATGTTCGCTGCTGGCTCGACGTCACGAATCACCGGCGTACGCGCCACGCAATCCGGGCCAATACGCTCGCGGCGCGGCCGCGGGCGATGATGATTCGTGGCTGAGTCCCACCACCCTGTTGAGCGCACTGAATGTCCTGCAGGGACAGGCCAGATCGACCTCTGAGCCGCTGGTCGCCGGCAACGCCGAGATTGTCCTGCAACTCAAGCGCGAACTGTATGAAGAGGCGCGTCGTTTCGACGGCAGGGCCAAGGCCGCGCGCGCGTCGGCGGCTGACGAGGACACCATCGATCTGGTTGGAATGCTGTTCGAGTACATTCTGCAGGATCGCAATCTGCCGGCGCAGATTCAGGCCTTGCTCGGACGGTTGCAGATTCCGTATCTCAAGGTCGCGATCGTCGACAAGCACCTGTTCGCGCAAAAGAGCCATCCTGCTCGGCAACTGCTTGATCTGCTGGCAGAGGCCGGGCTCGGTTGGTCGGAGGAAGCGGATGCCGATCACCGTCTGATCGAACGCATCAAGCAGTCGGTCACGGTGATTCTGCGCAATTTCGATGACGACGTAAGCGTGTTCGAAAGCGAGCTGTCCGCGTTCGGGGAATTCATGGACCGGCATCGCCGCCGTTCCAGGGTGGCCGAGCAACGCGCATCGGAAACCGCTCGCGGGCGCGAAAAACTGCACGCCGCGCGACACACCGTCGCACGCGAGATCGTGCAGTGCATCGGCGAGCGCCAACTGCCTGCGGTAGTGCGGGCGGTGCTCGCCCGCCCATGGGCGAATTATCTGGTTCTCACCCTGCTTCGCAACGGCTTGGGGTCGGAGGAATGGAACAGTGGATTGCACTTCGCCGCACAGTTCGTATGGAGCGCGTTGCCGAAAACAACTGACTCCGATCGCGCGCGACTGCGTGAACTGCTCCCGTGGGTCGAGGAAACGCTGCGGCACGGCTTGATTACCGTCGCCTATCAGGACAATGACCTGATCAGGCTGATGCAGCAGTTGTCGCACCTGTATCGACAATTGCTCGGCGATGAGTCCATAACGCTAGGGCCGTCGACGCAAACCGGTGGCGAGGCCGGCTCCATCAAGGCGCTGAACACGGAGTCGCCAGCCGCCGATGGCGACCGGCCGGGCGACACTTCGGTCAGCGCCAGTATCGACGACCTGCCGACGATCGATGGCGCAATCGAGGAAATAATCCTCGCCAGCGCATCCGCCGAGCAGGAAGGTCCGATCGACAGCAACGAGCCGGAAGATGAATTTCTGCAAAGCGCCCGCGCCATGAAGGTAGGTACTTGGCTCGAGTTCGTTGACGAGGCGGGTAATCGTGAACGCGCCAAGCTGTCATGGATCAGCCCGATCAGTTCGAGATATCTGTTCGTAAATCGACGCGGCCTGAAAATCTGCGACAAGACCGTCTATGCGCTGGCCGCGGAACTGCGCTGCGGAGCGAGCACGATTCTTGCCGACGTGCCGCTGTTCGACCGTGCACTCGGCGCAATCGTCGAGCGCCTGCGTCAGGCACATGCGGACGGCAAGAGCAATCCGCCGCCGGCCCCGTCGCCGACCGGTTGACCGAAACCTTGTCGGGTCAGGTCGATTGTCCCGCGCCGCCGGAAGCAACCGGTTGCGCGCAGCCAATCCGGCACGTCGCTGCGGCGACTGTCCGGCGCGATGTGCAACGCGCACTGGACGAGGACATCGGCAGCGGCGATCTCACCGCCGATCTGCTGTCGCCCGAATGTAAGGCGCATGCCCAGCTGATTACCCGCGAAGAAGCCGTGCTGTGCGGGGCGGCATGGTTCACGGAATGCTTCGCGCAAGTCGACGCCAGCGTGTGCATCGACTGGAAAGCCGCAGAGGCAACTCGGGTCGCGGCCGGGTCACTGCTCTGCCGCATTCAGGGGCCGGCGCGCGCGCTCGTTACTGCGGAGAGGACCGCTCTCAACTTTCTGCAAACCTTGTCCGCAACCGCAACGGTTGCGGAACGCTACGTGAGGGCCGTGCGCGGGACCCGCGCAACCATCCTCGATACCCGCAAGACCATCCCTGGCTTGCGCGAAGCACAGAAATACGCAGTGCGTGTCGGCGGCGCGACCAACCATCGCATGGGACTGCACGATGCGGTACTGATCAAGGAAAACCATATTGCGGCGATGGGCTCCGTAAGTGCAGCTGTCGCTCGCGCACGCGCGCTGCACCCGGGAGTGCCGGTCGAGACGGAGGTCGAGAGCTTTGCAGAATTACGCGAGGCGCTGGAAGCCGGAACCGATCGCATCCTGCTCGACGAGTTCGAACTTGATGACCTGGCGCGCGCCGTGAGGGAGGTAGCCGGCCGGATACCACTGGAAGTGTCGGGAAGTGTCGGGCTAGAGCGCGTGCGCGCAATCGCCGAAACCGGCGTCGACTTCATCTCCGTCGGCTCGCTGACCAAACATATCCATGCAGTCGATCTGTCCATGCGCATCGAGCTGATCGACTAGCGACCCGCTCGCCCCGGCGGCAAGCCGGGGCACTGGCTTGGTTGGCTGGCCTCTCGCTTCTTTCGCCTTTAGCAATGCCGTCGCAAGGGTTCCGCTCGCCTCTGCGACGAGCGTGCCGCCCCGCGGGCTTTTCCGACCGCCACTCACCGCCGCCAACGGGACCCGAGAGCAACAGTTTTCGTGCCGTACGCGGTGTCGAGCGTCGCAGCCGCCAGCGGAAAACCCTGAAGGGCGCCGGCAACCGGCGCCTCCGGCGAGCGCAACAAGCGCGACCGCATCACCAGGGGCCAGAGAAGCGAAATGGAAACCGTCCCTAGAGCCAGTGCAGCAGCCCATACACAGTGACCGCGATCACCACGACAATAGCCACGATCACCGCCATGCGCGCATAGCCGGCGCCGACGGAGACCGCCGGTGGTAGTGCGTCGAGGACGTGTGCGCCGGCAGCTTGCCGACGCACGTTCCCTGCAGTCGACGCCAACAGAAATCGGACGGTGTCCAGGCGCAACTCGTCACCGGGCCTGAGCAACCCGCTTTGCACGCGCTTGTCATTGATATAGGTGCCGTTGGCCGACCCCAGATCCTCCACCGCAACGCCATCCATGCCGGCGCTCAAACGCACATGACGACGCGAAATTTCTTCGCTCGGCACCGTGATGTCGCAAGCGCTCTGGCGCCCGATTATCACGCTGCCGACAATGTTGAAACGCTTGCCGAAGGTACTGCCGGAAACGCCGCGTAGGGCATACCCTGGCAGCGCCGACCGGATCCGGGTGCGGTCGTCGGCATCGGTCGCGGACTCCCGGCCGGGCGAAGATCGCGGTTTGGCTTCGGCCGTTGCGACGACCCGGCATCCGACGCTACCCAAGCGCAGCAGATCGCCTGCGTTGAGTGCAGCTTCACCGTCGACGCGCTGACCGTTCAGCACAACCGGCGCATCGCCGTCGAGCGCGCGCACGCGCGCCTGACCGACACCACACTCGATCTCGGCATGGTGCGCTGCCAGCCCCGGGGCGCCGAGCCGTAACTCGCAATCACGCGCCGTGCCGACGCGGGTGATACCTTCGAGCAACGCAAACGACGCATGCTCGCGATCTGGAAAGATCAGCTTCATTGTCCCTCCCCTGCCGGCAAATGCCGGACTTGTCCGTCCCGTCACCCAAGGGAATTGTAGCCAATCGAGGGGAATCGGGCGCTTGGTGCAGCAACCGCGCGGGACCGTGCTTGTGCCGCATGGTCGGGTTGGTCACACTGGTGCCGTGCTCGGACCCTGGATCTGCCTGCTGCTGATCGCAGCCGCCGTTTGTTTGTGGATGGCGGCATTGCGCGCGCGCGAGTTGGCGGTCCACTTCGGCCACGCGTTGTGCCGTCGGGCCGGCGTGCAGCTACTCGACCAGAGTGTGTCGTTGCAGCGACTGCGACTGCGCCTTGTCAAAGGACGATTACATTGTTGCCGACGCTACGGTTTCGAACTCAGCGTGAACGGCAATGACCGCCACCGCGGATATCTGGATCTGCGAGGCGGGCATCTGGAAACCTGGAGCCTGCCATGGCTGGCGGACGACGAACCCGAGCCCCCCAAACTAGCTGAGCTGCCATCGCTCGCACCCGGCAGGTCTATTTGACGACGTGCAGGTGTGCGCGCTTTGGGGGGGCTTCGTCGGATTCCGACGCGGCAGGTCCGGGCGGTTCCGGGGGCGACTCGTCCGCGGGAAACATCATGCCCTGACCGTTTTCCTTTGCATAGATCGCCAATACTGCGGATATCGGCAGGTCCACAATCTGGCTGACTCCGCCGAAACGGGCATGGCAGCGGACGCGATCCGGACCGAGAACGAGTTGGGTCACCGCTCGCGCCGCGATATTAAGGACCACGCGTCCGTCCTTGGTCGCGCCAGCCGGAACCCTCACGGTCGGAGCCAGTGCATCCACCAGCAGGTAAGGCGTCAGCTCATTGTCCGTAATCCAATCGTACAACGCACGCAACAAATAGGGTCGATTGGACGTCATTGCCGATGCTGACATCATCTCAGGGATGCAGCATCTTTTCTTCCGGGGTCAGGCTGCGGGTGAAACCTGGATTGCGGAAGATGCGATCACCATAGTCGTTGATGACGGACGCCTCGCGCGGCAATTGCACACCCAGTGCGTCCAGGCGCCAGATCAACGGAGCGAGTGCGCAGTCGGCCAAGCTCATTTCCGGACTGAGAAAGAATTTCGAGGCCTTGAATGCCGGAATGTTCTTGAGCAACTCGTCGCGCAACGCCTTGCGCGCCGCATCCGCGCCGCGACCACCCTCATCGATCTCGTCGACCAGCGTCAGCCAGTCGTTCTCGATGCGCACTACGGCCAGCCGCAGGCGCGCACGCGAGAGCGGATCGACCGGCATCAACGGCGGATGCGGGTAGCGCTCGTCGAGATATTCGCAGATGACGTTGGTGTCGTACAGGACCAGATCGCGATCGACCAGTGTCGGTACCGAATTGTAGGGATTGAGATCCAGCAGGTCCTCGGGCGGATCGTCGAGATCCACCGGCACCTGATCGAACACGACACCTTTGGCAGCAAGCACCAGGCGCACCCGATGGCAATGCACGCAGTCGCGCGCCGAATACAGGGTCAGGACCGTGCGTGAGCGCGGGTTCAACGCAATGCTGGACACGCCTTCCTGCCGGTTGCGGTTTTCGCGCCCGCGGCGCGCTGACAATGCGGTCATCCGATTCCCCCCTCCGGCTGCGGCAATCGCCGCAATCGACACAACCGCTGCCAAGGTTGCGTCAACCCTTTGACCTGGCCGGCGATCGCCGCGAATTGTTTCAATGTACGTCCTTCCAGTATTCCTTCTTCAGGAACCACGCGATAAAGGTGAATGCGGCCAGATACAACACCACCCAGACGCCCATCGACTCGCGTTTGAGCGCCGCCGGTTCGCCGGCATATTGCAGGAACGCAGTGATATCGCGCGCCGTCTGAACAAACTCTTCCCGGTTCTGACTTCCAGGCCGGGCCAATTCCAGCCGCTCGATGACCGCATCGTGGCCCGCTTCGCCGGGTTTGTAAACGGCGGTCTGCAAACCTTGCAACTCCCAAAGCGGATTCGGCATCGACGCGTTCGGAAACACCGTGTTGTTCCAACCGACCGGACGGCTCGGATCCAGATAGAACGACTGCAGATAGCTGTAGATCCAATCCGGACCCTTGGCGCGCGCCTCCAGCGACAGATCGGGCGGCGCCTTGCCGAACCATTTCTGCGCGTCGGCAGCCGGCATGCGGCTGACCGCGTGATTGCCGATCTTGGCTCCGGTAAAAATCAGGCTGCGGGCGACCTCATCGTCGCTGAGCCCCAGATCCGCCGCGATACGCGAATAGCGCAGATATTTCAGCGAGTGACAGCCCGAGCAGTAGTTGAAGAAAAGCTTGGCACCGTGTTGCACCGAAGCCATCGCATCGATGCGGGTATTCGCCGCCTCGAGACCGTTGCCCTCCTCGGCACGCGCCTTGCCGGCCAGTGCGCCGGCCAACAGCGCGCCGGCTATCAGTGCCAGCAGTGGCCGATGCAGGAATGAGAGGCCACGCCGGCGCGCCGCGATTGCGTAATGATTCATCTCAGTCATGCGTCGTCACCCGCTCCGGCACCGGCTTGGTTCTCTCGAAACCGAAATACGTATAGACCCAGAGAAACACAAAGAAACCGAAATACAACACAACCAGAATACGGCCGAAAATGTTTTCGATGAAGGTCACGTTGGCATCGGGACCGAAGATTTCCGGAATCCACTCAGCGGTCTTGTCTGCACCGATCGTGCCGAGCAGAAGGAACACCAGAGCGAACACGCCGAGCGCTATCTTGTAGCCGCGTCCGCGATAGCGGATCGACTTGACCTTGCCCCTGTCCAGCCACGGCACCAGAAACAGCAGGAATATAGACGAGAACATCGCGAGCACGCCGGGCAGCTTGGCCGGAATCATGCGCACGATCGCGTAGAACGGCGTGAAGTACCAGACCGGCTTGATCGCCGCCGGAGTCACCAGATTGTTGGCCGGAATGAAATTGTCGGGCTCGAGGAACCAGCCGCCGACACCGGGCTGGAAGAAAATGATGAAGGCGCAGATGATCAGGAAAAATCCGGTCCCGAACAAATCCTTGACGGTGTAGTAGGGGTGGAACGGAATGCCGTCGAGCGGATGACCGTCCGGCCCCTTGTTCTTCTTGATCTCGACGCCATCGGGATTGTTCGAGCCGACTTCATGCAACGCGGCCAGATGCAGCACCACCAGCAGCAGCAAGACCAGCGGAAGCGCGACCACGTGCAGCGCGAAGAAGCGGTTGAGCGTTGCGCCCGAGGGCAGATAATCGCCCATGATCCATTGCACCAGCGTATCCCCGATCCACGGAACGGCGCTGAACAACGTAATGATCACCTTGGCGCCCCAAAACGACATGTTGCCCCACGGCAACACGTATCCCATGAACGCCTCCGCCATCAGCACCAGGAAGATCAGCATACCGAGCAGCCAGACCAGTTCGCGCGGCTTCTTGTAGGAGCCATACATCAGGCCGCGAAACATGTGCAGATAGACCACGACGAAGAACATCGAGGCGCCGACCTCGTGCATGTAGCGGATCAGCCAGCCCCACTGCACGTCGCGCATGATGTACTCGACCGATGCGAACGCGCCGGCCGCGCTGGGATTGTAAAACATGGTCAGGAAAATGCCGGTGACGATCTGGTTGACCAGCACCAGCAGCGCCAGCGAACCGAAGTAATACATGACATTGAAGTTCTTCGGTGCGTAGTAGCCGCTGGTGTGCGAGGCCATGAACGACAGGATAGGCAGCCGATCCTCGACCCAGGCCAGCACGCGGTTTTTCGGATGGACGCGGTGGGCTGTCGTGCTCATCCTTTCGCTCCTGCCGCATCAACGCCAATCTGGATCTGGGTATCGGTGACGAAATGGTACGGCGGCACCACCATGTTGGCCGGCGCCGGCACGCCGTCGTAGACACGCGCGGCCATGTCGTAACGCGATTTGTGGC
Source organism: Rhodanobacteraceae bacterium (assembly GCA_049583635.1). Taxonomy (GTDB): domain Bacteria; phylum Pseudomonadota; class Gammaproteobacteria; order Xanthomonadales; family Rhodanobacteraceae; genus Dokdonella_A. The sequence goes on from JBAUWF010000034.1 coordinate 35,578, forward strand.
AGGGACAGAAGAATCCGCCCTTCCAGTCCGGATCGAACGGTTCGGGCGTGATCTCGCCCTTGTAATCCGGCACACAGCCAAGGTGCGTACAGATACCGACGATGACCAGCCACTCTGGCTTGATCGAGCGATATTCGTTTTTCGCGTACGCCGGCTGCTGATCGGTGTTGTCGCTGTTCGGATCCTTCAGGCGCGAATCCTGCCCAGGCAGCGTGGCAAGCTGCGCCTTGGTGCGATTGACGACAAATACCGGCAGGCCGCGCCAGCCAAAGGTGACCTTCTGACCGGGCTCGATCTTGGCGATATCCGCCATCACCGGCGCACCGAGGGATTTGGCGCGCGCGCTCGGTTCCCACGATTTGATGAAAGGCACTGCCGCGAGTACGACTCCAGCTCCGCCGACCACCGAGGTCGTCGCGGTCAGGAATCGGCGACGGCCCTTGTTGACGCCCTCGTTCGCCATCCAACACTCCGCTGAACTTATCGACAAAAACCAGCACGCATCGGGAAGGCTCGCAGCCTCGCCAATTCCCACGATTCCCACACGTAATCCGAACCCCGCCGCGCGTGAATCGATCATTCGGCCACCGGTCGCGGTCGAATCCATTCATGACGCACGCAGCGGCTGCAAGCAAGCTGGGGCTTGCCCCAAAAACGTGGTAGTTTAACGAACCCCCTCGCACCGCACAATCAAGGTCGACGCGGCATACGCCCGTTGCCTGCGGCGCCGCTCATATACCGACATGTCACCTGTCCGCACCCACCATCTCATCTTCGTCGCCCGCTTTGCCATACTCGGCCTGGCGATCGCGTTCGTGTTGAGCGTGTTCGCTCCATCCCTGGTCGAACGGCTGCGCAACGGCGCCGAGCCGGGAGTGGCAGGAGCAAGTGCCAAGGTGCATGCGCGGGCCGACCCGGCAAACCTTCAGCCGCACATCAACACCTTGCGCTCGAGCGGGCCGGTTTCCTATGCCGATGCGGTGGCCCGTGCCTCGCCCGCAGTCGTGAACATCTATGCCAACAAGGTCACCACGTTTCGCCAGATTTATTCGATTCCCGATCCGCTGACGCAGCGACTGCTCGGCGCGGTCGCGGTCGGGCCGCCGATGAAACGCAACGATCAGAACCTCGGTTCCGGGGTAATCTTCAGCGCGGATGGCTATGTACTGACCAACAACCATGTGATCAGCGGTGCCGATGACATCCAGGTATTGCTCGACGGCAACAAGGTCGCCAAGGCGGATGTCATCGGCACCGACGCCGAAACCGATCTGGCCGTGCTGAAGATCCATGCCGAGAAGCTGCCGACCATTGCGGTTGCGGATCAGTCCGCGGTCAACGTCGGCGATGTGGTGCTGGCAATCGGCAATCCGGTCGGCCTCGGCAAGACGGTGACAATGGGCATCGTCAGCGCGACCGGTCGTCAGCTCAACATGTCCGCCTACGAGGATTTCATCCAGACCGATGCGGCGATCAATGCCGGCAATTCGGGCGGCGCGCTCATAAACGCGCTCGGCGAACTGGTCGGCATCAATACGGCGATCTACCCGCGCACCCCGGTGGCGGATGGCCGCGGAACCTACACACCCGGTGCCGAAGGTATCGGCTTCGCCATCCCGGTCGCCACGGCCAAGGCGGTACTCGAGCAGATCGTCAAGAATGGTCGAGTTGTGCGCGGCTGGATCGGCGCCGACTACACCGATATCCCGCTGGCCCAGGGCGCGAACGCAAGGCAGCCCGGCGTGCTGATCACACGTGTCGTCGCGGAAAGTCCGGCGGCGCGGGCCGGCTTGCAGCCCGGTGACCTGCTGCTCGATCTCGACGGCGACAGGATCGACGGTCAGGTCGCGCTGCGCAATCGTGAGGCGGCGCTAACGCCCGGCACCAAGGTGCACCTCGACGGTCTGCGCCGCAACATGCCATTTCACGTCGAGCTGGCACTCGCCGAACGCCCGGCGCCGGGAACCACCGGCGCTTAGCGAGCGAAGTTCCGCACAATTCATGGGACGTGCCCTTAGCTGTTCAGCCCCTTGAGTCAAGGGACCCTTGCGGCGCAAGGACTTGACGGGTTGTGGAAGCATGCCGGCGTTTTGAGGAATTCACCGGCCACACTTATACGGACCTTCCCTGCCTACAGCGCCTTCTGGTAACGATGACGCAGCGTCGCGACGCGTTTGACGTAGAGCCGGGTCTCGTCGTACGGCGGTACGCCGCCGTACTTCTGCACGGCCGCCTCGCCTGCATTGTAGGCCGCAGTAGCCAGTCGTTCGTCGCCTTTGAAATCCTTCAACAGCTGCGCGAGGTAACGCGCGCCGCCTTCGATGTTTTCCGAAGCGTCGAAAACATCGGCAACTCCGAGATCGCCCGCAGTCCCCGGCATCAACTGCATGAGTCCCTGTGCGCCCTTGGCCGAGATCGCGAGCGGATTGAAGGCTGATTCGGCGTGGATGACCGCGCGCAACAACGCAACGCTGACGCCGGAATCGGCGGCCGCCTTGGCGATTTCGCCGCGATAGTCGTCGAGGTGCAGCCGTACGTGGGCCCAGTCGATCTTCGAGTGCACGTCGCAGGCAACACAGGTCGCGATATAGGTAAACAGCACCGAGAACCTGCCGTCGCGCGGCTTGACGTTGGTGTATTCGGTAATGCCGCTCTTGCGTTCAACCCGATATACCGAGCCGCGCAGGATCCGCGGCGATGGTCTGCCGCCGGGCGCCGCAGCCGGCCCGGCACTGGCGACCCGCCCAGGGGCAACAGCCGGCGCAGTCGTCGTCACTCCGGCACTGTGCGCCTTGACGTCCGGGCGTTCCTGATCCGGGCGTTCCTGATAGTCCCATGCGCGCTCCGCCGCCAAGCTGCCGGGCGCCGGTCCCTTTTTCGCGCTCGCCTCGGTGTAGCGCGAAACCACCTTGCAGCGAGCCGCCGTCTGCACCACATTGGTATAGACGATTGCGTGGTCGGAGCGCTCGCAGCGATACAACACGCCGGCTCGCGCCGAACCGGCGGCGACGGCGCCGCTCAGTCCGAATATCGCGGCGGCAAGCAGTTGGATGGTTCGCTTCATGAGCAACATGGAACCCAAGCCAGTCACAGAGTTTCCGTCAGTCCCGCGCCGATGCCAAGTCTGCCGCAGCGCAGCAATCCTTGCCGCACCTGATAAACTCCGAGTTTAAATCGTCGATCGACCGATTTCCGCGATGCCCGGCAAGCTCTACATCAAGACGCACGGTTGCCAGATGAACGAGTACGACTCGGCCAGAATGGCCGACGTGCTGAACGAGGCACAGGGTCTGGAGCTGACTGACGATCCCGGTTGCGCCGATGTAATCCTGATCAATACCTGCTCGATTCGGGAAAAGGCCCAGGAAAAGGTGTTCAGTCAGCTTGGACGCTGGCGCGCGTTGAAACTCGAAAACCCCGATCTCGTGATTGGCGTGGGTGGCTGCGTGGCGAGCCAGGAAGGCGAAGCGATCGTCGCACGTGCGCCGATTGTCGATCTCGTGTTCGGACCGCAGACCCTGCACCGCCTTCCGGCCATGATCGAGGCGCACCGCGCCAGCGGTCGCCCGCAGGTCGATATCCGCTTTCCCGAGATCGAGAAGTTCGATTCACTGCCCGAACCGCGCGCCGAGGGGCCAACCGCCTTCGTATCGATCATGGAAGGCTGTTCGAAATACTGCTCGTTCTGCGTGGTGCCGTACACGCGTGGCGAGGAAATCAGCCGCCCGTTCGACGATGTGCTGGCCGAGGTCGCGGCGCTGGCCGAACAAGGCGTGCGCGAGATCAACCTGCTCGGCCAGAACGTCAACGCGTATCGCGGTCCGGTCGCCGAAGGTTTTGCCGATCTGGTCGAAACGCCGCTGATCGAAGGCAAGTACGCCGATCTGGCGTTGCTGATCCACGCGATCGCCGAGATCGACGACATCGCCCGCATCCGCTTCACGACCTCGCATCCACTCGAGTTTTCGGATTCGCTCGTCGACGCCTACGCGAACGTTCCCAAGCTCGCGAACTACCTGCACCTGCCGGTGCAATCGGGGTCGGATCGCATTCTCGCCGCGATGAAGCGCGGCTACACCGCACTCGAATACAAACAGAAAATCCGCAAGTTGCGCGCGGTGCGGCCGGATATCAGCCTGTCCTCGGATTTCATCGTCGGCTTTCCGGGCGAGACCGAAGCCGATTTCGAGCAGACCATGAAACTCATCCACGATGTCGGCTTCGACCAGAGTTTCTCATTCATTTATTCCAAGCGACCCGGCACACCGGCATCAAACCTGCCCGACGATACGCCCGACGCGATCAAGCACGAGCGGCTGACGCGCCTGCAAGCGGCGATCGGAGCGAATGCCGCGCGCATCGCCGAGTCGATGGTCGGCACGACGCAGACCGTGCTGGTCGAAGGCCCGAGCAGGAAGGACCCGAACGAATTGACCGGGCGCAGCGAGAACATGCGCTACGTCAACTTCCCGGCGCCAGCCTTCGCGCGCGACGCGATGACCGGCCAGCTCGTCGATGTCGTGATCACGCGGGCCATGGCAAATTCCTTGCGCGGTCAGGTCTCTGGCGTCTAGCGCGGGCACCATAGCCGCACAACGGTACGCCAAGTCGATTTTGCGACTGTAATCCGTGCATGACCACACGGTCCCATCGGCCTAGCACCGATGCCCGCAAGCGGGTTTGACTTCGTGCATCATCGCGCAATACTGGCGTGGGCGCCTCTTGACATGGGCTTCGTTATGCACCGCGCTTCAATGGTTTACCACCGGTGTCTGAACGTCGCAGCAATCCTGGCTCTGGCATGTTTCAGCACATTCACCGCATGCGCGCATGCGGGCGCGGCGGCGATTCAGCTCGGCAACCTCAATGGCAGCAATGGCTTTCGCCTGGATGGCGAATCAGCCGGGGACGACAGCGGCTTTTCGGTCGCCGGCGCCGGCGACATCAACGGCGACGGCATCGATGATGTGGTGATCGGTGCGGCCCGATCCGATTCAAACGGCTTTGAGTCCGGCAGCAGCTACGTGGTCTTCGGTCGCGCCGACGACTTTGCGGCCAGCGTGGAATTGGTCGCGCTCGACGGACACAACGGATTTCGTCTCACGGGTGCGACTGCATTCGAGGAGAGCGGCCATTCGGTGGCCGGTGCCGGCGACATCAACGGCGACGGCATCGACGATCTCGTCATCGGAGCGCCCTTCGCCGATTCGAACGGCGCGATGTCCGGCACCAGCTATGTCGTGTTCGGCCGCCGCGACGGCTTCCCCGCCAGCGTGGACCTCGGAACACTCGATGGCAATGACGGCTTTCGTCTGGATGGCACGTCCGGACGCTACTTCAGTGGCGGATCGGTTGCCGGCGCGGGCGATATCAATGGCGATGGCGTCGACGATCTGGTCATCGGGGCCACGTATCCGGTCGTCAAGGGCGACTATCCCGGCAGCAGCTATGTCGTTTTCGGCCGCACCAGCGGCTTCCCAGCGATTCTCGATCTGGGCACGCTCGACGGCACTGACGGCTTTCGGCTCGACGGTGTGAAAGCAGGCGCTCAGAGCGGCTACCCGGTAGCCGCCGCGGGAGATCTCAACGCTGACGGCATCGACGATCTCGTGATCGGTGCGTATCTCGCCAGTCCGAATGGCTACGCATCGGGAAGCAGCTATGTGGTCTTCGGTCACGGCGGCGCCTTTGCCGGCAACGTATCGTTGAGCGCACTCGACGGGCATGGCGGTTTCCGGATTGACGGCATCGCCGCGAACGAATTCAGCGGCCTTTCCGTTTCCGGAGCCGGCGACATCAACGGCGACGGCATCGATGATCTCATGATCGGCGCGAGCGGCGACGGCGCGTTCGCTGGCAGCAGTTATGTATTGTTCGGTCACTCCGGAGACTTTCCGGTCAGTCTGCGTCTCGACGCATTCGACGGCAGCAACGGATTCCGCCTCGACGGCCTGGCGCCGGTGGACTACAGCGGATCCTCGGTCGCCGACGCTGACGACATCAATGGCGACGGACTCGACGACCTGCTGATCGGCGCGTCCGGCGCTGATCCGAATGGCAGCGGATCCGGCAGCAGCTATGTGTTTTTCGGCCACCTGGGCAAGTTTCCCGCCAGTCTGAGTCTGGGCACGCTCGACGGCAACAACGGCTTTCGTCTCGATGGTGTGGCGGCCGGCGATTCCAGCGGCTACTCGGTCGCGCATGCCGGCGACGTGAATGGCGACGGCATCGACGATCTCGTGATCGGTGCGCCGTTCGCGAGCCCGAACGGCGGCGCTACCGGAAGCGCCTATGTGGTCTTCGGCCATCATGATCGCGTGTTCTGCGACGGCTTCGATGGCGGCGCCTGCCTGTCACGCGCGCATTGACCAGGCAATCCCGCTGGCAACGAAAGCAGCCAGGCGCTAGGCTCGCCGGCAATGCCCGACACCAGCCAGCCCGATTTCACGCTTGAGCCCGATGACGGCGAGCGACTCGCGAATCTGTGCGGCCCGTTCGATTCGCATCTGCGCCAGATCGAGTTGCGGCTCGGCGTCGAGATCGCCAATCGCGGCAACGTGTTTCGCGTCAGCGGCGCCGAGCATTCGGTCAAGGTCACCCGACACCTGCTGCGCGAGCTGTACGCCGCGACCGAGCGCGAAACGCTGACCGGGCCGCAGATCAATCTGCATCTGGCCGATTCCGGTATCGACGCGCTCGATGCCGAAGCGGCCGAGGGCGCGCAGGATGTCGTGATTCGCGTCAAGCGTGGCGTGATCAAGGGGCGCGGACCGAATCAGACCCGTTACCTGCACGCGATCGCGACCAACGACATCAATCTCGGCATCGGCCCGGCCGGCACCGGCAAGACCTATCTCGCGGTGGCGAGCGCGGTCGAGGCTCTCAACGAGAATCGCGTGCAGCGTCTGGTGCTGGTGCGACCGGCGGTCGAGGCCGGCGAGAAACTCGGCTTCCTGCCCGGCGATCTGGCGCAGAAGGTGGATCCGTATCTGCGTCCGCTGTACGACGCGCTGTATGAAATGCTCGGCATCGAAAAGGTCGGCAAACTGATCGAGCGCAACGTCATCGAGATCGCGCCGCTGGCCTACATGCGCGGTCGCACCCTCAACGATGCGTTCGTGATTCTGGACGAAGCGCAAAACACCACGGTCGAGCAGATGAAGATGTTCCTGACCCGCATCGGCTTCGGTTCTGTTGCTGTGGTGACCGGCGATGTGACCCAGATCGACCTGGCGCGACACCAGAAGTCCGGCCTGCGCGATGCGATCGAGGTACTGCGCGGCGTCGCCGGCGTCAGCTTCACGTTTTTCACAGCCAGCGATGTCGTCAGGCATCCGCTGGTCGCACGGATCGTGCGCGCCTATGAGGACCGCGACGCCGCGACGCGGGCCACCAGAGTCCCGAAACCCGACGCAGCGAATGATGATGAAACCGGCGACGCGTCGTAAACGCTACTGCGCAAACATCGCGGTCCACTACGCAACGCCGCGTCGCGGACTGCCGGCGGCTGCCTCGTTTCGACGCTGGGTGGACGCCGCGCTGGCCGCGGCGGGTTGCAACGACGAGGTGGAACTTGCGATCCGGCTCGTGGATGGCGCCGAGGGGCGCGCGCTGAATCGACGCTATCGACGCGTGGATCGGGCGACCAATGTGCTGGCGTTTGCGGCTGAGCTCCCGGCCGGCGTGTCGTCGCCGCTGCTCGGCGATCTGGTGCTGTGTGTGCCGGTGGTCGCGCGCGAAGCGAGTCGGCAGCACAAGCTGTTGAAGGCGCATTGCGCGCACCTGACCATTCACGGTGTTCTGCATCTTCTCGGTTACGATCACCCCAACGCGCGTCAGGCCGAACGCATGGAAACGCTCGAAACGCGCATTCTCGCCGGTCTCGGCCTGGCGGATCCCTACACGCCGCGCGTTACGGCGCAACCATGAGGCGGCGCACGGCGATGCTTTGGTCCCGACACCGCGCTGCACTATCATGGCGCCTGGCGTTCGCTACCATGCGCCTCGTACAGTAAACTTGCCGGCCCGTCCGCCAGAGCCCGAGCTTCACCAGGAATGAGCGAGGACCAACCTCCCAGTACACCCTCCCAACGATCGTGGTTCATGCGCCTGACCCAGGCACTCGCGGGCGAACCGCAAAACCGCGAGGAACTCATCGAGGAACTGCGCAGCGCCCAGGCCAACGGCGTGCTGTCCAACGACACCTTGTCGATGATCGAGGGCGCCATCGCGGTGTCCGAACTCAGCGTCAGCGACGTCATGGTGCCGCGCGCCCAGATGGTGTCGCTGCCGATCGACGCGCCGTTCACCAAGGTTCTCGATACCGTGGTTGAATCGGGGCATTCGCGTTTTCCGGTGCACGCCGACGACAAGGACCAGATCCTCGGCGTCCTGCTGGCCAAGGATCTGCTGCGTTGTTATTCAGGCGAAGTGCCGAGCGACGTGCGCGCGCTGTTGCGGCCGGTCGCACTGATACCCGAATCGAAACGTCTCAACATCCTGCTCAAGGAATTTCGTCTGTCGCGCAATCACATGGCGGTCGTCGTCGACGAATATGGCGGTGTCAGCGGTCTGGTCACGATCGAGGACGTGCTCGAAGAGATCGTCGGGGAAATCGACGACGAACATGACGACGACGTCGAACCGGTGCTGATCCACGCGCAGCCGGACGGACGCTATCTGGTCAATGCGCTGACGCCGATCGAGGAGTTCAACGAGCGCTTCGAATGCCGCTTCAGCGATGATGAATTCGACACTGTCGGCGGCATGATCACGGCCGAGATCGGCCATCTGCCCGAAGTCGGCGAAGATGTCGATCTCGGGCGCTTCCATTTCGAGGTGACCAAGGCGGACGCACGCCGCGTTCATCAGTTCGCGATGCGGATGCGCGACGCGTGATCTGCGCGCGCGCCCGCGCGAGCCGCATCATCGCGGCCATATGCATGTTTGTTTCTGTCGGCGCGTCGGTTGCGGTTGCGCAGCCGCGTGCGCCGGGTGACCACCTCGATATCGGTCTGCTCACCGTCGGCCCGGGTACGGTCTACTGGGAGCGCTTCGGTCACAACGCGATCGTCGTGCACGATCGCGACAGCGGCGAGAGCATCGCCTACAACTACGGCATCTTCGACTTCGACGAAAGCAATTTCCTGCTCAATTTCGCGCGCGGGCGCATGCGCTACCGAATCGCCGCCGACCCGCTTGCCGAAGATATCGCGTTTTACCGGAGCGAAGGTCGGCGCATCACGCTGCAGATGCTCGCATTCACACCGGCCGAGCGCATCGAATTGCGCGATTATCTTCGCTGGAACGCGCGGCCAGAAAACGCGTATTACCGCTACGATTACTTCACCGCCAACTGCTCGACACGGGTGCGCGACGCGCTCGATCGCGCGCTCGGCGGTGCCATCCGGCGCCAGACCGAAGGCCGGCCGACCGCGGCGACCTATCGCTCCGACGCGCTGCGCCTGATGACCGCCGAACCGTTGCTGATGCTGGTCATCGATCTGGGGCTGGGGCCTTTCGCCGATCGGCACCTCGATCAATGGCAGGAGGGTTTCGTGCCGGCGGTGTTCGCGAAGGACATCAGGCATGTCGACGCGACCGGCGCGACCGACACTCCGCTGGTCGTGACGCAAACGCTCCTCGCTGCGGGCAACGTCGCGCTGCCACCGGCAAAGCCGCCGCATCTTGCCTGGCCGTTGCTGATACTCGGCATCGCGACGGGCTTTCTGCTGCTGGCACTCGGCCGCACGCGCAACCACCGCTCCGCACGCGCGGGCTTTGCCGTGATCGCGATTCCGATCACCCTGTTTTGCGGGATTGGCGGGTTGGTCCTTCTGACCCTTTGGGGTCTGACCGATCACGTGGCCGCATGGCGCAACGAGAATCTGCTGCTGCTCGACCCACTGTGTCTCGCCCTGCTGCCGACGCTTTTCGCATCGCGGCGCAGGTCGTGGCAACCCACGCACCGCGCGCGCTGGCTGAGTTGGACGATCGCCGCAATCGCGGTATTCGCGCTGCTGTCGAAACTGCTACCCTGGTTCGTTCAGGCCAACTTGCACTGGGTCGGGTTGTTTCTTCCAATTCACCTGGCGCTGGCGCTGGCGTTGGTGCTGAAAGCTCCTGCGCCGCACCTCCGCGCGACCGCGTGAATCCGGCACAGGGGGTTGTTTCGCGGAGCTGACGTGCGACGACTACGATTCATCGTTCTCCCGGCGCTGGCGTTGGCGCTGATCGCGATCGCGGTCGGCATCCTGGTTGCTCGCGCACCGCGTCGCACGCAAGCCATGCGAACCACAACCAACACCCAGGCGATTGCCGCGACGACGGGCAAAACCGTCCGCGCCAGCCGCGAGAGCGCAAAAGCCGTGCATGCGAAACACCGGACGCCGGCGCCGACCATGTTCACGATAGTGAACGCTCCCGATCGCAGTGCGCGACTGTGGCTCGCTCGCGCCGACCAGGTCAGCGCGAGGAAACGCACCAGACAATTCGGCCCGGAGGTCGCGGCGCTGCTTGATCAATCCGCGGCCGATGCCTGGAATGCGCTGCGAAAGCGCGCGAGCGACGGCGACGAGAAAGCCGCACTCGCAGCGATGTTGTTGCTGAACGAGTGCAAAGCGCTCGCGGGGAAACCGCCCGAGGCGAGATCACCCCATCGCTCGACGACCGACCCCTTCGATGCCGCCATGCTGCCGGCCGGCTGGATACGCTTTCTGCACGGGATCGACACCGCGCAGCAGTCGCAGCGCGAGGCGCGGACTGCCAGTTGCGCCGATATCGGCGGCGTATGGGATTTCGCGCTGATGGCTTTGGATCGCTTCGTTGACCCACACGATCCGCAGGCCCAGCTCGATGAAATCGAAAGCGAACCCGATGATGCCGAAACGATTCCCGCTCTGCGTCGCCTCGCAAACCAGCTCGATACCGACGCGGCCCGTAGTGCACTGGGCGAGCAGCTGCTGGAATCACGCGACCCGCAGGATCAGGACGAGGGACGCGAGTTGCTGGAGAAAATGGCCGCAAACAATCCCACTGTTGTAGGTTTCCTCGCCAACTGCTTTCGCAACGGCTGCGGCGCCTATCGCGGCAATCCCGATGCGGCACCAACCTGGGTCGAACGGGCGGCCGGGCTTGGGTTTCCATGGGCGCTGCAAACATGTATCACGGATTTGCAGACGGCCGAACAACCGGGCGAAGCATGGGCATGGGCGCTGTACCGGCTCGAACTCGCGCGTGCCGGCTGCACCATTTTCAATCGGCCCGACATGATCACCGTGGCCAACGCGGCCCAATGCGTATTTCAAATCCAGGCGACTTTGAGCGTCGCTCAGCAAGCGCAGGCGCGTGCCACACTCGCCGCGATTGAAAGATCCTGGCTGGCACCGGCGATGGCCGCGCTCGACTGCGATCCGTAACGTGCCCTGATTGCCCTCGCCCGCGTCGTCGCGGCATGATGGAGGGATGGATACAACGCTACCGCTACCCACTGATCCAACCTGCACCGATCCGATGGTGGTGAACTGCGTCGTGTACGCACCCGATGGCCAACGCCAGCGCACGATTTCGATCGACGAAATCAGCGAAGTGCTGAAACAGCCCGGGCAGTTCGTGTGGGTCGGTTTGCACGAACCGGACGAGCCGCTGCTCGAGCAACTGCAACAGGAATTCGGACTGCATGATCTCGCGATCGAGGATGCGCACAACGCGCACCAACGCCCGAAGATCGACGTGTACGGTGATTCGCTGTTCGTCGTGGTACAAACCGCGCAGGTCGTGCGCAGCAAGATCGCGTTCGGAGAGACCCATGTGTTTCTCGGCCGCAATTATCTATTGAGCGTGCGCCACGGCGCGTCGCTCAGTTACGCGCCGGCACGCCAGGTGTGCGAGCAGAATCCCGAACTGCTCGCGTTCGGGCCGAGCTATGGCCTGTATGCCGTACTCGACTTCGTGGTCGACAATTTTTTCCCGATCGTGCGCACCTTCCGCGAGGAACTTCAGGAACTCGAGGAAGATGTCTTCGAAGAAACATTCAGCCGCGAGACGATCCGGCGTCTTTACGACCTCAAGAAGGAACTGGTCACGCTGCGTCTCGCCGTCGCCCCGTTGCAGGACATCGTCAACCAGCTCACACGGCTTTATCCGGGACTGATTCGCGACGAGGTGCGACCTTATTTCCGCGACGTCTCGGACCATGCCGCGCGCATCAACGAATCCACCGACACCATGCGCGAAATGCTGACCGCGGCGTTGAGCGTCAACCTCGCGCTGGTTACTGTAGCGCAAGGCGAAATCGTCAAGCGCCTCGCGGGCTGGGCGGGACTGCTCGCCGTACCAACCCTGCTCACGAGCTGGTACGGCATGAACTTCCGGTACATGCCGGAACTGTCGCAACCCTGGGCGTATCCGGCGATGATGGCGGTAACCCTCGCCGTATGTGGCGCGGTGTACTGGGTCTTGCGAAAAGCCAAGTGGCTTTAGCGACGCCCTGATCCGTGCGCAGGCGGCACCGGCTCCTTTTGCGCAGAGACAAGCCGGTCCTTTTCGTCGATCGCAAATGCGCGGGTTGACCAGCATCCCGGCGCCCGTGGTTCTCAGGGCAGGTCGAAGCCGTTGTCGAAGATACGATCGCCGGTCGGCGGCGTGAAATCGCCGGCAAGGTCGAGCGCGATATCGTTGTTGCTTCCCGCGATCTGATTGTCGATGGCGCCACCATAGCCGCCGCAATCGTTGGCGGCGACGGGCGGAATCTCGAAGCCGCTGTCGCCGAGCACGAGATCGGCGGCCGAACCGTTGCCGGCAAGATCGAGCAAGATCGGCCCGAATGTGCAATTGCCGAGAGGAATCGGTATCCCGCTGATCTGCAGCGAGAGCACGTCAAGCTGAAGGTCGGTCTCGGTCAACCCCGCATCGCCACCGGCCTCGACCATGCCCGCGGACGTGTTGAGCTGACTCACAACGTAGGTGACGATCGCTGTACCGAGTGTCGTATCGAAACTCAAGGTCGACTGCGGAAACACGAACGCGCCGGGCGCGATGAGCCCGCTGACCGGGTCGTATGCCGACCCTGCAAACACACCACCGTCGGGCAGCGGGCTGATCGTGCCGTTCAGCGACAGCGATCCGGTAACCGGAAAATCCGTCGCCGCAGCCGGCAGCGCAACGCAGGCGAACGCCCAGGCAAACGCTGCGCGCCAAGTCCACCGGCACCGTACAACGCGAGAGGGCGTTGCACAGGTGCGCATGGGATCGGTCCGCCGACCCCTGTTTCCGCGACCTTGAAGCGCGGCGGATCCTGCAAACGCATTCATGACCCGGACACCTTGTTCGCAGGTTGTTGCATTGGCGCCGCAGTCCAGCGCTTCAGCCATGCATTCACGGTGTCGTGCCACTCGACGCTGTTGTGTGGTTTGGATACCCAGTGACTCTCATCCGGAAAGGTGAGGAATTCGCTCGGAATGCCACGCCGCTGCAACGCGGTGAACGCACCCAGCCCTTGTTCCAGCGGGATACGAAAGTCGTTTGCGCTGTGCACGATGAGCATCGGCGCGCGCCAGTCCTTGACGTGATTGATCGGATTGAACGTCTCGTAGCTCTGCGGGTGCTCCCATTCGGTACCGCCGTGCTCCCACTCGTCGAACCACAGCTCCTCGGTCGCGAAAGCCATCATGCGACTGTCGAACACGCCGTCGTGATCGACCATGCATTTCCACGGCTGATTCCACACTCCGGCCATCCAGTACACCATGTAGCCGCCATAGCTCGCGCCGAGCGCGCACGCGTTGCCGCCATCGAGCCACGAATAATTCTTGAGTGCTGCCGCCCAGCCTTTCTTGAGATCTTCAAGCGGCCGATCGCCCCAGTGCCGCGAGATCGCATCGGTGAACGCCTGCCCGTAGCCGGTCGATCCATGGAAATTGATCGCGACCACACCGAAGCCCTGCCCTGCATAGGTTTCGGGATTCCAGCGATAGTGGAAATCGTTGGTCCAGGCACCCTGCGGGCCGCCATGGATCAGGAAAGCAACGGGATATTTCCTGCCTTCCACATAACCGGCCGGCTTCATCACGTAACCTTGCACGGATTCGTCGTTCCAGCCCTTGAAGGTGAAGAACTCGTAGTCACCGAACTCGATATTGGCGAGACGGTCGGCATTGAAGTGCGTGATTTGCACGAAATCCTTGCCGCGCACGTCCGCGCGATAAAGGTCGGTCGGGTGCTTGAAGTCCTGGCGCGCGATCACCAGCGCATGGGCGCCGACATCAAAGCCCTTGACGCTGCCGCCGCCAACCAGAAGCGTGGGCTTGCCGCTTGCGATATCGATGCCGAACAGCGCATGTTCGCCCGCATTGTCGGTTGCCGTGTAAAGCGTCTTGCCATCCATCGACAGCTTGAGCGGACCGGCCGAGCGATCCCAGTCGGGATCGATTTCGTGGTGCTCGCCGCTGGCGAGATCGAGCGCCATGATACCGAAGCGATCCGCCTCGAAACCAGGACGTTTCATCGCGAGGTAATAAAGCGTCCTGCCGTCGGCGGACGGCAGCGGATAGCCGTCCCACGCCTGATTTCCAGCCGTGAGGTTTTTCGGCGCCGCGGACCCATCCGACGGCACGCTGTAGACATCGAAGTTGGTCGACCACGGTTCGGTCTTTCCGGCAATGCGCACGTCGAAATAGACACTGTTGCCATCAGGCGAAAATGCGTATTCGCTGTCGTCGCCGAAGGGCTTGGACGGAACATCCCCATCGATTCCCCGCGTCAGTCGCTTGGGTTCGGCGGCCAGCGTGCCGTCAGCGCCAATCGCGGCAATGAACAATTGCGACCGACGGCCGTCGGCCCACTTGTCCCAGTGGCGCACGAAAAGCGAGTGATAAAGCCTGCCGGTCGCCTTGTCATTCTTGCGTGCATCGAGGCGTTTCCGGGTGCAGGCAAGGTCGGTGCAATCGGTGAACACATCGATCGACACCAGCACGTGTTTGCCATCCGGCGACAACTTGAAGTTGTTGATGTCGAGCGTGAACTGACTGAGCTGCTGCGCAACAGCGCCGCGGGCGCCGATACGCCAGAGCTGGGTTACGCCATCCTTCGCTGCGAGAAAGTACAGCGCATTCCCGTCGACCGACCAGCGCGGGCTTGACGCATCCAGCGTCTTGTCGGTCAGACGCATGGATTGACCGCCGGCGACCGGAATCGTCCACAGGCCGTTCACGCCCTTGTTCGCCGCGTAGTCGGTCTCGCGCACCTGGAACACAATCTGTTGGCCATCGGGCGACAGGGCAGGGTCGCTGACCCGATCCATCATCACCAGGTCATTAACATCGAACGGGTGCGGTGCTTCCGCCAACGCCGGCGCGACAAACATCAGCGCACAGATTGCGATCAATGGCTTCATCGAGGTGTCCCGGTGCTCAAAGCGTTGATGGTACGGCCTGACCGGGATTCGACCAAGCGATCCGGTCGCCATGGGTCCGAGGCAGCGGCACATGCCGCCCGAACTGTCCGCTTGGTGAACACGAAACCGGAATAGTGGCACCTGCGCTTGTTTACGTGTAAACAGACGCTATCGTGTGTCAATGCGAAAAAGGAGCACAGGCCATGAAGCGTTTGATGAAAACGGCTATGTCGAAGATGGCAGTCGCGGGAGCATTGCTTTTGCTTCCCTTCGTTGCACAGGCTTATGAGGGCTTTGTCACCGCGGACGTCAATCTGCGCGCAGGTCCCGATGTCGACTATCCGCCCATTACCGTTCTTGCGGTCGGCACACCGGTATCAGTGCAGGGGTGCGTCGATGGCTGGGCCTGGTGCGACGTGATCGCAGGGCCGGATCGCGGTTGGGTTGCAGGCGCCTATCTGCAGCAAGAGTACGATGGTCGGCGCGTATACATCGATGACTACGGCGCACGCATCGGCATCCCGATCATCTCGTTCGCACTCGGCACCTACTGGGGTAGCCATTATCGCAACCGCCCGTGGTATCGGAATCGCTCACACTGGGAACATCACCACTACTCGCACCGGAGGCCCGCGCGCCGCTCGTACGAGCGTCACAACTATCGCGCGCCCCGCAACTATCGCGGAACCGCGCATGGCCCGACGCACCACAATTCGCGCAACGGCGGAAACTATGGGCATCGTGCTGCGCACGCAAACCCCAGGGCCGGATACAGAGCACCCGTTGCCGGGCACGGGAACGCCCATGCAGGCCCGCGCGGATCGAGCCATCAGCGTGGAAATGAGCGCAGCAAATCGCGGCATCACGAATCTCGCGACCAGCACGACCATCACGACCGAAATCATCACTGAACTGAAGACTCCATCTTGAAGTAAAGTGCCCCGGCATGGTCCGGGGCACTTTTGTTTCGGGCGCCGCATTTCCCCGAACGAAAACAGACCGATGTCGTCGATCGCTGCTGCGGTTCCCGCAAAGCCCCCCGCAAAGCCCGAAGAATTCCTCGGCCACCCGAAAGGTCTTTACGTCTGCTTTTTCACCGAGATGTGGGAGCGCTTCTCGTTTTACGGAATGAAGGCGCTGCTGCTGCTGTATCTGGTCAAGTACCACCTGTTTTCCGACGCCAACGGTTACAACCTGATCGGTGCCTACGGTGGGCTGGTCTATGCGATGCCGGTGATCGGCGGCCTGCTGGCCGACCGCTTTCTGGGCATGCGCAAGGCTGTCGTGTTCGGCGGCATCCTGCTCGTGCTCGGCCATCTGGGGATGGCGTTCGAGGGGCGTCACGCGACGCTGGCTGACGGCGTCGTGGTGCGTGACGCGCTGGCCCAGCAGGTGTTCTACTTTTCGCTGGCGCTGATCATCATGGGCGTCGGTTTCCTCAAGCCGAACATCTCGACCATCGTCGGACGCTTGTATCCGGAAAACGATCCACGCCGTGACTCGGGATTCACGATCTTCTACGCCGGCATCAATGTCGGCGCCTTCATCGCACCACTGTTGTGCGGCTGGCTTGGCGAACGTTACGGCTGGAAGTACGGCTTCGGTGCCGCCGGCATCGGCATGCTGGCCGGACTCGTGGTGTTCATGCGCGGGCAGAAATACCTGCATGGGCACGCCGAACCGCGCGATCCGGCCAGCCTGCGCGAGCGCATCGCCGGTCCGCTGTCGCGCGAGCACCTGATCTATCTCGGCTCGATCGGCGGCTTGTTGGTGATCTGGGGTCTGATCCAGCAGCACTCGCTGTTTCTCAAGATCATACCGGGCATGTTCGAGCCAAGCCCGGTGCTGCTGGCCATGCACCTGGTCATGATCTGCATGCTTGGCGGCATACTTTGGTTCATGTTCACGCGATGCACGAGGATCGAGCGCGACCAGATGTTCGCGGTGCTCGCGTTTATCGTGTTCGGCCTGGTGTTCTTCGCGCTCTACGAGCAGACCTACGGATCGTGGGTGCTGTTCTCCGATCGCGTGATGAATCGCGATGCGCTCGGCGTGACCTGGACTGCCGGACAGCTTACTTCGCTCGGCGCACTGTTCATTTTCGTGCTCGCACCGATCTTTTCATGGTTGTGGCCGCGACTGGAGCGACATGGACTCAATCCGGGCAAGCCGGTCAAGTCTGCATCCGGCTTGATCCTCGCGGGATTGTCCTTCGTCATCCTCGCATGGAGTGCACGCCATCCGCAGGCCGACGGGCTGACCGGCTTCTGGTGGTTCGTGTTCGCCTATTTCGTGCTCGAAGTCGGCGAAATGGTGCTGTCACCGATCGGTCTTTCCGCAGTGACCCAGTTGTCGGTGCCGCGCGTGGTCGGTCTCATGATGGGCGGCTGGTTTCTCGGCACCTCGTATGCGGAGGTGCTGGCCGCGGCGCTCGGAAAACTGTCCGCAATCCAGATGCCCACGAGCGGCATCCTCGACCTCGGCCACGCGCTGACGAAATACGACGGCCTGTTCGTCTATTCCGCGAAGATCGGCATCGTCTGCGGTCTCGTGGTGCTGTTGTTGTCGCCACTGATCAAGCGCCTGATGCACGGCGTGCGCTGACCGCACGCCGACGGCACGCTGGTTCTAGCGCAAATCCTTGACCAGAACCTCGAAACGCAGATCCAACCGTTTCGGAATACCGTAACGCTCATCGCCGTATGGAAACGGCTTGTAGATTCCGCTGCGTCGGTAGCCGCGTCGCTCGTACCAGGCAATCAGGTCATCGCGCACCGAGATCACCGTCATCTGCATCTCACGACAATTCCACGCATCGCGCGCGATGCGCTCGCTCTCGGCCAGCACTTGCTTGCCGATGCCGGCGCCCTGCGCCGTCGGGGATACCGAAAACATTCCGAAATAACACGCATCGTCCTGCTTCTCGATCTGGCAGCACGCGAGCAGGACGCCAGCGTGCTCGGCCAGCAACATGCGGCTGCCGCCGCGCTCGATGAGTTCGACGATCCCTTCAACATCGGTACGTTGCCCATCAAGCAAATCGGCTTCGGTGGTCCAGCCCGCGCGACTGGCATCGCCGCGATACGCCGATTCGACCAGCATACGCACGCCCGCAACATCGTGCGGCTCGGCAAAGCGAAATCGCAACGTCGAAGCGGATGCAGCCGTGTTCATCCGGGCGGTGTCTCCGTACTGACCATCCGCTCACCATCTAACGCCGCGCACAACGTCGCCCATGGAAGCATCGCGCATTTGCGTCGTCCGGGGTATTTGCGCAACTCGGCCAGCGCATTCAACGGGCCGAACTCCTGCTCGTCGGCGCCATCGCCCGCGATAAGCGACGCGAAGCGCCGTTTCGCTTCGAGGATTTCAGCGGGCGTGCGCTCGCGCGCGAATTCGCTGAGCATCGATGCGGTCGCCGTGGTGATCGCGCAGGATTCACCGGAGAAGCACACTGCCACGATGCGACCGTCCACACAGCGAAGCTCCGCGCGCAGGGTATCTCCGCACAGCGCATTGACTCCGTCCGCCGCATGTGAATATTCCGGCAGCTTGCCGAAATTTCGCGGTGCACGCGCATGATCGAGCACGATTTCCTGATAGATATCGGTAGCCGTCATGCGGCAATTGTAGGGCCGATCGCTGCCGCGCGACACCGGGATTTCAAGCCCGTTCACGCGCGCCTGCGACATCCTAATCGAGCAGTCGGCGTACCCGATTGATTGCTGCGACGAAGCGATCGATCTCGCCGCGGGTGTTGTAGAACGCAAATGATGCACGCACGGTTGCGGGCACACCGAAAAACTGCATCAGCGGATGCGCGCAGTGGTGGCCCGAGCGCACCGCCACGCCTTCGTGGTCGAGCAATGTCGCGAGATCGTGCGCATGCACGCCATCGATCAGGAACGAAATCACCGCGGCCTTGCGTGGCGCCTCGCCGAAGATGCGCAAGCCCTTGATTCCACGCAATGCGTCGCTCGCGTAAGCAAGCAGATCACTCTCGTACGAGGCGATGTTCGCCATGCCGAGTCCTTGCAGGTAATCGATCGCGGCACCCAGACCGACGAAGCCGGCGATGTTCGGCGTGCCGGCTTCGAACTTGTGTGGCGGATCGGCAAAGGTCGTACCGCTCCATTTCACTTCGCGGATCATCTCCCCGCCACCGAAGAACGGTGGCATCGCATCGAGCAGCTCGCGCCGCGCCCACAGCGCCCCGGTCCCGGTCGGCCCGCACATCTTGTGCCCGGTCAGCGCGTAGAAATCGCAACCGAGCGCGCGCACATCGACCCTCATGTGCGGCATCGCCTGCGATCCATCGACCAGCAGCGGAATTCCGCGACGGCGTGTCTGGCGCGCAAGTTCGGCGACCGGATTGACCGTGCCGAGCACATTGGACACGTGGACGACACCGGCGAGCTTTACCTCGGGCGTCAGCAGTCCGATGAAACGCTCGACGATCAACTCGCCGCTTTTGGTGATCGGCGCGACTTTGAGCGTTGCGCCCGTGCGCTCGCATATCAGCTGCCATGGCACGATGTTCGCGTGGTGCTCCATTTCGGTGACGAGGATTGCATCGCCGGGTTTGAGCCGCGGCAACGCATAGCTGTACGCGACGAGATTGATCGCCTGCGTCGTCCCCGAGGTAAACACGACTTCGTCGCGCGACGGCGCGTTGATGAAACCGGCGAGCTTGTCGCGCGTCGCCTCATATGCGGCCGTCGCTTCCTCGCCGAGGGTATGCACCGCGCGCGACACATTGGCGTTGGCTTCGCGGTAGTGGCGGTCCACCGCGGCGATGACTGCCTGCGGTTTCTGGCTGGTGTTGGCGCTGTCGAAGTAGATCAGCGGTTTGTTGTGAACCCGCCGTGCGAGAATCGGAAAATCCGCACGAATGCGCTCGGGATCGAGCATCTTCGCGGTGTCGACCGCGTTGACGCCGGAGGCGCTCACGACGATTCCGGCGTGTGGGGAAGGCGCACGAGCAGCGACTCGGCGAGGTGATCGAGTAGTGCCTCCGGCGCAAGTCCGGACAGCGCCTCGCGACAGAATGCGAATGTCAACAACGCACGCGCCTCGAGATGTGCCAGGCCGCGTGAGCGCAGATAAAACAGCGCCAGCGCATCGATCTGCCCGACCGTCGCGCCATGACTCGCCTGCACCTCGTCGGCGTGAATTTCGAGTACCGGCTGCGTATCGATTTCGGCTTGCGGTGACAGCAGCAGATTCTTGTTCGACAGGCGCGCGTTGGCACCATCTGCTCCGGGAGCGACACGGATCGCGCCGTGAAACACGCCACGCCCGTGCTGATCGGCAACACCGCGCCAGAACACGTCACTGTTGGTATCGCGCGCCGCATGATCGATCGCGAGCTGCGTATCCGTATGCTGACGGGCGCGCACGGCGAACACGCCGCGCGACTTCAGCGAGGCGCCCCGGCCACCCAAGTTCACGCGCAGATCGTGGCGCATCAGGTGCGCGCCTAGTTCGACCGTGTGCAACGCAAGGCACGCCCCGTCGGCCACATCGAACTCGCTGCGCCGGAACAGGCTTGCGCCGGCGGCGGCATCCTGAATCTGCACCAGATCGAGCTGCGCACCGGGGCGCAACGCAAATTGCGCAACCAGATTGCCGAGATGCTCATTCTCGCTACTGGCCACATGATGTTCGATTACCTTCGCGCTGGCGCCCTCGCCAAGTTCGACCAGCGCGCGCGCATGCCAGGCGACGGGCTGATCGGTCGCTGCGCCGACATGCACCAGATGAATCGGCGCTTCAACGTGCACACCCGCCGCAACACGCAACACCGGACCGTCCCCGGCGAGCGCGGTATTCAGTCGCGCAAACGGTTCGGCCGCATCGCGCCAGTGGCGCGCGAGGAAGAATCGCAGAGGTTCCGCGTCGCCCTGGATTACATCGGCAAGCGTTACAACTTTCAGACCCGCAATATCGCGCGCATCCGACAAATCCGCTCGAAATGAGCCATTGACAAAGACCAGGCGCGGGCCGTCGATTCCGGGCAGCGTGAAAGTCGCGTGATCAATCGATCGCTGCTCCGCGCCGGCATCTCCTGCCACGAAACGGCGTTGCTTGAGCGCGCGCAATGCGGTGTATTTCCAGGATTCGCTGCGGGCCGCCGGCAGACCATCACGCTTGAGCGCGAGAAACGCATCGCGTCGCGCCGCATCGAGCCAGATGTTGGCACCACCCGAGCTCCGCGGCTCGCCACATAACAACGAATCGAGGAGTGCACTGGCCACGTCAGACCGCCCCGGCGAGTCGGCGTTCGGTGATCCAGTTGTAGCCGTGCTCCTCGAGCTTGAGCGCGAGCGACTTGTCGCCGCTTTCGACGATGCGTCCGTCGGCAAGCACGTGCACGAAGTCCGGAACGATGTAATCGAGCAAGCGCTGATAGTGCGTGATCACGAGGAGCGCACGCGCCGGATCGCGCAATGCATTTACCCCATCGGCGACCAGTTTCATCGCATCGATATCGAGGCCCGAATCAGTCTCGTCGAGGACCGCAAGCTTCGGTTCCAGCAGCGCCATCTGGAAGATCTCGTTGCGCTTCTTCTCGCCGCCGGAAAAGCCCTCGTTGACTGCGCGGTGCAGCAGTTCGTCCGGCAAATGCAGCACCGCAAGCTTGTTGCGCACGCGTTTGAGGAACTCGATCGAATCGAGTTCCGGCTCGCCACGGTACTTGCGCTGCGCGTTCAAGGCGGCGCGCAGGAAATAGGTGTTGTTGACACCCGGAATCTCGACCGGGTACTGGAACGCCATGAACACGCCCTCGGCGGCGCGTTGTTCCGGCTCCATCGCTAGCAGGTCGCGACCGTCGTAGGTCACCGACCCTTCCATCACGTCGTAGCCTTCGCGGCCGGCCAGCACATTTCCGAGTGTGGACTTGCCGGCGCCGTTCGGACCCATGAGCGCGTGCACTTCGCCCGCTTTCATGTCGAGCGAAACCCCCTTCAGGATTTCCTTGCCCGCGACGCGAACGTGGAGGTTTTCAATTTTCAGCATGAGCGGGTTTTCCTGAATCGCATCTCTCGATATCCGTCAGCCGATTGCGCCTTCGAGGCTGATTTCGAGCAGTTTCTTCGCCTCGACGGCGAATTCCATCGGCAATTCCCTGAACACCTGCCTGCAGAATCCGTCGACGATCATCGACACTGCGTCTTCTTCGCCGATGCCGCGCGCGCGGCAGTAGAACAACTGATCATCGGATATCTTCGAGGTGGTAGCTTCGTGCTCGACGATCGCGCCCGGGTTCTTGACCTCGATGTACGGAAACGTGTGCGCACCGCAACGCTTGCCGATCAGCAGCGAATCGCACTGTGTATGATTGCGCGCGCCGGACGCGCCCTTCTCGACCTTGACCAGCCCGCGATAGGTGTTCTGTCCGCGGCCCGCACTGATGCCTTTGGAGAGGATCTTCGACCTGGTATTCCTGCCTATGTGGATCATCTTGGTGCCGGTGTCGGCCTGCTGCGCATGGTGGGTCAGCGCGACCGAGTTGAATTCGCCGGTTGATTCGTCGCCGCGCAGGATGCAGCTCGGATATTTCCAGGTGATCGCCGATCCGGTCTCGACCTGGGTCCAGGAAATCTTCGAGCGCGCGCCGCGGCAATCGCCACGCTTGGTCACGAAATTGTAGATGCCGCCCTTGCCGTTCTCGTCGCCCGGATACCAGTTCTGCACGGTCGAATACTTGATGTCGGCATCGTCGAGCGCGACGAGTTCGACCACCGCGGCATGCAGCTGGTTCTCGTCACGCATCGGTGCCGTGCAACCTTCCAGATACGAGACCTTCGCACCTTCCTCGGCGATGATCAGGGTGCGTTCGAACTGGCCGGTGTCGCGTGCATTGATGCGGAAATACGTCGACAACTCCATCGGGCAGCGCACGCCCTTCGGGATGAACACGAAGCTGCCGTCGCTGAAAACCGCCGAGTTCAGAGCGGCAAAATAATTGTCCCCGCTTGGAACCACGCTGCCGAGGTACCGGCGCACCAGTTGGGAATGTTCGCGAATCGCCTCGGACATCGAGCAGAACACGATACCGGCCTCGGCCAGTTCCTTGCTGAACGTGGTGCCGACCGATACCGAATCGAACACCGCATCGACCGCGACGCCGGCGAGGCGTGCGCGCTCGTGCAGCGGCACGCCGAGCTTCTCGTAGGTTTCGAGCAGTTTCGGGTCGACCTCGTCGAGCGATTTCGGCCGGTTCCTTGGTGAAGAAAAATAGCTGATCGCCTGAAAATCGATTGGTGCGATTCGCAACTTGGCCCATTGCGGCGGTGTCATCGTGAGCCAGTGCCGGTAGGCCTTGAGGCGCCACTCGGTCATCCACTCCGGCTCGTCTTTCTTCGCCGAGATCAGGCGCACGACGTCTTCGGAAAGACCGGACGGAATCGTGTCGCTGTCGATATCGGTAACGAAGCCCGCACCGTAACGGCGGTTGACCAGGGTTTCGATTTCGCGTGACGTGGTGCTCATGCGGTCTGACCCATGGAAATGCGTACCGGTATCTCCGGCACGCGTCGCGACGTCGATGCGACCATGTCGGCGAGGCTCACGCCAGCCAAGGCGTCCGCGATGGCCCGGTTGATGCGTTGCCAGTTCACTCGCACACCACAATGCGGTTCATGGCCGCACAAGCCGATCCTGATGCTGCACTCGGTCATGCCGATCGGTCCTTCCATCGCGGTCACGATATCGGCCACCGAAATGCGCTCGGGTCGACGCGTCAGCCGGTACCCGCCATTGATGCCGCGCGTGGACTTCACCAACCCGGACTGGGCAAGCCGCTTGAGCAGCTTCGACACCGTCGGCAATTCCAGATGTGCCCGCTCGGCGAGCGTCTGCGCACTTTGCACGCCCTCGCCCGACGCAGCGAGACAGGTCATCACCGCGGTGGCATAGTCGGTCAGTTTGCTGATGCGCAGCATCGGCGCCTCCGCGATGGTAAATGAGTACCGAAATGGTACTGTTTTGACCTCGTCACGTCAATCCGCACGACGCCTTTTCGGCGCATCCCGGTAAACTGGATGCGTACATCTCAGCGCAGGAAACCGCATGCCTTCCGCCCGCGCCGAGGCGCGCCTTGAATTCGCCGTGCGCCATGGCGGTATCGCCAATCCGCGCATCGTGCCGGCATCGAGCGATGCGAGCTTTCGCAGCTACTGGCGCGTCGGCCCTTCCGAAGCTTCCGGCGCAACGCATCCGCAAGGAAGCCATATCATCATGGATGCGCCGGTGGGCAAGGAAGACCTTGGCCCGTGGATCGACGTCGACCAGCGCCTGCGTGCCGCCGGCCTGCACGCGCCCGAGATTTTCGCCGTCGATGCCGCACGCGGATTCGTGCTGATCGAGGATCTTGGCGTGCGCACCTATCTTCCCGAGCTCAACACCGTCAGCGTTGAAATACTGTATGCCGATGCGCTCGACGCGCTCTTACGCATGCAGATGCGAGTCGATAGCGCCGGCCTGCCCGACTACGACCGCACACATCTGGTCGCAGAGATGGAATTGCTGCCCGAATGGTTTCTGTCGCGCCATCTCGGCGTTACACCGACCTGCGACGAGTGGGACACCATCGAGGCGGCGCAGACCTTGCTCGTGCGTGCAGCGCTTGAGCAACCACGCACGTTCGTGCATCGCGACTACCACAGTCGCAACCTGTTGATCGTCGATGACAACAATCCCGGCGTCATCGATTTCCAGGACGCCGTGGTTGGTCCGCTCACCTACGATCTGGTGTCGCTGTTGCGCGATTGCTACATCGACTGGGATAGCGCGCGCATCGACGGCTGGGTGGAAGACTACCGCCGGCGACTGGTTGACGCCGATCTGCTCGGTAGTGATGTCGGTGGCGCGCATTTTCGGCGCTGGTTCGACCTGATGGGCGTGCAGCGACACCTCAAGGTGCTCGGGATTTTCTGCCGTCTGTGGTACCGCGACGGCAAGCGCGCGTATCTGGCCGAGCTGCCGCGCGTCTGGCACTACACATTGGCGGTGGCCGCACACTATCCCGAACTCGCGGATTTCATCGCGCTGTTGCAAAGAGCAGTCGGCAAACGCGATCTGACGCGCGCGAACGTCGTCGCACGATCGGACATCGACGCGTGACGCGATCACCGATACGGCACGCTCTGATCCTCGCCGCCGGTCGCGGCCGACGCATGCGTCCGCTCAGCGACCGCACGCCCAAGCCGCTGCTGAACGCCGGCGGCAAGCCGCTGATCGAATGGCAACTCAAAAAGCTCGCTGCGGCCGGTGTGCGCGAAGTCGTCATCAACACCTCGGCGCTGGCCGATCAATTCCCGGCCGCGCTCGGTACCGGCGAGGCTTGGGATGTCGCGATCCACTACAGCCACGAAGGCGACGAGCCGCTCGAGACCGGCGGCGGCATGCGGCACGCGCTGCCGTGGCTCGGTGACGGCCCGTTCATCGCGGTCAGCGCCGATATCTGGAGTGACTTCGACTATACAACGTTGCCGGCCGATCCAGCAGGATTGGCGCATCTCGTCATGGTGCCGAATCCGGACTTCCACACCGCCGGCGACTTCTATCTCGATGGCAATACGCTCAACGAAGACGGCAATGGCGAACGCCTGACCTTCGCCAGCATCGGTGTCTACCGGCCCGAGTTCATCGCGCCGCACGCGCCGGGACGTTTCGCTCTGCTGCCGCTCTATCGGCGCGCGATGCGTGACGAACAGTTGACCGGCGAGCGCTACGACGGCTTCTGGCGCAACATCGGCACTCCGCAGCAGTTGGCTGAACTCGACACACATCTGAGTCATCTGCGGTCCTGACCGTGGATTGCGGTCCTGTTCGCGTGACCGGATCGATAACAACGACGCCGTGTCGGCATCGCCAATGGCGCTATCCATCGCTTTGCAGCAATTCACGCAGGAACGGAACGGTCACGCGCCGCTTGGCCGCGAGCGCCGCACGATCGATGCGTTCGAGCAGCGCGGTCAGCTCACCGAGATCGCGGCTGCGATGCGTGAACAACCAATCGAGCACGGTATCGTCGAGTCCGATTCCTCGCGCGGCGCCACGGGCGCGCAACGCTTCGCGGCGCTCCTCCTCAGCCAGTGGGCGCAGGGTTGCCTGCGTACAGGCTGCCAGCCGGGATACCAGATCGGGCAGCACGAAACCGGCGCGTTTCGGCGCCGCAGCCGCCGCGAACAGCAACGTCGCCGCATCGGCGCGACAGCGGTTGTACAGATCGAATAACGCGTGTTCGGCGGCTTGGTCACCGACGATCGCATCGATATCGTCGAGCGCGAGCACGTCGCTGCCGCCGAATGCCCGTATCGCTGCAGCGCTTGGCGACGGAAGGCTAGCCAGCGACAGGTATTGCGCACCGCGCTCGCCTGCCACGGCGGCCGCGCACGCGGCGATGAGCAGGTGGCTGCGACCGCTGCCCGGCGCACCGGCGAGGTACAGCCACGCTGCACCCGGATCGCTTGCCGCCTTGCATGCGAGGTCGAACGCAACGCCGTTTGCGCCGACGACAAAACTGTCAAAGCGCTGATTCGACGGCCACCGCAATGCCAGCGGCAATTGCGCGTTCACCGTTCGGTTCCGGGTTCTTCGGTTCCGGGATCGGAGGCACTTTCCGACACCATGTTGGCTTCCGCATGTGCTGTCGACGCGGCGGAAAGTGCCTCCGCCCCCGCTTCCACAATGACCGCCGCTTCGGTGTTGGACCGATATAGCGCGCTGCTGGTGTAGCGATCGTGTGCATAGCGCAGCAACACCATCGCGACCGATGCGACCGGCAAGGCCAGCAACACGCCGACGAAGCCGAACAATTCACCGCCGGCGAGTACCGCGAAGATTACCGCCACCGGGTGCAGACCGATACGGTCGCCGACCAGTTTGGGCACCAGCACATAACCTTCAAGCATCTGGCCGATCACGAATACGCCGAGCACGAGCAGCAGATGTGCCCAGTCGTGGTACTGCACGACGGCGGCCGCCAGCGCGGCCACGATGCCGGTCACGAAGCCAAGGTACGGCACGAAGCTGATCAGACCGGCCAGCATGCCAATTAACGGTCCGACATCAATGCCGACCAGTGACAACGCGATCGCGTAATACGTACCGAGCGCGATCATGACGCTGAGCTGACCGCGCAGAAATGCGCCGAGCACGGCATCCGATTCATTGGCCAGACGCGTGACGGTCGGCTCCACCGAACGCGGTACCAAAGCATGCACGCGTTCAATCAGCAGACCCCAGTCGCGCAAAAGATAAAATGCGACCACCGGGATCAACACGAGATTGAATATCCAGCCGACCACGGCCATGCCCGATTTGGATACATGCCCGATCACACTCGCGGCAAACCCTCCGGCCTCCTTCCAATGCGCCTGCATGATTGCGCTCAACTGCCTGGTATCGAGCACATCCGGAGAAATGCCGAAGTGTTTTTGTACCCACGGCGTCGCCCGCGTCTGGAACCAGTCGATCCAGATCGGAAACTGGGTCAGGAACTTGCCGATTTGGCGTTCGATGAACGGCACCAGGATCAGCAGCACCGCAATCAGAACAATCGACACGACCAGAAAGACCAGACTGACCGCAAGACCGCGGCGCATATGCCAGCGCTCCATGCGATCGACCAGCGGATCCCCGAGGTACGCCAGCAGGGCAGCGACGACGAACGGCGTGAGCGCCGGCCCGAGCAGGTAGAGCACGATGCCGGCCACGGCGATCACGATCAGCCACTGCAAGCGAAGGTTCAGCGCATTCGTGCTCATCCGCGTTTCTCCGCCATCTCACGCCGTGCGCGCCGGCTCCAGATCAAGACGTAGTGCGCGCCGCTCGCAACCGTAAGGCCGCCAGTGACGCCGAAAAGGACACCGAGCATTGCGTCAGTCAGCGCTATGAAGCCGGCGAGCCGGACCAGCATCGCGAGGACACAACAGATCTGGATCACGGTGGTCAGTTTGGACAGGCGACTGGGCGCCGCATCGAAGCGACCCACGAAGCGATGATAGGCCAGCGCGCCGGCGACGATGACGATATCGCGCCCGACCACGATCGCCGTAAGCCATGCCGGCAGCCCGCCATCGAGCGTCAGCCAGACGAAGGCGGCCATCAACAGCAACTTGTCGGCAATCGGGTCGAGTACGCCGCCGAGCCAGCTCTGCCAGCCAAAATGCTTGGCCAGAAACCCGTCGACCGCGTCGCTCAATCCGGCGATCGCGGCGACGACAAGGGCTCCGCCGTAATGCGCATCGGCGATCAGCCAGCACAGCGGCACGACCAGTGCCATGCGCGACAACGTGATCAGATTGGGTAAATGACGCAACATCCGCGCCTCGGCTTCAGGCATCATGCAGACGATCGCGACGCGACGCTCACGGGGGCAGCAGCGCGAGCGTTGCATCAACCGGTCCTGCATCCACACCATCGACCGGCGGACTGCCGTTGATCACGCCCAGCGTGCCTTCCGCATTGACGGCGGCGAGAAAATGCGACAGGTCGGTAGCCAGCGACAGATGCACGAGCATGCCGTCCGCGCGCGCGCGCAGCGGTTCCACATCGCGCACCAGATCGAGCTTGCCGAGGTAGCCAAGTGCGCGGGCGTAGTCGTCAGCCGACTCGATGCCGCCAATCCAGATCGAGGCCTCGGTCGGAACCGCATCGATCGGTACGGCCTCGCTCCCCTCCATCCCGATGCCGAGTGAGGCAAGCATCGCATTGACCGCGGAACGGTCAAATTGCGCGACCAGGGTCAATTGTGTCGTGGTCGGATCGTCCGTGTCGCCGCGGCGATATTGATATTGCAGCACGTAACGTGACGCCTTGGCGATCGCCGTGGTCACATCGGAGCGCGCGACAATGGCGGTATCACCGGTGATCTCGATGATCACGTTGGCGAGAGCGGCTTGCAGCCCCTTGTCGCGTTCCTCATCGGACTGGGAGGCAACCGGGGCTTCGCCGGTGTAGCTTGCCGGAGCCACTGCACGGACAGGATGCTGGGCCGAAAGCAGCATGAGCAACAGGCCACCGAGTGACAGGAAGACTCGCACTTTGGTGATTCGTCCGTTTCGGGGTGTTCCCGAAGTCTGCCGCAAGGCCGCCGCGGCGTCCACGTCGCGTTATCATGCCGGCCCCGCCGTTTCCTCCAGAGTCATGACCGCCGACAAGGAAGCCCTTACCTATCGTGCCGCGGGCGTCGACATCGATGCCGGTGAAGCGCTGGTCGATCGCATCAAACCTCTGGTCGCGCGCACGTTCCGACCCGGCGTCATGTCCGGTCTCGGTGGTTTCGGCGCATTGTTCGAGCTCGGCAACCGGTTTCGCGACCCGATACTGGTCTCCGGGACGGACGGCGTCGGCACCAAACTCAAACTCGCGCAAATGCTCGGTCGCCACAACACGATCGGCATCGATCTGGTCGGCATGTGCGTCAACGATGTGCTGGTGCAGGGTGCCGAGCCATTGTTCTTTCTCGATTATTTCGCCACCGGTCGGCTCGATGTCGATACCGCAGTCGCGGTGGTCGGCGGCATCGCCCGGGGCTGCGAGCTGGCCGGCTGCGCGTTGGTTGGTGGAGAAACCGCCGAAATGCCCGACATGTATGCGCAGGGCGAATACGATCTGGCCGGATTTGCCGTCGGCGCGGTGGAGAAGACGGCGCTGATCGACGGCTCGGCGATCAGCGCCGGCGATGCAATCGTCGGCATCACCTCGTCCGGTCCGCATTCGAACGGCTACTCGCTGATCCGGCGCATCGTCGAGCGCGCCGGCATCACGTCGGACAACGGTGGATTCGAGCTCGATATCGGCGGTGTCAGTCTCGCCGACGCGCTGCTCGCGCCGACCACGATCTATGTCAAGCCGATCCTGGAGTTGCTCTACGCGCATCCTGCGCAACAGCCCGCACGTCCATGTGCGGACGTTTCAACAGGAGCGGCCATCCACGGCATGGCCCATATCACCGGTGGCGGCCTTGTCGAAAACATCATTCGCGTGGTGCCGGACGGACTCGGCATCCGCCTCGACAGCGCCACGTGGACCGAGCCGCCGCTGTTCGACTGGCTCATGCGCGAAGGCCGGGTCGGGCGCGGCGAGATGTGGCGTACCTTCAACTGTGGCATCGGTTATACGTTGATCGTCGGTCGCCGGGACGTGTCGGCAACGCTCGCGTCGCTGGCACAACTCGGCCTCGATGCGCGCGAAATCGGGGAAGTGCTGCGGTGCGACCCCGATGCGCGCGTGCGGATCGATTGAACGATGACGCAGCGCTTGCGGATAGCCGTATTGGTGTCAGGGCGCGGATCGAACCTTGAGGCACTCATCGGCGCCGAACGCGCCGGAGCGCTGCCGATAGAGATCGTGCTCGTGGCGAGCGACAAGCCGCAAGCTGCGGCGCTCGAACGGGCCAGGGCAAGCGCAATTGCGACCTTCGCCCTCGACCGCGCCGGATTTGCCAGCCGGCAGGCGTTCGACCGAACCCTGTTCGACAAGGTAGCCGAGTACACGCCGAGTCTGATCGTGCTCGCCGGATTCATGCGCATCCTCGGCGACACCGTGGTTACCCGCTGGCGCGGCCGCATGATCAACATCCATCCGTCACTGCTGCCCGCATATCGTGGGCTCGACACGCATCGGCGCGCGATCGCGGCCGCAGAAACGATGCACGGCGCCAGCGTTCATTTCGTGACCACCGAACTCGATGGCGGGCCGGTCATCGCACAAGTCCGCATTGCGTTGCTGCCCGACGATACGCCGGATACGCTGGCCGCGCGATTGCTACCCGATGAACACCGGCTGCTCAAGGCATCGGTTGGTCTGATCGTCGAAGGTCGCGTCGCACTCGCCGACGATGGTGTCCATCTCGATGGTGTCCGTCTGGTCACGCCGTTGTTGCTGCAAGCGGATGGAACGCTCGCCGCGCCGGCGTGAGCGGTGATTCAGGTGATCTGCGGCACACTCGCCGAACCCTCGCTCCAGGTGCCCCATGAAAACGTTATGCAGCCTGTTGCTGCTCGGCGCCGCATGCGGCGCTTCGCAAGCCGCTTCAGAACATGTGCCCATCGCGCCGTTTCACGCCGAATACTTGGTATCACGAAACGGTTCGGAACTCGGCCGCTCGACGCTC
Organism: Rhodanobacteraceae bacterium; assembly: GCA_049583635.1. Classification (GTDB taxonomy): domain Bacteria; phylum Pseudomonadota; class Gammaproteobacteria; order Xanthomonadales; family Rhodanobacteraceae; genus Dokdonella_A. The sequence continues at coordinate 67,098 of JBAUWF010000034.1, forward strand.
GACCTGCACGCGGACGACGACGGCACCTGGACCTTGCGCAGCAGGACCGACGGCACTACCGGGCTGGCCGCACTGGCCGGCATCGACGTCGTCGAGACCTCGCATTTTCGCTGGAACAACGGGCGGCCGGAAGGTCTGGACTACGACTATGTCCAGAAAAGCGCTTTCAAGCGGCGTCATCGCCACGCCGAGTTCGACTGGAAGTCGGGGCAGGTGCACGTCTCCGAAGACGGCCATGATTTCCGCTATCCGATCGCGCCCGGTGTGATCGATCGTCACACCGCGAGCCTCGCGATCGCGGCCGACCTTGCTCGCGGCGCGCATCCTCTCGTCTACCAGGTTGCGGTAAAAGATCGCGTCGAAGCCAATCACTACCGCGAACAGGGACACGAAGATGTGAGCGTACCGGCCGGTCACTACGACACGGTTCGAGTCGAACGCGACGATGCGGGTCACGAGTACACGAGTTGGTTCGCGCCGAGCCTCGACTGGCTGCCCGTCGAGATCGAGCAACGCACCCGGAAAGGCGACACCATCACGCTGCGGCTGGTTTCCTTCAAGTAGGCTCGCCACCGCACCGGGGTTGCGCCCGGTTGCGATGGGTGTCGCTGCGCTCACCCATCGTGCGAGGATTCGCTTCTCTCGCCTACCGAGATGCTGTCGCACCGGTTCCGCTCGCCTCGGCGGCGAGCGGGTTCCTTTTGGCATTGCCCCAAAAGGAACCAAAAGGTCTAGTGCCGGACGCGGTGGTCGCCGGCGGCGCCGGCGACTTCCCTGCGCTTCTCGCCGCCGGCGGCCCTCGCGACAGCACATCCCTGTGCTGGCGCTCGGCGGACGCGATCCTTCGCGTCCGCCCTTCGGGTGTTCCCGCCGGCGGCTGCGATGCTCGGCACCTCATACGGCACCAGGATCAAAAGCGACGGGCGGGTGCACCATTTTGTTGTTGCCCTTGGGTCCCGTAGGCGGCGGCGGGTGGCGAACGAAAAGGCCCGCAGGGTCGGCGCGAGGGATCGCGCCAATTCCGCCGTCAGGCTAAGGATGGCCTGTCGGCGGAACCCGGCCGTCGCCCGCTCGCCGCCGAGGCGAGCGGAACCCGTGCGACAGCTTTACATCGGGCGAGAGAAGCAAGGCAGACTGCGTAGGATGGGTTGAGCGCAGCGATACCCATGCGGTTGCACCCGGTTGCGATGGTATCGCTCCGCTCAACCCACCCTACAAAGCAGAAGCGAGCGCAAGTCCTGCGAGAACGTTGCATCGGGCGAGAGTAGCGAAACGCTGGCACAGAACACGAATAGTCGAAAATCGAGCCTGCGGAAAAATCAGGAAGGCAGACGCCGGATGCGCGCACCGAGCCCGCCGAGCTTTTCCTCGATATTCTCGTAGCCACGATCGATGTGGTAGATGCGGTCGACCACGGTATCGCCATCGGCAATGAGTCCGGCCAGTACCAGGGATGCGGACGCACGCAGGTCGGTCGCCATCAGTGGTGCGCCGGAGATGTGTTCCACGCCCTGGATTACCGCGCAGTTGCCCTCAAGGCGAATATCGGCGCCCAGCCGCTGCAACTCGTGGGCGTGCATGAAGCGATTCTCGAACACGGTTTCAGTGATGACACCGACGCCTTCGGCAACGCAGTTGAGCGCCGAAAACTGTGCCTGCATGTCCGTCGGAAAGGCCGGATAGGGCGCTGTGGTTATGTCGACCGCGCGTGGACGACGGCCGCCCATATCGAGTTCGATCCAGTCCTCGCCGGTATTGATGTGTGCACCGGCATCCTCAAGTTTGCAAAGCACCGTATCTAGAGTCTTCGGCCGCGCATGTTTGGCGGTTATCCGGCCGCCGGTAATCGCGGCTGCAACCAGAAAAGTGCCGGTTTCGATGCGATCAGGCAGCACATCGTAGCTGGTGCCGGACAGGTTCTCGACCCCGTCGATGACCAGCGTCGCCGTGCCCGCACCATGCACCTTGGCACCCATGGCATTGAGGCAGTTGGCAAGGTCAACCACTTCGGGCTCCATTGCCGCGTTCTCGATGACAGTCGTCCCGGCCGCCAACACTGCCGCCATCATGATGTTTTCGGTGCCGGTCACGGTCACCAGGTCGAGATTGATGCGCGCGCCCTTGAGCCGCTTCGCGCGCGCCTTGATATAGCCGTTTTCGACACTGACTTCAGCGCCGAGTGCCTGCAGACCCCGGATATGCAGATTGACCGGGCGTGACCCGATCGCACAACCGCCCGGCAACGACACGTCGGCCTCGCCGAAATGCGCAACCAGTGGACCGAGCACCAGAATCGATGCACGCATGGTCTTGACCAGATCGTACGGCGCGAAATACCGGTCGGCTGGTCGCGGGTCCACATGGATTTTCATGCGTTCGTCCAGCACCAGCTGAACACCCATCTGGCCGAGCAATTCCATGGTGGTGGTCACATCGTGCAGATGCGGCACGTTGCCAATGGTGACCGGTCCATCCGCCAGCAGACAGGCAGCGAGAATCGGCAGCACGGCGTTTTTCGCCCCCGAGATACGCACCTCCCCGTTCAGGGGTACGCCACCATTGATGATGATCTTGGCCATTTTTTCCGAACCGGAAACTCGCGACTGAACATGACGCCGGCGGCGCGATGCTCGTAGCTGCGCATTCCTAACCGGTCCCGCCCTCCGCTTCTTCCGGTGTCAGCGCCCGCAACGACAGCGCGTGGATCGCCCCGCCCATCAAGTCGCCCAGCGTCGCATAAACCAGTCGGTGACGCGCCAACGGCAGCTTTCCCGCGAAGGCTGGACTCACCACCAACGCGTCGAAATGGACACCGTCCGCTCCGCGCACCTCAACCGTGGCATCGGGAAGGCCTTTTTCGATAAGTTGCTGAATGACTTGAGGATCCATGATTTCCGGAAACGGTAATGTGCGGTTGCGACGATCGCCCGCTCGGCTTCGTCATGCGGCGCGGGCGCGGGCTTGCGGATACAATGGGGCCGGGAATGGTACTCAATATTGGCCGCCTCCAAAGAAAACCATGATCTCGACCAGCGCCGACTGCTACCGTGGACCCGCTCACATAATGCCCTACTCGAGGAACTCGGCGCGATGAATGCACGCAGCATTGAGGCCGTGTTGCCCATCGTCAATCCGCCGCTCGACAAGGAAGCGCTGCGCCGCAGCGCCCATGCCGTCATTGCCACCGAAGCGCGCGCAATCGAAGCGCTGCATGATCGCATTGATCCGAGCTTCCTGCGTGCCTGTCAACTCATGTTCGAGTGCCGCGGTCGCGTGGTGGTCTCCGGTATGGGCAAGTCCGGGCATGTCGCGCGCAAGATCGCCGCGACCCTTGCATCCACCGGAACGCCGGCGTTCTTCGTTCATCCGGCCGAGGCCAGTCACGGCGATCTCGGCATGATCACGCAAAAGGACGTCGTGCTGGCGATGTCCAATTCAGGTGAAACCGACGAACTCCTGACGATCCTGCCGCTGATCAAGCGCCAGGCCATTCCATTGGTCGTGATGACCGGCAAAGCCGCCTCCTCGCTCGCGCGCATGGCCGATGTTCATCTCGACGTCAGCGTACCGGCGGAAGCCTGTCCACTGGGTCTCGCGCCGACCGCGAGCACGACCGCCGCGCTGGTGATCGGCGACGCGCTCGCGATCGCGCTGCTCGAGGCGCGTGGCTTCACGGCCGAGGACTTCGCACGCTCGCACCCGGCCGGCATGCTCGGTCGCCAGCTTTTGCTGCGCATCAGCGACATCATGCATGTCGGTGCGCAAATCCCGACCATTGGTCCGCAAGCCAGCCTCAGCGACGCTTTGTTCGAGATGACCAGCAAGGGACTCGGCATGACTGCGATTGTCGATGTCGAGCGGCGCATCGAAGGTGTTTTCACCGATGGCGACCTGCGTCGTGCAGTCGACGACGGCGCGATTGACCTGCGCACCACACCGGTCACGCAACTGATGACTCGAACTGCCAAGACGATCACCGCCGAAAAGCTTGCAATCGAGGCCGCACGCCTGATGGAAGCGCACAAGATTCATGCATTGCTCGTGATCGACGACGACAA
>JBAUWF010000035.1:0-68277 GCA_049583635.1 Rhodanobacteraceae bacterium
CCGCCTGCTCAAGACCTGCGAACTCGTTCTGGCCCATGGCTGAGAGCGCACGCCGCTGCCGTCCCCTGCTCGGCACCTTGGTCGAGATCGAGGCGCAATCGTGCGCGATCGATGCAGGCTTCGACGCGATCGCGCAGGTGCATGCGTCCATGTCGTTCCATTCGCAGGAGAGCGATCTCGCGCGCCTGCGTCGGGCAGCCTGCGGATCGCGCGTGGAAGTCGCGCCGGCAACGATCGAGGTGCTGCGCATTGCCCTGGACCTGTACGCCGCGACCGACGGCCTGTTTGATGTCACCTGCGCGAACCGGCTGGTCGCCGACGGTTTTCTGCCGGCGTCCGACGGCGTGGATCCGCGCTGCGCGACGGGGACCAGCATCGACATCGAGATCGACGATGCCACGCATCTGCGCTGCCATCGAGCGCTGCTGATCGATCTTGGCGGGATCGCCAAGGGGTACGCGGTCGATTGCGCGGTCACCGCACTGATCGAGGCCGGCGCGCAGGAAGGCATCGTGAATGCCGGCGGTGATCTGCGCGTGTTCGGCAAACACTCGCGCTTGGTGCACGCCCGTGGTGACGACGGCGCGCTGGTGGCGGCGTTCGAAGCACGCGAGGTCGCGATCGCGAGCTCGGACAACCGCCGGAGTCGAGATGACCGCCGCGGCCGAACCCCGACGCCGCATATCGGCCATCGAGGACAGCCCGTGGTCACCGATGAGTGCATCGTCGTGGCAGCCGGGCGTTGCGTGATCGCCGACGCGTTCACCAAGATCGCGATGGCCGATCGTGCGATGGCCCGTCGTCTGATCGGACGTTACGGCGGCTGGCTGCCGGATCTTGTTGCCATCGAACGAGCCGCCTGATGCTGCATCGCTTCAGCGCGCGCATGGCGACATGGCAGATCTGGCTGCTGTGCCTGAGCGGCGCACTGTTGTGGCTCAGCGGCGTGGTCTGGCTACTGCTGCATTATTTTGCTCAGACCGCCGGCGAATTCGGGCCACAGGCGAATCCACTCGAGTCCTGGATGCTGCGTCTGCATGGATTTTTTCTGATTCCGCTGTTGCTCGGCATTGGCGGATTGTTCATCGCGCACATTCCGAAGGGTTGGCAGCAACACCGGCAACGTGTCGCCGGCGTGATTCTGGCAAGCCTGCTCGGACTTCTGATCCTGAGCGGGTACTTCCTTTACTACCTCGGCAACGAATCATGGCGTTCGTTCACCAGCATTGCACACTGGAGCATCGGCATTGCTTTGCCTGCGGTGTTCCTCTGGCATTTCATCCAGGGCCACCGACGACGACGCCATCAGCGGACCGACATCGAAGAAGTTGAAAATCAAGGCCACGAGGCAAGGATCACTGTTTGAGACCATCTCGCTTCACCAGCTCGCACGCGAAGGTCGAACGCGATATGTTCACTCGCTCGTTTCACAGCGTGGGTCGCGTCGATGAACGTCCGCCGGTCCGTGTTTCCCCTGATCGCTTGCGGGATATCGGTACGCTTGTTACTGGCCGCTCTGCTGCTCATGCCCGTCGCCGCACGCGCCCGGGATCTGCTGGTTTTCGCTGCCGCGAGCATGAAACCCTCGCTTGACGCAATCCTCGCCCTGCCGGAATCGAAAGCCATCGGAAATATCAAGGCAAGCTACGCGGCCAGTTCCCAGCTCGCCAGGCAAATCGAGGCGGGCGCACCGGCGTCGTTGTACATCTCGGCGGACGAGGACTGGATGGATTATCTCGCCGATCGCGGTCTCGTTGCACCCGACACGCGTGAGGATCTACTCGTTAACGGACTCGTGCTGGTCGCGCCGAAGGACTCCACGGTGAAACTCGTTATTGAACCTGGCTTCGATCTCATCGGTGCACTGGGAACGGACGGCAAACTCGCCCTGGCCGAGCCCGACAGCGTACCGGCCGGCAAATATGCAAAGACGGCGTTGATCCATCTTGGTGTGTGGGCCAGGGTAATGACACATGTGGTCGCAGCGCAGAACGTGCGCGCGGCACTTAACTTCGTCGCGCGCGGCGAAGCGCCGCTCGGTATCGTCTATCGCTCAGATGCGGTATCCGAACCGAGGGTCCGCGTGGTCGCGACGTTTCCCGACTCGAGCCACGCCCCGATTGTTTATCCGGTCGCAATCGTCGCAGCCAACGACTCGCCGGCAGCGCGCCGTTTTCTGGCTATGCTGCACGCACCGGAGCAGCAGACGACCTTCCGCCGTTACGGTTTTGGTCTCCCGTCGAAATAGTCGTCAATGCCGTGACCACACTCACACCCGACGAATGGCAGGCGCTGGCATTGAGCCTTCGCGTCGCGTCGATTAGCGTGGTCGTGTCGCTGCCGTTCGCTCTCGGTCTTGCGTGGCTGCTTTCGCGCAAACGCTTTCCCGGGCGACTCGTGCTCGAATCGCTCCTGTTCCTGCCGTTGATCCTGCCGCCGGTGGTGACCGGCTATGCGCTGCTCGCACTATTCGGTCGCCATGGGCCGATTGGCGAGCTGCTCAATGACATCGGCGTGGTCGTCGCGTTTCGCTGGACCGGTGCGGTCATCGCCGCGGCAGTCATGAGCTTTCCATTGCTCGTGCTCGCGGTGCGCGTCTCGTTCGACAATGTCGATCGTGGACTCGAAGCAGCCGCCGAAACACTCGGCGCCGGCGCTTGGCGTCGCTTCGCGACAATCACGTTGCCGCTGTCGATGCGCGGTGTCGCGGCCGGTTGTGTGCTCGCATTTGCGCGCGCCTTCGGGGAATTCGGAGCGACGATCAGTTTCGTCTCGGACGTCCCCGGCGAGACGCGCACGTTGCCGATCGCGATCTACGAACTGCTGAATGTTCCGAACGGCATGCCCGGCGTGCACCGGCTTGCGATCGTGTCGCTGATCGTCGCGTTCGCCGCGGCAGCCGGCGCGACGCTGATTGCAGGCGGACTTCCGTGGCGCGGAGCGTCCCGTGATTGAGTTTTCGATGCGCCACGCATTCGCTGATCTGGAACTCGACATCGCGTTCCGTTCCGGGGCGCGAACACTGGCGCTGTTCGGCGACTCGGGTGCGGGCAAGACCAGCGTGCTGAATGCCGTCGCCGGGCTGTTGCGCCCTGATCATGCGCGCATCTTGCTCGACGGACAGCTGTTGCAGGACAGCACAAACGGTACATGCATCGCCGTAGTCGAGCGCCGGATCGGCTACGTCTTTCAGGACGGCCGCCTGTTTCCACACCTGAGCGTGCGCGGCAATCTACTCTACGGTGCGCGCTCGCGCGACGCGATCGACACGCACGCGTTCGACAAGGCGGTGGAATTGCTCGCGCTCGCACCGTTACTGATGCGCCATCCACGCAGCCTTTCCGGCGGCGAACGCCAGCGCGTCGCAATCGGCCGCGCGCTGCTCGCAGCGCCGCAGGCGTTGTTGCTCGACGAACCGCTGACCGGGCTGCATCTGAATGCCCGCAGCGAAGTGCTTGGCTATCTGCGACGGCTCAAGAGCGAGTTGAAGATCGCGACCCTGCTGGTTACGCACCAACCCGAGGAAGTTTCGGCGCTGGCCGACGAAGTCGTGCTGCTCGATGCAGGGCGTGTCACCGGGAAGGAGTCGATCGAGGAGTTCACTGCGCGACACGGCAGGCGCTAGCGTCGGCTACGCGCTCCGCGCTGCGACTTGCCATGCGCGATGGCGCGCCCACGTTCATGCCCACACCCCGCAGCGTATGGAAATGCCGGTTCGTCCGCCTGCCGGCAGGGCAAAGCGGCTGACACCCGCGCCTACATGATCCGGAGCCGGCGAAGCACTACACTAGCGGCCGTGACTGATTCATTAATCGAGGTAGCAATGCGCACACGCAGCTTCTGTCCATTGGTAACGCTTCTGGTGCTGACCCTGACTGCCTGCGGCGGCGGCCCGGTGCGGCGCATCAGTCCGCCCACTGTCAGCATTCAGCAACTGAGCGTGCAGCCTGACGGCCAATGGCACCTGACCTTGCGCATCCAGAATTTCAGTACCGTGCCGACGCATTTCAGCGCAATCCACGCGACGCTCGAAATAGCCGGCGCCACGGCCGGGACCATCGACGTCAAACCGGATATCGACATCACCGAGGAAAGCGCCGACGTGGTCGAGGCCACCCTGACCACGTCGACCAAGCTGCCGGCGACGGGCGATTTCGCGTACACGCTCAAAGGCACGATCGACAGCAGCGATCCGAAAGGGTATTACAAGATCAACGAGGCGAGTCGGCTGTCGCCGACGCCCGGCATAGCCAACACCTGGCGCTGACCGCGAGCCATAGGTCCCTCGCGGAACACGTTGGCGCCCCAGCGTGTTTCTCGCAAGGAGAGTACTGGATGCACTTCCATTGACAAGTGACTCGCCTGGCACAATGACTTCGTGAGCTCTCAATTGAACCAGCATCCTCATTACAAGGTTGAGTCGTGGTCCGACCACGGTGTGCGTTTCGTACCCTTTGTTGGGGGCGAATACGAAGAGGGTCTCATCGATGGCTTGCGGGTATTGCTGCTCGGTGAGTCACACTACGGTAAACACGAAAAGGCCACTCGCGATCTGACGATCAGCGAGTTCGAAGACCTGGCTCACGATATGCCCAAGATTTGGCATGGGTTTTGGGGGAAACTTCAACGTATCGCGGCACGTGACCCGAAACCATCGCAAGAAAAAGCCGGCGTCGCGTGGCGACACATCGCATTTGCCAACTTCGTACAGCAACTCGCGGGCGAACGGCCGCGCCAACGACCTGACCGTGCAGCGTGGAAAACCGGCAATGACGCATTGCCCGTCATGCTGGATCGCCTGCAACCCAACGCTGTGCTCATCCTTGGCAAAGGAACGTGGGACCACGTCAAGGTGGGCGACTACGATGGTTCTTCGATTCAAGCACGCGAGTCCCGAAAATCCGAGAGAGAGATATGGCGACTGCCGCACGCAGGAGGGCATGCCCTGTCGACTTGGGTCTATCACCCCTCCGCAAATCGCGACACCATCCAGACGTCGATTGATGTTTTCTCGGAATTGCTAGAGCGCGCACGCGACACGTCGCGTTAAACCTTACGCCGATAGTTTGCGATCGCCTCGAGCAAATCCTGCCTGAGCGCGCGCCGCAGCGCCGCCGGCTTGCATACCTCAACCTGACTGCCGAACGCCAGCAGCCACCAGCGCAGGCGGTCATCATCCTCGACGGTCGCGGTCACCTCGACGCGCGCTCCACTCTCGATCGGACGCCACGTCTGATCTTTCGACAGCGGGGTTTCCCGGAGGTGCTCCGCCGCCGCCTCAGCGAAACGAACGACGAGACGTATCGAGCCACGCGAATGCAGTCGCACACCTTCGCCCTGCGCGTACGCGGCGAAATCGAAACCTGCCGTCTCACGACGAGGCTCGTCGGACTCAGTGACGTCGGTCAGACGATGCAAAGCCAATTGGCGCACGTCGTCGTAGTCGAACAGCGTGCAAGCAAGATAGAGCACGGGACCGCGAACGATCAGGCCCAACGGATGAATACGCATCCGTTTCGCCGCGGCGCTGCCCTTGGCCCGATAGCGACCCTCGATGCAGTGCTTGCGTGCCAAAGCCATCTGGACTGTTGTCAATACCGAAGGCGCAATCTTCGGTGGCAATAACGGCAACGCCACCGGCACCACCGCGGTGCGCCGGTGCCAGTCCTTCCACCCGGAGTAGGCAACAGCACGCTCGGCCGCCTCGAACACCGGTAGCAGATCCTTGTGCAGATTCTGCGGCAGCAGGCTGCGCAAATGCGTCCTAGCCAGCAGCAAGGCCACTGACTGCGAAGGCGTGAGTCGCGGCGTGCACTCAAAGCTCGCGTCCTTCATCCAGCTCCAACCGTAGGGCTTGCTGCGATCATCCAGAGTCAGGGGGAAGCGCGCAGACAAGATATGCAGGTCGCGCTCGATCGTGCGGCGTGAAGTGTGGTAGCCCTCATCGCGCAGGCGTTCGGCCAGTTCCGCGGCAGTCATCGCATACGGCGTGCGCGGAATTGCGCGCAACATTGCCCATTGGCGGGCCAGGGTCTGACCTGAGGTTTCGCGCATCGCGTTACCTGTTGCGTTCTTCGAATCAGTCGATCGATCCGGTATATCAGGGCTTCAGTATGCCAGTTTCATGCGACACCCGTTGTCGCATGATCCGGGACAATGAATACGACCCGAAGCATGAGCGCCAGACATGACTCGCCAAACCGCGGCACCTTCCGAGCCTCCCAAGCCGTGTAGATCGCTGCTTCGGACTCACGATCTCGGCACGTTGTGGTTGCTGCGATTGCTGGTGCGACTCGGTGGATTTGCGGCATTGATGGACTCGCGCAATGTCGCAGCCCGCGATGGCCTGTTCAAGCGGTTGCGGGTGATACAACCTTTGGGCAAGCCGGAAGAGCGTGAAGCCGAGCGCCTCCATCATGAGCTGACCGCGACGCTGGCCTGGATGGAACAGCGTGCTGCGCGTTACCGCCTTGCTCCGCGTTTCAGGTCCAATCTGGCTTTGCTCGGCCGGCAGTTTGCGTTGAGCTTCACCGAGCAAAACGTCCTTGCACTTGCCGTATTGATGCGCGCCGATGAGGACTTCTTTACGGCCGCGAGCTTTGCCAGATCGCAGGTGAATGTGGCTGAACAGCTCAGCTCCATCACGGCGTTGCCGCAGCGCTATCTGAGCAAGGCCATCGCACCGAATGGTAATTTGCGTCGTTCCGGGCTATTGCAGGTCACCGGCGGCGGAAGCCCCGCACAGAATCTCAAGTTGCAGCGCGGCAGCATGCGCACGCTGGCGACCACTCGCCTGAAAAGCGTCGACGGTCTGTTTGAATCGTTCCTGCATCCATCGCCGGCAGCGACACTGCCGCGCAGCGCCTACGAACATCTGCATACCGGATATGACCTTGTTTGCGGGTTGATTGCCGAGGCGCTCGCGTCAGGGCGGATCGGCGTGAACATTCTGCTGCACGGCCCTCCCGGTACCGGCAAGACCGAGCTGACCCGCACCATCGCCGCTGAACTCGGCGTTCCGCTCTTTGAAGTTTCCTCGATTGACGACGACGGCGATCCGCTGAATCCCCGCTGCCGCTTGGCGGGCGCCGCAACCGCGCAACGTCTGCTTGCCGGACGTCAGGCAGCACTCGTCTTCGATGAGGTCGATGCGATCTTCAATGACGGCAGTCGTTTCGCCGGCAAGCCGTCGACGGCCGAAACTGCCAAGGCCTGGGTCAATACGCTTCTGGAACGAACACCGATTCCGACCCTCTGGGTGGGCAATGACGTCAGCGGCATCGATCCCGCGTTTCTGCGCCGCTTCGATCTCGTGCTCGAAGCGACCACACCTCCACTGCGGCAGCGCATACAGCTACTCGAACGTGTCTGCGGGAGAGCGGCTGGCGAAGTTGATTTGCGTCGCCTCGCGCACTCCGAAGCAATCACGCCGGGAGTGCTTTCGCGCGCTGCCTGTGTGGCACGACGCATCCACATATCTGGTCAAACCACACCTGGCGTGATCGAGCACGTCCTGGACGGAACATTGTCCGCTCAGGGACATCCAACGGTACGCCTGGCTGCGCGTAGCCTCCCGCCGAGCAATTACGATCCGCTCTACTGCAACGCGAGCGAGGACCTCCGAGAACTCGCGCGCGGATTGGTTACGATGCAGTCAGGGCGCCTCTGTTTGTACGGGCCGCCGGGCACCGGCAAAACCGCATTAGGCTATTGGCTCGCCAAGCAGCTCGACAAGCCGCTGGTTCTCAAGGGAGCTTCAGACCTCCTGAGTCCGTTGGTCGGAGTAATGGAGCGCAACGTCGCGCGCGCGTTCGAACAGGCCGCTCGCGGCGATGCGATTCTCCAAGTCGACGAGATCGACAGCTTTTTGCACGATCGCGCCCAGGCGCGCCAGAGTTGGGAGGTCAGTCAGGTCAACGAGTTTCTCACTCAACTGGAAGGATTCGGCGGCATTTTCATCGCGTCCACCAATCTGATCGAGCGCATCGATCACGCGGCAATGCGCCGATTCGACTACAAAATCAGGATCGGTTATCTGCGCCAAGATCAGGTCATGGCAATGCTTCAACGTCTGTGCGACGAGCTCGGCATTGAACTCGAGGCCGGCGATGAAGTTCATCGATTGCTCGGAGATCTGGATCGATTGACGCCCGGCGATTTCTCGGTCATTCGGCGGCAGCACAAATTGAGACCCTTCGGATCAGTCGAAAGCATCATCCGGTCGCTGCGTGAGGAGCAGACGTTGAAGGGCCACGCGCCTTGCAGGATAGGATTTGTATGAGGGCGGCGGGCCGTGGGAGAAAGCCTTTGCTACCCGATGCGGAACCGCAAAGCTGGCCTCAGCCATCCAAGATCTCCGCGACCTGGCTCTTGCCTGCAAATCGACTTGCGCAGGGAACCCTCGTTCTGAGAGTCTCCACAAACGCTTGGTCTCGCTCAAGCTAGCCGGCTAGTTGTGATGAACTATCGCCATGCATTCTGCCTTTGCCGACCGACGCAATGGCAAAGACATGATTGCGGACTGCATCGGCCAACATACGAGACGCAGGCGCGTCAATGGAGAACAGCATGAGCCACTATACCGCTCCGCTTTCAGATCTGCGTTTTGCGCTGTATGACGTGATCGGCGTCGGTGCGTTGTTCGAACGCCTGCCCGGTTGCTCTGAAGCCACGCCCGACGTGATCGATGCGGTGCTCGAGGAAGCGGCCCGCTTCACCGGGCAGGTCCTCGCCCCGTTGAATCTAAGCGGCGATCAGCAAGGCTGCCGGTTCGACGCGGCCAGCGCGAGCGTGGCGACACCGGACGGGTTCAAGGGCGCCTACGAGCAGTATGTTGCGAATGGATGGCCGGCCCTCACCTCGCCGCAGAAGTACGGCGGCCAGGATCTGCCCCATGTCCTCGGGGCTGCGGTCAAGGAAATGATCGATTCGGCCAACCTTGCCTGGGGCACCTATCCGCTGCTCTCGCACGGCGCAACCGAAGCCCTGCTGCAGCACGGCGAGGAGTGGCAACGCGAGGTGTTTCTCAGACCCATCGTGGAGGGCCGCTGGACCGGCACGATGTGCCTGACCGAAGCGCATTGCGGCACCGATCTGGGCCTGCTCAAGACGCGCGCCGAGCCGGATGCCGACGGTGCCTACCGCATCAGCGGCACCAAGATCTTCATCACCGCCGGCGAGCACGATTTCTGCGAAAACATCGTGCATCTGGTGCTCGCGCGTCTGCCGGATGCACCGGCCGGCGTCAAGGGCATCTCGCTGTTCATCGTACCGAAGTTCAAGGTCGGCAAGGACGGAGCGCTCGGCGAGCGCAACACGCTGGCTTGCGGTTCGATCGAACACAAGATGGGACTCAAGGGATCGGCCACCTGCGTGATGAACTTCGACGCCGCCCACGGCTGGCTGATCGGCGCGCCGAACCGCGGCCTGCAGGCGATGTTCACCATGATGAATACCGCGCGGCTTGCGGTAGGCATGCAGGGGCTCGCCCTGACCGAACGCGCGTATCAGAACGCACTGACCTACGCGCGCGAGCGCTTGCAGATGCGTGCGGCGGCAGGCCCGGCTTTCCCTGACCTGCCGGCCGATCCGCTGATCGTGCATCCCGACATCCGGCGCATGCTGCTGACGCAGAAGGCGTTCGCCGAAGGTGGCCGCGCGCTGGCGCTTTACGCCTACTCGCTGGTCGATATCCAGCACCGATCAGACGACGCCGGTGAACGCCAGCGCGCCGAGGAGCTGGTGTCGTTCCTGACACCGATCGTCAAGGGCATGCTGACCGAGACCGCCATCGAATGCACCTACGATGCGATGCAGATCTACGGAGGACAAGGCTACATCGCCGAACACGGCATCGAACAACTCGCACGCGATGCGCGCATCACCACGGTCTATGAGGGCACCACGCAAATCCAGGCGCTCGACCTGCTCGGGCGCAAGGTCATGCAGTTGCATGCGGTCGGCCTCAAGCATTTTCTCGAAGAGATCGCCGCGTTCTGCCAGACCCACAGCGACAATGCCGCACTCGGCGAATTCATCGCGCCGCTGGCGCTCGCCGCGAAGCAATGGAGCGACCTGACCCGCGAAATCGGCGAGCGCGCCGCCCGGGATCCCGAAGAGATCGGCGTCGCGGCGGTCGATTATCTGTTCTATTCCGGCTACGTGGCACTCGCGTATTTCTGGGCCAGATCGGTGGTCGCTGCCGACACTTCCGCGCAATCGGCCACCGTTGGCGAAGCCAAGCGACATACCGCACGCTTCTATTTCGCGCGTATCCTGCCGCGCACCCATGCGCATGCCGCCGCCATCCGCGCCGATGCCGCCAGCGTGATGGGAATGCCGGACGCCCAGTTCGACTGAATCGAGCCGTCCGACGATCGGATGTGAACGCGGCTCCGTGGCGCGGGGATGCTGCGCGACGGATACACGCTATCGCACGTCAAGTTCCGTAGCTGAAACTGTCGATGCGCTCGTTCCCCTTTCATCTTGCCTGCCTCTTCGAACGCATCGTCACGCCGCTGTTGCGCGCAGCGAACTGATTCGCGTTCCAAGAAACAGCATTGGCAGGTCGAAGGCAACGCGAATGACTACAAGGTTTGCGTCGCGCCTTGCGGCGCGTCCTGCGGTTGGGATTCGAGCCGCTGGCGCCGACGCAAGGTCGGGAACATCAACATCCACAGTCCGACCACGACCAGAGTGCCGACGCCGCCGATCAAGGTCGCGCCGACCGCGCCGACCCAGGCTGCGAGCATGCCCGATTCGAACTCGCCAAGCTGGTTGGAGGTATTGATGAAGATCGAGTTGACCGCGCTCACCCGGCCGCGGACATCGTCCGGTGTTTCGAGCTGTACCAGCGCGCCGCGAATGACCATGCTGACCATGTCGAACGCGCCGAGCGCGAACAGCGCGGCGAGCGACAGCCACAACACATGTGAAAGTGCAAAAATCAACGTTGCGACACCGAAGGCCGCGACCGAGGCAAACATGATCGAACCGACATGCCGCTGCATCATGTGGCGCGCGAGCCACACCGACACCGCGAGCGCGCCGACGGCCGGCGCCGCGCGCAAGAGGCCGAGGCCCCACGGGCCGGTATGCAGAATGTCACGCGCGAAGATCGGCAGCAACGCGGTCGCGCCGCCGAGCAGTACCGCGAACAGATCCAGCGAGATCACGCCGAGCACGACCGGCCGCGCACGAATGAACGCGACACCGGCAAACAGCGTCTTCAGCGTCGCCGGCTCGCGCCGCGGCGGCACATGGTCGTAGCGTAAACGCGACATCAGCGCCAGCGATACCACATACAACGCGGCGGCGATGCCGTAGACCACATCGGGGCCGGCCACGTACAGGAATCCGCCGACTGCGGGGCCGGCGATCATCGCAATCTGCCCGGCGGACGCATTCAACGCCATCGCGCGCGGCAGGATGCGTTCCGGAACCAGCCCAGGCACCATCGAGACCCGGGTCGGAAACTCGACCGCCTTGGCCACGCCGATCAGAAAAATCAGTACGAGGATATGCACTTCGCCGAGCCGGCCGAGTGCACTGCCGATCGCGAGCAGCGCAATGGCGATCCATTCGAGTAACTGGCACAACATCACGACACGCCGTCGATCGAACTGATCGGCGATATGCCCGCCCGGCAGCGCCAGCAGCAGCGACGGCACGAACTGCACCAGGCCGACCAGACCGAGATCGAACGCGCGGCCGGTCAGCGCGTAGATCTGCCAACCCACGGCGACCGACAACATCTGGAATCCGAAGCCTGATGCGAGGCGCGCTGACCAAAACTGCAAAAAGGCAGGATGATGACGCAACGAATCAGCGGCGCCGACGGTGGATGAGTCTTCGGGCATGGACTAATTCGGATAAAAGGGCGAATGGTTCGAGGCGCCGGCCGGACTGACCGACACGCGATCGCGCACCCAGCATGCCACGCGAATCGTCCGTTTGTCGTGAGGGAATCGCAGTGGGAACGAGTTGTTCGCACCTCGATACGATTCGCCAGGTCAAACCGGGTACACGTGACTGCGAGGATGCCTGACGGCCGGCGGCCTGTACCGCGGTTACCGAGGGGTCGTAACTGCCTTTCCGGCGTTTCCGCGGCGCACCCGAGGAAGCGCTTGCGCTGCGATACCGCAGGCTGCAAGGGTCCATACGATCAGCGCGCCGCTCGGCAGGTCGAGCACGGCCGACAGTACGAGGCCGACGATGTAACCGGCGATGCCGATCGCGTAGGCCGCGCCCATGCGCGCCTTGCCATCCATGTTCGACGTCGCGAGCGCCGGAACAATCAGGCTCGCAAACACCAGATAGACACCGACCAGTTGCACCGACACCGTGATCGCGATCGCGAATACGGCGTAGAACGCAAGGCCGACAAGGCGGTCGCGACGCCACGCGAGCAGTGCAAGCAACGCGGCCGAGATCAACGCGGACGGAATCAATTGCGCGAAGTTGACCCAGAGAATCTGTCCAACCAGCAGGTTCTTCAGATGTTCGCCGCCGTGCGGGTTGTTGGCCAGCAGCAGCAGGGCACCGGTCGCGGCCAGCACGAACAGGGTGCCGATCAGCGGCTCCTGCAGACGCGGCCAGCGCCGATCGGTAAAGCTGAGCAGTGCGCCGCCGATCAGCGCGGCAGCGGCCGCGGCAAGCTGGACCGCCCACCCGTTCTGATCGACCTCGAAGAACTGGGCCCCGATGACCCCGAGCGCGGCGACCTGCGCAATGGCAAGGTCGATGAAGATGATGCCGCGCTTGAGCACCTGCTGGCCGAGCGGCACGTGCGTCGCAAGCACGATCAGGCCGGCGAGGCCGGCCGGTCCGAGTATCGTGATGTCGAGGCCCGACAGATTCATTTGCCCGCCGGTGTCCGTGCGGCGAGCAGGCGATCGATAGTATCGTCGTAGAGGGAGAAGAGATCCTTGGCCGCATCGTCGCCACCGACGGTGAACGGCAACGTCACCGCAGGCACGCCGGTGCGCTCGGCGAGCCAGTCACCGGCCTTGGGATCCTGATAGGCCGCACTCACAATCGCCAGGGTATTGGAGGACTTGGTGATGTCGATGAGGCTGGAAAGATGGGCGCTGGTCGGCGGTACGCCGGGTTTGGGTTCGAGCGCGCCGACCTGGTGCATGCCGAGCCAGCCTTCCAGATAGACCCAGGCTTCGTGATGCACGATCAGGTTGCGGCCCTTTAGTGGCGCAGCCTGGGATTCCCAGCGTTTGATTGCGGCCATCCAGCGTGCCGAGAAATCCGCGAGAAGCTGCTGATACTTCGTCGCGTTGCCGCCATCGAGCTCGATCAGTCGCGCGTCGAGCGCCCTGGCGACCGCCAGCATGCGATACGGATCCATCTGGATATGCGGATTGCCGTCGGGATGGATATCGCCGTTGGCGCGATCGAGTTGGCTCGGTTTGCCGAGCAAGGTCACTTGAGCGTCGGCCATGAAGTAGCCGGCGCCGGCCGTGACCTTGTTGTTGCCGGCCTGGCGCAGCAGTTGTGGCAGCCAGCCGATCTCGAGTTCCGCACCGGTACACACGACGAGATCGGCGCGACGCACCTTGGCGATCAAGCTCGGACGCGCTTCCACCACGTGTGGATCCTGCAGCGCGTTGGTGCCGACATCGACATGGATCACGTCGCCGCCAAGCTCATCGAGCATTGCGCCCCACTCGGGTTCGCAGGCAAACACACGGAGCTCGGCATGCGCCGGCCGTGCGCCGAATGCAGCGAGCAGGGCGATACTGAAAAACAGGATTCGATTCATGGCCGACATCTCTAGAATTTGTGCGCGCCATGCGCGCCGAGTGCGGTCTGGTATTGCACGACCACGGTATTGTCGGTGGGTTTGTCGTGGCTCACCTGCAACCGCACCAGACTGAACTCGCTGTTGTGCCAAGTCAGCATCAGCGTGTTGCGCACCGGGTCGAACGCACTCGCATAAGGTCCGCTTTCATCGGCTCCCCACAGCTTGTCGTAGCGATAACCGGCTTCCCAGGTCCGGTTGAAGCGATACACGCTTTCGACGTAGAACCCGCGGCGAGTCCCGACCCATGGCTGGCTGAGAAGGCTGTCGAGCGGATCGACATCGGCGGCGGCCGTGTAAGTCCCGAACGGTGGATCGTAGCGACCGTCGCGTCGATCGATCAGGTATTCGCCGCGCAGAAGCAGACCGCCGTCCTTGAAGTTGCCGTGCGGCGACCATTTCCAGGTGCCGTCAGCGAGGTACACCTTGTTGTTGCCGCTGAAGCCATCCTCGGCACCGTGGGTATTTGCCTGCAGCACCGACAGGCCGGCGAACCACGCGTTCTGGATACCGACATCGCCACCCGTGTGCAGGTAAACCGTATGGGCACCGACGCCGCCGTTGGATGCGCCGGCGGTCGGATAGTTTTGTCCGCGAAACGCTTCGGTGCCGAATTGCAGGAACAGGTCGGTCGGCGCGACCCATTGCAACTGCACACCGTCGTCCCCGTATTGGTTGCCGAGAAACGCCTGATACGCGAGTGGCCGCACGCTGAAGAAATCGGTATGCGTGTGATGGCTGTTGAGATAACCGATATTGGAATAGAAACGACCGACACGCGCACCGAAACCGTTCGGCAACGCGGTCGTGTCAATGAATGCCTCCTCGACGCCGATGTGGTCCTCGCCATCTTCGGTCGACGCGGTCACGGTCAACTGGCCATAGAACTTGTCGTCAATGTTTGCTGCCAGCGACACCTCGCTCTCGCCGAGCGACAAGCCCTGCGGCAACGGACCCCCCTCTCCCACGATCGGAAAGCCCGGACGCAGATAGCTGTTGCCCTCGTTCGAGTGACGCGTGTAGAACCCGTTGAGGATTACGGCGATCGCCGGATTGAATGCGTTGCCGGTGCCGATGCCGGAACCTTGCGGCGCCTCCGAGGCCGGCACGGAAACTGAGGCGACTTCAGACTGCGCCCGGTCGGCCTTGAGCTTCGCGAGTTCCGCCTGGGCGGCTTGCGCGGCGGCAAGCGCGGCCGCCGCTTGTGCGCGCAGTTTCTCGCTGTTCGCCTCGAGCGCCTCGATGCGTGCGGCAAGTGCCTGGATCGTCGTGTCGCCGTTGACTGGCAGCTGGGCCGACATGGCGGGAGCCGTAGCAGCGGCAACTACCGTCATCAGGCAAAGGCTCGCTGCACGTCTTGGCATCAGGTTGTCCCACCCGGCACTCAGAAACGGGATGATATAACGTAACCAACAAGACGGTCAATGGAAATCATGTCCCGATGTTGGCAGCTTCTTCACCCGTAGAATCGAACCATGACTGTCGCCTTGTTCACGCATCCGGCCTGCTTGGATCACAATCCCGGCGTCGGGCATCCGGAAAGTCCGGCGCGACTTGCCGCCGTTCTGCAATCGCTGGACGCGCCGCGATTTTCGGCGATCGAACGGTTGGCGGCGCCGCGCGCAACGCTTGAGCAGCTCGCGCACGCGCACGCCCGCACACTCATCGACGACGTGCTGGACAATGCGCCGGCCGAAGGTCTGCGCCGACTTGACGCCGACACGTTGATGTCACCGGCATCCGCCGAAGCCGCGTTGCGTGCAGCCGGAGCAGTCTGCGCAGCAGTCGACGCCGTGCTCGACGGCGATGTCGAGCGCGCTTTCTGCGCCGTGCGGCCACCAGGCCATCATGCGACGCGCGATACCGCGATGGGATTCTGCCTGTTCAACAACGTCGCGGTCGGCGCGGCGCACGCACTCTCAATGCATCGGCTCGAACGCGTCGCAATCGTCGATTTCGATGTGCATCACGGCAACGGTACACAGGACATATTCTGGTCCGATGTGCGCGTGCTGTATGCCTCGTCGCATCAGTGGCCGCTGTATCCGGGAACCGGCGCAGTCGACGAGCGTGGCGCCGGCAACATCGTCAACGCACCTCTGGCGCCCGGTGCCGGCTCGGCCGAGTTCCGCACCGCCTACGACCGAATCATTCTTCCCGCGCTCGACACGTTCGCGCCGCAACTGGTCTTGATCTCGGCCGGATTCGACGCGCACCGCCTCGATCCGCTGGCCGGTCTCAATCTCGAGGCGGCGGACTATGCCTGGGTCACCGAGCGTCTGGTCGAAATCGCCGAACGTCATGCACAAGGCCGCGTGGTATCGAGCCTCGAAGGCGGATACAGCCTCGATGCTCTGCGCTCAGCGAGCGAGGCGCACGTCGCGGCGCTTTTGTAGGTTGGGTTGGGCGTGGCGAAACCCATGCCGTTGGCCTGACAGCGATGGGTATCGCTACGCTCAACCCATCCTGCGAGGCCAATGCCTGGGTCACCGAGCGTCTGGTCGAAATCGCCGAACGTCATGCACAAGGCCGCGTGGTATCGAGCCTCGAAGGCGGATACGGCCTCGATGCTCTGCGCTGTTCGAGCGAGGCGCACGTCGCGGCGCTTTTGAAGGATGGGTTGAGCGTAGCGAAACCCATGCAGTTGGGCCTGACGGCGATGGGTATCGCTACGCTCAACCCATCCTACGAAGGGCATCACAACAAACCGCGCGCTTGTGTCAGGCGATACCGAGCCCGCGTATCTCGCCGATCGTGTCTGCATCGAAACCGGCCAGCGTCGCGAACGTGCGGCCGCGTTCGACGTAATCGCGAAACGCATCGAAGCTCGGCGCACCTGGCGACAACAACACGGTACCGCCGTGGTTGGTTTGCGTACGCGCCATCGACACCGCGTCGGCCAGCGAGCCACATGGCTCGAGCTGGAACGGCAGGGCGCCGCGCGATCGGAGCAAGGCGGCGATGCGTGGTCCGCTCGCGCCCATCGTCACGATCGCATGCGGTGGTGCACGCATGACCGCATCGACAAATTCGCTCCAGTCGAGGCCGCGGTCATGGCCACCGACCAGCAACGTCGTGACTTCGCGCCTCGGGACGCTGGCCAGCGCTTCGAGGCTCGCCCGCGGTGTCGTCGCAATACTATCATCGATCCAGTTCAACCCGTCGCGCGGGCCGAGCATTTGCAGGCGATGCGGCAAGGGTCGAAACGTCGCGATGTGTCGCGCGGCGGCTAGCGCGTCATCGCCGGCTGCCTCGAGCGCGGCCAACGCGGCACACAGATTCAGCGCATTGTGCGCACCCGGCAATGGCACGTCATCGACCTCAAGCACACGCAGATCGCCACGGAAAATGGCGCCTTTACGCACGTGCCAGCCATGCTCGGCACCGAACCGGCAAATATCCGGTGAGGCATTGCCTGCCTCGACCGCATCAACCTCGATGCGCGCCAGAATGTCGGGTTGCTTCGCGTTGACGACAAGCCGGACGGCACGCACCGCGATTGCGAGCTTGTCGGCCAGGTAACGTTCGCGCGAGCCGTGCCAGTCGAGATGGTCCTCGTACACGTTGGTGATCACGCCGACGGCGACGCGACCGGCCGCGCGCGTCTGGAAGCTCGAGAGTTCAATAACCCACCAGTCCGGCGCGAGCGGCGGATCGAGCAGCTCAAGCAGCGGCAGGCCGATGTTGCCGGCCAGCGCGACGCGATGCCTGCGCGCGCGCAGCAGATGGGCGATCAACGCGCTGACCGTGCTCTTGCCCTTGGTGCCCGTCACCGCGATCACGCGCGCCTCGGGATGTTCGGCGAACCACAAGGCAGTGCCCGAGGTGAAGCGCGTGCCGTCACGCTCGGCGGCGGTGATTTCCGGCCGGTACGCGCTGATGCCCGGCGACTTGATCACGATATCGAAAGCCGCCAGCTTGGCGGCATCGGGCGCGGTCGTGATCAGCGTCGCGTCGATTTCGGCATGCTCCGCTGCCTCGTTCGCGCTGCAGAACACCGTCACCGGCAATGTCGGGAGGCGGGTACCGAGCGCAGCGAGCGCAGCGCGCCCCTCGCGGCCGAGGCCCCAGATCGCCACCCGGCAACCGGCGAGTTCAGCAATGCGCATGGACTGTCGATCGCAGCCGATCGGGGATCAGATCGGGCCCGTCCGGCACCAGCAACGCGGCCAGATCGAGTGCGTCGAGATCGAGCTGCGGCGCGATGACTTCGGCGAAGCGCGCAATGATCGCATCCTCGCGCCATTCGGGTCGTTTGCTGAGTGCGAACATCGCCGCGCGTGATTCGCGCCCCTCGCCAACGCATTCGAACGGCTTGTGCAGGCGGTATTCGAGCAAGGCGTCGAAGGCATCGGTCAGGGTCGCGTCATCGAGCAGATTGCGCCCGAAGATCGCAAGCAGCCGCGGCTTGGGCATGAACGGCGCAAGGGCGAGAAACACGAAATGGCACTTCGGGCAGTGGCCGCACCAACGGTCGACCGGACGCGGGCCGAGCAGTCGGAAGTTTCGATTGCAGCTCGAAAACGCATCGTCATATCCCGCATTGCGCGCGAAGCGCGCGGCCACCGCGAGTTCGGAAAGCGGACGCAGCAACGAGAAATATTCGAGCTCGGCAGCGACACGCGATTTCACCAGATCATGAAAACACTGCTCGAATTCCCAACCCTTGCTCCATTGATGATTGACCGCCTGTCCGTCGTATTCGAGTGTGGCGCTGGAGGCCGAACGCTCATTGGAAAACGCGATGGCGTCGAAGCCATACAGCACGGCAGCGACGACGAGGATCACCGAATTGATCGCGGTCACCGGAATATGGCCATTGTAGGCGCCGATGCGGTTGTATTCGAACAGGATCGGTGACAGTTCGCGACCGATGTTGAGCATCCGAAGCCCGGTACGCGCGGCGCACGCGGCGATCAGGGGCGAGTTGCCGATCCAGACCGCCGTGGCTGGCTCCCCGGCCTGCTTAAGCAGTTCGATACTGACCAGCGAATCCTTGCCGCCGCCGATTGGAACAAGCGTGCGTCGATCGAGTGCCCGGTGCTGCTCCGCCGCCGGGGAACCGCATGCGTGCCCACTCGGAAACCGGATGCGTCCGCGCAGATCCAGATTGTTGTGGAATGCGAACTCACCGAGGCCATGCAGATACAGCGCATCGAGGAGTCGGGCAACCTGCGAATCGGGAGCTTCGCCTTCGACGACGATGTCCGCCGGCACACCCGCCTTGTAGTAGCTGATGCCCGCGATCAAATGCAGCAGGGACAAAGCGGCTTCGAACGACGCGCGACGGTCCGACCGTGGTCGGGGCGCGTCCGGAAACGTGATGCACTCGATCAGTTCCGGACCGTCATCGAACGCATAGACGAGTTCTGCGACATTGTCCTTGTAGCTTCGGCGGACGAAGCGAAACGCGCGCGCAGCCTTCGGATCACTGATCATGACGTCCTTTCATCCTGCGCATCAGTCGTCACACCGCCCTCCTCGCTCTCCCCAGCGGCGAGAGGAGCGGCCGACAGCACCACCTCCGCGGCCGGCTCGCGCAGGTTGTAGCGCGAGGCCATGACCGCACCGTAGGCGCCGGTTTGCGCGACCAGCAATACATCGCCTTCGCGGCACTCGGGCAGACGCCGGTTGCTGCCGAGGATGTCGCCTGATTCGCAGATCGGGCCGACGACCTGCACGAGGTCGGTCGACGTCTCGTCGAGCCGGGAGAGATTGACGATTTCGTGCCAGGCCTCGTACAGCGCAGGGCGCAACAGCGAGTTCATGCCGGCGTCGATGCCGACGTAACATGTCGCGCCCTTGCGTTTGACCTGGGTGACGCGCGCCAGCAGCACAGCAGCATCCGCTACCGCGTAGCGACCCGGTTCCATCCACAGCGCGAACTGCGGGTAGGCGCGTTTGACTTCGCCGAGTGCGGAACCGAGAGCGGCGAGATCAAGGGGCACCTCGTCCGGCCGCGAAGCAACTCCGAGCCCGCCTCCGATGTCGAGAATGCGTACGCGATCGAAATCCTCGGCGAGGCTTGCAAGCCCGGCATATATGTCGCGCCAGTGCATCGGGTCGAGCACACCGGAACCCAGATGCGCATGCAGCCCGACGATGCGCGCACCGTGCCGACGCGCGAGCCGGCGGAACTCGTCGAGATCATCCAGTGCGACACCGAACTTGGACTGAGCGCCGCCGGTCCTGACCTTTTCGTGGTGACCGCGCCCGCTGCCGAGATCCACGCGCAGAAAAATCTCGCGATCGGTGAACACGTCGCCCCAATGCGCCAGTGGATGCACGGCATCGATCGTGACCGCAACGCCGGTCGCAACCGCTGCCTCGTATTCGGCGCGCGGCGCAAAGTTCGGCGTGAACAGGATGCGCTCGGCGCCAAGTTCGGGCAGCGCACGGCACAGCGCTTCGACCTCCGGCCATGAGACGCACTCGAACGCGAAATCCGCATCGCGCAACGCACGCAGAATGGACGGGTGCGGATTGGCCTTGAGCGCGTAGTGCCAGCGATCGACTGCCGCGATCGACCCCAACGCCCGCGCGCGCTCCGCGACAGTCGGCAGATGATAGACATAGCGCGGCGTGGAGTCAGCCGCGCAATCGAGCAGCCGTGTGACATCCTTGCGCCACCACGCAACGGGTGCCGGTGCCGCGGTGCCGTCGAGCGCTTGCCATGACGGGCCGAACACGATGCCGTCGTCGACGCGCATCGCTTCGGCCCGGATCAGCAGCGCATGCAGGCGTGGCAGCAGATCATCGACCAGCGCTTCGTCGACGACGAAGGTCAGATTGAGATTGTTCGATGACTGGCTGATCAGATGCACATCCAGCGCACCGAACTCGGCGAGTACCGCCGACAGCCGATGCAGCATCGCCCGCATGCCGCGGCCGACCAGCGTGATCGCTGCGCACGGCGCGATTACCTTGACCCTACAGATCCTTGCAAGATCCGCCGCCAGCGCCGACACGACATCCGAATCGACCAGGTTCACGCTCGGATCAAGCGACACTGTCACATTGGTTTCGGCCGATCCGATCAAATCCACCGACAACCCGTGGTTACGGAATTGATCGAAAACCGCGGCAAGGAAACCGACTTCCTGCCACATGCCGACCGTCTCCATCGACACCAGCACAACGCCCTTGCGCGCGCTGATCGCCTTGACGCTCGGCGCACCACGGGCTGCGTCGACAGCGATCATGGTGCCCGCGAGGTATGGTCGTGTGGTGTCCTTGATCACCAGCGGTACATGCGCCTTGCGCAGCGGATCCAGGCAGCGCGGATGCAATACACGGGCGCCGGTGGTAACGATTTCCTGGGCTTCGGCGTAATCGAGCTGCTTCAACAGGCGCGCTTCAGGGACCTGACCCGGATCGGCACTGAACAGGCCCGGCACATCGGTCCAGATCTCGACCACCTCGGCATCGAGCAGGACCCCGAAATATGCCGCCGACGTGTCCGATCCGCCACGCCCGAGCACGACTGTCTCGCCGGTCTCGTTGCGCGCGACGAAGCCCTGCGTCAGAAATACCGCACCGCGCATGGACAGCCTTTGCGCGAAGGCCGGATCGTGTGCAACTTCTACGGATGCCGAGAGGTAACGACTCCAGTCGCTACGGTTCGGCAACGTGCACGCGTGCAGATGCTCGCGCGCATCGAGCCACTGCGCATCGAGTCCGCGGGCGTTCAGGCACGCGACGCCGAGTGTGCTCGACAGCAACTCGCCGTGCGCGAGCACTTCTGCTTGCCACGGCAAGGCCGATTCCGCACCGCGCTGCTCGCCCAGCAGGAGACTCAAACCATCAAAGCAGTCGTCAAGTGGCTTGCATTGCGCCACTTCCAACTCGCGCATCAGCTCATGATGATCTTTTCGCAGAATCGCCACTGCACTTGCGGCCTGCGCTGCCATGCCGGGCAGGCACAGTGACGCCAGCCGATCGGTGACACCCGACAACGCCGACACCACAATCAGCACGCGCGCGCCGCGCCTGCGGTGTGCGCGCACGACGGCTTCGATACTGCGCCAACATGCGGCGGTCGCGACGCTGGTACCGCCGAACTTGACGACGATCCAGGGTGCCGTCGGCTCCGGCGCAGGTGCGGGGTCGGGACTCACCAAGGGACACGGCCAAAAAAGGGCGAAGGCCGCATTCTTTCGTGCGGCGCGATGTAACGCAACGCCAGTGAACGGGACTGCATCCACTTTCCGCTAGATGATCCGTTTTCGCGACCGGCCAAACGTCGCAGCGACTGCGAAACAGCCGTCATGCCGAATGCGACTGTCCGGGCCAGATCCCGCTTTGGTACTCGGCAAAGTTGGTGCGGTCATCTGGTCGCCATGGAAACGTCGCCGCAGGGTCGAGTTCTCCTCGTTTGGTGTTGATACTCGACCAAACCGGCGCCACAGGCGCTGCCGCGAACGCCATGGAATTCCCTGCAACAGGCGGAGGTCAGCGCAACGGCGAGGTTGAATTTCCGGGGGTCGGATATGGCGTTTGACCGATCCCCGGGCGGGTTCACAGTCTTGCTGCGCCACGACCGCGGCGCCGACGAAGGTTGCTGGGTTCGCGCGAGCATGGCGAATTGAGCAATTGACAGGCAGTCTGCCCGACTCGCATGAAAGCGGCAGGCGATGCGACAATCCCCTCGCCAGCGGCAACTTCGTCGGACCGTACGCTGCCGGCGTAAGGTGGTGGCCTCGCCGCTCCGCCGCGGAGGATTGATGCAGGACTTACGCAAGGGCCCGAAGCCCCCCCCGGCCGTCTCGACTGTCAGTGGCGAGGTCGAGGCCCGGGCCGTTCGCATCAACGGCAAGCCCTACTACCACGATGGCGACGAAAGCATGCCACTGCTGTGGTTTCTGCGCGACGCGCTGCGCCTGACCGGCACCAAGTACGGTTGCGGCATTGGCGCCTGCGGGGCCTGCACGGTGCTGCTCGACGGCGCCGCCGTGCGATCGTGCCGAACGCCGATGCAGGCCGTCGCCGGGCGTTCCGTCACGACCATCGAAGGCCTCGAAACCGACAAGTTGCATCCGCTGCAGCAGGCCTGGATCGACGAGGACGTCTCACAATGCGGCTATTGTCAGGCCGGACAGATCATGGCGGCGCTGGGCCTGCTCAAACGCAAACCCAGGCCGACTGATGCCGATATCGCCACGCTCGGCAACCTGTGCCGTTGTGGCACCTATCCGCGCATCCGCCGCGCGATCTTGCGCGCCGCCGAGCGCATGCACGCTGCGAAGAAATGACCGACGCTGCCCCCAATCCCGGCCGGCGTCGCTTCCTCGCGGTCACATTGACCGCTTCGGGGGCGTTGCTGGTCGGAACCTGCCTGGCCAAGGCCACCGATGCGCTGCTGCCGCCGGAGTTGATCGGCGACGACCTGACACGGATCGGGCCGTTCGTGCGCATTGAACGCGACAATCGCGTCGTCATCGGCGCACGCGGCTGCGAAATCGGCCAAGGGGTGATGACCTCGCTGCCAATGCTCGTAGCCGATGAACTGGACGTCGACTGGGCGCAGGTGCGCGTCATCCAGTTGCCCTACGGCTATATCGAAACCGACCAGGGACCGACCAATCGATACGGCAACCAGCACGCAGGCGGCAGCACCAGCATTCCGAATGGCTGGGCTGATCTGCGCGAAGCCGGTGCGGCTGCGCGCTGGCTGCTGATTCAGGCAGCCGCGGCCGAGTGGCATCTGCCGGCTGCGCAGTTGCAAACCGGATCCGGGAAAGTGCGCGCACCGGATGGCCGCGCGCTGACCTACGGTGCGCTGGCGCGCAGCGCCGCCGCGCTCGATCCGCCGACGCAACCGATGACGCTGAAGAACCCCGTTGAGTACCGTGTCATCGGCAAGCCGACACGCGTGGTCGACGCACGCGACATCGTCACCGGGCGCAGCACATTCGGCATCGATGCTTATCATGCCGGTGCCCTGACAGCCGTGATGCTGCGCTGCCCGCACCTGGATGGATCGCTCGACACGCTCGATGACAGCGCCGCGCGCAAACTGCCGGGCGTGAGGGATGTCGTGGTCATTGCCGGCCCGAAGCCCGACGCTGCATTCAGCGGCGCGCTGGCCGCGGGCATAGCCGTGCTGGCCGACGCTACCTGGGCTGCCCTGAAAGGCCGCGAAGCGCTGAAGGTTACCTGGAAGCCCGGTCCATGGACCAGGGAATCGAGTGCCTCTTTGCGCGTCGCCGCGAACGCCGCGCTCAACAACGATGAGAACGGCGTCGGAGTACGCCGTGATGGTGACCTGGCGAAGGCACGCAAACATGCGCACCACGTGGTCGAGGCCCGCTACGAGGTCCCGTTTCTGGCCCACGCCACCATGGAACCGCCGGCCGCTTTGATCGATATAACCAAGAACAACGCGCTTCTGATTGCTTCGCTGCAAAACCCCGATGGCGCCTCGCAAGTCATCAGCTCACTGACCGGCCTGCCACGCAAGGCGATCGACATCCGCATGACGCGCGCCGGCGGCGGTTTCGGGCGGCGTCTCAAGAACGACTACGTCGCCGAAGCGGTATTGATCGCGAAAGCCGCCGGCAAGCCGGTCAAGCTGCTGTGGACGCGCGAGGATGATCTGCAACACGACTTCTACCGACCGTTTGGCGTACACGCGATGACCGCGACGCTGGATCGCGCAAAACGCGTGACCGGCTGGGCACACCGATGCGCCGCGACGCCACGCAACTACCGCGACGAAGGTCTCAAGGACGCACCGATCTGGATAGGCTGTCTCGAACCGGATGATTTTCCGGCGGGTCTCGTGCCGAACCTCGAGAAAACCTTCTATCCCGTTCAGTCGGGCATGCCGCGCGGATGGTGGCGCGCGCCGCTGCACACGTTCATCACATTTGCCGAGCAGGCGTTCATCGACGAGATCGCCCACGAAACCAGGCAGGACGCGGTGAACCTTCGTCTCGCGATGCTCGGAGACGCGCGCCTGTTGCCGTATCGCGGCCACGGAGGGCCCACGTTCGACACGGCCCGGCTCGCCAATGTGCTGACGCGATGCGCCGACAAGATCGGTTGGGACAAGAAACGCAGCGACGGTCATGGAATCGGCATCGCCTGCCATTTCACGTTCGGTGGCTATGCCGCGAATGCGTTCGAAGTTTCGGTGAGAGACGGCAAACTTCGAATCCATCGCGCACTGTGCGTGATCGATGTCGGACGCGTCGTCAATCCGCTCGGCGTCGAGGCACAGATGATGGGTGGCACCATCGACGGCATATCAAGCGCCCTCAATCTACGGATCACCGTCAAGAACGGGCAGGTGCAACAGAGCAACTTCCCGGATTACCGCTTGATGGGAATGGCACAGGCCCCGAAGAGCGTCGAAGTCGAGATTGTCCAGTCGGATGCAGCGCCCAGCGGTGCCGGCGAAATGGGCATTCCATGCGCAGCGCCGGCTCTGGCCAATGCGATCTTCGCAGCGACCACAGTCCGCGTCCGCACACTGCCGATCATGCCTGAGTTGTTGCGGATGTTGTGATCGGGCTGCGCCCGTTCCGTTCGCCTCGGCGGCGAGCGGGCTACTTTTGGCATTGCCCCAAAAGCAGCCAAAAGGTCCAGTGGCCGGACGCGGTGGCTGGTTTCGCTTGCGGCACCAGCTTCCCTGCGCTTCTCGCCGCCGCGTACGGCCCCAGGATCAAGAGCGGTTTCGATGTGCCTGCTGTTGGGTCCCGTTGGTGGCGCCGGGTGGCGGGCGAAAAGCCCGCAGGGCGGCGCGAGGGATATCCTGTCGGCGGAACCCTTGCGACAGCGTCACAGCAGACGAGAGAAGCCAGGAAACAGGAAGCGAGTCGATGACAAACACCGATTCAACAACTAAAACGCGCCCGGTCCTCGTCATCCACGGTGGCGCCGGCGTTATCCGCGAAACGCTGACGACGAAGAAAGAAAAGCGCGTGCGCGCCGATCTCGAAAGCGCACTGCATGCCGGATATACGATCCTGAGGAACGGCGGAAGCAGCATCGATGCGGTCAGCGGTGCAGTTGTGGCGCTGGAAGATGCTCCGTATTTCAATGCCGGCAAGGGCGCCGTGTTTACCCACGATGGTCACAACGAACTCGATGCGGCGATCATGGATGGCGCGACCCTGCAGGCCGGCGCAGTCGCGGGCGTGCGTCGCGTGAGAAATCCGGTCCTGCTCGCGCGTGCAATCATGGAGCGATCGCCACACGTAATGCTGTCCGGCGACGGCGCCGAGAAATTCGCGCAATCTTTCGGCATCGAGCTGGTCGATCCGTCGTACTTTCGCACCGATGAGCGCTGGCAGGAATTGCAGCAGGCGTTGAGAGTCGATACGCACGGACGATCCGCTCGCACAATCCATTACGGCACCGTCGGCGCTGTGGCGCTGGACGCGAAAGGACATCTCGCCGCGGCAACTTCGACCGGCGGCACCACCGACAAACGCTGGGGCCGCGTCGGCGACTCGCCGATCATCGGTGCCGGCACCTACGCCAACGCGCATTGCGCGGTCTCGGCAACCGGCTGGGGCGAGTATTTCCTGCGCGTTGTCGCTGCGCACGCCATCTGCGCACGCATGGAGTATTGCGGGGAATCGATGGTGCGGGCGGCCGAACAAGTCATCATGCACGCAATCCCCGACCTCGGCGGCGACGGCGGTGCAATCGCGCTCGATTCCGACGGTAATTTCGCAACGCCGTTCAACACCGAAGGCATGTACCGCGGCTGGGTCGATCGCGACGGCACGTCGCACATCGCGATTCTGGAAGGCTAGCGCGGCAGTGTGATTTCGATCAGCAGGCCGCCGTCGTTGGCGTTGCGCGCAACGATGCGGCCGTTGTGCCGTTCGATCGCGCTACGCGCGATCGCGAGACCGAGTCCGGTACCGCCGCTGGAACGGGTGCGCGCGCTGTCGGTACGGTAGAACGGCTCGAACAATCGATCCAGCTCCTCCGCCGCAACACCGGGCCCGTGATCGCGCACGCTGATCATCGCGCGCCCGTTGTCGGCAGGATCGCAGATCAGACGCACGCCGACCGTACTGCCGTCGGCGGTATGGGCCAGCGCGTTGCGGATGACGTTTTCGAATGCGCTGTAGAGCGCGTCGCGCCAGCCGGATATCGTAATGCGCTCGCACTCGACCAGCAGCACCTTGCGTCCGCGCGGTGCACCTTCGTAACCGGCGTTGGCGATCACGTCTTCGAGCAATTCGTCGAGCGCGATCGTGTCGCGTGCCGGATGTTCGGCGGTTTCAAGGCGCGACAATTCGAGTGATTGCGCGAGCATCGCTTCGAGCCGGTCGGATTCGAGTTCGATACGGTCAAGCGCGGCATGCCGGCCGGCGCCGTCGCCATCGCGCGCAAGTTCCAGCGCAACGCGCAGTCGCGCGAGTGGCGAGCGCAGCTCGTGCGACACGTCGCGCACCAGACGGCGCTGGCTCTCGACCAGCGCCTTGATGCGCTCCGCCATGCGGTCGAACTCGCTGGCCAGCGCAGTCATTTCAGTACTGCGCCCGAAGCGCAACCGGCCAACCCGCGCATCGAGATTGCCCTGCGCGAAGCGACGCGCACTCGCGCGTACACGATCGAGCGGCGAGGTGACGTACCAGGCGAGCAACAGGCTGAGTATCGCGCTGATCAGCATCGCGATCGCGAGATTGCTCCAGAAGGTGCCGGGGCGGTGGTAGATCAGGCGGGTCAGGAAATTGCCTTGCAGTTTCGCGACTGCCACATAACGCGGTCCGCCACGCGTTCCGATCACGCGCGTGCGGATTTTTTCCGAATCGCTTCGCGACAACGACGTGGCGTTGGCGAACGCGGCGCGCACGTCCGCGGGAGGTTCACGACCGAGCAGTTCGCGACCATCGGGCATGAACACATAGGTGCCGAGCGGATGGCTGCCGGCGCCGCTTTGCAACCAGCGCCGCACCTCGTCGATGCCTTCGTGGCGCAGCTTGCGTGCGGTTCGGTGCAATTGATCGTCCAGCGCTGCCTGAAGGCGCGTGATGTCGTAGCCCGGAAGCTTTTCGGTCTCGAAGTGACTCGTGCTGATCCACGCGAACGCGACCAGCATCGCGACCGTCGCGAACCAGAACGCGGCAAACAGACGCCAGAACAGACGGCGCATCAGATGTCGTCCAGGCGCCGGAGCAGATAGCCGCTGCGATGAATCGTCGTGATCGGCGAATTGCCATCCACGGCATTGCCGAGCTTGCGACGCAGATTGGAAATGTGCACGTCGATCGAGCGGTCGAACGGTCCGAGCGGTCGCCCGAGCACAGTTTGCGAAATCTGCTCCTTGCTGACGACGCGACCGGTTTCGCGCAGCAGCAATGCGAGCAGATCGAATTCGGTGGCGGTCAACGTGATCGGCTCATCGTCGATGGTGACGCTGCGCGATGCGGCGCGCAGCCAGATCGACCCGTTGTGAAGATCGGTCAGTGTCTCGCTGCCCTCGCCGCGTGCGCGTCGGAGGACTGCGCGTAAACGCGCGGCGAGTTCGCGCGGATTGCATGGTTTCGGCAGATAGTCGTCGGCACCGAGTTCGAGCCCGAGGATGCGGTCGATATCTTCGCCGAGGGCGGTCAGCATCAACACCGGCACGGCTGACTCGCGACGCAGTTCGCGCAACAGATCGAGCCCCGACCGTCCCGGCATCATCACATCGAGCACCAGCGCGTCGAACGCCTGCTCGCGCAGCGCGGCAAGCGCGGCTTCCGCATCGTGCGCCAGCGCGATCTCGAACCCCTCACGTACCAGGAAATCGCGCAGCAGCGAAGTGAGTTCCTGATCATCGTCGACCAGCAGGATGCGGGGAGCGTTCATCGGCCAAGCATAACCCCGCCCGGCCGCCGGACAGCGGGCGTTTGCACGCAGATTGCGTGGCTTTGCAGCGCTTTACAACCGCGGATCGAGCCCGCCAGCTATTCTTCCGAGGCGATGGTCGGCAATCCGCCGGCGGCGCCGGCAACATCCGCGCTGTGCGTCACCGACAAGCGGTTCATCAACGGCAGAACCGCTATCGCAATCACCGTGCAGACCAGCGCAGCGATACCAAGCCGGTTGAACAGACCGGTGTAGATCGGCAAGGATCGGAGCGGCTCGGTGATGTTCTGAGGCACGCTCGCGTAACTCGCGACAACGCCGCCCAGGTATTGCGAGACGCCCGAAGCGACGAAATACGCACCCATCATGAATCCGCCCATGCGCGCGGGCACATAGCGCGCAATCATCGCGAGTCCGAGACCGCTGACCAGCAACTCGCCGAGCGAAATCGCGCCGTACCCCCACACCATGAGCCACGAGGACACCTTGCCCGCGCTGTCGGCGAAATGGCCGGCTGCGCCATAGATGAAAAAGCCGGCCGCGACGATGACGAAGCCGAGCGCGAACTTGGCTGCGATCGAAATGTCCTTGTTGCGCCGCCCGGCGCTGTTGTAGGCCCATGCGAGGATCGGACTCAGGATGAATATCCAGATCGGGTTGAATGCCTGAAACTGGGCGGGCGACCAGTCCCAAAGATGCAAGCCG
Organism: Rhodanobacteraceae bacterium; assembly: GCA_049583635.1. Taxonomy (GTDB): domain Bacteria; phylum Pseudomonadota; class Gammaproteobacteria; order Xanthomonadales; family Rhodanobacteraceae; genus Dokdonella_A. The sequence goes on from JBAUWF010000035.1 coordinate 29,330, forward strand.
AACAGGTTGAATGCCGGATCAACGTTGCGCAGTGCGAACAGGTTCAGCGACGTCGACATTTGCTGATAGAAGATGAAATAGAACACGGTCTCCACGGTCAGCACCAATGCCGCGATCAAACCGGCACGTTCGCCACGACCGCCGATCGAAATCAGATACGCAAAGATGGCCAGTACCGCAGCGCCGGCAACGTAAACGAACGCGCGCGCCACCCCTTCGTGCTGCAGGATATAGGCCGAAGCAAACACCGCAGCGACGCCGACCAGCAGCACGGCACCCAGTTTGCCCCAGTTGAGCGGACGTTCATCCGGTTCCGAGCCAATATGCGCCATCGCCTGACGCATCAATGCATAGTTGGCAAGGCCAAGCGCAAGGCCGACCGCGCACACCGCGAACGCGATATGCCAGCCGAGACCGTTGCCATAATGGTCGTTGACGTAGTCCTTGAGCCACGGCGTCAGCAACTGGGAAATCATCGCACCCAGGTTGACCGCCATGTAGTAAATCGTGAACGCGCTGTCGATCTTCGAGTCGTTGCCCTCGTAGATCTTGCGCACCAGATTGCCGGCGTTGGCCTTGAACAGGCCGTTGCCGACCACGATCACCCCGAGCGCGCAGAACAGGAACCACACGCTCTGCCCCGGCACCACCATCAGCGAATAGCCGATCGCCAGGATCACCGCGCCGATCAGCATCGTGCGCCGCGTACCGAGAATCTTGTCGCCGATCCAGCCGCCGATCGCCGGCGCCACATAGATCAGCGCCGCAGCGGCGCCCCAGACCAGTGTCGCGCGCTCGTCCGGAAAACCGAGGCGCTGGACCATGTAGTACACGATCAGCGCCTGCATGCCGTAGTAGCCGAAGCGCTCCCACATCTCGATCAGGAAGACCGTCGTGAACGAACGAGTCTGTGACGTCGCGGGCTGCTGGTTGATCATGTGGGTCCCCGTTGGAAAGGAAGGCGGTCCGGTTCGTAGTGCGCTGGGATGCAAGTGCCGGCTTCGGCGGCGAAGGGTAACCCATGCCGCCGACACGTGCCGACGCAGTGCAACATCGGCGCGGGCCGCCGGCCCGGCGACCGGGTCAACCATGACCCGACAGCGCGGTCCCTCCCCCTTGTGGCATCATTGCGCGCTCATGTATCCGTCGACGCACTCGCCATGCTGATCTTCGAATTGTCGCAACCCGGCCGCACCGCGGCAGCCCAGTTGAGCCACGACACGCCGGTACCCGCCGACCTGCCCCCGCGCTTTCGTCGCGAAACCCCGATCGGCCTTCCCGAGGTATCGGAATTGCAGGCGGTACGGCATTACACCAAGCTGTCGCGCAAGAACTTCTCGATCGACACGCAGTTCTACCCGCTCGGCTCGTGCACCATGAAATACAACCCGCGCGCATGCAATGCGCTGGCGATGCTGGATGGTTTTCTCGCGCGCCATCCATATGCGCCCGAGTCGCTTTCGCAGGGCTTCCTCGCGTGCATGTACGAATTGCAGGAAATCCTGGCCGACGTGACCGGCATGAAGGGCGGTGTGTCACTGGCGCCGCTCGCCGGTGCCCAGGGCGAACTTGCGGGCGTCGCGATGATCATGGCGTATCACAAGCACCGGGGTGACACTGCACGATCGGAAATCATCGTGCCCGACGCAGCGCACGGGACCAATCCGGCCAGCGCGTCGATGTGTGGATGCACGGTTCGCGAGATTCCGACACAAACCGATGGCGACATCGATGTCGAAGCGTTGAAGAAAGTGCTCGGCCCGAAGACGGCGGGCATCATGCTGACCAATCCGTCGACCATTGGCGTATTCGAACGGCGCATCGTGGAAATCTCCAGGCTGGTGCACGCTGCCGGTGGCCTCCTGTATTACGACGGCGCCAACCTCAACGCGATACTCGGCAAGGTGCGGCCGGGCGACATGGGCTTCGATGCGATCCACATGAATCTGCACAAGACGTTTTCGACACCACACGGCGGCGGCGGTCCCGGCGCGGGTGCGGTCGGCGTATCGGAACGGCTGCGGCCATACCTGCCGATTCCGATGATCGAAAAACGCGAAGACGGCAACTACGGCTGGGTACGCAAGAAGGATCGCCCGGAGTCGATCGGGCGGTTGACCACGTTCGCCGGCAACGCCGGCGTGTTGCTGCGCGCCTACGTCTATGCGCGCATGCTCGGTCGCGAGGGCATGGTGCGGGTCGCCGAATACGCCACGCTCAACGCCAACTATCTGGCGCGGCTTCTGGCCACGGCCGGCTTCGATCTGGCCTACCCGAAGCGGCGTGCAAGCCACGAATTCATCGTCACCGTCGCCAGACAGAAGAAAGCCAGCGGTGTAACCGCACTCGATTTTTCCAAGGCATTGCTCGATCACGATATTCATTCGCCAACCAACTATTTTCCACTGCTGGTACCCGAATGCCTGCTGATCGAGCCGACCGAAACCGAGAGTCGCGAGACGCTCGACAACTTCGCCGACGTCATGGCCGGACTGCTCAAGCTCGCGAGAAATGATCCACAGGCTCTCAAGGACGCGCCCACGACCACACCGGTACGCCGTCTGGATGACGTCAAGGCTGCGCGTGATCTGGATCTGGCCTGGCGCGATGCCGACATCCGGGAACGGTCGGTCGCCTGAGCGGCGAGCCGGCGGCGGACTGCGTCTCATGCCGAGCAGCGAACCTCGCGGCCCGCGCCAACTCTACCGCGCGCTGATATGGACGTCCAAAGGCCTAGGCGCCGCCTGGCGCCGGGAGGCATCCTTTCGCCTGGAAGTTTACTTGTGCATTGTGCTGTTTCCGCTCGGCCTGTGGCTCGGTCACGGCTCGATTGAAAAGCTGCTGCTTTGCGGCAGCCTGCTGCTGGTCCTTTCCATCGAACTGCTCAACTCCGCGATCGAGGCGATCGTCGACAAGGTCAGTCCGGAATTTGACGAACTCGCCGGGCGTGCCAAGGACATGGGCTCGGCAGCCGTGTTCCTGATGCTGGTCAATGTGGCGTTGTGCTGGGTTTTGATACTCTGGCCGCATCTTGCACGTTGACGCGCGGAGATTGCCTGCTTGGAATTGTTGACCTCTCCGGAACTCTGGGTCGCGCTGCTCGCGCTGTCCACGCTCGAAATCGTGCTCGGCGTCGACAACCTGGTTTTCATTTCGGTCGCAGTCGGGCGACTGCCGAAACCAAGGCGATCGCGCGCTCGCCGATTCGGTCTCGCGCTTGCATGTGTCACGCGCATCGCGTTGCTCGTGACTCTGGCGGAACTGGCGCGGCTCGGCGATGTATCCGGTGGCCTGTTCGATCTGTTCCATCAAAGGATATCGATACGCGATCTGGTACTGATCGGCGGCGGCATTTTTCTGCTGGTCAAGGGTGCGATGGAAATCGTCGATGCCGTGCGCGGAGGCGGTATCGAAGCGGATGTGACGCGCGCACCGGCGCGCTTCGGCATCGTGATTGCGCAGATCGCAATCATCGACATCGTGTTCTCACTCGATTCGGTCATCACCGCGGTCGGCATGGTCAACAATATTCCGGTCATGGTCGCGGCGATCGTGCTGGCAGTCATGGTCATGATCTTCGTCGCCGATCCGGTCGGCAATTTCATTGACAGCCATCCGACCATCCGCATGCTCGCGTTGGCTTTCATCATCCTGATCGGGGTGGTGCTGCTCGGCGAAGGCTTCGAGTTTCATATCCGTCGCGGTTACATCTACTTCGCAATGGCGTTCGCAGTCGCCATCGAATCCCTCAACATGCTGGCAAGACGCTACCAGCGGCAGCACGGTGCGCACGGCCGGGACTAGCTTCGGCAACCGTTCGCGCTGAGCAAAAAGCGGAGCGCACCCCTTGGACCTGACACTAACCATTTTGCACCCTGCAAGATGTTGCACTTGCGATCGGCGCGCGGACGCGCCACATTGACCGACATCGGCCTGTCTCCAACCGGGAAATACCATGCGTAGCGTTCGAATCCTGCCAGTCATCGTTCTCATCGGCCTGCTCTCAGGCTGCGGTTACAACGCCATCCAGCAAAAGGACGAAGGAGTCAAGGCGGCCTGGTCCGAGGTGCTGAACCAGTACCAGCGACGTGCCGATCTGGTGCCGAATCTGGTCAGCACGGTGAAAGGCTACGCCGCGCACGAGGAAGCGGTTTTCACCAAGGTTACCGAGGCGCGTGCGCAGGTCGGCACCATCAAGGTGACTCCGGACATGCTCGACAATCCGCAGGCGATCGCGAAGTTCCAGGCTGCGCAGGGCGAGTTGTCGAGCGCGCTGACCCGCCTGATGGCGGTGTCGGAAAACTACCCGAACCTGAAAGCCGACGGGTTGTTCCAGAATTTGCAGGCGCAGCTCGAAGGCACCGAGAATCGCATTGCGGTGGCGCGCAATCGGTACGTTCAGGCGGTGCAGGGCTACAACGTGCTGATCCGCAGCTTTCCGCAGAATCTGACGGCAATGATGTTCGGCTACAAACCCAAGGCCAACTTCTCCGTGGAAAACGAAAAAGCGATCTCGACTGCGCCGACCGTGGATTTCAGCAAGTCGCCCGCTCCACAACCACCACCGCAAGACTAGAGACGCGTCGATGTCGAGCGCGTCCGTGCGTCAGCGTCTTTTCGGCATGATCGCCGGCATTGCGCTGGCGTTCCTGGCCGTCGGTGCACCGCGCGCGGTCGACCTGCAACCGATACCCGACCTGCATGCCCGCGTTACCGACACCACCGGCACGCTGAGCGCACAACAGACGCAAACGCTGGAGCAGGAACTGGCAGCGCTCGAGCACCGCAAAGGTGCGCAGATGGCGGTGCTGATGGTACCGACCACGGAACCCGAGGACATCGCCCAATACGCGATACGTGTGTTCGATCAGTGGAAACTCGGCCGCAAGGGCATCGACGATGGCGTGCTGCTGATCGTCGCCAAGAATGATCACCGCATGCGCATCGAGGTCGCACGCGGGCTCGAGGGCGCTATCCCCGATGCCGCCGCGGCGCGCATCATCCGCGAGTACCTGACACCGCGCTTTCGCTCCGGCGATTTCTTCGGCGGCATCGACGCGGGCGTAGGCGCACTGACCAAGCTCATCGACGGCGAACCGCTGCCGGCACCCGCGCCGGCAGCGTCCGGGCACCGCTGGTTCCAAGGCAACATCCTGCCTGCTCTGTTCGTGGCGTTCCTGGTCGGCAAATTTCTGCTGGGGCTATGCTGGCGCCTGCCGGCCGCGGCACGCGCGGGCACCATCGGCATGGGCACCGGCGCCATTGCCTGGTGGATGGGTGGCGGGCTCGCGATCGCCGCGCTCGCGGCGATTCTTGGAATCATTTTCGGCTGGATCGGTCTCGCCGGTGGCGCGTTTGCCCACCGAAGCGGCTACGGTGGTTGGAGCGGTGGCGGTTTCGGCGGCGGCGGTTTCGGCGGCGGATCAGGCAGTGGCTTCAGCGGTGGCGGTGGCGTTTCCGCCGGCGGCGGCGCGTCCGGAAGCTGGTAGGGAAGGCACGATGCGCTGGTTCAGACATCTGCTCCACGCCTACGGCGCGAGGCGACGTTTTCCACCGGCGTTGCTCGATACGATCCAGCAGGCGATCGTCGCCAGCGAGCAGGATCACCTCGGTGAAATCTGCGTTGTGATCGAGAGCGCGTTGCGGCTGACGGATATCGTGCGCGGACTAAGCGCACGCGAGCGTGCCAATGATGTGTTCGCGCACTCGCGCATCTGGGATACGGCCAACAACAATGGCGTGCTCATCTATGTGCTGCTGGCCGATCGCGCGATTGAGATCGTCGCCGACCGCGGCATCGCGACAAGAGTGGACGCGGGTGAATGGGCCGACATTTGCGCACGCATGCAGACATATTTCGCCCGTGGCGAATACGAACGTGGCACTGTTGCCGGCATCGACGCCGTCGGCGCATTGCTTACGCGGCATTTCCCGGTGCATGGACACGACAATCCCGACGAATTGCCCGATCGTCCGCTCATATCGGGACGTTGAGTACGGTCTCCTGAATCGCGGCCGTACCGTGAATCCGTAGCGCGCATGCATACAACACGTGCAGACATACCGGCGAGCGCACGCTACGGTTGCGAGCCCGGAAACATCTTGGCCACGAGTTCTTGCAGCGCTTGCGGCGTGGCTATTCGTGGCGAGCAGGCCATACCGCGGCAAAGATAGGCCGAGCCGCCGGCACCGGGGGTTTGCGTGGCCAGCACGCCGGGCAACGGCGCATTCTCCGAGGCAAGCAGATAAGCATCGAGCGCAACCGTGCTCGAAAGAATGACGCCGAGCGCATGTTGCCAGCGCACGGCCTCGCCACCACTTGCGCATCGGATCACGAGGTGCGCGCGCGGATTCAAGAATTCATCGAGCGCCAGCAATACGCTGCAGCAGGCGCGTGGGGACTCGTTCAGCATGGGCCAGGCGGCGCGCAAGGTGCGCTCGACCGCATCGAGGTAGCGCGTCTCGCCAAGCAGACGTCCAAGTTTGAGTAGCGCGCGCGCAGCCACGCCATTGCCGTTCGGCAACGCTTCGTCGACAAACGATTTGGGGCGCTGCGGCAACGGCTCGGCATCATGCCCCGTAAAGTAGAATCCCCCGTTTTCGCGATCCTCGAAACGTTCAATCAGTGCATCCGCCAACGCGATCGCCCAATCGAGATCGCGCCGCTTCCAGCGTCGTTGCAACATCAGCACGAGCGCATCGAGAAGGAACGCGTAATCGTCCAGATAGGCGGGAAACTTTGCCTGACCACCCGCGTGACATGCATACAGACGTCCGTCGCGCCACAGATTTTCGTGCAGAAACGTCAACGCACATTCGCTCTCACCGGATAGCGGCGCCTCGGACAGCCAGCGCGCTGCGCGAGCCGCACCCGCGATCATCAATGCGTTCCAGGCGGTCAGAATCTTGTCGTCGAGGCCTGGACGGGTTCGTCCGGCGCGTTTGGCGAAGAGGCTCCCTCTCGCTGCGAGCAAACGTTCGCGTGCGACGTACTCTTCAATTCCCAGTTTGGTTGCGGTGTCGGCAAGCGGCTCGGTCACGCGCAAGTGCCAGGTACGTCCGTCGAAATTCGGTGGCCGGTCCAGACCCCAGTGACGCTCGGCGACCGCGAATTCCTCGGCCGGCAACAAGCGCCTGATGTCATCGACAGTCCAGATGTAGTAGCGCCCTTCCTCACCGTCCGAGTCTGCATCGAGCGAACTGTAGAAGCCCCCGCCCGGCGCAGTCATTTCACGCTTGATCCATTCGACGCAGGCCTGCGCGGTATTGGCGAATCGCTCTTCATAGAGCTGCATCGCAACGCGCGCGTACAACGGCAGCAACAGTGCGTTGTCGTACAGCATCTTCTCGAAGTGCGGAATCTCCCACCGTGCATCCACCGAGTAGCGAAAGAATCCGCCGCCGAGTTGGTCCTGCAGACCGCCATCGGCCATGTGTCCGAGCGTGAGTCTCGCCATTACCTCGTACAGTGCCTCGCCCGCGACTGTGGTCGCCGACGCGCCGGCACGATCGAGCATCAGTTCCAATTCCGGCGCATGCGGAAATTTGGGTGCGCCGCGGTGTCCTCCATACTCATGGTCGAACCCCGCGCTGATCTGCTTGAGCGCGCTCACAACCGGCGCGTCGGTGAGAGCTGCCGCGCTTGGCGCCATCCGGCCGTGATCGACCAGCAGCGCAGTCAGGGCCGCGCCCTGCACACGCACTTCGTCGGGGTTCTGATCGAACCAGCGGCGCGCGCCTTCAAGCACCTCGACGAATGCCGGCAACCCCGACCGCGGCGTCTTCGGAAAATAGGTCCCCGCATAGAACGGCACCAGATCGTCGGGCGCAAGAAACATGGTCAACGGCCAGCCACCGCCACGCCGCGCAAAGGCCTGATAGGCGAGCTGATAGACCTTGTCGATGTCGGGTCGTTCTTCGCGGTCGACCTTGATATTGATGTACAACGCGTTCATCACCCGCGCAACGTCGGCGTCCTCGAAGCTTTCGTGCGCCATGACATGGCACCAGTGACAGGCCGCGTAACCGATCGACAAGAGGATTGGCTTGTGTTCGCTGCGCGCGGTCGACAGGGCCTCATCGCACCACGGCCACCAATCAACCGGATTGTCGGCATGCTGGCGCAGATAGGGACTGGTTTCGTTGGCGAGGTGGTTGGACATGGACTCGATCGTTGCCGGGATGCGGACACATTGTGACGCGGATGATGCTCCGACGCAGGTACTGCGTTTTCAATATCGTTTTTTGGAAAAAGAAGCATCGCAGGCGAGCGATCGTGGTGATTTTCGCTACGCCCCCGACTGCTGTGCCAGTGCTGAAAGACACGATGCAGGTCGGAAGTCCGTCGACGCACGGACGTGCCCGCGCTCGTACCGTATGCCGCGCAGCGTGCGGCTCGATGGCATCCGGCACGTCAGGCTCCAGCTCAAGCGCAATAGGCAGGTGTTGATCCTCGGGCGCCTCCACAGACCGATTACCCGACGCGCTTCATTTGCCGACGTGCCGGGGTGTGACTGATCGTCGACACCAGGATCTCATTGCGATGTCATGTGGCCGCCTGCCGTTGACCAGCGTTCGCTCGAAAGTCCGTTTGACGGCACAATGGCCTACCGTCACGGCACGGTTGAACCCCATTCCCAGAGATACTTGATGCACTATTTCGTCGACATCAACCCGATCGCGTTTTCGATCGGTCCGGTAGCCGTGCACTGGTACGGCATCATGTACCTGATCGGTTTCGCCATGGCCTGGTGGCTCGGCGAGCGACGCCGCCGCGCCGGACGCCTGCCGATCGGCACGGAACAATTTTCCGATCTTGCCTTCTACGGCATGCTCGGCGTCATTGTCGGCGGGCGTATCGGCTACATGCTGTTCTACGACACACCCGAGCTGATCCACCATCCGCTCTCGCTATTCCGTATCTGGGAGGGGGGCATGTCATTCCACGGTGGATTGCTCGGCGTGCTGGCGGCAGTGTGGTTGTGGTCGCGCAGGAACCGTATCCATTTCTTCGATACCGTGGATTTCGTCGCGCCGCTGATCCCGATCGGTCTCGGCCTGGGGAGGCTCGGCAATTTCATCGGTGGTGAATTGTGGGGGCGGCACACCGATCTGCCATGGGGCATGATCTTTCCGCGCGCGCTCGACGGCCTGGGCAAGACGCGCGATCAGTTGCATGCCATGTATCTCGCAGGGCAGCTCGACACCGAGGCGCGGCATCCCTCGCAACTGTACGAGGCCACGCTTGAGGGCGCGGTGCTGTTCGCAGTGCTGTGGATCTATTCGCGCAAACCGCGGCCACGTTACGCCGTGTCGGGGCTGTTTGCGCTGCTGTACGGATTGTTCCGCTTCGGCGTCGAATTCGTGCGTCAGCCGGATGTACAGCTCGGCTTTATCGCGTTTCACTGGGTGACAATGGGCCAGATTCTGTCGTTGCCGTTGATTGTGGTCGGCATCGTTCTCTTGCTGATGTCGCGCGGCGCGCCGATCGCGGGCGAAACCGTTTGCGTCGGGCAGGAGGCGACAAAGGCCGAACAGGACTCGGCATGAACCAGTATCTCGACCTGCTGCGTCACGCGCTCGAACACGGCACGCCGAAATCGGATCGCACCGGCACCGGCACGCGAAGCGTGTTCGGCTGGCAGATGCGATTCGATCTGGCCAAGGGCTTTCCGCTGGTAACGACCAAGAAGCTGCATTTGAAGTCGATCGTGTACGAGCTGCTCTGGTTTCTGCGTGGTGACACCAACATCGGCTATCTCAACGAGCATGGCGTTGGCATCTGGGACGAATGGGCCGATCCCAACGGCAATCTCGGTCCCGTATACGGCAAGCAGTGGCGCGCGTGGCCTGGCGCCGATGGCAGATCGATTGACCAGATCGCCGCAGTCGTTGACGAAATCCGTCGCAATCCGAATTCGCGCCGCCTGATCGTGAGCGCGTGGAATGTCGCTGATTTGCCGCTGATGGCATTGCAGCCCTGCCATGCCTTGTTTCAGTTCCACGTCGCCGACGGCCGCCTGTCATGCCAGCTATATCAGCGTTCAGGCGACATCTTCCTCGGCGTTCCCTTCAATATCGCGAGCTATGCCTTGCTCACCCACATGGTCGCGCAGGTGACTCAACTGGCAGTCGGCGATTTTGTGCACACGCTCGGTGATGCACATCTGTACGCGAATCACGTCGAGCAGGCGCGCGCGCAGCTTGCGCGCACGCCGCGCAGCCTTGCGCGGCTCAGGCTCGATCCTGATGTGCGCGCGATAGACGACTTTCGTTTCGAGCACATCGTTATCGAGAATTACCATCCGCATCCGGCCATCAAGGCGCCAATCGCGGTCTGACCCATGCAGCCTTGAGCCGATGCCCATCAGTTTCGTCGCCGCACTCGATTCCAACCACGCAATCGGCCGCGAGGGCGAGATGCCGTGGCATCTACCCGACGATCTGAGGCGCTTCAAGTCGCTGACGCTTGGCAAACCGACACTGATGGGCCGCAAGACGGCACTCGCCATCGGTCGCGCCCTGCCCGGTCGGCCCAATCTGGTGTTGACGCGCAGCGGCTCGGCGCCGTTCGCCGGGCAGCGGCCTGTCGCATCGCTTGAAGCGGCGATCGCATGCGTCGGCGACACCGAACTCATGGTGATCGGCGGCGGTGAAATCTATGGTCTGGCACTGTCGCGTGCAACGAGCATGTATCTGACCTGGGTCGAGGCGACCGTGGTCGATCCCGATACGTTCTTTCCGCGTTTTGATCCGGCGCAATGGACTGAAGTGCAGCGCGAGTTCCACCCACGCGACGCGCGCCACGCATCGGCGTTCACGTTTGTCGACTACCAGCGTGCCCCGAAAACCGCCACGCCGATTTGGGATGGCACGGCTGTGCCAATTCACAACCGGCAACCCCCGACCGAGCGGGAAAGCCGCGCACGGCGCGCCATTCAGTTATCGCGGCTGGCCGGTGCAGACGGGCGATCCGATTTCACGCTGACGTAGACCGGTTCGTCTGCATCGATGCGCAATGCGGTCAACTCCCCGCCCCAGACGCAACCGGTATCAATCGCGTGGATGCCGAGGCCAGCGAAGCGGCCGAGCGTCGACCAGTGGCCGCATACCACGCGGATATCGCGCTGCACCTGCCCGGGTACCGCGAACCACGGATACAGCCCTGCGCGCTGCGTTCCGGGCGCACCTTTTTCGGAAAACGCGATGCGCCCCTGCACATCGCAGTAGCGCATGCGCGTAAGTACATTGATGCCTGCACGCAGCCGATCGGTACCGCGCAACCGCGAATTCCAGACATCGGGCTTGTTGCCGAAGAGGTGTCGCATGAGACGGCGATAGTCGTGCCCATGCAGTTTGTCCTCGATTTCGCGTGCGACATCTTCTGCATCTTCAATGGTCCAGTGCGGGAACAGGCCGGCGTGGACCAGCAGCCAACCCAGATGGCGATCCACATGCAGCAGTTTGCATCCGCGCAGCCAGGAGAGCAGCTCGTCGCGATCGGTTGCGAACAGCACTTCGCGCAATTCGGCATTGACACGCGCCTGGTCCTGCCGTTTGCGTTCGGCAACGGCCAGCAATGATAAATCGTGATTTCCAAGCACGACGATCGCGCCGTCGCCGAGCGACTTGACCAGCCGCAGCACGGCAAGCGACTGCCCACCGCGGTTGACCAGATCACCGCAGAACCACAGCGTGTCATTGGCTGGATCGAAGCGCAGCGCGTCGATCACCCGGGCCAGCTCATCGTGGCAGCCCTGGACATCTCCAATGGCCCAGATAGCCACTCAACCCACCGGGGCGTCAGACGACATGAGGGACTGCTGACTGCGCCGTGCGCCGTGCCAGCCGGACAACCCGCCTCGGCCGAACTGCACACCATATCCTGCGAACCTTCTGGACATCATGACGCCTGTGCCGAATGGATCAGGGAATCCCTAGTGCAGGACTCGCGGAGTGGACAGCACGAAGGCCGGGATGTCGGCCAGGAACCGGGTACCGTCATCGGCAATCATCTGGTAGCTGCCACGCATCGTGCCGAGCGCCGTTTCCAGTACGGCACCGGAGGTGTAGGCGAAATCACTCCCGGCGCGGAGCAAAGGTTGTTCGCCGACCACACCGTCGCCGCGCACCTCCGACACCTTACCGTTGGCGTCGGTGATGATCCAGTGACGACTGAGCAGACGCGCCCCGATGCTTCCGCGGTTGGCAATCGTGATGGTGTAGGCGAATACGTAATGATCGTCGGCGGGCGCAGACTGATCGTCGAGGAATCGCGTATTCACGGAAATCTCGATGTCGTAAGGTTTCTTGTCGGCCATGAACGGGATTCTCCGGGACCGGCGCCCGTGCGGCAAGGGCTGCGCCGGCGAACCGCGTTTGCGCTCATATCCGGTTTGCATTCGCGGCGCCAGGTTGCGCGTAGGTTGCAGCCAGTGTTTGCGCGAGCGTCACGTAGTCGCCGGGTGCGAGTTGCTCGGCACGCGCACGCGGATCGATGCCGGCCGCCGCAAGTTGATCGGCACCGGCGATGCCGAGCAGTGCGTTGGCCAGCGTCTTGCGGCGCTGACCGAATGCGGCACGCACCACGCGCGCGATCAATGCGCTGTGGGCCGGGTGGCGTTGACTGGACGGTAACGGCGTCAGCCGCGCCAGTGCGGAGTCGACCTTGGGCGGTGGGCGGAACGCCTCGGGCGGCACGTGCATCAGTGGTTCGATCCGGCAGACCAGTTGCAGCATCACCGACAGGCGGCCATACACCTTGCTGCCCGGTGCGGCGGCCATACGCTCGACGACCTCCTTCTGCAACATGAAATGCATGTCGCGAATCGCGTCGATCGCTTCGATGCAGTGAAACAGGATCGGCGTCGAGATGTTGTACGGCAGATTTCCGACCAGGCGCAGTTCCCCGGCGTTGCCGAGTGTCGCGAAATCCACCCGCAAGGCGTCCGCCTGGATGATGTCGAGTTTGCCACGCCCAGCCGCGGCCATGCGCAGGCGCGGAATCAGGTCGCGATCGAACTCGATAACGGTCAGATGGCCGAGCGCCGCGAGCAACGGCCAGGTGATCGCGCCGTCACCCGGACCGATCTCGATCACGCGCTCGCCCGCATGCGGCGCGATCGCCTGCACGATGCGCTGAATGACGGCCCGGTCGTGCAGGAAATGCTGGCCGAAACGCTTGCGCGTCATGGGCTCGACACGCTGCGCCGCACAAGTTCGATTGCCAAGTTGGCCGCCGCAATCAGACTGCCGGCATCCGCGCACCCGTGACCGGCGATGTCGAGCGCAGTGCCGTGATCGACGCTGGTGCGTATCCACGGCAGCCCCAGCGTGATATTCACGGCATGACCGAATCCGGCGTGCTTGAGTACCGGCAAACCCTGATCGTGATACATCGCGAGCACGGCGTCGCATTCGGCCAGGCGGGTCGGCACGAACGCGGTATCGGCCGGCAACGGACCGACGAGATTCAGGCCGCGCCGGCGCAACTGTGCGAGTGCAGGCTCGATGACGTCGATTTCCTCTCGACCCAGATGCCCACCCTCACCGGCATGCGGGTTGAGTCCGAGCACCGCGATGCGTGGTCGCTCAATGCCGAAGCGCACGCGCAGATCGTGATCCACAATGCCAATCTTCTGTTCCAGCAGGTCACGCGAAATCGCCGCGGGCACGCCGCTCAGCGGCAGATGCGTGGTTGCGAGCGCGACACGAAGATCGCCGGCCGCCAGCATCATCACCACCGCGCAACCGGTGCGCGCAGAGAAGAATTCCGTGTGACCGGTGAACGCGATGCCGGCATCGTTGATCACCGCCTTGTGCACCGGCGCGGTCACGATCGCATCGAATTCTCCACTGGCAGCACCGTCGGCTGCACGAACCAATGTGGCGAGAACATAATGCGCATTGCGCGCGTCGAGAACACCCGCCTGCGCCTGCACCGCAAGCGGCAGCGCAACAACCCGCATCGAACCGGCCGCGCGCACGGTAGACGCGCTGGTCGCATCATACGGTTCAAGCTCGAGATCGATACCGGCTGAACGCGCCGCAACCGCTAGCAGATCCGGGTCGGCAATCGCGACAAGATCGGCAGCGACATCACTCGCCGCGAGCCGCACGAGCAGTTCCGGACCGATGCCGGCGGGCTCGCCTGCGGTCAGCGCGAGTCGCGGCAACTCACGCCGGCGGTGCGTCGGGCTTGGCTGCGACGGCATCACCGGCCCCCGCCGCAGGCAGGCGCACATCGATATACGCCTCACCACGAATCTGGCGCAGGAAACTCTCGTATTCCTCGTCGGCCTTGCGATTGAGCAGAATCTGCTTGGCTTGTCGCCGCTGCAGATCGCTGGTCTTGTCCTGCGTGCGGCTGCCGAGCAACTGGATGATGTGCCAACCGACCTCGGTCTGGAACGGTTCGGATATCTCGTCGTTGGAGAGCTTGCCGATGACCTCGCCGACCTTGGTGCCATAACCGTCGATCGGGAACCAACCCATGTCGCCGCCGAGATTCGCGGTCGCGCTGTCCTCGGAGACCTCCTTGGCGACCTTGGCGAAGTCCTCGCCACCGGCGACACGCTCGCGGATGGCTGCGATGCGCTGTTTGGCCTGAGCGCTGGAGGTGATCTCGTCGACCTTGATCAGGATATGACGCGCATGGTACTCGGTGACCATCTGCGTTGCGGGTTGATCGCGCTTGCCGTACAGCTTGATGATGTGGAAACCATTGGGTCCGCGCAGCGGTGGCGAGATGTCGCCTTCGTGCATGTCCTTGGCCAGATCGACGAACTCCGTTGGCAGCTCGCTGATCCCGCGCCAGCCCAGATCGCCGCCTTCAAGCGCGTTTTCCGCGTCGGAGAAGCGAATCGCCGCAGCGGAAAAATCCATGCCGGCGTCGATCTGTTGCTTGGCATCTTCAGCCTTTTTTCGAGCGGCATCGATCACATCGGGGGTCGCCCCGTCGGGTATTGCAATGAGGATGTGCCCGAGATGCAACTCGCCGTTGTTCAGTTCGCCGTTTTTCAGCAGGTTGTCCACTTCGGCATCACTGACCTGCACGCGATTCTGCAACACACTCTGGCGCAAACGCTGCACAATCACCTGGTCGCGAACCTGATTGCGGAACTCATCGTAGTTGAGACCCTGCTGCGCGATTGCCGCGCGCAACTGGCCGACGTTCATGTTGTTCTGCGCGGCTATCTGGCCGAGCGCCTGGTCGACTTCCGCATCGGATACCTTGACCCCGTTGTCGTCGGCGCGCTGAACCTGGAGCTTCTGCATGATCAACCTTTCGAGCACCTGATGCTCAAGCACTTGGTGTGGCGGCAACTGCTCGGGATTCTTCGCGTACAGGCTCTCGATATTGGTGATCGCTCGATCGAGCTCGCTTTGCAGGATGACATCCTCGTTGACCACCGCGATGATGCGGTCGATCGGCTCGACCGGCAGGATCTGCGCATGGATCGACGTGCCGCCGGCGGAGGCGAGAAAGGTAAAAACGAGAGCAGTCAGAAGTCTTTTCATGAAGGGGATTCGTCGGCGAGTGAGGCGGGCGCGCGGGCACGCCTATTGGTAGCCAAGAATACCACGGCGCAGGAAATCGTCGGTCCTCTGGCCGACTGATCCGATGCCCTTGAATTCGATCTCGAAATACAACGCATTGTCGGCATTGCCTTGGGCATTGTGAATCCAGTGTCGTGCCAGCAGACGCCACGCAACGCAGCAACTGTCGTGCTCGATGCCGACCAGACGTTCGAGCGTCTCGTGGTCGCGAAACGAAAAATTCTCGCGGGCGATGACACGCCAGCTCGGCGTAATCGGCAGCAACGTCGATACATCGACTTGTTCGAGCACATTGCGCCGGAATCGATAGGAAAAATTGAATAGACCGTCGGTTCGGAAGCGCTGCTGAAAACTGACCACAGACAGATCGGTCTGGCTCGTGTTCGGGTTCCACTGCTGATCGAGCACCAGCCGCGAGCGATCAGCGATGTGCAGATCGAGTTCACCGACATAGGTCGAACCGGAAAAATCGGTCGGCACGCAGGACGGCAGCACGACACCGTCCACCGTGCACGGCAATTGCACGCGCTGATCGTCGAAATAGCGTATCTCGCCGATACTCGCCGCGAGGCGCTCGTCGCCGGTGGCGTCCTCGAGGAAGCGCGTCGTCAGTGCCAGGGTCAGGTTGTTCGCATCGGACTGGCGATCGGCGCCGACGAATTGATTGGTGCGAAACAACTGGCCGAAACTGAAAGGCACAAGCTGGGTGTCGAAAATCGGCAGATCGTCCTGGTTGCGATACGGCACGCGCAGATAGAATGCCCGCGGCTCGAGGGTCTGCGTATACGCCTGGTTGCCGAGTTGCAGGCTGCGCTCGAAGATCAAGCCGCTGTCGAGGGTGAAGATCGGAACACCGCGCGTAGGACTGCTGTTTTCATCGCGGTCCAGCTGGTACCGGGTATAGCGATAACCCACCTGCGGGCGCACGAACCAGGCCGCCGTCTCGATGGGCCAGGCGAGATACGGAAACAGATCGATGCGCCGACCGTCGAGGGCGTCGTTCTTGGAAAATGCGACGGCCTCGGAATCGATGCCCCACTCGAGATCACCGGCCAGCGGGTGTTCACCGTTGAAGGTGGCGCGCGGCAGCCGCCTGTATGGTTCCGAACTACCGGGCAACGTCGGATCCGTGATCTGGTATTCGTCTCCGCCGAGACTCGCACTCCACCAGTCGCCGTGACCGTTGACGTAGACACGCGACGGCAGCAGGCTGGTGGCCGCGGTGGTCAGGCTGCGTCCGAAGTCCTCGAAATAGCGATCGTCCGAAACCCGGTTGATGTTGACCGAGGCGCCCCAGTTTTCGCTGAAACTGGTCGAATCCTTCCATTCAAACGAGCCACGATCGCGGTCGGCCAGACGGTCGTCCGGCAGGTAGGTGAATTCGACCTGCCCGTGACTGCCGGGAACGAGATAGCGAAACTCGCCACCGAGCATGAGCCCGCGCTGGGTCATCAGGTGCGGGAACAAGGTCGCATCGTAATTCGGCGCGAGATTGAGATAGTACGGCAGCGTCACGTCGAAACCGCGCCGGTCGCTGTAGCCGATGTCCGGATACAAAAAGCCCGACTCGCGTTCGTCGTTGAGCGGAAAGCGGGCATAAGGAAGCCAAAAAATCGGTACGCCGCCGACCCGGAAGGTCATGTCATGCGCACGCCCGATTCCTTCGGTCTGATCAAGAGTCATGTCGGGCGCGCGCAATTCCCACTGCGGATCGTCGATATCGCAAGTCGAATAGGTCGTTTGCGCCAGATGTGCATGATCCGGATCGCTCATGTCCGCGTGCGCCGCGCGACCGTTGCCGCGCGAGCCGAGCAACTGGTAGCGCACGTTGTCGAGCGTTGCGTGCTCGGGCTTGGTCGCCCCTTTGGCCCGGTTGGCCGACATCAGCACGGCACGATCCTGATAACGCACATGACCGGTGGCGACGTACGCCGTGGTATCGGTGTCATAAGACAGGGTATCGGCGCGCAACAACTGATCGAGCCGGCGCAATTCGGCGTCGCCTTCGAGAACGTACCCGTGCGCGTCGCCTGATTGAACCTTGACCGCGCTGAAATCTGCCGGCGTGCTGCCGCGATCGCCCGTCGTCGGCAACCCGGGCACGTAGAAATCGAGCAGATCGTTTTTCTTGCACATCGAGAAGTCGTCGGGCCGCTTGGCGCATTTCACCATTCCGAGCCGACAAGTCGGCGCAACCGCCTCGTCGGCATGGGCCGGCGCGGACAGCGCGATCAGGCCTGCAAGCACCACATGGCGCCGCTGGAGAAGACGGTGGAGAGGGTGCGGCACGATTGGCGGGGCGTTCTTGGGGAACAAAGGTCGCTAGCTTGCCGCAACCGCCCGCGACCGGCAAACATCTTGTGTGAACGGCCACGATAATGATCCCATGCCGCGGAGCAAACGCCGGCCGCTCGATCCGATGCGGCGCGGACGCCGAGCCAGTATCAATGGAGAGACTACATGATGCCCGAGGAGCCCACCTCCGAGATTACGGTCTGGGACCTGCCGACACGCCTGTTCCACTGGATTCTGGTGGTCCTGATCGCATTGCAATTCGCCAGCGGCGAATTCGAGTTACTGCCGATGGAATGGCATTTTCGTCTCGGCTACGCGACCCTGGCGTTGATCCTGTTCCGCCTGCTCTGGGGGGTTTTCGGTTCCACCAGCGCGCGCTTCCACACATTCGTGCGCTCTCCATCCGATGTCCTGAGCTATCTGAGAGCCCCCATCTTGCGGCGCAGATCGGGGCATGCCGGTCATAATCCTCTCGGTGCATGGTCTATCGTCGCGATGCTACTGTGCGTGGCAGTACAAGCGTTGAGCGGGCTGTTTGCGAGCGACGACATCAGCGAATTCGGTCCGCTTGGCGCACGCGTGTCCGACACGACGGTCGATCTGCTTACACGCGTCCACAAGATCAACCGCTATGTGCTCGTGACGCTGATCGCACTGCACCTGTCCGCAGTGTTGCTGCACTGGGTGCTCAAGCGCGACAACCTCATCGCTCCGATGCTGCACGGTCGCATGCGCATGACAGCCAATCGTGCGGCACCATCCATCGCGCCGTTGTGGCGAGCGCTGGTGCTTGCGCTGCTAAGCGCGGTGATTGTTGGGGGGTTGTGGCGTGGGGCGAAGCGGCGTAGTGCGGCGTCTCAATCCTCTTCGCGATACTTGTCGTGACAGCTCTTGCAGGCACCGGCGGTTTCCTTGAACTGCGCCTTCATTTTCGCCTCGTCGCCGGTCTTCGCCGCCTCGGACAGTTTTTTCGACTGCGTGACAAGGTCGGACATCTTGCTTTGGAAATCCGGAAAGTTCTTCCAGATATCCGGTTTCGCTTCGGTCTTGGCACCCTGATCCGAACCGGGCGGAAAGCCTTCGAGCAATTGCGGCGCCAGCAACGCGATGCGACCGGCGTGTTTCTCGAACTCCGCGGCATCGAACGGCGCCTTCCCCTTGACCATGTCGGCCAGCGGCGCGAAGTTCCACAGGATCATGTGATATACGCTCTGGCGATAGTGAATCGCGGTCGACGGCTTGACCGCCGCATTCGCGACGGCGGCGGCGCCGCAGGCAACGGATATGGCTGCGAGGAGAACGAGCTTGCGCATGAATCACTCCAAGGATGGGATCGGACCGCGAAGTGTAATGGTTGAAAAAGCTTCGCGCTGCCGATGGCCGCGACTTATCATCGAGTCTCCCGCTTAGGAGATCGACATGTCCGCTCGTCTTTCACGGAACCTGTGCTGGGTTCTCATCGTCGCGTCCGGCATCGCCGGCCATGCCAATGCCGCCATGGTCGCGAAGGCCGTGCCGTACCAAGTAGGAAATACCCGGTTCGAAGGCGAGCTTGTCTATGACGACGCATCGAAAACGTCGCGCCCCGGCCTGGTCATGGCACCGAACTGGTATGGCGTGAACGCTGCCGCGATCGCAAAAGCCAAGCAGATCGCCGGTCCGGATTATGTGATCTTCCTCGCCGACATGTACGGCAAGGGCGTGCGTCCGGGTGACAACAAGGCGGCGTCGGCCGCTGTCAAGCCGCTGTATGCGGACCGCAAGCTGATGCGAGCGCGCATCAATGCCGCACTCGATCAATTGCGTGCGCAGGAGGGTTCCGCACCGATCGATCCGATGCGCCTTGCCGCGATCGGCTTCTGTTTCGGCGGCGCGGCAGTGCTCGATCTGGCCCGATCCGGAGCCGATATCGCTGCGGTCGTAACGTTCCACGGTGATCTCAAGACCGACGATCCGGCGCTCGCGAAGAACATCAAGGCCAGCGTGCTCGCCATGAACGGCGCCGATGATACGTTCACCATGTCGGATGCAGCAGCGTTCGAGGCGGAGATGCGCGGCAGTCCTGCCGACTGGCAGTTCGTCGTTTTCGGCCACGCCGTGCATTGCTTCACCGAAACCGACGCGCACTCGCCGCCCGGCTGCGTGTATGACGCGAAGATTGCCAAGCGCGCTTACACCTTGATGCGAAGCTGGCTCGACGAGGCGTTCCGGGGCAGGGCGCGCTGAGGCGGGTCCGCGCACTGTCGCCCGTGAACTTCCCATCCACTCACTGCCCCGCAAGGACTTGATCGATCCCTTGATTCAAAGGGTCAGAACCGCAGCTCGGTGTACCTTGAGCTCGCCCTCAGGCGCAACGCTCCACCGCGTAGTCGGCCAGCACCGAGAGCGCATCGCGCGCGGCGGAGGCCGGCAGCACATCGAGCGCGCTGCGCGCGGCTGCGGCATGTCGGAATGCGCGCTCGCGCGCAAGATCCAGTGCACCGCAATCGAGGATTGCCGCAATCACGCGATCAAGCACGGCGCGCCCGCCGTTCTCGATCGCATCGCGCAGCATTGCTGCTTGAGCCGGCGCGCAGCGGGCGATGGCCAGAATAATCGGCAAGGTCGGTTTACCCTGGGCCAGGTCATCGCCGACATTTTTGCCGAGCGCACCGTCCTCGGCCATGTAGTCGAGCACGTCATCGGCCATCTGGAATGCAAAACCGAGCTCGAGGCCATAGCGTGCCAAGGCGCTCTCCTCGGCTTCGGGCAGACAGGCGAGCACGCCGCCGAGGCGCGTCGCCGCTGAAAAGAGCACGGCGGTCTTGCGTTCCACCACACTCAGATACGCCATCTCGTCGGTGTCGGCGTTACCGATATGCAGCAGTTGCAACACCTCGCCCTCGGCAATCTGGTTGGTCGAATCGGCGAGGATCCGCATGATGCGCATATGATCGAGTTCGACCATCATCTGAAAGCTGCGCGAGTAGAGAAAATCGCCGACCAGCACGCTGGCCGCATTACCCCACAGCGCATTGGCGGTCTCACGGCCGCGTCGCAAGCCGGACTCGTCCACGACATCGTCGTGCAGCAAGGTTGCGGTGTGGATGAACTCGATCACCGCCGCAAGCTGGATATGCTTGTGCCCGCGGTAGCCGGCCGCAGCGGCGGCCAGCAGATGCAACATCGGTCGCAGGCGCTTGCCGCCGCCGGCAACGATATGCTCGGCAATCTGGTTGACCAGCACCACGTCCGATGCGAGATGCCGGCGTATCAACGCATCGACGGCAGCCATGTCGGCGGCCGCCAGCGATTGAACCTCGGCCAGAGCACCGGGGCGGGGCGTCGTCGATAACGGCGGCACAGTCGTGTTCAAGCAAATCCCCATCCAGATCGACGTCTGCGCACGTCATCCGGCGTTATGACAGTGAAAGCAGCAACACGGGTTTCCCTGCGTTTGCGGGATTGACAGTCCTGCGCAGATTTCCAACTATCGCGATTATAACTACGCACGCCGACGATGCGTTCCGATGCGATGTCCGGACAACCGATCGCTGCATTTTCCTACGAGCACCCACGATCGGCATCCATGCTGGTGCGGTTTTGCGGGTAGTATGCTGCCACCCAACCGAGCAACGCATTCGCGGAGGTCACTGCCATGGCGCGCGGCATTAACAAGGTCATTCTGGTCGGCAATCTAGGCGCGGATCCTGAAACGCGCTACACCGCCAACGGCGCCGCAATCACGACGATTCGCGTGGCGACGTCCGAATCATGGAAGGACAAGCAGACCGGCGAGCAGCAGGAACGCACCGAGTGGCATCGCGTGAAGTTTTTCGGGCGTCTCGCCGAGATTGCCGGCGAGTATCTGAAAAAGGGCCGCCAAGTCTACATCGAAGGCTCGATCCGTACCGACAAGTTCACCGGCAACGATGGCGTGGAGAAATATTTCACCGACATCATCGCCAACGAAATGCAAATGCTCGGCGGGATCGGTGAAGGCGGTGGTGGTGGCGGTGGATCGCGTGATCGCGGAGAACGCGCGCCGTCGCGCAACGCAGCTTCGAATCAGCGACCGCCATCGGCGCCGGAGAAGACGCCGGACGACAATTTTGAGGAGGACGATATTCCGTTCTGAGCCGGATATTGACGCGGCACGCCGGCCAGGTGGCTTTGGTACCCGCGCCAAAGTTCGTTACCCTTGCAAAAAAGCGAGGGACGCCATGAACAAGCCTCCAGTGCGTCAAGTGTCCCGATGAGCCTCATCGCGCTCGTCATGTTGCTGGTCATGCCCGATTTTGCGCTTCGATTCCGATCACGGGGCCGCAGCATGGGATTGCATACGATCCCGACTGTGGGCATGTCTTCGTTTCCGATCTCGAACACGATGTCGTCGCGGTCGTCGATCCCTCGACTTTGACAGTTGTGGCGACCATCCAGGTGCCCGGCGACCCGTTTGCCATGGCGGTGGACCCGGCACCGTCCGGGACAACCGTCGCGCAGGCCCTCCCAGCCGTCGATGGCTGGACGCTTGCGTTGCTGGCGCTTGTCCTCGGCCTCGCCGCGGCTGCCTGAAGCGAAATGCGGGTCCGGCCGGGCGTCGGTA
This sequence comes from Rhodanobacteraceae bacterium, assembly GCA_049583635.1. Taxonomy (GTDB): domain Bacteria; phylum Pseudomonadota; class Gammaproteobacteria; order Xanthomonadales; family Rhodanobacteraceae; genus Dokdonella_A. The sequence goes on from JBAUWF010000035.1 coordinate 51,768, forward strand.
AGGGAACGTATCCGGAGTCGACGGCTCGCGCCGACGCAGGTCAGACGCTAACATGGCGGCCCTTTTTCAGGCTTGGGCCTGATTTCCGGCTCGCGACAGCTCAACCTCATGACAACCCTTCTGGTGACCGGCGGCGCCGGCTTTATCGGCGGCAATTTCGTGCTCGATACGATCGCGCGCGGTGGCGTGCGCGTGGTCAATCTGGACAAGCTGACCTATGCCGGAAATCTCGAAACGCTGGCGAGTCTCAAGGGCAACCCGGATCACATCTTCGTCGAGGGCGATATCGGCGATCGCGGACTCGTGGACGCGCTGCTGGCCGAGCATCAACCCGACGCAATCGTCAATTTCGCCGCCGAATCGCATGTCGATCGCTCGATCGACGGACCAGCCGAATTCGTCGAGACCAATGTTGTCGGCACCCTGGTGCTGCTCGAAAGTGCGCTGAGTTGGTGGCGGAATGCGGGGCCCGAACAAAAAAGCGCGTTCCGCTTCTTGCACGTGTCGACCGACGAGGTATATGGCTCGCTCGGGCCGAGCGGGCGGTTCAACGAGGAATCGCCGTATCGTCCCAACTCGCCGTATTCCGCGTCGAAAGCGGCGTCGGATCATCTGGTGCGCGCGTTCCACCACACCTACGGCCTGCCGACGCTGACGACCAACTGCTCGAACAACTATGGTCCGGGCCAGTTTCCGGAAAAACTCATACCGCTCATGATCCAGAAGGCGCTGAACGGTGAGCCACTGCCGGTGTACGGCGATGGCCGCAACGTGCGCGACTGGCTCTACGTCGGCGATCACTGCCATGCTATTCATCGCGTGCTCGCAGCGGGGCGTCCCGGCGAGGTGTACAACATCGGCGGCGACGCCGAGTGCGAGAACATTGGCGTCGTCAAGACAATTTGCGCGTTGCTCGATGCGCGTCAGCCGCTGCCCGACGGGAGAGTGCGCGAATCCTTGATTACCTATGTCACCGATCGACCGGGGCACGATCGCCGCTACGCGATCGATGCCGGCAAGATTACGCACGAACTCGGGTGGACGCCAACGGAAACCTTCGAGTCTGGCATGGCAAGCACGCTCGACTGGTATCTCGATCACCAGGATTGGGTACGACGCGTGCTCGACGGCAGCTATCGCATGCAACGGCTGGGATTGTAAGCATCGCATCGGGAAGGACGACGTGACCATTCAAAAAGGCATCATCCTTGCCGGCGGCTCGGGCACACGCCTGTATCCGCTGACGCAGTCGGTCAGCAAGCAACTGCTGCCGGTGTACGACAAACCGATGATCTACTATCCGCTCAGTACCCTGATGCTGGCCGGCGTGCGCGAGATGCTGATCATCAACACGCCGCACGAGCAGGTTTTGTTCCGCAAGCTGCTCGGCGACGGCTCGCAGTGGGGCCTGTCCATCGATTACGCCGTGCAACCCTCGCCCGACGGTCTGGCACAGGCATTCGTGATCGGCCGCGAATTCGTCGCCGGTCAACCCTGCTGCCTGATACTCGGCGACAACATCTTCTACGGCCACGGCCTGACCGGGCTGCTCAAGCGCGCAGTGGCGCGCACGGCCGGCGCCACCGTGTTCGGCTACCGGGTACGCGATCCCGAACGCTACGGCGTTGCCGATTTCGATGCCGACGGCCGCGTGATCGGACTCGAGGAAAAACCGGTGCAGCCGAAATCGTCATGGGCCGTGACCGGCCTTTACTTCTACGATCAGCGTGTTTGCGATTTCGCGGCGAAGCTGAAGCCATCGGCACGCGGCGAACTTGAGATCACCGACTTGAACCGTCGCTATCTCGCCGACGGTTCGCTGATGCTTGAACGGTTCGGTCGTGGCTACGCCTGGCTCGACACCGGCACCCACGAATCGCTGGTCGAGGCGTCGAACTACATCCAGACGATCGAAAATCGTCAGGGCCTCAAGGTCTGCTGCCCCGAGGAAATCGCCTGGCAGAACGGCTGGATCGACGCCGAACAGGTGCTGCGTCTGGCCGCGCCACTGGCCAAGAGCGGCTACGGCCGCTATCTGACGCAACTCATCGAACAGGACGGCGCTCCGTGAAAATCATCGAGACCACGCTGCCCGGATGCGTCGTGATCGAACCGGCCGTGCATGGGGACGCGCGCGGGTTCTTCTACGAGAGTTTCAACGCACGCCGTTTCGCCGAAGCCGGTCTCGATCTTGCTTTTGTGCAAACCAATGTCTCGCGCTCGTCGCACGGTGTCCTGCGCGGGTTGCATTACCAGTGGCCGCATCCGCAGGGCAAGCTGGTCAGTGTCGTAGAGGGCGAGGTGTATGACGTCGCCGTCGACATCCGCACTGGTTCGCCAACCTTCGGGCGCTGGGCTGCGGCGATACTGTCGGCCGAAAACAAGCGTCATTTCTGGGTGCCCGAAGGCTTCGCACACGCTTTTGTGGTGTTGTCCGATGCCGCAACGTTCGCCTATCAGTGCACGGCGCTGTACGAGCGCGCCGCGGATTCGTCGATCCGCTGGAATGATGCGTCGATCGCGATCGACTGGCCGATCGCCGAACCAGTACTGTCGGACAAGGACGCGCGCGCGCCATTCCTGGCCGACGTGGCGCAGGAAAACCTTCCGCGCTGGACCGCATGAACTCGCGAGACGACGATCGCCGCGCGCCGATGAAAATCCTGCTGCTCGGTGCGAACGGGCAGATCGGTCATGCGTTGCGTCGCACACTGGCTGCAACCGGCCAACTCGTGTGCGCGACGCGCAGCGGACATCTCGACGACGGCGGCGCATGCGTCGCGGTGGACCTGTCCGACCCACGATCGCTTGGTCGCGCACTCGACGAGACCGCTGCCGAACTCATCGTCAACGCAGCCGCGTATACGGCAGTCGATCGTGCCGAAGAAGAGCCGCAGCTGGCCGAGCGCATCAATCATCTGGCTGTCGGCGAGATCGGCGCCTGGGCCGCGTGTCGCGGCGCAACTATCGTGCATTACTCCACCGACTATGTGTTCGATGGCCGCGCAACGCAGCCGTATCGCGAACAGGATCCAACCTCCCCGCTTGGAGTCTACGGCCAAAGCAAGCTCGCCGGCGAACAGGCCCTTGCCGCAAGTGGCGCGGCACACCTGATCTTGCGCACGGCCTGGGTGTATGCCGCGCACGGCCGGAACTTTCTGCTGACGATGCTGCGCCTTGCCGGGGAGCGCGAGGAACTGCGCATCGTTGCCGACCAGACCGGTGCGCCGACCCCGGCTGGTCTGATTGCCCGAACGACCACGGCGATGGTCGAACAATGGCGTGTCCTCGATGCAAACCGGCAACACGACCTGTCAGGCTTCTGGCATCTGACCGCCGCCGGGCGCTGCACCTGGTTCGAGTTCGCCGAGGCGATCATGGCCGACGCGCATGCGGCCGGCCTGGTCACACGCACGCCGCGCATGGTTCCGATCGCGAGCGCCGACTATCCGACGCGTGCGCTGCGCCCGGCGTTTTCCGTACTAGACTGCAGCAAGCTGCAATCGGCATTCGGTCTGCACCTGGACGATTGGCGCCACGGATTGCAGCGTGTCATCGGCGAGATTGCCGAGCGTCGCCATTGACGGAGGGCCATTCGTGCTTGTACCCGTGATCCTGTCCGGCGGCGCCGGCACGCGTCTGTGGCCGGTATCGCGCAGCGCGCATCCGAAGCCGTTCATGCGTCTTGGCGACGGCGGGACCCTGCTCGGCCGGACGCTCGAGCGTGCGCTGGCCGTATCCGGCGACGGCCCGGTGCTCACCGTGACGGCGCAGGATTTCTATTTCCTGACACGCGATGAATATGCACGCCATCCCGGAGCGGACCTCGACAAGCTGCCGTTCCTGCTTGAACCGGCCGCGCGCAATACCGGGCCGGCGGTCCTGCTCGCCGCGCTGCACGCGGCAGAACGCTACGGCCCGGATGCGTGTCTGCTGGTGTTGCCGGCCGATCATTTGATCCGCGATCTGGATGCGTTCGGCGCCGATGTGCGAAGCGCGCAGGCGTTGGCCGCAGACGGCTGGCTGGTCACGTTCGGCATACGGCCGACGGCAGCGGAAACCGGTTTCGGCTATATCCATGTCGGCGCATCGATTGCCGGCGATGGCGCGCATGCGGTCAGCGCCTTCGTCGAAAAGCCCGATCGCAACACCGCCGAAGACTACATCGTGAGCGGAGAGTACCTGTGGAATTCGGGCGTGTTCTGCTTCAGCGCCGGGGCGTTGCTGGACGCGGCGGCGAAAGTCTGCCCCGATGTACTCGCTGCGGCACGCGCGTGTCACGCACGCGCAAGCGGCGCCGAGAGCCCGGTCGAATTCGATCGTGAAACGTTCATGCAGCAACCCGATATCTCGCTCGATTACGCCGTGATGGAACGCGCCGGGCGTGTCGCTGTCATTTCGGCCGGGTTCGACTGGAGCGATATCGGATCGTGGAAAGCGCTGAGCGCCGCCGAACCGGGCGCCGAAACCGACGCGGCCGGCAACCGCGTGCGCGGCGAGGCGATCCTGATCGAAAGCGAAAACTGCTATGTGCAGTCGGAACGACGCATGGTGGCTGCGGTCGGCGTGAGCAACCTCGTCATCGTCGATACCGACGATGCATTGCTGGTCGCCGACCGCGACCGCGCGCAGCAGGTCAAGTTGGTGGTCGAACACCTGCGTGAAAGCAACCATGCCGCCGCGAAATTTCACCGGACCGTGCACCGCCCGTGGGGCAGCTTCACGGTGCTCGAGGACGCGGACGACTGCAAGGTAAAACGCCTGACCGTAAAGCCCGGACAGGTACTGTCATTGCAACTGCATCATCGCCGCAGCGAGCACTGGACCGTGGTCGACGGCAGCGCGCGCATTCGCATCGGTGATCGCGAGTTCCTGCTCAATCGCAACGAGTCGGCCTATATTCCGATGGGCACGCTGCATCGTCTCGAGAATCCGACGGACAAGGACATCCATCTGATCGAAGTGCAATGCGGCGACTATTTCGGTGAAGACGACATCGTGCGCCTCGAAGACCGCTACGGTCGCAAGTAGCACGATCGGCGCGCCGCGGCGACCCGGCACATCGATCGCGCGCGGAACACACGCCACGGAAGCAGGCGTACTCGCTACTTGCGGGCCTGCTTGAGGCCGCGATCCTCGAGCATCGGCTCGATGCTCGGATCCTTGCCGCGCCAGTCCTTGTACATCTTGGCCAGATCCTCGGTATTGCCGCGCGACAGCACCATGTCGCGGAAACGATCGCCGTTCGCGCGCGTCAGGCCGCCGTGCTCCTTGAACCATTCGAAGCCATCATCGGCGAGCATCTGCGTCCACAGATAGGCGTAGTAGCCGGCTGCATAGCCGTTACCCCAGATATGCTGGAAGTAGCTCGAACGATAGCGCGGCGGCACATAGCTCAAGTCGACCTTGTCCTTCTTCAGCGCGGCCTTCTCGAACGTGTCGGAATCCTGCAATGGCGCGCTGGCGTCCAATGTATGCCACTCCATATCGAGCAGTGCGGCCGTGACCAGTTCGGTCATGTCGTAGCCCATGTTGAAATTCTTCGCCTTCTTGATCTTTTCGACCAAGGCTTTGGGCATCGGCTCGCCGGTCTTGTAATGCTTCGCATAATTGGCAAACACTTTCGGATTGCTCGCCCAGTGTTCGTTGAACTGCGACGGGAACTCGACGAAGTCGCGCGCGGTATTGGTGCCAGACAGGGTCGGATACTCCTCGTCGGCGAACATGCCGTGCAGCGCATGACCGAATTCATGAAACATCGTGGTGACATCATCGAACGAAATCAGGGCCGGCTGACCGGGTTCCGGCTTGGTGAAGTTGCAGACGTTGAAGATCACCGGCTTGGTGCCGAGCAGCTTCGACTGGGTGACCAGGTTGTCCATCCAGGCGCCGCCATTCTTGTTGTCACGCTTGAAATAATCGGTGTAGAACAGCGCGAGCGAGCTGCCGTCCTTGTCGAACACCTCGTAGACGTGCACATCCGGCTGGTACACCGGGATGTCCTTGCGTTCCTTGAACGTGATGCCGTAGAGCTGGTTGGCCGCGTAGAACACGCCGTTCTTGAGAACATTGTCGAGTTCGAAATACGGCTTGATCTGGTTTTCATCCAGATCGTATTTCGCCTTGCGCACCTGTTCGGCGTAGAACTCCCAGTCCCACGGCGCAACCTTGAACCCGCCGTGCTGCTTGTCGATCAGCGCCTGGATGTCCTTGGACTCGGAGCGTGCGCGACCGGTCGCTGCCGGCACCAGATTCTTCATGAACTTCATCGCCGTTGCCGGCGTCTTGGCCATCTGGTCTTCGAGTTTCCACGCCGCATAGTTGTCAAATCCGAGCAACTTGGCGGACTCGGCGCGTATCTGCGCGATGCGCTCGATGATCTTGCGCGTATCGTTGGCATCGCCCTGTTCGGCGCGATTCCACGACGCCTCGAACAGCTGCTTGCGCGTGTCACGATCGCCCAGGTTCTGCAGGTCGGGTTGCTGCGTGGTGTTCTGCAGCGGCAACACCCACTGGCCATCCTTGCCGCGACTCTTGCCGGCTGCGGCGGCCGCAGCGACTTCGGCATCGGACAGACCGGCGAGCTTGGCCTTGTCGGTGATCACCGGCGCCGCAGCCTTGGTTGCGGCCAGCAAGCGATTCGTGAACTGCGTGCTGAGTGTGGACTCTTCCTTGTTGAGCTCCTTGAGCCTGGCCTTGTCGGCATCGGAGAGCTTGGCGCCGTGATGCACGAAGTCGCGATAGACCACATCGACCAGGCGCGCGGACTCCGGATCGAGTTTGAGCGAATCGAGTTGATCGTGAACAGCCGAGACGCGCTTGAACAGCTTGTCATTCAGATAAATGGCGTCCTGGTGCGCAGCCAGTTTCGGCGCCTCTTCCTCCTGGATCTTCTGCAACGTGTCGTTGGTGTTGGCGCCGGTCACCGCACCGAATGCATGCATCACGCGATTGAGCAACGCGCCGGTCTTCTCCATCGCGACATAGGTGTTCTCGAACGTCGGTGGTTCCGGGTTGTCGGCGATCGCCTGGATTTCGGCCAGTTGCTCCTGCATGCCCTTTTCGATCGCGGGCTGATAATCGCTGTCCTTGATCTTGTCGAACGGCGGCGCGTGGAACGGCAGCGTGCTTTCAGCGAAGAACGGATTGGGCGCTTGAGGCTCGGCAGCCGGTTCAGGGGCGGGTGCAGGCGCGGCCGGCGGCTGGGCAGCGGTTTCGCTCGGCGACGAATCGCTCGGCGTCTGGTTGCAGGCGGAAAGGATCACGGCGCTCGTCACCATCAGCAATACTCGTGCTCGAAACATCAGGAAGTCCCCTTCGGGTCAGCGGAAATGAACAGGAAGCTAGCGGCGATACAAGAATCGGCTTCACAGAATACCGAATCACGACCTGCGCGGCACGTGCCGTTTGGCCCAGAAGGCGTTCGATGAGCCCGCCGCAGGCGCTTGGCGCACGGACAAGCGTCGCGGTGTCCCCTGGCGATTATCGTGCATGGAGTTTGCAGGGGTCATCTCGAAAGCGCGCCGCCCACCGTGGTCAGGGCAATCCGCGAATGGCCGGTTCGAGCACCGGCCAGATATGGTCAAGCACCTTGACCTCGCCGGCAGCGTTCGGGTGCAGGCCGTCTTCCTGCATCAGGTCGGGGTCGAGCGCAACACCCTCCAGCAGGAACGGCACCAATGGAACATTGAATTCCCGCGCCAAGTCCCGATACAGGTTGCGCAAGCCATCGCGATACTGCGGACCATAGTTGACCGGCAGCTCGATGCCGAGCAGCACGACTTTCGCGCCGGACTGACGACACAACGTCACGATGCGGGTCAGGTTGGTGCGGATCTCGGGGAGCGGCAGACCACGCAAACCGTCGTTCGCGCCGAGTTCGACGATTACCAGTGCCGGGTGCCGTTCGGCCAGCAGGTGAGGCAGGCGCGCAACACCGCTCGCGCTGGTTTCGCCGGGTATGCTGGCGTTGACCAGCGCGCGCTGCACGCCGGCCTTGCGCAAGCGCACCTCGAGCAGATGTACCCAGCCCTCTCCGGTCGCAATGCGATAGGCCGAGGACAACGAGTCGCCGAGTACGACGACAGGCCCATGCGGCGCCGACAACGCGACCGTCGAACCAAGCAACAACAGCAAGGACAGGAAAAAACGCGCCATGGATCATTCCGCCAGCGTCCTGATGGCCAACGAGCTTAGCAAAGCGGTGGACGGCCCCGCCGGTCGCCTGGTCATCCTCGACCGCGTCAATCTCGAGGTCGCGCGCGGATCCAGCGTGGCGATCGCCGGCGCGTCGGGTTCGGGCAAGACCACTTTGCTTGGTCTCCTCGCCGGCCTTGACACACCGAGCGGCGGCAGCGTGACCTTTGTCGGCCAGGATCTCAATACCCTCGATGAGGAAGCGCGCGCACGTCTGCGCCGACGCCTGGTCGGTTTCGTCTTCCAGTCGTTTCACCTGCTGCCGGCGTTGAGTGCGCAGGAGAACGTGATGCTGCCGCTCGAACTCGAGGGCCGCGACGATGCGCGCGAACGGGCGCGTGCGGCGCTCGCCGATGTCGGTCTTGCGACACGCATTGAGCACTATCCACACCAGCTCTCGGGCGGCGAGCAGCAACGCGTGGCGCTGGCGCGCGCGTTCGTGCACGGCCCGGAACTCCTCTTCGCCGACGAACCGACCGGCAATCTCGACCGGCGCACCGGCCATGCGGTCGGCGATCTATTGTTCGCGCTCAACCGCGAACATGCGACGACCCTGGTGCTGGTCACGCACGATGCAAACCTCGCCGCTCGCTGCAACCGCATCCTCGAACTTGCCGACGGCCGCATTGCGGATGGCCACGGCGTGGGGGACGCTGCATGAAGCCGCTCGTATTTGCCGCGCGCAGTCTGCGCCGCGAGTTTCGTCACGCCGAACTGGCGACACTCGCCGCGGCGCTGGTGCTGGCGGTGGCCGCGCTCGCTGCGGTCGGCACGCTGGCCAGTCGCGTCGAGCGCGCGATCGTCGCTTCGGCTGCCGACCTGATCGGCGGCGATCTCGGCATTGCCAGTCGCCAGCGCATAGCCCCGGAGTTTGCCGATGAGGCACACCGGCTCGGTCTTGCGACCACGCGATTGGCCGATTTTCCAAGCGTCGTATTCGCCGGCACGAACGCGAAGCGAACAACCGGACCGGAATCCGGTTCGTCTCCGTCCGATGCCGAGTCGCACGACGCCGGCGCCAGCCAGTTCTGCGAAATCCGCGCGAGCGATCAGGCCTTCCCGCTTCGCGGCGTGATGGGTGTGCTTGACGCGCACGGCGTCGAACGCAACGTGCATGCGCCACCACCCGGTCTGGTGTACGCGGATCATCGCGCGCTGGTGGCGCTCGGCCGCGGCGTCGGCGACAGCGTTCAGATCGGCGGGCGCGATCTGCGTGTCGCCGGTGAAATCGCGCGCATGCCCGATGGCGGGGAGTTGATTCAGCTCGCGCCACGGGTGCTCATGAACATCGCCGACGCGGAAAAATCCGGTCTGCTTGGTGTCGGCAGTCGCGCGCGGCATCGTCTGCTGGTAGCTGGCGATGCCGATCAGGTCGCGCGGTTCGCCGCCTGGGCCGAACCTCGTCTTGACGATGGCGAACACCTCGAGACGGTCGAGGGCGCGCAAAAGAATCTGCGCCGGGCATTCGACCGCGGCGAAAGTTTCCTGCGCCTTGCCGCCCTGCTGGCGGCACTGCTGTCAGGCATTGCAGTTGCGTTGTCGGCACAACGGTTTGCGCGGCGCAAGATCGAGGACGTCGCGTTGCTGCGTTGTCTCGGCGCGAGTCGCAACGAAATCCTGCTCGCGCTGACGTTGCAACTCGCGCTGCTCGCACTGGCCGCGTGCACGCTCGGTCTTGCTCTCGGACTTGCCTTGCAACAGGGCGTCCTTGCGCTCGCGAGCGGCCTGCTGCCCGGGCCGACGCCGAAACTCCCGTTCGCACCCGGCCTTGCCGCGTGGGCGGTCGGCGCGGCCGTACTGTTCGGCTTTGCATTGCCGCCGCTTCTGCGATTGCGCGAAGTCGAGCCGATGCGCGTGTTCCGACACGATACCGGGGGTGGGCTGCGGCGCTTCGATGCGCTGTACCTGTTGCCTTTCGCGCTCGCGGCAATGCTGATCCGGCTTGAAGCCGATTCGGGCCATCTTGCCGGCACACTGATCCTCGCCCTCGCCGGTGTGGCGCTGGCGGCACTCGTATTCGGTCTCGCGTTGCTTGCAGGGGTGCGTACGTTGGGTCGGCGAGTGTCCGGCGCGTGGCGGTTCGGCCTCGCCAACCTGACTCGCCGGCGCGCCCTGAGCCTGGTACAAATCGGCGCGCTCGCGCTGAGTCTGACCGCGGTCGATGTGCTTGCCGTGGTCGGTCCGTCGCTGCTCGAGCGCTGGCGGCTCGACCTGCCGGCCGATACACCGAACTGGTTTGTGCTCAATGTGCAACCGGATCAGCAATCGCCGATGCAGCGTCGCCTGCGTGCCCTCGGCGCCGACAATATCAACGCGTTGCCGCTTGCGGTCGGTCGCCTGACCGCGATCAACCACCACGCGCCGCGGCCACTCGACGGCGACGACGAGCGACGCGACGATAGCGAGCGTGGCCACGAAGTGCGCCTGTCATGGAGCAAGGCATTGCCCGCATCGAACGCGCTGCGCGAAGGACACTGGTTCGATCCGGACTCGAAGACGCCGGCCGCGTCGATCGATCTGCGCTGGGTCGAGCGGTTCGGACTCAAGCTCGGGGACCGCCTGTCGCTGCGCGTGGGTGAGCGTGATTTCGACGCGCGCGTCACCAGCATCCGCGGCGTTGACTGGGATTCGTTCCGGGTCAATTTCTTCGTCATGATCGACCCGACGACCGGCGCCACGCTGCCGCACACGTATATCGCGAGCTTTCACTTGCCCGCAGGCAACGCCGCGGCGTTGGCCGGCCTGACGCGCGATTTCCCGAACGTGTCGCTGATCGATGTCAACGCCATACTCGACAAGGTGCGCGAGATCATCGGCCGGGTCAGCCACGCGGTGACCTGGGTCCTCGGTTTTAGCCTCGCGGCTGGTGTGCTCGTGCTGCTCGCCGCGCTGGCGGCCACGGCCGACGAGCGACGTTTCGAGATGGCGCTGCTGCGCACGCTCGGCGCGCACCGCCGCCAGCTGAGTGCCGCTGTGCTCGGCGAATTCATCGCACTCGGTGCATTGGCCGGGGCGATCGGGGCCGGCGGCGCGGCGCTGACCGGATTCGCGTTGGCCGATCGGGTATTTCGGCTTCACACCTACCAGCCACCTTGGCCGTCGCTGCTGATGGCCGCTGCCGCGACGACTGCGCTGGTCGCGCTGGCCGGCTGGTTCGGCACCCGCCGTATCGCGCGCACGCCTCCGATCGAAGTCCTGCGCTACGGTTAGCGGCCATGCTGCGTGGCACGAGCGGTCCGCGCCATTTGCAGGGTGGGCTGAGCGCAGCGAAACCCATGCTACCGATCATGTCGAACACGTTTAGCGCGCGCCACCATCATCGTGGCGAACGCTACCGTCACCATTGGCCGGCCAACCGATGGAACACCCATGCGGAGCTACACCGCGCCCATCCTTCTGCTGTTCGGTTCGAACGTCTTCATGACGTTCGCCTGGTACTGGCATCCGAAGTACACCGATCGACCGCCCGCGCTGTTGATCGTCGTCGCCTGGGGCATCGCGTATTTCGATTATTGCCTGCAAGTGCCGGCCAAGTGCATCGGCTACGCGGTTTACAATCCGGTCCAACTCAAGACCATCCAGGAATTCATCACGTTGTAGGTCCTGGTGGTGTTCTCGACCACCTGGCTCGGAACCACGCTGCGCTGAACCACCTGGTCGGTTTCGTCTTTATCGCGATCGCCGCGTTTTTCATCTTCTACCAATAGCGCCGAGCATCGCCATACAACCGACTCGGACTTCAGTCACGGAGGTTTGCGTTCATGCAGGTACCGGTTCTCCATCGCGCCAGAGCCATTGCCCCGGCGCGAACAAGCCTCGATTCCGCTCAGGCCACGCGTTGCGCCGAACGCGCGCGGTACCGACGTCGCCTCATCGGGGCCGCACTGGTATTCGGCATCCTGCTTGTGCCCGGCTGCGCCACGCAGATCAAGGCTCCCGACGCCGAGCACACCGACAAGGTGCGGGTCGAACGCAAGGATCGGGAATTCGACCTCGACACGTCGATTCGCCGCGTCGAAATCGTCAACCGTTATGGCGACATCACGGTCAAGCGCCAGAATGAAAACGCGGTCGGTATCCATGCGGTCATCCAGCGCCTGACGCCGACGTTTGCGTCACTCAGGCTGACCAGCCGGCGCGAAGCCGGCACCTTGCATATCGAAGTCGCCTATGCGAAAGGCGTCGATCCGGCCACACCGGGGCGCCTGGACATGGCGGTGTTCCTGCCCGGTACCGAGCCGCTTGCGCTGACTACGCGCGATGGAACGATCGATGCAAACCGCCGCGAAGGCGCGATCACGGCTTCCAGCGTATCAGGCAGAATCCGGGCCTCTTCACGCGGCCGTCTCGTGTTGCACAGCGACAGCGGCGACATCATCGCCGGTGCCCTCGGAAAGCATTGGAGTGGCACGAGCCGGATCGAAACCGGCAGCGGTCGCATCGTGCTGCTGGTGCCGACCTTTGGCGGCATCACCCTCGACGCCTCGACCGGTGGCAAGCTCAGCAGCAACTTCGGCCTCAGCATCCATGCGCGCGCCGGCGGCGCAAGCACACACGCGCGCTACGGCGACGGACGATCGCCACTCGTCGTCACAAGTGACCGTGGGGAAGTGATACTTGAACAACTCGTCCTCATCGGCGACGATGGTGCACTGCCTGAGGATGATGATTAGGATGGGTCTGAGACTGACCCCAACCGGCATGCATGCGCGCGGAACGCAGCTTCACCTTCCCGATCCGCCATTACACGAATCGATCGGGGCACTTCCCCGGGGAGCAACAAGATGAACACCTTTTACAAGGCCACCGCCTTTGCGATCGTCGCGGCCATCGGTTGCGTCATCGTCACGCCGGTCGTTGCGGCCGATCCGCCGGTATCGCGCGGCGCGGACTATGTCAGCCCGCCATCGATTCCCCAGCAGTTCTATCTCGACGCGCGCACGCGCCCGATCGTGCCGACATGGCAGCCCGGTGATCCGATCCACGAGGTGCCGCGCCAGTTTCACGGCGAGGAGAACCTGCAGCGCAATCCGCCGCGCCCGGTCAATCCGGTAACCGGTGGCATCGATATTCTGGCCGAACTTCAGCGCGAATTCGGCAATGCGGCCGATTACCGCAACTTCGAGACACCGCTCGTCAACGTTCAGGGGCAGGGTTTCTCGGGCGTGTTCCCGCCCGACCCGTCAGGCGACGTCGGCGGCGGTTATTTCGTGCAGTCGATCAATGGCGGCGGCGGCGCAACCTACGAAATCTACAACACCGACGACGGCAGCGTCGCGGCCGGTCCATTCAACCTCGATGGCCTCGGCAGCGGTGGCGCTTGCGCGAGCGGATTCGGCGACGGCGTCGTGCTGTACGACCAGCTTGCCAATCGCTGGCTGCTGACCGAGTTCTCGGGCAGCGGCAATAATCTGTGCGTGTACATCAGCGCCGACGACAATCCGGTCACGACCACCTGGACGCGCTACGACTTCACGACGCCGGGCTTCCCGGATTATCCGAAATACGGCGTCTGGCCGGATGCCTACTACGTCGGGGCAAACCAGGGACCGGCCGTCTATGCGCTCGACCGTCAGCAAATGCTGGTCGCGGCGCCGGCAACCTTGCAGAGAAAATCCGTGCCGCGCCTCAATGGTCTCGGTTTCCAGATGGTGCCGCCGGTCTCGGTATTCGGTTCGACACCACCGCCGGTCGGCAGTCCGGGGATCTACCTGCGCGACAACGACGACGAGCGCAACAATCCGGGCTCGAACGATCCGAACCACGATTTCCTCGAGTTGTTCACGCTGCATGTGGACTTCACGACGCCGGCCAATACCGTGTTGACCGGGCCGATCCAGATCCAGGAAGACGAGTTCGATTCCGAATTCAATGTACCGAGCGGTTTCGGTGCGATCCACCAGCCCGGCACCAGCCAGTTGCTCGATCCGTTGCTCGAAGTGCCGATGATTCCACTCGGGTACCGCAACTTTGGCGATCACGAATCGATCGTCGGCAACCATGTGACCCAGGTGCAGACCGGCAACATTGCCGGTATCCGCTGGTTCGAGCTGCGCCGCAACTCGCCGGGCGATCCATGGACGCTGTATCAGCAGGGGACTTATTCTCCGGACGATCCGAACGGCATCACGAGCCGCTGGATGGGCGCGCTCGGCATGGACAGCGCGGGCAATATCGCGCTCGGCTACAGCGTCGCGCGCGTCTCCTCGGGTCACGACGTGTATCCGGGTCTGCGCTATGTCGGGCGCCTGGCAAGCGATCCGCTCGGCGTGATGACCTCGGCCGAAACCAGCCTGATCGAGGGCGGCAGCTCGCAAACCAACTTCGACCGCTGGGGCGACTATCACCAGGTCGGCGTCGACCCGGCCGACGGCTGCACGTTCTGGTTCACCGGCATGTACGAACCGCCCGGCGGCCAGTGGAGCACGCGCATCGGTTCGTTCAAGTTCGACGCCTGCGGCACACCGACATTCACGCTGACCGGTACCAATCTCAGCCAATCGGTTTGCGCGGCGCCGAGTGCGAATCTCGATCCGGTTTCGATCACGGTCGGTTCGGTCAGCGGCTTTTCCGATCCGGTCGACATGAGCTTCGGCGATGGTCTGCCGACCGGTTTCGCCGGCAGCTACACGGTGAACCCGGTTACACCACCCGGCACCACCGAGGCCGATCTCAATGTGACCGGCGCGGTCGCTCCGGGACCGAACATGGTGACCTTGCGCGCGACTGCCGGCGCGACCATCCGCGACCTGTTGCTCGACGTCGATGTCGCCACCGAGATCCCGCCGGCGCCGGCGCTGCAACTGCCGGCAAACGGCGCGACCAACGTCTCGACCCAGCCGACGTTCGTCTGGGGCGACTCCGATCAGGCCGGTTCCTACCTGATCGAGATCGCCACCGACGCGGCGTTTGCAAATGTGATCCTTTCGCAAACCGTTACCGGCGCGACCACGTTCCAGCCGACCGCGGCGCTGCCGACCAATACCCAGATCTACTGGCGCGTCAGCGCAATCAACACCTGCGGCAACAACGGGCCGAGTACGGTGTTCTCGTTCATCACGCAGGCCGCGCCGGGCCAGTGTTCGATCGGCACAACGCCGACTGCGGTGTTCAGCGACGATGTCGAAAACGGCACCAATGGCTGGACACATTCGGCCACGGTCGGCAACGACACCTGGACCATCAGCGGCGCGCGCCCGAACAGCCCATCCAATTCCTGGTACGCCCAGGACCCGGCGGCCGTGACCGATCAGCAACTGACCTCGCCGACGGTATCGCTGCCGACCAATCTCGATGGCCTCACGTTCCAGTTCCAGCACTGGCGCAACATGGGCGGCAGTCCGGTCGACACGTGCTATGACGGCGGCATTCTCGAGGTTTCGCTGGATGGTGGCACGTTCCAGCAGGTTCCGGGCACGCTGCTCGAAACCGACCCGTACAACGGCACCATCGCCAGCAGCTTCAGCAACCCGCTGGCCGGAATGCAGGCCTGGTGCGGGCAGCAGAACTACACCAATTCCGTCGTCGACATCTCGACTTATGCCGGACACGACGCGCAATTCCGCTTCCGCCTAGGCAGCGACAGTCTGATCTCCAACGAAGGCTGGTACATCGACGACATCAACGTACAGGGTTGCAGCAATGGGCCCGACCAGATCTTTGCGAACGGTTTCGAAGGCGGTGGCGGCGGTGGCATGTTGAGCGAAAACTTCGACGACATCAGCACGCTGCCGGGCGACGGCTGGATCCTGCAGAACAACAGCGACGGAATTGGCACGACTGACTGGTTCCAGAGCGACGGCAGCGTTTTCAATGCACAGGACGGTAGTCCGACCGGTTTCATAGGCGCCAACTTCAACAATACCGATGGCGGCGCAACCGGCGGCGATGGAACGATCAGCAACTGGCTGGTCACACCGCTGCTGACTTTCAATGTGGGTTCGTCGGTTGCGTTCTACACGCGCAGCACGATCGCCTCGGACGGCGTGACGGTTTATCCGGATCGCATCGAAGTGCGCCTGTGTACCGGATCGCCGTGCAGCAATGTCGGTAGCAGCGCGACCGACACCGGGGATTTCGGGACGCTGCTGCAGAGCGTCAATCCGAACCTCGGCACCGACGATGATCCGCTCGGCGTGACCGGTTATCCGCTCAGCGACTGGGCGCTGTTCTCGCTCGATTCCGCCTCCGGCGTACCGACCAGCGGTCAAGGCCGCATCGCGTTTCGTTACTTCGTCACCAGCGCCGGCCCGACCGGAGTCAATTCCAACTACATCGGCATCGACACGGTCGATATTCAGGCGACTCCGGCACA
>JBAUWF010000036.1:0-5268 GCA_049583635.1 Rhodanobacteraceae bacterium
TTCCGATGCTGTCTCTCGCGAACGCGTTCGCCGAGGACGAGGTCGCGGATTTCGAGCGGCGCATCGAACAGCGCCTCGATGTCGTCAACCCGGTGTTCTCGGTCGAGCCGAAGTTCGACGGTCTCGCGATCAGCCTGCGCTACGAGAACGGTCGCTTCGTGCGCGGCGCGACGCGCGGCGACGGCGAGACCGGCGAGGACGTGACGGCGAACCTGCGCACCGTGAAATCCATTCCGCTGCGCCTGCGCGGCGCGAACAACGGGGGCGGGTCGCCGACGCACGCAAGCGGCTGGCCGCGCGTGCTTGAAGTGCGCGGCGAGGTCTACATGCCGCGCGCCGCCTTCGAAGCGTGGAACGAACGTGCGCGTACAGAAGGCGGCAAGGTGCTCGCGAATCCGCGCAACGGCGCGGCCGGTTCGTTGCGCCAGCTCGATCCGCGCGTGACCGCGCGGCGCCCGCTCGCGTTCTACGCCTATGCGCTCGGCGCGGTCGAAGGCGCGGCGATGCCGGCGACGCATTCGGCGACGCTCGCGAAATTGCGCGAATGGGGCCTGCCGGTCAGCTCGCTCGTCGCGACCGCGCGCGGCGTGAAGGGCTGTCTTGCCTACTACGCCAAGATCGGCGCCGAGCGCGACCGCCTGCCGTTCGACATCGACGGCGTCGTGTACAAGGTGGACGATCTCGCCGCGCAGCGCGAACTCGGTTTCGTCGGGCGCACGCCGCGCTGGGCGATCGCGCACAAGTTTCCGGCCGAGGAACAGCAGACCACGGTCGAGGACATCATCATCAACATCGGCCGCACCGGTGCGGCGACGCCCGCGGCGAAACTCGCGCCGGTGCAGGTGGGTGGCGTGACCGTCACCAACGCGACGCTGCACAACGCCGACCAGGTCGCGCGGCTGGACGTGCGCGTCGGCGATACCGTGATCGTGCGCCGCGCGGGCGACGTGATCCCGGAGGTCGTGCGCGTGGTGCCGGAATTGCGTCCGAAGCACACGAAGCCGTGGACGATGCCGAAGCACTGCCCGATCTGCGGCTCGGACATCGTGCGCGAGGAGGGCGAGGCGGTCGCGCGCTGCACCGGCGAGCTGACCTGCGCCGCCCAGCGCGTGCAGGCGATCTTCCATTTCGCGTCGCGTCGCGCAATCGACATCGACGGACTCGGCGAGCGCTACATCGAGGATCTGACCGGTCTCGGCTACGTGAAATCGGTCGCCGATCTCTATACGCTGACGCTCGACGATCTGCTCGAGATGAAGCGCCGCTCGGACGAGCGCGACGGCACCACACCCGACACAGCCAAGGCTGGCAAGGTCGCGACGAAATGGGCCGAGAACCTGATCGAGGCGATCGAGGCAAGCCGCCACACCACGCTCACGCGTTTTCTCTACGCCCTCGGCATCGCCCACGTCGGCGAAAGCACGGCAAAGACGCTCGCGACCTGGTTCGGCGACCTGGAGCTGGTCCGCCATCTGCCCTGGCCGCTGCTCAAGCTGGTGCCGGACATCGGCGGCGAGGTAGCCCGTGCGATCGACGCGTTCTTCGAGCAGCAAGGCAATCAGAAGGTCATCGACGATCTGCTCGCGCGTGGCGTCGCGATCGACGACACCCATGCGCCGTCACCGAAGTTGCGCGCGGTGCTCGAACGTGGCGGCGTGCTTGCGCAGATGGAAATCCCGAAACTGACTCCGAAGCGTGCTGACCAGGTTGTTGCAGGATTCGATTCGATCAAGGCGATCGCCGCTGCCGATATCCAAGGATTTGCCGCGACCGGCCTGCCGCGGGATACGGCCGAATCGTTGCACGAGTTCGCGCACTCGCACGACGGCCGCAATCTGCTGAAACGCTGTGCCGAAGCACTCGTACGACTCGACGCCGAGCTGCCGCGTGCCGCGAAGATCGAGCACGGCCCGCTCGAAGGCCGGACCGTCGTCCTGACCGGCACGCTCGAATCTCTGACGCGCGAAGAAGCCAAGGAGAGACTCGAAGCCCTCGGCGCCAAGGTCGCCGGCAGCGTCTCGAAGAAAACCAGCTTTGTCGTCGCCGGCGAGGCGGCCGGATCGAAGCTCGACAAGGCAAAGGAGCTGGGTGTTGAGATCTGGGACGAGGAAAGGTTGGTCAGGCTTTTTGCCAGGAAAGCATAGATGCGAGGACGCACCTTGTGCGGGCCGGAAGCACATTTCACCTCGGAAAAGGGCAGCCACGAATACGATCGACCATTTTGCTATTGGCTTGCATTCACACGGCCTTCGATCTGACGCAGTGCGCCAAGCCGGATCGCTTCAATTGCCAGACTCTGTCGGTTCGGATCCCTAGGCGCAGTGACGGTGCGCTCGCTGCGGGACGACAATGCCGGCGCGCAACAGGCCGCAGACCATCTAGGGCGGAGGGCCTTCGAACCCATTGCGGAAGATGACTTCGGCGGCCGGGTCGAACAGCTCGGCCCTGTCCAGCACGCCACTGTCGCCATAGCCCCCGGCCACCAGTACCTTGCCCGAGAACAACAGCGTTGCAGTGTGGGATTCCCGGGCGGTGATCATCGAGCCGGTTGAAGTCCAGGTTTGCGTTGCTGGATCGTACAGCTCGGCACTGTCGAGTTGGCCGATGCTTTCACTCTCGCCATCGTATCCCCCGGCAACCAGCACTTGGCCCGAGGGCAGCAGGGTTGCGGTGTGATCGCTTCGCACGGTGTTCATGGCGCCCGTCAAGGTCCAGGTCCCCGCGGCAGGGTCGAAGAGTTCGGTGCTGGCGAGATATTCGAAGCCAACCCCCCCCGCCACCAGCACCTGGCCCGACGGGAGCAGGGTCGCAGTGTGTGCAGCCCGCCCGCCGTTCATGGCACCGGTGCGGGCCCAAGTCTGGGTTGTCCCGTCGTAGAGTTGTGCATCCTCGAGCGAGACGGGGCTGCCCATCCTGTTCAGGCCTCCCGCCACCAGCACTTGGCCTGAGGAGGGCAGCAGCGTTGCGGTGTAGGCATCCCGTCCGCCGTATATGGAGTCGGTGACGGTCCAGGTTCCCGTCGCCGGATCGTACAGCTCGGCACTTGCGAGAAACTCCACTACGCTGGCATTGCCCGCCTCTACCAAAACCTGACCTGAGGGCAGCAAGGTTGCAGTGTGTTTGTACCGTGCGGTGTTCAGGTCCCCGGTGGCGGTCCAGTTCCCCGTTGCCGGGTCGTACAGCTCGGCACTGGCGAGAGCGCCGCCGCTGTTCGAGCCCCCTGCCACTAATACCTTGCCCGATGGCAGGAGGGTAGCGGTGTGATTATCCCGTGCGGTGATCATGTCGCCGGTGGCGAGCCAGTTCCCCGTTGCCGGGTCGTACAATTCGGCGGTCGCGAGAGAGCCACTGCCGTTAGAGCCGCCCGCGACCAATACCTTGCCCGATGGCAGGAGAGTGGCCGTGTGCGATACGCGCGCCGTGGCCATCGAGCCGGTTGTCGAAAATCCTGCGGCATGCGCGAAGCTGGCGAACGAGCCCAGGACAGCGAGCATCAATCCGGCCATCAGTCGTTGCGATAGCGCGATATGGTGAATCATGGCCTTACTTCATTGCGGCGATTTGCATCGTAGGGGAACTGACCCGCATCCTCAACAATCGCTGCATGCATATAGCGTTATTGCGCCGTTGGAGGATCCGATCGGTGATTTGACGCAGCGGATTTCCCACTCAGGCCGGCTGGGTCGAAAATACGCCGATCGGTTGTTGTCCAAAGGATGAAGGCATGAACGAGGCGACAGCTTCCAGCGCGGCCGGCGCCGGCGAAAACGACCAGTGGCTGCAACGGGCGCTGCATTTGCGCGCGGAACTTTACGCGTTGATCCGCGCGTTCTTCGCCGAGCGCGATGTGCTGGAAGTCGAAACCCCCATCCTCAGCGCCGCCGCCAACACCGATCCGAGCATCCAAAGCTTCAGCACCGCGTTCTGCGGTCACGTCGACGCCGGGCCGCGCGAACGCTGGTTACGCACATCGCCGGAATATCCGATGAAACGTCTGCTTGCAGGCGGCATCGGCGATTGCTACGAACTTGGTCGCGTATTCCGTAATGGCGAAGCGGGGCGTCGGCACAATCCCGAGTTCACGATGCTCGAGTGGTATCGCATCGGTTTCGATCATCTGCGGTTGATGGACGAGACGGCCGACCTGGTTGGGTGCGCGCTTGCCCTGGTCGAGCGGCGTGCCTCGATCGTGCGCACTAGCTATCGCGATCTGTTCGTCGATACGCTCGGCCTCGATCCGTTCACGGCGACGATCGATCGGCTGCGCGTGCCGTTGCAGTCATTCTCGATCGTGCCGGAGGGTTTGTCGCGCGACGACTGGCTCGATCTGTTGCTCACGCACCGGATCGAGCCAGAATTTCCACCCGATCGCATCACGCTCGTGCATGACTACCCCGCATCGCAGTGCGCGCTCGCGCGCATCCGCCAGGACGATCCGCCGGTGGCTGAGCGTTTCGAGGTGTTTTTCGGGCCGAGCGAACTCGCGAACGGCTATCACGAATTGTCCGACGCGACCGAGCAGCGCGTGCGCTTCGAACGCGACAATGCGCGCCGTCGCGAACGTGGGCAGCGCGAGATGCCAGTCGACGAGCGGTTGCTTGCGTGGTTACCGAATCTGCCGGCCTGCGCCGGGGTCGCGCTTGGCGTCGATCGCCTGCTGATGTGCATGGCCGGCAGCAACGACATCGCCGATGTGCTCGCGTTTGCTTTCGCCGAAGCGTGATATCCGGTCACGCCAATGTCGACCAATGAATGCCGGCGTCGGGATGAACCTGTCACCCGGAAGGCTGCATTCGCCAACCTAGAACAGCGTACCGCAGGTCAGACGGCGCACCGGTGCAAAAGTCATGCGGTGAATCGGACACGGGCCGAGCCGTTCGAGTGCGGCCAGATGCTCGGGCGTCGGGTAGCCCTTGTGACGGGCGAATCCGTAGCCGCAATACACCCGATCCAGATCGCACATCAGGCGATCGCGGGTGGTCTTGGCCAGGATCGAAGCCGCACTGATCACCGGTTCGGTGGCGTCACCGGCCACGATGGCGCGCGCGTCGCACGGCAGGTCCGCTGGCAGCCGATTGCCGTCGATGAGCGCGAACACCGGCGCAACCGTGAGCGCCGCAAGTGCGCGCGTCATGCCCGCGAGGCGCGCTCCGAGGATGTTCAAGCGATCGATCTCGACGACATCGACTACCGCCAGCGCAAACGCCAAGGCCGTCTCGCGAATTCGCTCCGCGAGTGCCTCGCGTCGTGCTGCGCCAAGTGCCTTGG
>JBAUWF010000037.1:0-11449 GCA_049583635.1 Rhodanobacteraceae bacterium
GCGCGGCATTTTTTCCCGGTGCACGCGGTGGCGTGCCTTCAGCACGATCTCGGTGGCGTTGCCGAGGTCCTCTTCGTATTGCGTTTCCATGCGCTGCGCGATCGCCTTGTTCTCGATCGTCACGTCGAGCTCGCAGTTGCCTAGCCAGCTCGCCAGATTGAGATTGCTCGATCCGATCCGCGCCCAGCGGCCGTCCGCGACCGCCGTCTTGGCGTGCAGCATCGATCCGTTCCATTCGAACACGCGTACGCCGGCCTCAAGCAGCGGGCGATAACCGGCGCGCGACAGCGATCCGATCATCGGGATGTCGCTGCTGCCGGGCACCAGCAGCCGCACATCCACGTTGTCGCGGGCGGCTGCCGCCAGCGCCTGTATGTACGGCGCGATGCCGACAAAGTACGCATCGGTCAGCCAAAGCCTGTGTTGTGCGACCGCCGCAATGAGCTGTTCGAGTCGATACAGCCTGGCGACGTTGGGAATCGTCTCGACCACGCGCAGATCGACATCGCCCGCCGTTTCCGGGTCGCCGAGTGCCAGTATTTCGGTCGACAGCGGGGCGCCGCATTCCTGCCAGACATCGGCGAATGCCGCGGTCAGCGACTGTACTGCGGGTCCGCGCAGCGCGACGCCGGTATCGCGCCACGGCGCAATATCGCGCGCCGCATCGCCGAGCCAGCGCGCGCTGACGCAGATGCCGCCGAGAAATCCGATGGTGCCGTCGACGACCAGCGATTTGCGGTGGTCGCGCGCCAGCCACCCGAACGGGCTTGCCAGCTGCGGCGGATTGTAGACACGCACCTCGCCACCGGCGTCCAGCAACGGTTGCCAGAAACCGGCGCCGGACTGACCGAGGCAGCCGAGCCAGTCGCGCAGTACGCACACGCGCACGCCGGCGCTCGCTCGTTCGACCAGTACGGCGCGAAACCCGCGCGCGACCTCGTCGTCGCGGAAGATGTAGTTCTCGAACAGAATGGCCGTTCCGGCGCTGCGCATTGCCTTGAGCCAGGCATCGAAATTCGCGCGTCCGTCGATCAGTATCTCGAGCGCGTTGCCCGCAATCAGGGGGGCACCGGCGGCGCGGTTGAGCGTGTGCTCGGCGATCACGCGCACGGATTGCTGGTGGCCGGCGGTTCTCGGCATTGGCGTCGCTGGGGCCATGCGCCGAGTGTACCCGCATCGACTGCGGACCCGCGGGTTGTCGCGGGCTCCCGAACGCGATGTTGCAGGTTCGATATGCGAAGATCGCATCGCTGCCATGAAGACAATTACGCATATGCATCCACAAACCCGGCCGCGTCGCGCAAGCGTTGGCGTCGCGATCGCCAATGTGGTGGTCGGCGGCGACGCTCCAGTCGTGGTGCAGTCGATGACCAATACCGACACCGCCGACATCGCATCGACGGCGAGACAGGTCGCCGAGCTTGCGCGTGCGGGGTCCGAACTCGTGCGCATCACGGTCAATACGCCCGAAGCCGCGGCGGCGGTACCCAGGATCCGCGAACGGCTCGACATGATGGGCGTCGAGGTGCCGCTGATCGGCGACTTCCATTACAACGGACATCAGTTGTTGACCGACGAGCCGGCCGCCGCGGTCGCGCTGGCCAAGTACCGGATCAATCCCGGCAATGTCGGGTTCGGGCGCAAGCGCGACAAGCAGTTTGCATCCATCATCGAGATCGCACTGGCGAACGAGAAGCCGGTGCGCATCGGCGCCAACTGGGGTTCACTCGACCAGTCGCTGCTGACGCGGTTGATGGACGAAAACCACGCGCGCGTCGAACCGTGGGACGCGGCCCGGGTCGCGCGCGAGGCCTTGATTCTTTCGGCGCTGGATTCGGCAGCACGCGCAGAAGAATTAGGTTTAAGTCATGATCGTATCCTGTTGTCTTGCAAGGTTTCCGGTGTCCAGGAACTCATCGCGGTGTACCGCGACCTGGCCGTGCGTTGCGACTACGCGCTGCACCTCGGCCTGACCGAAGCCGGCATGGGTTCGAAGGGAATCGTCGCTTCGACCGCGGCGCTTGCAGTGCTGCTGCAGGAAGGGATCGGCGACACCATACGCATCTCGCTGACGCCCGAACCCGGCGAGTCGCGTACGCGCGAAGTGATCGTTGCGCAGGAGCTGCTGCAGACCATCGGGCTGCGCGCGTTCACCCCGCTGGTCACAGCCTGCCCGGGTTGCGGACGCACGACTTCGGAGTATTTCCAGGAACTCGCCAGGACCGTGCAGGAGCACGTGCGCGCGAAAATGCCCGAATGGCGGGTGCGCTACGATGGCGTCGAGAATCTGACGCTGGCGGTCATGGGTTGCATCGTCAACGGACCGGGTGAATCCAAGCATGCCGATATCGGCATTTCGCTGCCCGGCACCGGCGAGACGCCGGTCGCGCCGGTGTTCATCGACGGCGAGAAGAGCGTGACTCTGCGCGGCGAGCACATCGCGCGCGATTTCGTCGCGATCGTCGAGGATTACGTGGCGCGCAAGTATTCCACGCGCACTCACGCCTGACTGACCGAATCATTTCCCGGGACCGCCGATGGCCAAGCAGGGCGAGATCGACTACATCGGCCGCATCGGAGCCGCCGGCGCCGAGCATGCGCAGGGCAAACCATTTTCCGATCCGCATTGCGGTGCGATGCTGGCGGACATGGCGGCGTTGTTCATGGTGTTGCCGCCGCCGCCCGCGCGCGTGCTCGATCTGGGTTGCGGCAGCGGCTGGACCAGCGTGTTTCTGGCGCGTCATGGTTATGCAGTGATCGGTCAGGACATCGCCGCGGACATGATCGCGCTGGCCGAAGACAACCGAACGCGCGCCGGCGTCACGGCGCTCGAGTTCGTGGTTTCCGACTACGAGTCGCTCGGCTTCCACGACGAATTCGACGCGGCGTTGTTCTACGACGCGCTGCATCATGCCGAGGATCCATCGGCTGCGCTGGCGAGCGCGTATCGTGCGCTGAAACCGGGCGGCATGCTGGTGACGCTCGAACCCGGCAGCGGTCACGCGCAAAGCGAAATCGCGAAGCACGCGATGAGCCAGTACGGCGTGACCGAGCGCGACATGCCGCCGCGGACCGTCATCGACCTGGCGCGCAAGGTCGGCTTTCGCGCCTCGCGCATCCATCCGATGCCGAAGACGCTCGCAACGATCCAGTACCAGTTGCCGCGTCTGGCGCGCTGGCCCGCATGGCTTGCCGATTTCGTGCGCTGGATCGGCATGGGCTATCTGATGCTGGTGGCGAGGCGCCGGCGCGGCGGCATGGTGGTCTTGCGCAAATAGGCGAGGGACGTCAGCCGCGCAACAGCGCCATCATCGACTCCGGATAACGCGCGCCCGCTGCGGCATCGCGCGGAAACACCGCGTCGATCGCCGCGAGATCGTCGTCGTCCAGGTGCACGTCGAGCGCACCGAGATTCTCATCGAGATACTTCCTGTGTTTCGTGCCCGGGATCGGCACGATGTGCTCGCCCTGCGCGAGAACCCAGGCCAGCGCGAGCTGCGCCGGCGTGCAGCCCTTGTTCGCGGCCATGGATTTGACCCGGTCGACCAGCGCCAGATTCCTCGCAAAGTTGTCACCCTGAAAACGCGGCGAATGACGCCGGTAGTCGTCCTCGTCGAAATCATCCGGGCTGCGGATCGCACCGGTGAGAAACCCGCGCCCGAGCGGGCTGTACGGCACAAAGCCGATGCCCAGGCGCTTGCAGGTATCGAGTACGCCGTCTTCCGGATCGCGTGTCCACAACGAGTATTCGCTTTGCACCGCGGTGATCGGATGCACGGCGTGCGCGCGCTCGAGCGTCTTCGCCGACGGCTCCGACAAGCCGAGATGCAGAACCTTGCCGGCGGTGACCAGATCGGACATTGCACCAACGGTCTCCTCGATCGGCGTGGCGCGATCGACGCGATGCTGATAGTAGAGATCGATGTGATCGACGCCGAGTCGCTTGAGGCTTGCGTCGCAGGCTGAGCGCACGTAGTCGGGTCGACCGTTGATGCCGCGTTTCGATGCGTCGTCCGGGTCGCGCACGAAGCCGAACTTGGTGGCCAGGAACACCGCGTCGCGCCGGTCGCGGATCGCCTTGCCGACCAGTATCTCGTTGCTGTGTGGCCCGTAGATGTCGGCGCTGTCGAGGAAGTCGAGACCGGCATCCAGCGCGTGATGAATCAGCTTGATCGATTCGGCATCGTCGTGCGCGCCGTAAAACTCGCTCATGCCCATGCAACCAAGACCGAGGGCGGAAACCTTCGGACCCCTGGGGCCGAGTGTGCGTGTTTGCATGATTGTTCTCCAGCTCGCGAGTGATGTTGGTATCCAGAGAGTGAGGTCGAATCGCCGCATCGCAAGAATACCGTCGGCGCGACGGATCGTCTTGGCGATGCAGCGCAGGCCATTGAACCGGCGGCACGCGACGATCGGGACGTTGCGTGCCGATTCGTTCGGTTGAAAAAACGGGTCAGACGGAGGTGCAGCGACGCATGCGGTTCGATGTCGCCGGGAACCTTACGCATCTTTACCGCGCAAACAGACACCTATACGGTTTTTGGGCGTCCAATGTACCGGCAACCAGTTCCACCAACCAAAAGGAGTACTTCCCAATGCGCAAGACACTCACCCTGTCGATGATTCTAGCAACGGCGATCGGCGCCTCGTCGCTCGCATTCGCAATGCCCGGCGGTGCCGGTCACGACGGCCATCGGCATCACGCCATGAACATGGGTATCCATGATCTGCGCAAGCTCGATCTGACCGACGCCCAGCACGAGCAGATCAAGCAGATCATGAAGCAAGGTCATGCAGACATCAAAACGCAACTGCAGACGCTCAGGCAGCAGCGTGGCGACTTCGAAGCAATGGCCCCGGATGCGGCGGGCTACCAGGCGGCCACGACCAAACTGGCGCAGGCTGAAGCCGATGCAGCGCGTGCGCGCGTCATGCAGCGGGCGGCAATGCGCGCCAAGGTGTACGCCGTGCTGACTGATACGCAGAAGGCCAAGCTCGCGACGCTGCGGGCGGAGCACCAGGCCAAGCGCGCGGAATGGAAGGCCAAACACCGCTCGTCCAAGGCGGATCGGTCGTCGGAATAGGCAGATTGCGATTCAAGGATGTCGCAAAACGGTCGCCGGTTCAGCATCGGCGGCCGTTTCTTTTTTGCGCGGGGCGAGGCCGACGTGGCGTTGCCGGAGTTGCCCGTCAGTTGCCTTGCGCCGTGAGCGCTTCGATCGTCTTGCGATAGCGCATGGCGATGCGTTCCTCGTCTTCGTGATGCGCGTTGCGCACGCGCCAAGTGCCTTCGACCATCACGTGCTTGACCAGCGGGGTGTTGCCGGCGAATACGAGGCAGTCGAGCACGCTGGCGGCCGCGTTGGCGGCCAGCAGCGGCGATTCGTCATCGAGCACGAGCAGATCGGCGCGCGCCGGCACCGAGTCGTGGCCGCCATTGACGGCGAAGACACCGGTCGGAATGCCGCACGCGCGCGCACCACCATCGAATGCAGCGGACCAAAGTGTCGCACCGACGCTCGCGCCCGGATCCGCCGCGATGTTGCGATGGCGCAGGTTCAGGCGCTGGCCATACTCGAGCCAGCGCAACTCCTCGACTGGTGAAACAGAGACATGGCTGTCCGAACCGATGCCGATCGCGCCGTTGGCGTCGCGCCAGGCCTTGAGCGGGAAAATGCCGTCGCCGAGGTTCGCTTCCGTGGTCGGGCACAGTCCGACCACGGCGCCGGTTGCGGCAAGGCGCCGGGTTTCCTCGTCGGTCAGATGGGTGGCATGCACGACGCACCAGCGCCGGTCGACCGGCATGTGATCGAGCAGCCATTCGACCGGCCGCGCGTTGCGGATGGCCAGGCAATCCTGCACTTCACCGATCTGTTCGGCTATGTGGATATGGATCGGGCTGCCGTGCGCCGTCTCGCATTCAAGCAGCATCCGCATCGCATCTTCGGGGACCGCGCGCAGGGAATGGAACGCAACGCCGATGCGAAGGCCGGGTGATCGCACCGCACGCAATTGCTCGACCAGACGCAGATAGCCATCGAGGTCGAGACCGAACCGTCGTTGGCGCTCGGAAAGGGCGCGGCCGTCGAAGCCGCCGGTCATGTACAACGTCGGCAGCAGGGTCAGACCGATACCGGTTTCCTCTGCCGCCTCGATCAGCGCCAGCGACATCGCCGCCGGGTCGGCGTAGGGGCTGCCGTCCGGCTGCTGATGCAGATAGTGGAATTCGCACACGCGCGTGTAACCGGCCTTGAGCATTTCGACATACAGTTGCGCGGCAATTGCGTGCAACGCATCCGGGTCGATGCGTCCGGCGAACGCGTACATGACCTCGCGCCAGGTCCAGAAATTGTCGACTTGCAAGGTGCGGTCGGGGATGAGCGCTTCGCGGTCCTCGCCCGTGGCAACAGTGCCGGGCCGGCGTTCGGTGAGTCCCGCCATCGCGCGCTGGAATGCATGCGAATGGACATTCGGCATGCCCGGGATGACCCAGCGACCGACGATTTCGGCGTCGCCGCACGCGGCATCCCGCGATACTTCGGCGATGGTACCGCCTGCGACATCGACACGCGCGTTGTGCACGAACCCTCGCGGCACCCATAGGTGTTCGGCGAACAGCGTTCTCGATTCCGTGTTGTTGGCCATGCGGCGCTCTCCGGGACGATTGCGCGAGGCTAGCGCCCGCGTGCGGCGATTGCCAGTCGGACGAATAGCCAGGATGGTGATGTTTGCGATGCTTGCGCGCAGCCATCGTCTCACGCCCACGCCGGGCCACGGCACCGAAGCGATCCACTTGGCACATGCGGGCCGTTCGTGTTACCAGAGGATCGGGCAGGACTTCTCTCATGCATGTTGCGCCGGTTCGCTCGCCCGGTAGAGGAGACATCAATGAAAAGCACCACATTCGCGCGCCGATGCTTGCGACGTCTGATGGGCATCGAAGCGGGGTGTCGACGAGTATTGCCTGGCGTTTTGCTCACGACGCTGACGCTGCTCGTCGGGATGCCGAATGCCAATGCCGACATCGGTCGTGGCGATCGCTATTCGGGTGCGCCGTGGGCTTCGCGCTCCCCCGTGCTCGCGCAGCACGGCATGGCCGCAACCGAGCAACCACTGGCCTCCCAGATCGCGGTCGATATCCTTAAGAAGGGCGGCAGTGCGGTGGATGCGGCGATCGCGGCCAACGCGGCGCTTGGCCTCATGGAGCCGGTGCTCAACGGCATCGGCGGCGACTGCTTCGCGATCGTGTGGGATCCGAAGTCGAACAAGCTTTACGGATACAACGGTTCGGGACCGGCGGCCAAGGGCCGCGACCTTGCGAAACTGAAAGCCGAGGTCAAGGCAGCGTATGCGAAAGCGGGCATGCCCGAGGTCGATCACATTCCGCCGGTCGGTTCGCTGCCGGTCACCGTGCCCGGCACGGTCGATACATGGTTCGCGCTGCACCAGAGATTCGGCAAGCTGCCGATCGCCGACGACCTGGCGCCGGCGATCGGCTACGCGACCAACGGTTTTCCGGTCACCCAACTGGTCGCCAAATACTGGAAGGGCAACTTCGCTGCATTCGCTAGGCGCCAGGCCCTCATCGAGGAAAGCGCAAACGCACGCAAGACCTATCTGATCGACGGCCATACGCCGGCCGAAGGCGAGGTGTTCCGCAACCCCGATCTTGCGAACACGTTGTCGCTGATCGCCAAGGGTGGCCGCGACGCGTTCTACAAGGGCGCGATCGCGCATACCATCGACGCATACTTCAAGCGCATCGGCGGCGATCTGCGCTATGCCGATTTCGCCGGCTATCACGGCGAATGGGTCACGCCGCAGTCGGTGAACTATCGCGGCTACGATGTCTACGAGTTGCCGCCGAACGGGCAGGGCTTTGCCGCGCTGGAAATGCTCAATCTGATCAAGGGCTTCGACCTTGAGAAAATGGGTGTCGGCAGCGCCGACGCGATTGGCGTGATGCTCGAAGCCAAGCGCCTGGCGTACGAGGACCTGGCGAAGTATTACGCCGATCCGCGTTTCGTCGACGTACCGATGAAAGGCTTGCTGTCCGAAGGTTACGCCGATCAGCGCCGCAAGCTGATCCGCGTCGGCAAGGCAAATCCCGACATCGGACCGGGCGATCCGAAGCTGTTCAACGGCGACACCACCTATTTCACGACGGCCGACAAGGACGGCATGATGGTCTCGATGATCCAGTCCAACTATCGAGGCATGGGCTCGGGCCTGGTCGCCGACGGTCTCGGTTTCATGTTCCAGGATCGCGGCGAATTGTTTTCGCTGAATCCGAAGGACGCCGATGTCTATGCGCCGGGCAAGCGCCCGTTCCACACGATCATTCCGGCGTTCGTGATGAAGGATGGCGCGCCGTGGATGTCCTTCGGCCTGATGGGTGGGGACATGCAGCCGCAGGGACACGTGCAGGCGCTCGTCAACCTGATCGACTTCGGCATGAATGTGCAGGAGGCGGGTGATGCGGCGCGCTGGCGTCATTACGGCAATGCCGAGCCGACCGGCGAGGCGTCGCAGGGCATCGGCACGGTCGAGATGGAATCGGGTTTCGATCCGGCGGTGAAAGCCGAACTCGCGAGGCGCGGCTACAAGATCGTTCCGGGCACCGGCGCATTCGGCGGTTACGAGGCCATTCGTTACGACGCGAAACAGCACGTGTACCGGGGCGCGACCGAGATGCGCAAGGACGGCGAGGTCGTCGGTTATTGAGTGAGGCCGGCGAGCGCCGATTGGTGCCGGATTGCGACAACAGACCCTGGCCAAGGGAGCGCCAAGTCCGCTGCGACTCCATGAACGGTCGGAATATCGCGGTATTCGATCCACAGCTGGGACAACGTCATGCGCTTGCTGTTGGTTGAGGACTCCGAGCGCCTGCGCACGACGCTGGCACGTGGTCTGCAGCGTGCCGGATTCGTGGTCGATGCCGCAGCCGACGGCATGCAAGCCTGTGGTTTCCTGGCGAGCTTTGCCTATGATCTGGTTGTCCTCGATCTGATGCTCCCGCGGCTCGACGGACTGGGGGTGCTGCGCTCACTGACTGCACGCGAAAGCCGACCGCGTGTGCTGATACTGTCGGCGCGCGACCAGGTGGCCGATCGCATTGGAGCGCTTGATGCGGGGGCTGATGACTATCTCGTCAAACCGTTCGCGTTCGAGGAATTGCTGGCGCGCCTGCACGCACTGTCCAGGCGTCCGGAGCAGGTCAACGTGCCGAGTCTGGAGCGTGGCGGCATCACGCTTGATCCGAGAGCCCGCAGTGTCACCGCGCATGGACGTACCCTGAGCTTGACGCCGCGCGAATTCGCGTTGCTGGAACTGTTGATGCGCAACCGCGGGCGCGTATTCAATCGCGGCGCGATCGTCGAGCGTATCATCGGCAGCGACGCCAGGGTGTCTGATCGCAGCATCGAGGTGCTGGTGTTCGGTTTGCGGCGCAAGCTCGATGCCGCAGGCTCTCCGGACGTGATCGAGACTCGCCGTGGCGCCGGTTACCTGATCCCGTGATGACGCTGGGACCGCTGTCGTTGCGGGCGCGTGTCAGCGTCCTGCTCGCTCTCGCGATCATCGGTGTGCTGGGTATCGCCGCGTGGGTGATCGACGCGCGCGTCGACGGGGAATTGCAACGACGTTTCGATACCGCGCTGGCGGCGCGGGCCGAGGCGTTGGCGGCGTTGACGCGACGCGAGCCGCACGGCATCGAGTTCGATGCCGCCTACGCAACGTCGGTCGCGCAGGACTCGCGCGTGAAAAGCTGGTACGCGCTGAGTTGCGATGGGCACATGCTCGATGCCGTTCCCCGAGGGGCGGTGGCGCTGCTGCCGCCGCTGTCGACCAGTACGACGCCGCTGCGCATGGACGATGTGCAACCGGCGGACGGTCATTTGGCGCGCCGCGCAACGTTGGTGTTCCATCCCGGTCCCGGTGATAGCTGGCCGCCGGACCATGTACCGAATCGCTCGGATCGCACGCGCTGCGTGGTGATCCTGGCGCAGGAACGCAGGCGGCTCGACCAGACGCTCGATGCCGTGGACGCCATTCTCGTGGGTTCGATTCTCGCGGCGCTTCTGGCTGTGCTGGCACTGACGCCGGCGCTGGTGCGTGCCGGCTTGCGCCCCTTGAGCGAGTTGGCCGACGCGATGCGCGACATAGGTCCGCATACGCCGGGCCGGCGGCTCGACATACCGCCGACGCCCGAGCTCGATCCACTGCAGGCACGCTTCAACGAAGTGCTTGCGCGCATGGATGCCGGACTTGCACGCGAACGCCAGTTCGCCAGCGCGGTGGCGCACGAAACCCGCACGCGCCTGGCGGAGTTGCGCGCGTTGGTCGATGTCGAACGCCGCTATCCGAGCGGCCGCCCGGTCAGGGCGCTGCTCGACGAGATCGGTGAGATTGGCTCCGATCTGGAGCAGACGGTAGCCGGATTGTTGTTGCTGACGCGTCTGGAGGCCGGCACCGAAAGTATCGATCCGCGCTACATCGATCTGGATGAGCTGATCGAACGGCATGTCGCACGCATAGCGCCGACGCTGCAGAGGCGCAACCTGCGGGTCTCGATCGGGCCCGCGGCAAACGGTTCGGCGCTGATCGCCGATCCGTCGCTGCTGGACATCATCGTCTCCAACGTGCTGGGCAATGCAAGCAACCATGCGCCCGAAAACAGCGTCATCGACGTCGATCCAAGCATGGGAGCGCTGGCGATCAGCAATGACGCACCCGAGCTCGATGCCCGGGAAATAGAGCACTTCGGCCAGCGTTTCTGGAGCACGCGGCATGACCAGGAGGGTCATGTCGGTCTGGGTCTGAGCCTGGCCGGCGCGGCGGCCGCGGCCTTGGGGTTGCGGCTGTGCTTTGCGCTGGATGACGCGCATCGGTTGCGCGCCACGCTGCAATGGAAATCCGATACTCAGAAGTGATGCACGTAGCCGACGCTGAAGCCTCCCGGCAGCCAGTGGACAATCAGCGGGCTGTCACGATGCGAAGCCCATAGCCCGGCGCCGGCGCCCACAGCGGCACCGACGAGCACGTCGCTCTGCCAGTGACCATGCACCTTCACGCGCGCAACGGCATCGTAGACCGGCAGCAACGCGAGCAACCACACGGCCGGATGGTCGCGACCGTAGGTGGCGATGAAGGGCGTCACCGCGCCGGTCACGGCAGCCACCTCGCCGCTGGGGAAACTGGCGTTGTGGATGCCGCTGAAAAACTTGTTCGGATCGTTTGTCTGCGAGGGGCGCTCACGCTGGAACGTCCATTTCATGAGTTGCGCTCCGGCTCCTGCGGCCGCTACCGCGTCCAACGATCGCCAGAAAGTATCGCCGAGTCGATCGTTATCGCCGAGTGCCAGCGAACCACCGATCACCGTGGCCAGCGTCGCGTAGATCAGATCCTTCTGCGTGCTGCGCTTCCAGATGCCGCTGTTGTCGTAACGCAC
>JBAUWF010000038.1:0-33188 GCA_049583635.1 Rhodanobacteraceae bacterium
TCGACTGCGAGCGGATTGAGACCGCGCTCGCGCAAGGTCGAGCGCACCGCACGCGCGGTGTCGCCCTGCAACACACCGCGCAGGGTTTTGCCGCTGGTGTCGAGTGCTTGATAGGCGAAGGCGGGCATCTACTGAAATTTCCGAAATGGAACTTTGGACGTATTCACAATCACCTTTCCCAGTCCGTTCGCATCCAGCAGGCATCGTATTGCGGCTTCGTTCAACCTCTGGTGTTCTCCAGGGCCAATTCCGATCTCTCGAATTGGACATTCACTGCTTTCGGCCCAAAGCTCAACGGCCATGTAGGGAACCAGTATCCGTCCGCGTTGGCGGAAACCAATTCGGTCCTGAGCGGTATTGCAAACGATCCGCCACTCCTGTTCCGCGGCAAATGCCGGCTCCTTGAACAGGCACGAGACTTTGAGGCAGTAAACAACAATTTCATCCAGCCCACTATTAAGCACTTGCGCGAAGGAATCCAGGTCATCCAGGGTGCCGCCAAGTGGTTGCCGGTTGACAACTTTTGTGACGTTCTCACTCATCTGTGAAAGATTGTCGACGTCGTAAAAGCAGGGAAACAGGAAGGCGTTCGACTTTCCGGCACGTTCGCTCAGCGACTCTCCATCGAACCGCACACAGATGCCCGGATCACCGCCATAGCCGCGCCACTGCGAAAGGTCGTCCGACAACATCGAGAATGACGCCACACAAGGCGCATCCACCATCGGATCGTCGGCTGCTTGTTGCAGTGTATTCAGAAGGCCCGCGTTTACGAACGCTCTCAACTCGGGCGTTCCATCCCCGCTTTCGTCTGTCGCCACCTGAAACGCCGCAATGATCGCTTCCAGCCCATGCACGTATTCCTTGCTATCGTTCAGGAAGCGGATGTTTGAGCACCAAACCTGCCTGCTGGTGATAATGCCCACTAGGCCGTGCAGGTCAGTGTAGTGCGTGAGCAGATTTGGAATCGTGAACGCCACAAGCCGTTCACTCCTCCCGCGTTACCCGCAGCACTTCCTCGCTCGAAGTGATGCCGGCGACACATTTGCGCCAGCCGTCCTCCAGGATGCTCGGCGTGCGCTCGCGCGCGACGCGTTCGAGCTCGGCTTCGGATGCGTTCTCGTGGATCAGTCGCCGGAACGCATCGTCGAGTGGTACCAGCTCGTAAACCCCGGTGCGTCCCCTGTATCCGGCGTGGCGGCCTGGCAGATCTGCACGCGGTCGATACAAGGTCGCCTTCATGTCGGCGGATTTGCCGAACGCGGCGAGTTCCGCGGGAGTCGCCGCATAGGCTTCACGCGTCTCGGGATCGAGCACGCGCACCAGACGCTGGGCCAGTACGCCGATCAGGCTCGAGGACAGCAGGAACGGCTCGACCCCCATGTCACGCAGACGCGTCGCCGCACCGACTGCGGAATTGGTATGCAATGTCGCCAGCACGAGATGGCCGGTCAAGGACGCCTGCACTGCCACTTCCGCCGTTTCGAGATCGCGGATTTCGCCGACCATGACGACATCCGGGTCCTGGCGCAGGATCGCGCGCAGGCCGCGTGCGAAGGTCATGTCGACACGCGTGTTGACCTGGGTCTGGCCGACGCCGTCGATGTAGTACTCGATCGGGTCCTCGACCGTCATGATGTTGCGGCTTGAATCATTGAGTTTCAGCAGCGCGCCGTACAGTGTCGTGCTCTTGCCCGAGCCGGTCGGGCCGGTGACGAGAAAGATCCCGTGCGGTCGCTCGATGAGGTCCTCGAGCCGCGTGCGAGTCGTCTCGTCCATCCCGAGCCGCTCCAGATCGAGCGTACCGGCCTGCTTGTCGAGCAGACGCAAGACCACGCGCTCGCCGTGGCTTGCCGGAATGGTCGACACACGCACATCGACCGGCCGCCCGGCGATGCGCAGACCGATGCGGCCGTCCTGCGGCAGGCGTTTCTCGGCGATGTCGAGTTTGGCCATCACCTTGATGCGGCTGACCACGGCGTTGGCGATCGCCTTCTTCGGTGCCAGCACCTCGCGCAGCACACCGTCGATGCGAAAGCGCACGACCAAGCGGTTCTCGAACGGCTCGATGTGGATATCCGACGCGCCTTCCTTGACCGCTTCGGTCAGAAGTGCGTTCAAGAGACGGATGATCGGCGCATCGTCCTCGCTTTCGAGCAGGTCCTCCGGTTCCGGCAACTCGTCTGCGAGAGTCTTCAGATCGAGCGAATCGTCGAGATCCGACACCATCGCGCGCGCGTCGTCACCCTGCTCGTAGAGCGAGCGCAACAGGCGCTCGAAGTCGATGGCCGAGTGGGTCGTGAACTCGAGCGGCGCATCGAGGTAGCGGCGCAGTTCCGCGAGTACTTCGGGGCGCACGTCATCGCGGCAGGCCACTTCGGCCGCACCGTCACGCCAGCCGGTCAGCGTAGCGCCATGACGGCGCGCGAAACCAAAGCCGGGCCGAGCGGGCCGCGATTGTGTCGTGTCGACTGCCGATGCCTGGCGCATGTCACGTCCCATCGACAACTTCGAGTGACGCGACAAAACGCGAACGCAACCAGTCGTTGACGGCAAGCAACCCCATGTTGCCGAGAGTGCGTGACGCATGGTCGAGTGCGTGATTGTCCGCGCGCACGCGTTCAACGCGCCTCGCAATGCACTTCCTGCCTATTGGTCGGATCACATACACGAAACCACCTGCCACATCGTATCCGAGCACAGTGAAAACGCCGGTAACCACCAAGATGGCAACGGGAATGATCGTGCCCGGATCCAGCAACCCTGTTCCCGAGGCATCACCCCCGAAACCGTATGCTGCCAATGCAGGCAGCAACGTACAGCTGCCCAGTGTGACGACCCTCACCCACAGACCGTAATGCACCTTGAATGTGGACACACCGGCCTCCCGATCGACACGACCGTGTTTGATTGAAATCAATGATGGGCGCCGTGACTCTGATCGAGCGCCGGAGGGCCGTCGAGTGTCGGACTGGTCAGGAAATCGTGCACGGCCGGCAACAGTGGCCGCTCCCCGCGCGGCGTGATCATCTCGGGCGTCTCGCGCATTTCCAACTGTTCAGTGCGCATGTAGTTGTATTTCTCGCTCGACACCGCCGCTTCGCTCGCTGCGTCGCGCAGGATCTTCGGATGCAGAAACACCATTAGATCGCGTTTCTGGTTGTTGTTGCTGCGATAGCGGAACAGCTCGCCGAGCAACGGTATGTCGCCGAGCACGGGCACCTTGGAAACGTTGTCGGTCAGGTTGTTGTCGATCAGGCCGCCGAGCACGAGCAATGCGTTGTCGGCGACCAGCACGCTGGTGGAAAGCTCTCTCTTGTTGGTGATCAGGTCCACTGCGCCGGTGACCGGCGGCGCCAGTGAGGAGACTTCCTGGTGGATATCCAGGCGCACCGAATCGCCCTCGTTGATGTGCGGCGTGACCTTGAGCACCAGGCCGACATCCTTGCGCTCGATGGTCTGGAACGGATTGGTGGGCTGACTGGTACCGCCGGTGCCGGTGTTGGTGTACTGACCGGTCAGGAACGGCACTTCCTGCGCGACCTTGATCTCGGCTTCCTGATTGTCGAGTGTCAGGATCGAGGGCGTCGACAGGATGTTGGTCTTGCCGTCACCCTTGAGCGCGCGCACCAGTGCGCCGAGATTGGCGATCTGCGTGTCGGTGCCCGGTATATTGATTGTGCCGTTGACGTAACCGAGCGAGAGGCCTGTGCCGAGTGCAAACGGATTCTGCGCGGCGCCGAGCAGCCCGCTCGTGCCGTTCGGTCCGGGGAAGTTGGTCCCGCCAATCACACCGCTGCCGAGGTCACCGTTGCCGTTGCGCGGCGCGGTGAACCATTGCACACCAACTTCGGCCGCGGTGCTGTCGGCCACCTCGGCAATGACCGCCTCGATCAATACCTGGGCGCGACGGATATCGAGCTGGCGAATCACCGCGTCGAGCGAGCGGAAGATCGCCGGCGGTGCGCTGATGATCAGAGAGTTGGTTTCCTCGTGCGCCTGGATCGTCGCGACGGTGGACCCACCCGCACCGGATGCGCCGCCCGTGGCAGCGCCGGCCTTGACCGCGGTCGGCCGCGCTTCGCCGCTCAGGGTCGCGGCGACGCCTTGCAGGATCGGCACCAGATCCTTGGCGTTGGCGTAGTTCAGGAACACCACATTGGTGTCGCCACCGTTCTCCAACGGCGTGTCCAGATGCGCGATCAGGGCGCGCATGCGCAAGCGCGCGCTCTTGGCGCCGGCCAGCAGGATCGAGTTGGTGCGCGTGTCGGCAAACACGCGCGCGGCTTCGCCGTTGGGTGCGGTCTTGTCTTCGGCAAGCAGCGTGAGCGTGCGCGCGACTTCGGCCGCGTTCGCGTGACTCAACGGAATGACTTCGACTTCGGTATCCGAACTCGTGTCGATGCGCCGGATGATGCGCGCCAAGCGATCGACATTGCTCGCGCGGTCGGAAATGACCAGTGAATTGGACGCCGCGTGCGCGATGATCTGGCCACCCTGCGGCATCAGCGGACGCAGAATCGGCACCAGTTCGGTCGCCGAGACGTGCTTTACCGGAATGATGCGCGTGACCGGCTCGTTGCCGTTGATCGCCACGCTGGCCGGCGCGGTCGATCCATCCTGCTGCGCCACCGACTCGGGCACGATCTTGATCATGCTGCCCGACGGAACCGCGGCGTAGCCGTGCACGCGCAACACCGACAGGAACACATCGTAGATCTCGTCGGCGCGCATCGGCTGGGACGAGATCACGGTCACCTTGCCCTGCACATTCGGTGCGACGATGAAATTCTTGCCGGTGATTTCGCTGACCGTGGCGATCAACGCCTCGATGTCGGCGTCCTTGAGATTCAGCGTGTGCCGACCGTCCGCGGTCATCGCGTGGGTCGCCGGCGCGCGAGCATCGGCCCGGGCCATCAGCGGCATCATCGCACCTGTGGCGAGGAATACCGATCCGATCATGCACCATCGCAGGCAGCTCATTGCGAAAGATCCTGGCTCAAATCCACACTGACCTCGGTCGGCTTGCCATCGCGCATGACGCTGACGCGTGCGCTGCCACCGTTCTTGAGACTATCCACTACCTCGCGCCCGCGTGCCAGTGAATCGATCGGCACGCCGTTGACCGCAGTGATCACGTCGGCCGCGCGCAGCCCGGCCTTGCGCAATACGGCAGCGTCAGCGACCAGCCGGACACCCGACAGTTTGCCATTGTCGAGCACCGGCACCAGCCTGACTCGCTCAAGCAGCGCGTCGGGCGTGACCCGCAACTTGCTGATGGCCTGTTGCCAGTCGGGCGCGCGCGGCAGGCTACGCGGCCTCTTGGAGGCCGTCTGCGAGGCGTGGATGACGGATCGGAGCGAAGGTTGCGAACCTGTACTTGTCGCTGTGCCAGAGACCGGCCGGACGATATCGCCGGGTTTCAGATTCTCGTCGCGCGGCAGCTTGAGCACTTCCTGAGTTCCATCGTGAAGCAGGGTGACACGGTCGGGATAGACCTCGGCGAGGGTAACGCCGGTGCTGATCTGCTGCCCGGCGCGAACCGCCCGTTCATGACCCTGTCCGGTATCAATGACGGCAATGCCCGTGCGCGGATCGCGATCGGCCAGCGTTCCGCGCAACACCAGCGACAGCGTGGTCGCCGGCGTGTTCGGCCCCGCCACGCGCGCATACGGAGTATTGCCGAACAGATGCCACTTGGCGATCGAGACCGCCGCCCGCTCCTCAGCCGCATCATTGCCGATGCGCGCCGGTGACGTCTCGAGCAGGACATCCCCGCGCGGCACCAGCAGCCAGACCAATCGCACCAGCAGCCACAGCGCGAGCGCAGCGAATATCACGCAACTGGCAAGAGCCGTCAGCTCCAACGTGCGCGATTGATCGATATCCGGTAAACGCCACAGCATGCGCAACCACCTTTCTCACCGATCGGCAAGCGTAGCAAAGTCAAGCGCACCGAATGTCGGCTTCACGTGCTTTGCAGTCGAACCGGCACAGAACCTTCCGTTCCGATCAGTTCGACCCGAACAACCGCGCAATGCGGCGCAACAAGCCTGGTTTGGCCGGCGCCCGCGATTGTGCAACTGTTCCTGCGGGCTTGGCCGCGGCGCGCGGTGCACGTTCGCGGTGCGGTTTGGGCTTGCCATCGCCGTTGCCCGTCGAAGTGGACTTGCGCGCCGCAGTGGTTCCCTTGGCATGGCTTGGCGGGCCGTCGGCCCCGGCTTCACCGCCGCCATGACGCTTGCGACCACGGCCGCGACCGCCACGACGACGACGTGTACGCGAACCCTCGCGGTTGGGCGATTCGACGCCGTGAGCCGGTGCTCGAGTCGGAGGGGGCGCCTCGCCCGGCGTATTTGCGGCGAGCGTGTCACCGACCCGAGCATCGGCGGCTGGATCTTGATCCACACCCGCCCGCGCGGCGCCACGTGTCTTGCGCGGCGCCGACGAACGACCGGTCGCTTGGCGAGCCGCGCCCCCTTCGCGCACATGCTTGCCGCGCGATCTTCGCGGCGCATTCTTCGGCGGCGGCCCGGCCGTGTTGCGCTCGGCATCATCTTCGTCGTCCGCGGCGACCGCGGCTCCCGACGGCGGGCGTGTACGCCGCGGCGGCGTCAACAGCAATTCGGGTTCGACGCGTTCGACCGGGATCTTCTGCTCGATGTAGGCCTCGATGTCCGGCAGGCCGATCGCATACATGTCGCAGGCAAAACTGATCGCATCGCCTTCGGCGCCGAGCCGGGCCGTGCGTCCAATGCGATGCACATAGTCTTCCGCGTCTTGCGGCAGGTCATAGTTGAACACGTGACTGACGGCCGGAATGTGCAGGCCGCGTGCAGCGAC
Organism: Rhodanobacteraceae bacterium; assembly: GCA_049583635.1. GTDB lineage: Bacteria > Pseudomonadota > Gammaproteobacteria > Xanthomonadales > Rhodanobacteraceae > Dokdonella_A. Next base: position 6,844 of record JBAUWF010000038.1, read on the forward strand.
ATCGGTGGCGACCAGAATCTCGATCTCGCTGCGTTCGAAGCGCCCGAGCAACTTTTCGCGCTTGTTCTGCGGCACGTCGCCGGACAACGCAGCGACGCGAAAACCGTGCCGGTCGAGTCCGCGCGTGACTTTTTCCGCGGCGATGCGGGTATTGACGAACACCATGCTGCGTTGCGCATCGGTGCGCGACAGGAGGTTGATCAGCAGCGGAAGTTTTTCCTCGCGCGCGGGGAAATACATGCTCTGACGCACGTGCGCGGCAGTGACGGTTTCGGTTTCAGCGGTGATTTTGGCCGGGCTGTTCATGTGCTCGTAGGCCAGCTCGAGCACACGCCAGGATAGTGTCGCCGAGAACAACATGCCCTGACGCTTCTCGCGCGGCGGCATGCGACGAAGCAGAAAGCGCACGTCCTTGATGAAGCCAAGGTCGAACATGCGGTCGGCCTCATCGATCACGACCACGTCGACCGCGCGGAACGACACCACATGCTGTTTCAGGTAATCGATGATGCGTCCCGGTGTCGCGATGACGATATCGGCACCGGCACGCAGCATGTCGCGCTGCTTGTCATAATCGACGCCGCCGTAGATCAGCGCCGAGGTCAGGCCGGTATCGCGGCCGATCGTGCGGAAGTCCTTCTCAATCTGAATCGCCAGCTCGCGCGTCGGGGCCAGGATCACCGCGCGCGGATCGGCATCCTTGCGCGCAGGCAAAGCCGGCGCTGTAAGCAGGCGATTGATCACGGCGACCAGGAACGCGGCGGTCTTGCCGGTACCGGTCTGGGCCTGGCCGGCTACGTCGCGGCCGGCCAGCGCATCCGGCAGCGCCAGCGCCTGAATCGGCGTGCAGCGGACATAGCCGGTCGTATGGAGTCCGGACAGCAGAAGCGGGTGCAGATCGAAACTTTCGAAAACGATATCGGTAAGCGGTTGCTGTGACATTGATCCTCGGGGTTTTCGGCGCGACGTGCCGACGCTCTTGCAATGACCGATTGCGCCCTCAACTTGCGTCGGACATCTGATTGGGCTGAAATGCGGTAGTCAGGCTTGAGGGCATCCGTTGCGGTTCAATACCGGACCCGGTTCGCGCCGCCGCAATCGTGGCAGTGTAGCCCAACCCATTGCACGGCGCGCGAAAGGGTGCCGTTGCCGCTTCCGCCTAGCTGGAGAACGCCCCGTGAATGAACAAATTGCCCACGTCAACGACGATCAGTTCGACGCCGCAGTGCTGCGCTCGAGCGAGCCTGTGTTGGTCGATTTTTGGGCGGAGTGGTGCGGTCCGTGCAAAATGATTGCGCCGATTCTCGACGAACTCGCAGCCACCTACCAAGGCCGCATGAAGATCGCCAAGATCAACATCGATCAAAATCAGAAGACACCGCGCAGCTACAACGTGCGGGGTGTCCCGACGCTGATGATCTTCAAGGACGGCAAGGTCGAGGCTACCCAGATCGGTGCCATCAGCAAGACGCAACTGACCCAACTGATCGAAAAGACAATACCGACTGTTACGCCGTCCACCATTGTGGGGAAGAATCCAACCGGTTAGCAGCCGCCGCACAAACCGCGGGGTGCGCGGCCGGATATCCGCTTGCCAGCCGATGCGTGTGCCGTTTTTTCACTCCTGTGATCACAGTCGTCTGTCATCCGCCCGGTCTTCCGTCCCTGTTTTTGTCCTCTGACTGTACAGCCGCCATCGACGATGCTACCGTAACGCGAGCTGCACGGAGTGCTTCGCGCTCCGGTCCCCGACAGCAATCATCCCTCCTGTATCCAAAACGGCGCCCAACGAGGTTTGCCCGTGTCCGAAAATGAATTGAAGGAAGGTGGCGAAACCGCCACTGCCGAAGGGCGTGCCGAGTCGCGCCAGAAATCCGCACCCACCAAGCAAGCCGCAGCCGAGCCGACCGGCGCGCCCGCGCAAGCGGCGGACAGCGGCGATGCCGCTGCGGCTAACCCGTCTGCAGACGCGGAACGAACGTCCTCCGAAGCGCGCGAACAGCAGGGCAAGCAGCAACACCAGGGCGGCGGTCAACGCTCCTCGCGCGATCGTTCGCGCGGTCGGCGCGATCGTCGCGGCAATCGTCACAACCCGCAGGGCCATCCGAACGTCGACGAGGATTATGACGAGTCCAAGAACGGTGGCGGAGACGGTCCGCTGATCGATCTGAACGAACTCAAGCGCAAGAACGCCGCCGATCTGCTCGGCGTGGCCGAGAGCCTCGGCGTGCAGGAAGGCGCGGCGCGCGCGCGCAAGCAGGACATCGTGTTCCTGATTCTCAAGGCGCATGCGCGTGCCGGCGGCGGCATCTACGGCGAAGGCGTGCTCGAGATTCTGCAGGACGGCTTCGGCTTCCTGCGCGGACCCGACGAGTCCTACCTCGCCGGTCCCGACGACATCTATATCAGCCCGAGCCAGATCCGTCGCTTCAATCTGCGCACCGGCGACTACATCACCGGACGCATCCGACCGCCCAAGGAAGGCGAGCGCTATTTCGCGCTGCTCAAGGTCGATCACATCAACAGCGAGCCGCCGGAAGCATCCAAGAACAAGGTTCTGTTCGAGAACCTGACGCCGCTGTTTCCGCGCAAGGCGTTTCATCTGGAACGCGGCAATGGCTCGTCCGAGGACATCACCGGACGCATTCTCGATCTGATGTCGCCGGTCGGCATGGGCCAGCGCGGCCTGATCGTGTCGCCGCCGAAAGCCGGCAAGACCATGATGCTGCAGAACGTCGCCCAGGCGATTGTGCACAATCATCCGGAAGCGCATCTGATCATCCTCTTGATCGACGAGCGTCCCGAGGAAGTCACCGAAATGCAGCGCAGCGTGCGCGCCGAAGTGGTCTCGTCCACGTTTGACGAACCCGCCGTGCGCCATGTGCAGGTCGCCGAAATGGTAATCGAGCGCGCCAAACGTCTGGTCGAGCACAAGAAGGACGTGGTGATCCTGCTCGATTCGATCACACGTCTCGCACGCGCCTACAACACGGTCGTGCCGTCGTCCGGCAAGGTGCTGACCGGCGGTGTCGATGCCAACGCGCTGCAGCGACCCAAGCGCTTCTTTGGTGCCGCGCGCAATGTCGAGGAAGGCGGTTCGCTGACCATCCTCGCGACCGCGCTGGTCGATACCGGATCGAAGATGGACGAGGTGATCTACGAGGAATTCAAGGGCACCGGCAACATGGAAGTGCACCTTGACCGGCGCATCGGCGAGAAGCGCGTCTACCCCGCCATCAACATCAACCGTTCCGGCACACGCCGCGAGGAATTGCTGATCGAGCCGGATTTCCTGCAGAAGATCTGGATCCTGCGCAAGCTGCTGCATCCGATGGACGAACTCGCCGCGATGGAGTTCATGCTCGACAAGATGAAGAACACCAAGACCAACGACGAGTTCTTCGCGTCGATGAAGCGCGGCTGATCACTTCGCGGTACGCGTCTACGGCTGCCGTGAAGGCAACGCACGCCAGCGCTCCAGCGCTTCGCGTGTTCGCTGACGACCGATTTCGATGACAGCGCTGGCGCGATGGAAGTCGTAGATCGCGCAGACGTTGCGCGGAACGGTGATCAGGAGATCCGGCGGCTGCGCGGCGAGTTTCAGGCGCGTAACCGTTTCCTGCACGATATCGAGCGAGCGTTCGAGGAGATCGAACAGCCCTGCTTCTCGCGCAGCCGGCGTATCGTCGCGCTCGCCGCGAAACGACTCGACGAATTCGGCAATGCGGCGCCAATGGCCCGACTGCCGCGGAACTTTGTCCTCTCCGGCGCCCGCGAGTTCGGGCGAGCCCTGCCCGGCGATGCCGCGATCGTCATCCGTAGCATCACCCAGCGGTTCTGCCGGCGCGTTCACATCAACCGCAATTGTGCAGTCGGTCAGGTCGCGCAGCGTGGCCGACACCGGCAGCGGGTTGAGCAAGCCGCCATCGATGAATGTGCGTCCGAGGTAGCGATGCGGGCGAAAAACGGTCGGAATCGCAATCGATGCGCGGATCGCATCAAACAGTGGGCCGTTCGAGAACCACACCTCGCGCTGTGCATCAAGATCGACCGCAACCGCGGTGTAGGCGATCGGCAGATCATCGATATCGGTCTCGCCGATCATTTCCTTGAGCGCGTCGATGATGCGATCGCCCTTGATGAAGCCGCCGCCCGACAGCGTCCAGTCGAGCAGACGCAACACGTCGAAACGCTGCAGCGTGCACACCCAGTCGCGGTACGCGTCGAGCTTGCCGGCCGCATATACGCCACCGATCAGCGCGCCCATCGACGATCCCGCAACAGATCGGATAATGAAACCCTGCTCACGCAATTCCTCGATCGCGCCGATATGCGCATAGCCACGTGCCCCGCCGGCGCCGAGCACCAGCGAGATTTCCGGTTGCGAGGTCGCGCCAGTCGCGATACCAGCACCCGGATCGCGTTGCATGGTCACGCTCATTGTGTGTTTTCCTGATACGCGCCGAGCGCGAGTCCGAGCAGGATCTTCATCTCCTCGCGCAAGGACACCGGCGTGATGACTTCGGCGTCGGGACCGTATTTGAGGAGATCCATCAGCAGTTCGCGCGAGTTGGAGTACGGCAGCTTGAGCTCGTACGATCCGTCGGCGAGCCAGTGCCCCAGTTGCTGTGAATGCCAATGCTCGTCGGCGACCCAGCGCGCGGCGTGCGGCGAGAAACGAATCGTCGCCCGGTCCTTCGGCTGGCCGGAAAAGATGCCGTAGCTCGAGGCCAGATGCTCGTCGAGTTCGGCGCAGTCACGATCAAGTGCGGCGTCCGCCAGTGCGTGCGGCTTGCGGATGCGATCGAGCGCGAAACTGCGCAACGCATCGCGGCTGTGGTCCCAGGCATCCAGATACCAGTTGTCGCGATAGTGCGCGAGCCGCTGCGGCGACACGATACGCTCGGTCTCGGCGTCGGTAGAGCGCGCGCGGTACTCGAACTTCAGCCGCTTGCGGTTGAGCAACGCACCGGCGACGGTGCGAAAACTCGCCTGATCGAGCTTGCGCGCCGTACTCGCTATGACGCGGATACGATCGACCGGCAGCGTCTTGCCGCTCACATGATCAGACAGCAATCCTTCGATGCGCGCTCGAAACGGCGCGAGCGCATCGGCCAGCACCCCAGGCCCCGAGCGGTCGAGCATCTCGTTCAACGCCAGCAGCGCGGCCAGCTCCTCGCTGTTGAGCCACAGGCCCGGTAGTTCGAAGCGATCGCCCTCGTCGACAGCATAGTGGATCGCGCCGTGCTCGCCATCGCTGTCAATCGGCGCACCAAGCGCATCGCGCAGAAATGCGATATCGCGGTAAACGGTCGCGCGCGAGCAGCCGAGTTCGTCCTCGATGCGCGCGCGCGGTACTGGATAGCGCGCAGCCTTGAGCATGCGATGCAGGGTGAGGATGCGTTGGTAGCGATCCATGTCGGGCGCACTCGGTCGGCGATGCACCAAGCATGCGGTGCGGCGGCGTTGCCGACAAGAGCGGTGATTCACCGTAGTCGCCGGCCGCTGACGCCCGCGAGGCAATGATGATGCGCACGGCGGCTATGACGACCGAAGCCATGACGGTTCAGTCACACCACCGAACTCACCTTGGCACCGCCGTTGCGGTCACGGCCGCTCACCTGCGTCGACCTTAAATGTCATTTTTCAGTGCGGGCCCGCGGACGCGGCCACGACGATCGGTGTGCCCGCGACGGCCGCGCCGCCGAGAAACTGAACGATCCGCGTCTGCACCTGCGGGCTCGGCATCATCAGATTGTGTCCCGCGTTCACGACCTTGACCAGCGTTGCGTGCTCGAACTGGCTCGCAGTCTCGCGGTGTGCTTCGGGAAAGGTGCGTCCATCGAGCGTGCCGGAGAACAGCAGCACTGGTGTGGAGCTGGCGAACGCGACGCGATATGACGGCGGCAACGGTGTCAGGCCGAGATCGCCCGGATCAAGCAACGGCAGTGGGAAATTCAGCGCATCACCGATAATGGCCGAGCGCGCCTGCTTCTTCACCAGAGCAAGCCGTTCAGGACTGGTCCAACTCGCCAGATCCATGGCCTCGGGCATGCCGCGAAAGCCGCCATAAAGTCCGCGCAAGCGCAGCAGTTCGCCAGCCACACGCGCGAAGTCGCCTCCCTCCATCGCCTTGATCCGGGCGGGCAGCGTACGCGCCCGAGCCGGATCGGCGACGTAGAAGAACGAGAGCAGCAAGCGCAGGTCGTAGCCGGTGAACCAGAGCCGGGTCGCGTGTTTAGTGCGCGGGTCCGCGACCGTCACGCGCCGCGGCCGGCGATCGAGCCGGTCCAGCAGCCGGTGCAACCGCGGAACCAGATCGGGCGTGCCGGTGAACGCCGCCAACCGCCGGAAGTAACGCTCCGACCGCGCCGGAAGCTTCAGCGTCTGATCGAGATCCTCGCTGCTGACCAGAACCGCGCGGGAAAACGAATCCGGATGGCTCTTGAGCGCCGCCAGCGCCAGATGCGTACCGTAGGAAATGCCCCACAGCGCGATCTTGTCGACACCGAGCGCACGGCGCAGGTCGTCCAGATCAGCGGCGCTTTCCCAAGTGTTGAACGAGCCGAGATCGACATGGCGTTGCGCCCAGAACCGGCGGCAGTGCGCCGCTTCGTGCTTGAGGAACGCCTGCACTGCCGCTTCGGTCCATTTCGTGTCACCTTCGAGCGGCCGCTCGAAGGCGCAGACTGGCGGCTTGCTCGACGCGCCGGTTCCGCGCTGATCGAGCGCGATCACGTCGGCGTCGGCACGCAGCTTCTGGAACAGGCGAAAGCGCGGCCCCTTCGCAGCGGCGATGCCCGAGCCGCCGGGACCGCCGGCCAGATAGACGATCGGCGGGCCGGGATGCTCGCTCGTTGATTTGAACCGTATCATCACAAGGGCGTACTTCGGCCCGCCCGCGTGCGCATGCCGGGCCGGTACCTTGAGTACGCCACGCTCGGCGGGCGTTCGTTCTCCGCGGTCGGAAACGAAGGTGACGGGCGACCAAGCAATTTGCGAGCCGGACGCGGCGGCATTCGCGGTCGCGACGGAAAGCAGGATCAGGATCGCGATGCGTGTGAGCATTATCGGTCTCTGCGTGAAAGGGGGCTGTTTCCTGTCGCGCTGTCGCCGTTATCCGGACTTTGCATGCATGCAGGGCGGCAAGGCCGCGATGGCTCTGTCATCGGATGCAGGTGACGCCGTCCGGGTTTAACTCGTTCGATCCCGGAGCGAGAAGCGGGGACGGTCGGGTACGATCATCGTCGAGCATGCACGGCCGTCGGTTCGAGACACCGTGCAACGGTCCTCCGCCGGCAACCGGATGCTGTCCTGCACGCGGGTATCGAAGCATCCGGTACCATGAGCGCGCGGCGTACTGTCGGGCGCTGCCAGTCGATAGTCGAAGGCGCACACGAATGCCGCACGATTCGCTTGAACTCAACCTGCCGACCGGCGATGAGGTGAAGACCACCACGTGCTACATGTGCGCGTGCCGCTGCGGCATCCGCGTGCATCTCAAGAACGGGCGCGTGCGCTACATTGACGGCAACCCGAGGCATCCGGTCAACCGCGGCGTGATCTGCGCGAAAGGTTCCGCCGGCATCAAGCAGCACTATTCGCCGGCGCGCCTTTCGAAACCGCTCAAGCGCGTCGGTGAGCGCGGCGCCGGCGAGTTCCGCGAGATTGAATGGGACGAGGCGCTGGCGCTCGCGACGCAATGGCTCGGCGACATCCGCCAGCGCAATCCCGATGAGCTCGCATTCTTCACCGGCCGCGACCAGTCACAGGCGCTGACCGGCTGGTGGGCGCAGCAGTTCGGCACCATCAACTACGCTGCGCACGGCGGGTTCTGCTCGGTCAACATGGCTGCGGCCGGTATGTACATGCTCGGCGGCAGTTTCTGGGAATTCGGCGAGCCGGACTGGGAACACACGAAGTATCTGATGCTGTGGGGTGTGGCCGAGGACCACGATTCCAACCCGATCAAGCTCGGACTCGGCAGGCTCAAGGAGCGCGGCGCCAAGATCGTCGCGATCAATCCGGTGCGCAGCGGCTACGGCGCGATCGCCGATGAATGGGTGCCGATCAATCCGGGCACCGATGGTCTCCTCGCAGGCGCTCTGATTCACGAGCTGTTGCGCAGCGACCGCATCGATCTCGACTATCTGGTCCGCTATACGAACGCGCACCATCTGGTGATCCGGGATCCCGGCGCGGCCAATGACGGCTTGATCGTGCGCGACGCCGACGGCCACGCGCTGTGCTGGAACGACGCAAACGGCACGCCTGCCCTCTGCCGCGCCGAGGCGAGGCACATCTCGCCCGCGATCGTCGGGGAATATCCGTTGTCGGACGGTCGCAAGGCCGTCCCCGCGTTCCAGCTCGTCGCCGAACGCTTCCTGTCCGAGGACTACGCACCCGCCGCCGTCAGCGAGCGCTGCGGTGTGCCCGTCGCGACGATCATCCGGCTGGCCGGCGAACTCGCGACGATCGCCTTCGACGAGGCGATTCGTCTGCCGCAAGCCTGGACGGACAGCTCAGGTCACAAACACTCCGAAATGCTCGGCCGCCCGGTGGCGATGCACGCGATGCGCGGCATTTCCGCGCACTCCAATGGATTTCACACCTGTCGCACACTGCACCTGCTGCAGATGCTGCTCGGCGCGATCGATACACCCGGCAGCTTCCGCTACCAGCCGCCATATCCGAAATCGGTGCCTCCGGCGAACCGCCCGGGCAAGTCGCGCAAAGACAATGGCGCGCTCGATGCCAATCCGCTCGGCTATGTACACGGCCCGGAGGATCTGCTCATCGATGCGAACGGCCGGCCGCGACGCATCGACAAGGCTTTCTCGTGGCAGCATCCACTGGCTGCGCACGGCATCATGCAGATGGTGATCCGCAATGCCTGGGCGCGCGATCCATATCCGATCGACACGTTGTTCCTGTTCATGGCCAACATGGGCTGGAACTCGGCGATGAATACCGGCGAGACGCGGCGCATGCTGGCCGATCGCGATCCGGCGAACGGCGACTATCGTATCCCGCACATCATCTATTCGGACGCCTACATGTCCGAAATGGTCGCGTTCGCCGATCTGGTTCTTCCCGACACTACCTATCTCGAACGCCACGATGCGATGAGTCTTCTCGACCGACCAAGTTCCGATGCCGATGGCGCGGTCGATGGAATCCGCCGACCGGTGGTCGAGCCCGGTCGCGACGTGCGTCCTTTTCAGGACGTGCTGCTCGATCTTGGCGCACGCCTCGGTCTGCCCGGCATGGTCGATGCCGATGGCCGCGCGATCTATCCGCGCGGTTACCCACAGTATCTGATCGAACACCAGCGCAGTCCGGGCATCGGCCTGCTGGCAGGCTGGCGCGGAACGGACGGATCCGGCCACGGCATCGGCGCGCCGAATCCCGAACAACTGGATCGCTACGCGGAAAACGATTGCTGCTGGCGCGATGAAATCCCGGCGGCCGGCCGCTACTACAAAATGGCCAATCGCGATTATCTCGAGTGGGCCAGGTCGCGTGGCTTCGTCGCATCGACCGACGCCATTGTGCTGGAGGTGTATTCGGAGCGCCTGCAACGTTTTCGCCTCGCGGCCCGAGGGCATGGCAAATGGCAGCCGCCGGACGCCGAGCGCGAGCGGATTGCGCATTATTTCGATCCGCTGCCGTTCTGGTACGAGGATGTGTCCGCCCGTGAAGAGCAGGGCACAACTGCTCATGCGTGCGTGGGTTCTTCAGGAACTTCACGCGGATCCATCGGCGACGGGCACGACAAAACCGCACATCCGTGTGCGGACTCTTCACAATCCGACTACCCGCTGCACGCGATTACCCAGCGTCCGATGTTCATGTACCACTCCTGGGGTTCGCAGAACACCTGGCTGCGCCAGATCGCAGCGCGCAATTTCCTGTATCTGCATCCGGATACCGCAGCGGCGCACGGCATCGCCGACGACGACTGGATTTGGCTCGAATCGCCGCACGCGCGGATTCGTGTACAGGCGCGCTGCCATCAAGGTACTGCGCCCGGCACGTTGTGGACCTGGAATGCGATCGGCAAGAGCGTTGGTGCCTGGAAACTGGCGGCGGACGCGCCGGAGAATCGCAAGGGTTTCCTGCTCAATCACCTGATCGGCGAGTTGCTGCCGGAGCGCAACAACGCGTCCGGGTGCGCGCCTGCCTGCGCCAATGCCGATCCGGTGACCGGGCAGGCGGCGTGGTTCGACCTGCGCGTGCGCATACGCCGAGCAGCCGATGCGGAAGTTCCGGGACATGCCGTCGAGCGCGTTGATGACGAATCTGCGCAAAGCATCGGAGCCGCCCGATGACCTGGCAGGCATGGGCAACCGTAGTCATCATCGTCGGCGCGATGGCGCTGTTTGCGAGTGAGAAGCTGCGAGTCGATCTGGTCGCCCTGATCGCGCTCGGCGCGCTGATCGTGCTCGGCATCGTGTCGCCGAACGAGGCGTTGGCCGGATTCAGCAACGAGGCCACCGTGACGGTCGCAGCCATGTTCGCGCTCAGCCTCGGCATCGAGCGCAGCGGTGTACTCGAACCACTCGGCCGTGTGTTGTCGAAAATCAAGCAGCCTTGGTTGCTGACTCTGGCACTGATGCTCGCGATAGCGCCGATGGGCGCGTTCATCAAGAACATCGCGCTGGTCGCGACCTTCCTGCCGCTCGCGCTGCGCGTTTGCGCGCGCTCGGGCACCTCGCCGGCTCGCGTGCTGATGCCGATGGCCTACGCCGCGCAAATGGGCGGTGTATGCACCTTGATAGGCACCTCGTCGAATCTGCTGGCCGACAGCCTCGCGCGCAAATATGGCCTGCCCGGCTTCGGCGTGTTCGAGTTTACCGGCCTCGGCGCGTTGCTCGCGATCGCCGGGATCGTCTACATCATGCTGATCGGCCGCTGGCTGCTGCCGCGTCAGGTCAACACCGAACCGGCCAGCGACCTGCCGATCGGAAAATATGTGACTGAACTCAAGGTCACGGCAGGTTCGGACCTGGTCGATCAAACCATCGGTGAGGCGAAACTCGGGGAGAAGTTCGGCGTCTATGCGCTCGAGTTGCTGCGCGGCGACAAGCACATGTGGTCGCCGCGTTCGCAGAAGATAGAGGTTGGCGACGTACTGCTGATCCGCGGCGAGTGGGAAAAGATCGAGGAGTTTCGCGACAGCGCCGATCTCGAGATCGATCCGGAAGATCGCTACGGCAAGGATGACCGCAAGGCGCGCGTGCTGGCCGAAGTCATGGTGACCCCGGCCAGTACGCTCGAAGGCCGCTCGCTCAGCGAGCTCGATTTTCAGTGGCACTACGACGCAATCGCGCTGGCGATCCATCGACGCGGACACATTCTGCGTGAAAAGATCAAGGGCGTGCACCTTGAGGTCGGCGACGTACTGATGCTGCTGGTCACCGAAAAAACCATGCCGAAACTGCGCGCTGACGATCGCTTCATCGTGCTCAGCGAACGTGAGGACGCCAGCCGCACACCGCGGCGCGCGATGGTCGCGATCGCGATCATGATCGGCGTGGTGGTGGTGTCCGCCCTGCATTGGCTGGCGATCCCGATGGCCGCAATCTGCGGAGCGGTGGCAATGGCATTGACCGGATGTTTCGGTCGCAAGGACGTCTACGAAGGCATCGACTGGAAAATCATCATCCTGCTCGGCGCGATCCTGCCACTCGGCACCGCGATCGAGAAGACCGGCCTGTCGCAGGTGGTGGTCGACGCGAGCATGGGTGTGGTCGGCGATCACGGTCCGCTGGCGGCGCTGGCGATGGTGTACCTTCTGACCGCGTTGCTGACCGAATTGATGGGACACAACCCGTCGGTCGTGTTGATGGTCGGCATCGCGTTCTCGGTCGCCCACGCGGTGCATGCCGACCCGCACCCGTTCGTCATTGCCGTTGCGTTCGCGGCGGCCACTTCGTTTGCGACCCCGGTCGGCTATCCGACCAACACCATGGTCTACTACGCCGGAGGCTATCGATTCACCGATTTCATGAAGGTCGGCATACCGCTCATTCTTCTGTTCTGCGCGCTGTCAATGTTCCTGATTCCAAAAATCTGGCCGTTCCATCCATGACCTCGCTGCCCGCTCCGTCTGCGAAGAAACTTGGTCTGGTCATCGACCTCGACACCTGCGTCGGCTGCCACGCCTGCGCAGTCGCATGCAAGGAATGGAACGATGGTGGCCAGTTCGGCCCGCTGCTCGACAGCGATCCGCTGGGGGCGAAACCCGACGGCGTCTGGTTCAACCGCGTGCACAGCTACGAAGTGGAACCGAACGAAACGACAGCTGCGGGTGAGAGCGCGGAGGTCTCTTCGCGTCCGGCTTCGCACGCGCTTACGATGCACTTCCCGCGCTCGTGTCTGCACTGCGAAACACCCGATTGCGTCACCGTGTGTCCGACCGGCGCGAGCTACAAACGGGCCGAAGACGGTATCGTGCTGGTCGCTGCGGACAAGTGCATCGGCTGCCAGTTGTGCGCGTGGGCGTGTCCTTACGGGGCCCGCGAGTTCAGCGAGGATCACGGCGTCATGCAGAAATGCACCTTGTGCGTCGATCGCATCTACAACGAAACGCTCGATCCGGCCGACCGCCAGCCGGCCTGCGTCGCCGCCTGTCCGACGCGCGCGCGCCACTTCGGTGACCTCGGCGATCCTGCTTCCGACATCTCGACCCTGGTCGCCGATCGCGGCGGCTACGCGCTGATGCCGGAGTTCGGCTACGCGCCGGTCAATCGCTACCTGCCGCCACGCCCGCGTCGCGATGGCGCACCCGCCGCAAGCGCACCGACACCGGCGTCAGAGCCGTTCAACGCCGACAAGTTGCCCGGCGTGTTGCGCTGGCTCGACCGCGCGTTGACGCGCTGAATCCGATGCGCCCGACGCTGTCAATCGTGCTGTTCACGAGCCTCTCCGGCGCCGGCTATGGTCTTTGGTTCCTGATCGGTGCTGCGGTCGCGCTGGGCGTTTTCCCTCCCGGCCGCAGTGCGCTGCTGGTACCGCTCGCGCTCGGATTGGCATTGACCTCGGCAGGCCTGCTGGCCTCCGTTGCTCATCTCGGCAAACCGCTGCGTGCCTGGCGTGCGCTCGGCCAATGGCGAAGCTCATGGTTGTCGCGCGAAGGCGTCGCCGCGCTCGCCTGCGTACCGGTCGTGGTGTTGCTCGCGCTGGCAAAGTCGAAAACTCACGATTCGGTGTCGATACGACTCGGCTTCCTCGGGCTCGCCGTGCTTGCCGCATCAGCGGTGTTCTGCACCTCGCGCATCTATTCGTCACTCAAGACCGTGCGCGCCTGGCAGGATGCTCGTGTGTGGCCTTTGTATGCGCTCATCGCGCTGGAAACCGGCGGCCTTTGTCTGTGGGCACTGCGAAGTCGGCACGCGCCCACGAACGTGCTTGACTGGATGTGGTTGTTCGCACTCGCCGTCGTCGTCGTCGCAACCGCGCTGGTGCAGCGAGCCTATTGGCATGCTGTGGAATGCATGCCGCAAATCACGACCGGCCACGCGACCGGACTCGAGCGCTGCGGCCAGACGCGCTCATTCGAGGCACCCGCCACCGAGGAAAATTATCTGCTGCGAGAAATGGGTTTCGTACTCGCCCGGCGTCATGTCACCGCACTGCGTATGCTCACCCGCTATCTGCTGTTCCTTGCGCCGATACTCGCCCTCGGCGCAACTGCATTGGCGCCACGCGCAGCACCCTGGGTGGCGCTGGTCGCCGCCATTTGCGCGCTGGCCGGCGTATTCATCCAGCGCTGGCTGTTCTTCGCCGAAGCGAAGCACGTGGTGATGGCGTACTACAACCGCAACTGAAACGAGATTGTTGTGCCATCAAACGGCATTCGCCCGACATCGCATCGGGTGGCGGCGGCCGGTTTGCACCGACAGGCCATCCGTAGCCTGGAAGGCGGAATCGGCGCGATCCCTCGCGCCGACCCTGCGGGCCTTTTCGTCCGCCACCATAGGCGGGTCCCAACAGCAGGCAGGTCTAAGCAGCTTTTGATGAAGCGCCGTACGCGGTGCCTAGTATCGCGGCCGTCGGCGGCGAGAAGCGAAGCGAAGCACATCCATCCGAGCGCATGCTCACCGCCGAGAAAGTACTGACCGCGCACGCGGTCAGACTCCCGGCAACATCGCACCGGCACCGAGCGCGAGCAGCTGTTCGGCCACGTCACGGCCCAGCCCGCCCGGATCGTCGGAGCTGCCTTGGGCATCGGCGCGCACCAGCCTGCCGCTCGCGGCGTCCCCGACCAGGCCCCACAGCGCAAGACCGATCTCGGTATCGATGCAATACCCCGCTATCGGTACATCGCAATTGCCGTGCAGTTGCCGCGTCATCGCGCGCTCGGCGGCGGTGCAGCGATGCGTGTCGGCATCATCGAGCGGACGCAGCAGCTCGACGGTCGCATTTTCACCCGCTCGCATTTCCACCGCGATGGCACCTTGCGCGACTGCCGGCAACCACTCCGGCGGTGCCAATCGCGCGCTGACGCGGGCCCCGAGGCCCAGGCGATCGAGCCCGGCGCAGGCGAGAACAATCGCGTCGTAGTCGCCGGCATCGAGTTTGGCCAAGCGCGTGTTGACGTTGCCGCGCAGATCGAGCAGCGTCAGATCCGGACGCGCAGCGCGCAATTGCGCCTGACGACGCAACGACGAGGTACCCACTCGCGCACCGTGCGGCAAATCAGCAAGGCGCATATGGTTCACGCTGACGAATGCGTCGGCCGCATCGGCGCGCTCCATGACCGCGCCGATCGCGAAGCCGGGCTCGAGATCCATCGGGACGTCCTTGAACGAATGCACGGCGATGTCGGCGCGATCCTCGATCAAGGCGAGTTCGAGTTCCTTGAGAAACAAGCCCTTGCCGCCGATCTCGGCCAGTGGCCGATCGAGCGTCTCGTCGCCGCGCGTCGTCATCGTGACCAGTTCCACCTCGAGTCTGGTGTGCGCGGCGCGCAGTCGCGCGGCAACATGTTCCGCCTGCCACAACGCGAGTGCACTGCGGCGCGTAGCGATGCGCAACGATCGGGGTTCCATCGGCTTACACATGTCCGAAAGCGGCAAGCTTAGCAGCCGCGCGGGAGTCCTCGTTGCCGCGAACAGCACGACAACGGCTGCCGCGATGACTCGCAGCCATGCCGATGGCGCTCGCTACAAGCCCCGCACCAGCCGGCGCAACGCGGGCAAGGCGCGCCGACTCACCTCGAGCGTTTCGATACGATCCACGATGCGGGCGACCATGCGACCATCACCATCACGCTGGAGTCCGGCCAGGCGCGCGCGCGCGACCAGACAGTTGCGGTGAATGCGCACCAAGCGCTCGTCAAACTCCTGCTCAAGCGCCTTCAACGACTCCTCGATCAGCAATTCACCCTTGCGGTGGTGCACGGCGACGTAGCGATCCCCGGCGACCAGATAGTCGATGTCGTCGATCGGCACCAGAACCAGATTTCCGCGCAAACGCGCGCACAGGTGACTGCGGCGTTGCATCGCCGCACCCTGTTGTCCAGCCCGCAACGCCGAGTTATCCGGCATGCGCACTTTGGCAAGTGCGGTCTGCAAACGTTCTAGGCGAATGGGTTTGACGACGTAGTCGATCGCATTGGCGTCGAACGCGGCCAGCGCGTGGTCGTCAAATGCCGTGCAGAAGATGATCGCCGGCGGCGAATCGAATGCGCCCAGGTGCCGCGCCGTTTCCAGACCGTCCATGCCCGGCATGCGGATATCGAGCAACAACAGATCCGGATTGACCCGCGCGGCGACGTCCAGCGCGGCGATGCCGTTGTCGGCCTCGCCGACGACGTCGATGTCGCCGATCTCGGCGAGCAGTGCGCCAAGGCGCGCGCGCGCCGGCGCTTCGTCATCGACTATGAGCACGCGCACCGGATCCTCGCCTCACTTGCCCGGCTCGTCCGCGGGCAGCCGCAATGTCACCGTATACCGGTCCGCAGCCGGGTCTATGTGCAACTCGGCACGCTCGCCAAAATGGTAGCCAATGCGCCCTTGGATGTTGGCGAGTGCCAAGCCATGACGCGTCGGCACCGCATTCGCCGGCACCGGGTTGGAAACGCTGATCTCGACGACGCCGCCGGTGCAGGTACCGACGATGCGGATCGTGCCGCCTTCCGGCAGCGCCTGAACGCCGTGATAAACGGCATTTTCGACCAGCGGTTGCAACAACAGGCGTGGCATGGGCAGATCGCGTGGCAGTGTTCCGACGTCGATCTGCGTATGCAGCCTTGCGCCGAGACGCAGGCCTTCGATGCGCAGGTAGTTTTCGATCAGGTCGAGCTCCTCGCCGACTGTGCCGATGCTGTCGTCGGCGCCGAGTGCCGCGCGAAACAGGTCAGCCAGATCGAGCACTGCACGTTCGGCTTCGGCCGGGCGCACACGGATCAGGCTTGCGATCGTATTCATGCTGTTGAACAGAAAATGTGGCCGAATGCGCGCCTGCAACGCATCGACCTGCGCCTTGGCCGCAGCGCGCACGCGCTCGCGCCAGCGGTCCTGCACATACAGATAACGCAGCAGCGCGGCCGCAATCAGTGCGCAGATCGCCGCATTGCCGAAGACGAAACGCGTCCCCTGCCCGATCGGCACGGTCATGCCCAGCCGCAGCGCACGGTCCATCGAATGCACGACCGCGCTGCCGAGTGCGGTGCCGATGACGGCACACAACCAGGCAAGCGCAAATCCCGTGCGCGCCGACACACGCTCCAGCGTCTCGCGCAACGAGCACAACAGCACGACATCGAGCAGCGCCAACCATTGCACGAATACGCTGGTAACACCCAGACGCCCCCACCAGGCAACTGCGGTCGATGGCGATGTCAGCACGACAACCAGCGCCACCAGTTCGGCGACCACCATCACCGCAAACAGGGTCGGCAACGTGCAGAACTCGGGCAGCCAGCGACGCGCTTCGGTTTCGCTCATGGGCGATCCTCCCGGTCTCGATGGTAGCCGCTTGCGCGGCCGTATACATCGATCAGTCCGCGACCCGGGTTGCGGAGCGACTGCGTGCGCGGTAAATCGGCTTGCCGTCGACCCAGGTACTGAGTGGCTTGATGTCCGCGATGCCACGTGCCGGGCCCTGCATCGGATCGGCGTCGAGGATCACGAAATCGGCGCGCAACCCGGGCTTGAGCATAGCGACTTCGTTTTCCATGAACTGCGCGTAGGCGGCGCCGGTGGTGAATCCCTCCAGCGCCTGTTGACGGCTCACGCGCTGATCCGGCAACCAGCCGCCCGGCGGCTGGCCCTCGAGATCCTGGCGCGTGACCGCAGCATAGATGCCGAGCATCGGATTCGGGCTTTCGACCGGAAAATCCGACCCGAAAGCGAGCGGCACGCCGGCGTGAATGAAGCGTTGCCACGCATAGGCCCCTTTGAGGCGGTCCTTGCCCAGACGCCGCTCTGCCCACGGCATGTCCGAGGTGGCGTGGGTCGGCTGCATCGATGCAATAAGATGCAGGCTCGCGAAGCGCGAAATATCGGGCAGTGCGACGATCTGCGCATGCTCGATGCGCCAGCGATGGTCGGTCGTCGTCGCGTCGTTGCCGAGAACCTTCGCGTACACGTCAAGCACATGGCGGTTCGCGCGATCGCCGATTGCGTGCGTGGCGACCTGGATTCCGCAGCCGTGCGCCTTGCGCACGGCCGCCAGATAATCCGCCGGCGAGGTGACGAACAGGCCGCGATTGCCCGGATCGTCGCTGTAGTCGGCCAGCAGCGCAGCGCCGCGACTTCCGAGGGCGCCATCCATGAACAGCTTCAGCGTGCGCATCCGCAGATGGCCGGTGCCGTCGGTCCAGTGCCCGCCCTGGGCGCACAGCCAGTCCAGTGCCGGTGCGCCGTATGCGAACTCGTACAAGCGCAGCGGAATCTCGCCGGCCTGATCCATCGCCTGCAGGATCCGGAAATCCGCAAGATCGATGCGGGCGTCGCCGACGCCAGTCAGGCCATCGGCAATCACGTCGGCGAATGCCGCCTTGTAGGCTGCGCGCTTGTGCGCGTCGCTCATTGGCGGAATTGCCTGCGCGACCAGGCTGACCGCGCCGTCGATCAGCACGCCCGTGGCCTTGCCGTCGACGCGTTCGATATGCCCGCCGTCGGGCTGCCAGTCGCCATCCAGCGATTTCTTTGCGTGCTTCATCGCGACACTGTTGACCCACGCCGCATGGCCGTCGATGCGGTTGAGGAACACCGGCCGATCGGGAAATGCGGTGTCGAGGTCGGCGGCTGTCGGAAAATGTTTGTCGGGCCAGTCGTTCTGGTCCCAGCCGTTGCCGATCAACCACGCGCCGTTGGCAAGGTGCGCCGCGAATTTCCCAAGACGCGCCAGTGCGTCCGCCTTGGAAACGGCTCCGACCAGATTGGCCTGGGTCAGGAACATGCCAAGACCGAGCATGTGGCCATGCGCATCGATCAGTCCGGGGACCACGGCGGCACCGCCGGCATCGACACGGCGGGCATCGCCGTACTGTCGTTGCAGCGCATGCGCATCGCCAACGGCGATGAGCTTGCCGCTTTCATCCCATACCATTGCCGCCGCAGCGGGATGCTGCGGATCCATGGTGTGGATGCGCGCGTTGACCAGTATCGTGGTCGCGGCCGTCGGACCTGGAGTCAGCGCCAGCAGTGCCGCGACGCAGAGTGCAAACCATTGCATGTCTATCTCCCGTGGAAATTCACCAACAGTTTGCTGCGAGTGTGTCGGCGAAACAAACAAGGCTGATGATCAACGCCGGGTAGCCACCAGATGTGAACCCAGCCAAACGCGCAGGTCGGCAACTTCCTCAGCGCAAACCTGATGCGCCATCGCGTAGCTGTGCCACTCGACGTCGTGGCCAAGACCGCGCAGCACATCACGACTCAGCTCGCCGAGCGATTCCGGCACCACCGGATCATGGCTGCCGTGGCCCATGAAGATCGGCAAGTCGGCGTTGGCGGCGGCGCACTCGCTTGCGGTTGTTTCATGCAGCGGCAGATAACTGGACAACGCGATCACGCCGGCCAGCCGCGTCGCATGACGCAATCCGGCGGCGAGTGCAATCGCACCACCTTGGGAAAATCCGGCCAGCAGTACCTGATCGCTGCCGATGCCGCGCGTGCCTTCGCGCGCGATCAGTTCGTCGATCAGGCCGATCGACGCACGCACGCCATCGGCGTCCTGCCTCGCGGCGATATCGGCACCGGCGATGTCATACCAGGCGCGCATGCGCGCGCCGCCATTGATCGTGACCGAACGCACGGGCGCGTGCGGAAACACGAAACGCAGTGGCGGCCATGAAGGGGCGACCAGTTGCGGCACGATTGGTTCGAAGTCATGGCCGTCGGCACCAAGACCGTGCAGCCAGATCACGGCGTGGGTCGGATGCGGCGTGGTTTCGATCTCTACGCAGGACAAGGGCATGGCAAACGCGTGACCACCGGCGAGTCGGCAAGGCTGCCCGATGTTGACGCGTTTGCCAAGCGGCCTGCCACCCGTCGGGGCTTCGACTGTTGCCCGCGATTCGGAGTGTGACGAGCGCAGGTGACATACTTGTGTTGTCGGCGCGCCTGCGCATTGCAAGTTCGCTATGCTCGGAACATGCGTGGCAGGGGGCCAACTCCGGCGCAACGCTCAGGAATTACCGAGGCAGTCCGGAATGAGGCAGCAAGCACAAGTATTCGACGGTGACAAGATGAACTGCAATATCGACGCACTACGACATGCACATGCACCGTTCCGGCCGACCGGATCACTGCACGGGTCGCGTCCGCTCCGTCCGCCGCACCGGCAGGCAGTACTGGCGAGGATGCGAACGGCTCCAGGCTCGTTCACCGAACCCGTCGGACCTCGCACGGAATGCCTGTCATGAAGCAGCCGGACGCTCGCAGCCCTGCAGCGGCCGGAGTTGCTACGGCGAAGTCGGCGGCGAAGGCTCCGGCAAAGCTGACCCATCTCGAGCAGCTCGAGGCCGAGAGCATCAACATCATGCGCGAAGTCGTCGCCGAGTGCGCCAAGCCGGTAATGCTGTATTCGATCGGCAAGGACAGCGCGGTGATGCTGCATGTCGCGACCAAGGCGTTCTTTCCGTCCAGACCGCCGTTTCCGTTGTTGCACGTCGATACGACCTGGAAGTTCCGTGCGATGTACGAGATGCGCGAGCGTGTCGCCAACGAATCGACCATGGAGCTGCTGGTTTACCAGAATCCGGAAGCGAAGGCGCTCGGCATCAACCCGTTCACCCATGGATCGCAGATTCATACCGACATGTGGAAGACGCAGGGGCTCAAGCAGGCACTCGATCACTACGGCTTCGACGCCGCCTTCGGCGGCGCGCGCCGCGACGAGGAAAAATCGCGCGCCAAGGAACGCATTTTCTCGTTCCGCAATGCGCAACACCGCTGGGACCCGAAAAGCCAGCGGCCGGAATTGTGGCACCTGTACAACGCGCGCAAGCACGAAGGCGAATCGATCCGCGTGTTTCCGCTCTCCAACTGGACCGAGCTCGATATCTGGCAGTACATCCATCTCGAAAAGATTCCGATCGTGCCGCTCTATTTCGCGGCCGAGCGTCCGGTGGTGGAACGCGACGGCATGTTGATCATGGTCGACGACGAGCGCCTGCCGTTGCGCCCGCGCGAGACACCGACGATGAAGAAGGTGCGTTTTCGCACACTCGGCTGCTACCCGTTGACCGGCGCGATCGAGTCCGACGCCGATACGCTGCCGGCCATCATTCAGGAAATGCTGCTTGCGCGAACATCGGAGCGTCAGGGTCGCGTCATCGACCACGATGTCTCTGCGTCAATGGAGATAAAGAAGCAGGAAGGGTATTTCTAGGATTGCATCCATGAGCCAAGTTCCCAACCTGATCACCACCGACATCGAGCGCTGCCTGCGCGAGCACGAGCAGAAGACGCTCCTGCGCTTCATCACCTGCGGCAGCGTCGACGACGGCAAGAGCACGCTGATCGGCCGGCTGCTGTACGACTCGAAGCTGTTGTTCGAGGACCAGCTCGCAGCCGTACAGGCCGATTCCAGACAATGGGGTACGCAAGGCGATGACATCGACTTTGCCCTGCTGGTCGATGGTCTTGCGGCCGAACGCGAGCAGGGCATCACGATCGATGTCGCCTACCGTTTCTTCTCGAGCGGAAAGCGCAAGTTCATCGTCGCCGACACACCGGGCCACGAGCAGTACACACGCAACATGATCACCGGAGCATCCACGGCCGATGTCGCGCTGGTACTGGTGGATGCGCGCAAGGGCGTGCTGACGCAAACCCGGCGACACAGCTATCTGGTCTCGTTGATCGGCATTCGCAAGGTAGTGCTTGCCGTCAACAAGATGGACCTGGTCGATTACTCCGAACAGGTGTTCAGCGACATTGAAACGGAATACCGCGAGTTCGCGCGCCGTATCGGACTCGAGGACATCACCGCAATGCCGCTGTCCGCCCTGCGCGGCGACAACGTGCTGGACCCCGGCGACAACATGCCGTGGTATCGCGGGCCGCCGCTGATGAGCTATCTCGACAATGTCGAGATTGACGCGACACGCCTGCGAACCGCGGCGCTGCGGTTCCCGGTGCAGTGGGTCAATCGCCCGAATCCCGACTTTCGCGGTTATTCCGGCACCGTTTCGAGCGGCGTCGTAAAGCCGGGTGACCGGATTCGCGTCCAGCCATCGGGGCGCGAAAGCCGGATCGCGCGCATCGTCACCGCCAACCGCGATCTGCCGATCGCGGTGACCGGACAATCGGTCACCCTCACGCTCGTCGACGAGATCGACATTTCGCGTGGCGACATGATCTCGGCGGTCGAATCGCCGGTCGAGGTCGCCGATCAGTTCGAGGCGACGATTGTATGGATGGCCGACGAACCGTTGCTGCCCGAACGCTCCTATCTGCTCAAGCTCGGCACCCGCACGACCAGCGCGGCCGTCACCGAACTCAAGTACAAGATCAACGTCAACACGCTCGAGCAACTGGCGGCAAAAACATTCGACCTGAACGAGATCGGCGTCTGCAACATCGCCCTCGACCGGCCGGTGGCCTTCGAACCCTACACGAGCAATCGGGATACCGGCGGCTTCATCCTGATCGACCGCATGACCAATCAGACGGTTGGCGCCGGCATGCTGCATTTCGCGCTGCGCCGCGCCCACAACATTCATCTGCAGCATCTGGACGTGAACAAGGCGGCGCGCGCCCGGCAAAAGGGCCAGCGGCCGGTCGTACTGTGGTTCACCGGGCTGTCCGGCGCGGGCAAGTCGACGATCGCCAATCTGGTCGAGAAGAAACTGTATGCGATGGGACGGCACTCATATCTGCTCGATGGCGACAACCTGCGCCACGGGCTCACCAAGGACCTCGGCTTCACCGAAGCGGACCGCGTGGAGAACATCCGCCGCGTGATCGAAGTGTCCAAACTGATGGTGGATGCGGGCCTGATCGTGCTGACCGCCTTCATCTCGCCGTTCCGCTCCGAGCGGGACATGGCGCGGCGATCGCTGGGCGACGGGGAGTTCATCGAAATCCATGTCGACACGCCGCTCGCCGTGGCCGAGCAGCGTGACGCGAAAGGGCTGTACCGCAAGGCCCGTCGCGGCGAATTGAAGAACTTCACCGGCATCGACTCGCCGTATGAGGCGCCGGAAAATCCGGAGTTGCGTGTGAACACCGCCAATTGCAGCGCCGAACAATCGGCCGAGATGGTCATCAACGATCTGCGCAAACGTCACTTGATCGCGTAGCGGTGGCGACGCGCTCCGCGGCATGCATGAGCGTTTGCCGCATCATCCGTTGGACCAGGTGCAAGTCGCGGCAATGCTGACTTTCGGCCCGATGCGGCGCACGCGTTGCCAGCTATGCTTGATGGCCTGCCATCCACATCCGGAGATATCGCATGACCCGCGCGTCCGTTGTCGGCCTCGTCGCCCTGCTCACGCTCGCCGCCGCACCCGTGCACGCCATCACCCTGCAGCAGGCGATGGCCGATCCGGACTGGATCGGGCCGCCGGTCGAGCATCCGTACTGGAGCGTCGATGGGCATTCGGCTTATTACCGGGTGAAGGAAAAAGGCACATCGATTCGCGATCTGCACCGCGTAGATGCTGCAAGCGGCGCCGATACGCTGGTCGATCCGGTCGCTATGGCGAACGCCGACGGACCGCATGCGGTATTCGATCGCAGCCGCTCACGTGCGGTCTTCGTGCGCAACGGCGACGTGTTCATGCGCGATGTCGCGAGCGGCCGCCTGACCCAGATCACGCGCACGACCGAAGCCGAGGCCGATCCGCAGTTCTCCGCCGATGGGCGCGCGGTGCAGTTCCGCCGCGACCAGCAATGGTTTTCCTACTCGATCGACGGCGCAGTCAGCGGCGCCGCCGCAATCGTGAAAGCGAAAAAGGACCCCGAGGACAAGAAGCCCGACGCGCTCGGCCGCCTGCAGCTCGATCTGTTCTCGACGCTGCGCGACATCAAGGCCGACCGCGAGGCGAAGAAGAAGCACGACGAGGCGTTCCGGAAAGCCGACCCGACGCGCCCGCCGCTGCCGTTCTATCTCGGCGACGACGTCGTCATCGAGCACACCTCGCTGTCGCCCGATGCGCACTGGCTGCTGGTGGTGACCAAACCCAAGGGCTACGACAAGGGCCGCGTCGGCAAGATCCAGCACTTCGTCACCGAATCCGGCTACGAGAAACAGGAGGATGCTCGCACGCGCGTCGGGCGCAATGACTCGGCGCCGAACAAGCTCTGGTTGCTCGACCTCGCGAAGCACGAGCAGCACATATTGCCGTTCGCCGATCTGCCCGGTATCCACGACGATCCGCTCAAGGCCGTGCGCGAGGAGAACGCCAAGGCCGCGAAAGCCGCGGGACGAAAGTACGGCGACGACGACAAGGACGATCATGCCGGCGGCGACAAGGACCACGACGCCGCCGGCGGCGACGCGCACGGCAAATCGGCGAAACACAAACAACACCGACATCACGAACAGGCCGACAAGTCCGAGGCTCCCGGCGAGCGAGCGCTCGAAGTGCGCGGCGCCAA
Source organism: Rhodanobacteraceae bacterium (assembly GCA_049583635.1). Lineage (GTDB taxonomy): Bacteria > Pseudomonadota > Gammaproteobacteria > Xanthomonadales > Rhodanobacteraceae > Dokdonella_A. Next base: position 30,909 of record JBAUWF010000038.1, read on the forward strand.
ATGGACGCGCGACGGGTCCGCGGTCGCGGTCGAGCTGCGCAGCATCGACAACAAGGATCGCTGGATCGCGACCGTGGATTTCGCGCACGCGAAACTCCAACCCCAAAATCGCCTGACCGATCCGGCCTGGATCAACTGGAACTTCAACGATTTCGGCTGGGAGCGCGACGACCGCACGCTGTGGTATCTGTCGGAGCAAACCGGCTACTCGCAGCTCTATGCGATGGCGCCCGGCGGCAAGGCGAACGCGCTGACTTCCGGCACCTTCGAGGTCTCGCACCCGGCGCTGTCGCCCGACGGGCGCTGGTTCTACCTGCGCGCCAATGTCGGCGATCCGACCAGCTACGATGCGTACCGCGTCGCGGTCGGCGGCGGCAAGCTCGAACGCATCACGCAGCTCAAGGGCATGGAGGAATTCGCCGTCTCCCCGGATGGATCGCAATTGCTGGTGCTGCACTCGTCGGCCTATGTGCCGCCGCAGATCGGCCTCGTCGCGGCCGACGGCTCGGGTACGCTGCGCGATCTCACCGATACGCGCACGGCCGAGTACAAGGCGCTCACCTGGCCTGCGCTCGACATCGTCAAGGTGCCGTCGACGCACGTCGACCGGCCGATCTACGCGAAGTTCTACAAGCCCACCAACTTCGATCCAGCGAGGAAATATCCCGCTGTGCTGTTCATCCACGGCGCCGGCTACACACAGAACACGCACCATTACTGGCCGTACTATTTCCGCGAGCAGATGTTCAACAACATGCTGACCGAACACGGCTACATCGTGCTCGACATGGACTACCGCGCGAGCGAAGGCTACGGGCGCGCGTGGCGCGACGCGATCTACCGCAACATGGGGCATCCCGAACTCGAGGATCTTCTCGACGGCAAGGCCTGGCTGGTCAAGCACTGGTCGGTCGATCCGAAGCGCGTCGGCGTCTACGGCGGATCGTACGGCGGCTTCATGAGCCTGATGGCGATGTTCCGCGCGCCGGACGATTTCGCGGCCGGCGCGGCACTGCGTCCGGTCACCGACTGGACGCAATACAACGACGGCTACACGTCGGACATCCTCAACGATCCGCAAATCGATCCGATCGCCTATCGCCGCTCCTCGCCGATCGAATTCGCCGATGGCCTGAAAGGCGCGCTGCTGATCTGCCACGGCATGATCGACGACAACGTGCTGTTCGAGGATTCGGTGCGCCTGTACCAGAAGCTCATCGAACTGCACAAGGACAACTTCACGATCGCGCCGTTTCCGATGGAACGCCACGGCTTCGAGCACGCCGATTCGTGGCTCGACGAATACAAGCGCATCTACAAGCTGTTCCAGACCCGCCTGAACTGACGCACCGGCCTCACTTCGCGCGAACGCCTTCGCCTGCCGCCACGATGAACCCGCCCCAGGCAACGTCAGGATTCATCCATCGAGCGGGCTGACGAAACCCGTGCCCACTGCGATTGAACAAGCGCGTTCGCAAGGATGAATCGGCGAATCCAGCCCGGATCCGCCTGCCCGGTGCCCAAGCTGCAGTGATTCAAGCGCAAGTGGCGCCGAACTTCATCGAACCGGCGCGGGCGTCGCTCGACGATATGCGCATTGGCATCGGCGAACGCGAGTTCGAACACATCTTTGGCCAAGTCGATTGCGACCGTGGAAGCAGCTGCGGATTTGGGCGTAGCATGCATGGCGGACTCCTTTCGTGAGCCCGTGTCCAGATGGAAGCATCAGTCTGGCTCATCGAAGCCGTGTGGCGACACGGGGGCCAATTCGATCATTCAAACCGGACTCGAATTCGCCGGAGACTGCGAACTCGCTGCGGTTGCTGAAGAACTCTCTGACGGGGAAGAACGGGCCACGCATGTCGTCTACACGCGAAGGGATGGATCCAAAGGGGTGTTCCTGCCGGTCTTGGAGGAGGTTGTCGCTCGCTGGCGTGAGGTCATCTACGAAGGCGCCTAACCCCTCCGTAAGAGACTTCCCGTCAATATCGCCCGCTTGACGCTCTTGCCTTGAGCTTTGAGGCGTTTGCTGATCATCGTATTGTCCTCGTTGGTGCGTCGTACGTGTCAGTGCGGTGCAGTGTTCAACGATTGTCAGACTGCATTTCCGTAAACGGTCTTGTTGCATCGGTGGTGCTGATGCGGACCAGGGTATAAACCGCGCCCGGAGACCTCTCTCGTTCATCGGTGTCGTCGGTGTCCGGGGATCGGCCGAACACGTTTGGACGTCCGTCTGGTTAGTCAGGTTCTCCCCGGGTGGGTCTGACCCGTTGCTACTGC
>JBAUWF010000039.1:0-2471 GCA_049583635.1 Rhodanobacteraceae bacterium
GTAAGAAGCTGGACAACGGCGAGGTGCGCGCGCTGGACGTGAAGGTGGGCGACCGGGTGCTGTTCGGCAAGTACTCGGGCACGGAAGTGAAGCTCGGCGGCGACGAGCTGCTGGTGATGCGCGAAGAAGACATCATGGGCGTGATCGAAGGGTGAGAGCGGACGGTTTGTCCAGTGGACAGACGCAGCCGCTCGAACGCCCCGCAGGGAGCGGGGTGGGACCGATGCGACAGGGATGTCTTTGCGATCCCGTTCTAAAGCGTTCCGGCAGGCCAATGGCACAGCCCCGGACCCAGCAACAACCCCCGACAGAATTTGAGGATTAACACCATGGCAGCGAAAGAAGTCCGGTTTTCCGACGACGCGCGTGCGCGCATGATCAAGGGTGTCAACGTCCTGGCCAACGCCGTGAAGGTCACCCTGGGCCCGAAGGGCCGCAACGTGGTGCTGGAGAAGAGCTTCGGCGCCCCCACGGTGACCAAGGACGGCGTCTCGGTGGCCAAGGAGATCGAGCTTTCCGACAAGTTCGAGAACATGGGCGCGCAGATGGTCAAGGAAGTCGCCTCCAAGACCTCCGACGTCGCCGGCGACGGCACCACCACTGCGACTGTGCTCGCGCAGGCGATGATCCGCGATGGTCTCAAGGCGGTCGCCGCCGGCATGAACCCGATGGATCTCAAGCGCGGCATCGACAAGGCCGTAATCGCCGCGGTCGATGAGTTGAAGAAACTGTCCAAGCCGTCGGCCGATTCGAAGTCGATCGCGCAGGTCGGCACGATCTCGGCCAATGGCGACCAGTTGATCGGCAAGCTCATTGCCGAGGCGATGGACAAGGTTGGCAAGGAAGGCGTGATCACGGTCGAGGAAGGCTCGGGTCTGGACAATGAGCTCGACGTCGTCGAGGGCATGCAGTTCGACCGCGGCTATCTTTCGCCGTACTTCATCAACAACCAGCAGTCGATGCAGGTCGAACTGGAAGATCCCTACATCCTGCTGCACGACAAGAAGGTCTCGAACGTTCGTGATCTGTTGCCGATCCTCGAGGGCGTGGCCAAGTCCGGCAAGCCGCTGCTGATCGTCGCCGAGGAAGTCGAGGGCGAAGCGCTCGCGACGCTCGTGGTCAATACCATTCGCGGCATCGTCAAGGTGTGTGGCGTCAAGGCGCCGGGCTTCGGCGATCGTCGCAAGGCGATGCTTGAGGACATGGCGATCCTGACCGGCGGCCAGGTGATTTCCGAGGAAGTCGGCCTGCAGCTCGAAAAGGCAGCGCTGACCGATCTTGGCCGCGCCAAGAAGGTCGTCATCACCAAGGAAAACACCACACTGATCGACGGCGCCGGTGAAGCCTCGGCGATTCAGTCGCGCATCAAGCAGATCAAGGCGCAGATCGAGGAGACCTCGTCCGACTACGATCGCGAAAAACTGCAGGAGCGCGTGGCCAAGCTCGCCGGCGGCGTGGCGGTGATCAAGGTTGGCGCCGCGACCGAAGTCGAGATGAAGGAAAAGAAGGCACGCGTCGAAGACGCCCTGCACGCCACACGTGCGGCCGTCGAGGAAGGCGTGGTCCCGGGCGGTGGCGTCGCGCTGATCCGCGCACTGGCCGGCCTCGCCAAGCTCAAGGGCGACAACGAGGACCAGAACCACGGCATCCAGATCGCCCGGCGCGCAATGGAAGCGCCGCTGCGCGAGATCGTCGCCAATTCCGGAGACGAGCCGAGCGTGGTTTTGCACAAGGTCTCCGACGGCAAGGGCAACTACGGCTACAACGCGCAGAACGGCGAATACGGCGACATGGTCGAGATGGGCATTCTCGATCCGACCAAGGTTACCCGCACCGCGTTGCAGAACGCCGCGTCGATTGCCGGCCTCATGGTCACCACCGAGGCGATGGTCGCCGAGGCGCCGAAGAAGGAAGAGCACAACCACGGCGGCGGTGGCGGCGGTGGCGGCGGCATGGGTGGTATGGGCGGCATGGGCGGCATGGATTTTTAAGCCGCGGCCTCCGGCAAGCCTGACTGCGAAGCCCGGCCTTGTGCCGGGCTTCGTGTTTTCCGGGGCTGGAGACGTGCATTGGCCGGCACGCGCCGGAGCGCACGCTGCTGTACGAGCTGGTGCAGGCGCACTACCCGGATTTCATTGCGCGCCTTGAGTCGGAAGACCGCTGCGTGCCTGCATACGTGCGCGAGGAGTTCGAGGGATACCTGCGTTGTGGCGTGCTCGAACACGGCTTCCTGCGCGTGGTGTGCAGGCAGTGCCATGCCGAACGGCTGGTGGCGTTCTCCTGCAAGAAGCGCGGCATCTGTCCGAGCTGCGGCGCGCTGCGCATGGCCGAGAGTGCGCGGCATCTGGTGGAGGAGGTGTTCGGTGCGCGGCCGGTGCGGCAGTGGGTGCTGAGCTTTCCGTATCCGTTGCGCTTGCTGTTCGCCAGCAAGCCCGACGCCATCGGCCCGGTGCTGGGCATCGTGCAGCGCG
>JBAUWF010000040.1:0-7071 GCA_049583635.1 Rhodanobacteraceae bacterium
CCTGTCGTCCACCGCCTTCATGCGGCACCTTGACGCCGACACGCGCAGCCAGTTCCTCGACCGCATCGGGAAATTCGAGGCGGTCGTATTCCATCAGGAACTTGATTGCGCTGCCATGTGCGCCACACCCGAAGCAGTGGTAGAACTGCTTGGTCGGGCTGACCGTGAACGAGGGCGAGCGCTCGTCGTGGAACGGACAGCGCGCCGAGAAATCGCGCCCGGATTTCTTCAGCGGCACGCGCTCCTGCACCACATCGACGATATCGACGCGCGCAAGCAGATCATCGATGAAGGAATCGGGAATGCGGCCGGCCATGCGGCTAGGATGCCACGCAACGATGCCACTGCGGCACGTCAGGGACGGTCTGCGCCTGAACCGATGGGGTGCCTGCAACGTCGATGGCGACCCGCTAGTCTTCCGCGGGGATCAGCAACCACAGGATCAGATAGACCAGGATGCCCGGAAACGCCGCCGAAAGAATCGACACCAGCACGTAGATGACACGCAGGCCGTTCGGGCTGAAACCGAAATGCTCGGCGAGACCGCCGACGACACCGCCGATCATGCGGTTCGTGCGCGAGCGGCGCAACGGAGCGGGATTGGTCATCGGGCAACTCCGGCAGCGGACGGAAACCCATTGTAGCCGGCGGATCGACCCGGGTTTCAGCCCGCCAGCTTCTGCTTGACCAGCGCCGAGACCTTGCCCATGTCGGCGCGTCCGGCAACCTCGGGCCTGACCAGACCGATCACCTTGCCCATGTCCCTGGGGCCGCCGGCACCACTCTCCGCAATCGCCCGGGCAACGATCGCGTCGAGCTCGGCATCGGAAAGCCGGGCCGGCATGTAGCCTTCGATCACGCCGATCTCGAAGGTCTCCCTGTCGGCCAGATCGGTGCGCCCTGCGTTGGTGAACTGTTCGACCGAGTCCCGACGTTGCTTGAGCATCTTCTCGAGCACGGCGAGCACCTGCGCATCATCGAGGCTGATGCGCTCGTCCACCTCGCGCTGCTTGATCGCGGCCTGGATCAGCCGGATCGCGCCCAGCCGATCCTTGTCGCCGGCGCGCATCGCGGTTTTCATGTCCTCGGTGATGCGTTGGGTCAGGGGCATTTCTTGAGGGCTGGGAGCTGAGGGCTGAGGGCTGGAGCTGAGCGAGGGGAGCTGAGGGCCGAGGGCTGGAGCTGAGCGAGGGGAGCTGAAGGCCGACAAGCGAGGATGGCGAGGACCCTGGCGACATGGCGAGATCGAAAGCCTGCTTAACTTCCAGCCCTCAGCTCAGCCCTGCTCCAAATACAAAAGCCGGCGTCGCTTTCGCGATGCCGGCCGGTTCACGGTCCCTGCATCAAAGCCAGGCCGACGATCAATACATCCGGCGGCGCTTGGTCACGTCGCGCGAGACCCGGCGCAGGTGACGCTTGACTGCCGCCGCGCGCTTGCGCTTGCGCTCCTGGGTCGGCTTCTCGTAGAACTCGCGCTTGCGCACTTCGGCGAGAACGCCGGCTTTTTCGCAGGTACGCTTGAAACGGCGCAAGGCGAACTCGAACGGCTCGTTCTCGCGAACTTTGACGCTGGGCATAGACTCTCCGCTGTTAAACTCGATTCCGGGTAATCGGGCGAGCCGGGCATTCTATCGTGACCATCAAACCCAATGCAAAGCCGGTTGTCCCAACGACAGGCCCCGTCCTCGGCATCGAGACCTCCTGCGACGAAACCGGCGTGGCGGTCTACGATCCGGCCCGTGGTCTGCTGGCCGATACCCTGTACAGCCAGATCCGCCTGCACGCCGATTACGGCGGTGTGGTGCCGGAACTGGCCTCGCGCGATCACGTGCGCAAGCTGGCTCCGATGATTCGCCGCACCGTGGCCGACGCGGGACTCGATCTGGCCGACCTCGGCGGCGTGGCCTATACCGCGGGTCCGGGCCTGGTCGGCGCGCTCCTGGTTGGTGCGACCCTTGCGCGTTCGCTGGCCTGGTCGCTCGATATCCCGGCGATCGGCGTACACCATATGGAGGGGCATCTGCTCGCGCCATTGCTCGAGGCCGATCCGCCGGCGCCGCCGTTCGTCGCGCTGCTGGTATCGGGTGGGCACTCGATGCTGGTCGAGGTGAGTGCGATCGGCCACTACCGTTTGCTCGGCGACACCCTCGACGACGCGGCCGGCGAGGCCTTCGACAAGACCGCCAAGCTCATGCAACTGCCCTACCCGGGCGGCCCGGCGCTGGCGAAGATCGCCGAAACCGGGCGTCCCGGCGCGTATCGCTTCGCACGCCCGATGACCGATCGCCCTGGCCTCGACTTCAGTTTTTCCGGACTCAAGACCCAGGTATTGCTGGCCTGGCGGGCGAGCGATCGCAGCGATGCGACCCGCGCCGACATCGCGCGCGGCTTCGAGGATGCCGTGGTCGAGACGCTGGCAATCAAGTGCCGGCGCGCGCTGGCTGCGACGGCGGCGCAAACGCTGATCGTTGCGGGCGGCGTCGGCGCCAATCGGCGGCTGCGTGCACAATTGATGGAGGCCGGCGAGCGAGAAGGCTTTCGCGTGTGCTTTCCGCGCCCCGAATTCTGTACCGACAACGGCGCAATGATCGCGCTGGCCGGCGCATTGCGGTTGCGCGCCGGACTGTCCGACGGCGCGCAGATTCACGTACATCCACGCTGGGCACTGGAGAGTCTGCCGGCGCTGGTTTGAATCCGTTTGCCGCGCAGCGGCCGATGGCGCAAGATTTTCACGCGCAAGCTCAACTTCTCAGATCTCGTCTTACCACTTGCGAATTCCCAATGGATACCGTCTTCATCGAAAACCTGTGTATCGACTGCGTCATCGGCATCTACGACTGGGAGCGGCGCATCCGCCAACCCGTGGCCATCGATCTGGAAATGGCGTTCGACAACACCAGGCCGGCCGCCAGCGATCGCATCGAGGACACTCTCGATTACAAGGCCGTGGCGAAACGACTGATCGGATTTGTCGAGGCCTCGGAATTTCAACTGGTGGAGACTCTGGCCGAACGCTGTGCCGACATCGTGCTCGCGGAATTCGACGTCGGCTGGCTGCGCCTGAAGCTATCCAAACCCGGTGCGGTGCGCGGTGCCGACAACGTCGGTGTCGCGATCGAACGCGGGTTGCGGCCAACATCCGGTTGATCCGGTTTGCGGTCAGTGCCGATCCGGCCACGCCGTCGCAACGGGTTCTCTCATGGCACGCGCCTACCTGAGTCTTGGTTCCAACATCGACCCCGAGCGCCATTTGCGCGCGGCGCTCGACGAACTGCGCGCCGAGTTCGGTGACCTGATCGTCTCACCGGTGTACCGCACGGCCGCAGTCGGCTTCGATGGCCGGGACTTTCTCAATCTGGCGGTCGGCCTCGATACCGCGCACGATCCGGTCGCGCTCGACGACTGGCTGCACGCGCTCGAGGATCGGCACGGACGCCGCCGCGACGTGGCGCGCTTTTCGGATCGAACCCTCGACATCGATATCGTGTTGTACGACGACCTCGTGCAGCCCGGCCCGGGCCTGGAACTGCCGCGCAAGGAACTCGATCAGGCCTTCGTGCTCAAGCCGCTCGCCGACATCGCGCCCGCCGTTCGCGATCCGCTATCCGGCCGCACCCTGGCCGAACTGTGGCGTGCGCATCGGCACGAACCTGGCTCGCTCGTGCGCGTCGAAGGGTTGTTTGATCCGAAAGCGGCTTCGTAGGATGGGTCGAGCGCAGCGAAACCCGTCACGGCCGTTCATCAACCGCATGGGTATTGCTGCGCTCGACCATCCTACAAAACTGCGCGCGTTTGCAGCGGATCTACACCGTCAGCGCGCGGCCGCCGTCGACGCGGATAATCTGGCCGGTCACGAACGGCGCATCGCGCAACAGCCACAGCACGGCACCGGCGACATCGTCCGGAGTACCGACGCGCCCGAGCGGCGTGCGCGCGATCAGACGTTCGCGATCCGCATAAGCCTTGCCCGACTCGGGCCAAAGCACGGCACCCGGCGCGACGCCGTTGACGCGCACCGCGGGGCCGAGATCGACGGCGAGTGCGCGCGTCATCATCGCGAGCGCCGCCTTGGCCATGCAGTACGCAGCGTGATCGCGCAGCGGCCGCTCGGCATAGATGTCGGTCAGATTCACGATCGATCCGCGGGTCGCCTTCAGATGTGGCGCCGCGGCCTGCGCGAGGAAAAAAGGCGCGCGCGCGTTGGCGGCGATGAGATCGTCCCACTGCGCCGGCGTCACCGTGCCGATCGGGGTCGGATGAAAAGTCGAGGCATTGTTGATGAGCCCGTCCAGCCGGCCAAATCGCTCGATGGTCGTGGCAATCAGTTCGGGCAATCGCCCGCTGTCGGCAAGCTCGGCATTGAGCGCAAGCGTGCTTTGTGCGCGCGCCTTTTCCAGTTCGTCGATCAACGCATCGCGTTCGGAGCGCGAATGTCGGCAATGCAATGCGACATCGTAACCTGCACCGTGCAAGCGACGCGCAATCACCGCGCCGACCCTTTTCGCGGCGCCGGTGATCAGCGCGACTGGTCGATCGTTGCCATTCTGCGACATTGGCGTCCTCCGTTGGCACCGCTATTCTGTGCGACCCGTTCCGTGTGAGAGTGCCGCAGTTTGCCGCGGCGAGCCAGCATGCGCGTTGCATTGCCCGAACCCGATCGTGATGAATGTGCGCTTTCCGACGCGCTCGCTGCCGCCATCCGCGCCGAGATCGAAGCTGCGGGATCGATGCCGTTCTCGCGTTTCATGGAGCGTTGCCTGTACGCGCCCGGGCTCGGCTATTACAGCGCCGGCCGGACCAAATTCGGTGCGGCCGGAGACTTCGTGACGGCGCCGGAGATCGGCCCGCTGTTCGCCGCAACGATTGCCTCGAGCGTCGCGCCGATCCTGCGCGCGCTCGGCCCGCAAGCACGGTTTCTGGAAATTGGCGGTGGCAGCGGCGCGTTCGCCGAGGCTTGTCTTGGCAAACTTGCCGCACTCGATGCGCTGCCCGAGCGCTACGCGATCCTCGAGCCGAGCGCGGATCTGCGCGCGCGACAACGCGCGCTTCTCGAAACTGCGCTGACGTCATCCCTGATGGATCGCGTCGAATGGCTCGATCGCCCGCCGGAACGTTCCTGGCGCGGTGTGCTGTTCGCCAACGAGGTTGTCGACGCGCTGCCGGCCACGCGCTTCGCCGTGCGCAACGGCGATGTTTTCGAAGAGCATGTGATTCTGGAGGGCGATGCGTTTGGACGCACGGAGCGGCCGGCGGATGCGCTGACCATCGGCGCGGTACGCGAGGTGGAACGAGGGCTGGACGCACCATTTGCGGACGGCTACCGCTCCGAGATCCTGCCGCAGTTGCCGTTCTGGATTGCGGCGGTCATGGGTTCGCTGAGCGCCGGGCTTGCGCTCTTCGTCGATTACGGCTATCCGCGGCGTGAGTACTACCTGCCCGAACGCATCGACGGCACGCTGGTGTGTCACTATCGCCACCGCGCGCACGCCGATCCGCTGATCCTGCCGGGTTTGCAAGACATTGCTGCGTTCGTCGATTTCACCGCGCTGGCCGAAGCCGGCATCGCGACCGGATTCGAGTTGGTCGGTTATGCGTCGCAGGGCCGGTTTCTGCTCGCGAGTGGTTTGACGGAGCTGATCGGTGAGACTCAGGATCTGCCGCAACGCGAACGCATGCCGATTGTCGCGGAGGTCAAGCGCCTGACCCTGCCGGGTGACATGGGCGAGCGTTTCCAGGTCATCGCGTTCGCGCGCGGAATCGACGATGCGTTGCCGGGTTTGCGCAGTGTCGACCTGTCGCGGCGTCTGTAACCGACCGATGCAAGGAGGCAGCGCACCTGGGTCAATCGCGCAAGTGATTGAGGCGCGCAGCAACGTTCGCGGACTTTGCCCGCGCGCAGCGACTGGTAAGGGATCATTGCATCATGCCGCCGAACTGGTTGATCGATACCGTGCTTTCCCCGCTGGGTTTCGGCCTGCTGCTGGCGCTCGTCCTGTGGCTGCTGCGCGGGCGCCTGCCGCGGCCACTTTGGGTTGCGGGTCTCGCTCTCGGCGCGTTGTGCGTGGCACTTGCCACACCGGCGGCCGCCAATGCACTGCTCGCGTTCGAGGAGCGACGCGCCGCCGCACTACCGCCGTGTACAGCGCCGCAACCGACCACGATCGTGTTGCTCGCGGGCGGGAACCGGCGCGTGCCGCATGACGCGAACGACATCGGCGCGCTCAACGACGCCAGCACCGAACGCACGCTTGGCGCAGCCGACCTGCTACGCCGGCAACCCGGCGCGCAACTGGTAATCACCGGTGGCGCCCATCCAGGCGACCGCGTCGCCGAAAGCACTCTGATGGCCGCGCTGGCCCGCCGATTGGGCGTACCCGCGACCACGATCCGCACTGAAACCCGCGCGCAGACGACCTGGCAGAACGCTGCTTACGTGCACGCGCTGATGCCCGCATTGCCGCACCGGATCTGGCTGGTCACTTCCGCGTTGCACATGCCGCGCGCGCTGATCGCATTTCGCGCGGCGGGTTTCGATGTCTGCGCCGATCCGGTCGACTTCCGGGCCGCGCCGATGCGCGAATTCGCCGACGTCCTGCCACGCGGCGGCGCCGTGGACCGGACCGAAGCGGTGCTGCACGAACTCGTCGGCGAACTCGCCTACCGCTGGCGCGCCGCGCACGGGACCGATTGATCCTGCGCGGCTCTGGTTCCGAAACGGATTCGAGTAATGGTCAGCGCTCAGGTCGAACTTGACGCCGGCTTGTCCACGCGCGCGATTGCGTCAATGCGCGCGCGACGCATGGCCTCGCCTACGGCCGGTCCGGCGATGCCTTCGGCGAGGAACGAAGCGGCGTCCACGGCACGCGCCGCAGCGAACGCATCGCGCAGATACACTGCCTGCGGATAGGCCGCATCGGCGAAGCCGGCGCGACCACGCTTGTCGGCTTCGCAGGCAGCCAGGAATGAATCGAGACGTTCGGGACGGCGGAAACTGTCGAGCTGTTCGAGCAGCTTGAGCATCGACCGAGGCCGCAGTTCCAACGCGCGATGCGCATTCAGATGCAAACGACA
>JBAUWF010000041.1:0-32850 GCA_049583635.1 Rhodanobacteraceae bacterium
CGCGTCGGCGAACCGGAAGAAGTGGCGGCGGCAGTCGCATTCCTGTGTCTTCCGGCCGCCTCTTACGTCAGCGGCGAATCGATTGCGGTGGACGGTGGGTTCCTGCGCCACGGCTTCTGAGCGTCAGCCGGTCGAGTGTGCGGCGGCGCGTTTCGGTACGCCGAAGGTTGCTGCAGTGACAGCCGAAAACGGCTAGTTTGTGCGCGGCATCCTGCTAGCATGCGCAGCGATGCAAGCGACAGCCGTCCCGTACCCACTTGACCGACGTGCCTGTGAACGCGCCCGCCTGACGCGCGACGCGCGCTTCGACGGCCTGTTTTTTACCGCGGTCACGTCGACCGGCATTTATTGTCGACCGGTGTGTCCGGCACCGGCACCGAAACCGTCGCATGTGCGCTATTTCGCGAGCGCTGCCGCAGCGGCTGCCGCAGGCTTTCGGCCGTGTCTGCGCTGCCGGCCCGAAGCGGCGCCGGGATCACCGTTGCATCGCGTACGCGGCGAACTGGTCGCTGGTGCATTGCGACTGATCGAACAAGGTGCGCTCGACCATGCATCGATGGGCGATCTGGCGCGACGTATCGGCGTCGGCGAACGCCATCTGCGCCGCATTTTTGCCGTCGAAGTCGGCGCCAGCCCGAATGAGGTGGCCGCAACGCGCAGACTGCTGTTCGCCAAGCAATTGCTGGCCGAGACGGCATTGCCGATCACGACGATCGCGTCGGCGGCAGGTTATGCAAGCTTGCGCCGCTTCAACGCGGCGTTCAGCGCCGCCTACGGCAAGCCGCCGCGCGCGATCCGACGCGGGCTTGCAGCGCCGACGGCGAATGAATTGCTGCTGCGACTGCCGTACCGGCAGCCGTACGATTTTGCCGGGTTGCGCGATTTCCTTGGACGACGCGCGATACCTCGCATCGAGGCGGTCGATGCGAACAGTTATCGACGCAGTTTCATGGCCGACGGAAAACCGGGCTGGTTCGCGGTGGAACTACTGCCGGGCGAAGCTGCGCTCGCGCTGCGCATACACCATGCGTCGACCAAGTCGCTGGGTGAAATCGCCGCGCGCGTGCGCCGCATGTTCGATGTCGACGCGGATCCGCGCGCGATCGCCGCGACCCTGCGCTGCAGTGTCTTGCTCAAGCCATTGCTGCGCCGCTGGGCCGGACAACGCCTGCCCGGTGCGTGGGACGGATTCGAACTGGCCGTGCGCGCCGTACTGGGTCAGCAAGTCAGCGTTGCGGCCGCGCGCACACTGGCGGCGCGCCTCGTCGATCGTTACGGCACGCCGTTCGCCGAAGGTTCAGCGGTCGGACTTGATGCATTGTTCCCGGGGCCGGAGCATCTGGTCGAGGCGCCGCTTGAGGAGATCGGTGTCATGCGCGCACGCGCGACGACGATCCGCAACCTGGCGGAAGCCTGCCTCGACAGACGCATCGGCTTCGGTATCGAGCAGTCGCTGCCGGCATTTGCCGAGCGCCTGTGCGAACTGTCCGGTATCGGATCGTGGACCGCGCAGTACATCGCGTTGCGTGCGCTGTCGCATCCAGACGCGTTTCCCGCCGGCGATCTGGTGCTGCGGCGGGTCGCTGGCAACGGCGTTGCGCTCAGCGCGCGCGCGCTCGAAACGGCGAGCGTCGCGTGGCGCCCGTGGCGTGCGTATGCGGTCATGCTGCTGTGGCGCGCTGCCGCATGAACGGCGTTGGCGGTCGACAACGCGTCGATGCGCACGCGATGGCGTCGCGACAATCCACCAAACGGTGCAGGCGGGCGACCGAGTGTGCGTCGCATTTCCTGTTTTCAATATAGCGCAAGCAAGATGGAGGTTCGTTGCATGTTTCACGATTATCTCGATACGCCGATCGGCCCGTTGTTGCTGGTCGCAGACGAGAACGGCCTGACCCAGGTCGGTCTGCCGCAGAACGGCCGTCGCGCTGCGCCATCGCCTGCGGGCAGCGTGCGCGAGCCCAAGCGGCTGACCGCGGCCAGACGCCAGTTCGAGGCGTATTTCGACGGTCGCCTGCATGACTTCGATCTCGCACTCAACGCGTGCGGAACCAGGTTTCAGCGACAGGTCTGGACCGCGCTGTGCACGGTTCCGTACGGCGCGACGGTGAGCTACGCGGAGATTGCCCGGCGCATCGGCAAGCCGACTGCCGTGCGTGCGGTCGGCGCCGCGAACGGCGCCAATCCCCTCGCGATTGTGGTGCCGTGCCATCGCGTCATCGGCGCGGACGGTTCATTGACAGGTTATGGCGGTGGTCTACCGGCGAAGCGATTCCTGCTCGAGCATGAGCGGCGCCATGCGCCACGGCCGAAGCTCGCCTTGGGCACATGACCGCTGCGCGACTGAGCCAGCGAGAAACGGCAGGGTCGACCGATGTCGACCCTGCCGTCCAGTCCGCCATTTTCTACTGTGGGATCCGCGCTGGTCGTTGCAGGCAGATCTTCGCTTCTCAGTGCCCTTCGGCGTTTTCGGCAGCCGGCTTGGCGCTGTCCAGTTCCTGCTGCGCTTCCTTCTTGGCCGCGTCCATGGCCTTGTCTGCTTCATCCTTGCAGGCCGCCTGTTTGTCCGCCGGCATTCCCTCGCATTTCTCCATCGCAACCTTGTGATCGGCTTCGGCCTTCGTCACTGCCACGTCGTAACGCGACTTGGCTTCGGTCTCCATCGTGTCGGATCGCTGCTCGGCCATGTCGTTCTGGGCTTCGGCGTTGTTCTGCGCAGCGTCCTGTTGCGCCTCATTCACCTTCTTGGCCGCATCTTGCTGCGCCTGATTCACATCCTTGCTGGTTTCAGACGGTGTCTCCTGCTGGTTGCACGCGGCCAACGCAAAAGTGGCGGCAATGGCACAGAGAAGCAGGGCAATACGGTTCATGGCTATTACCTCGTCGGTTCGGGATTCCGCGGCCCGCCCAGTGGCGTCGCGTTGGCGGATGCTAACGCAATGTGCGTGCCAGAAAACAAGTATCGACAATTCAAAAGGTTATGGTATTTGTGTTCCCGAAATTCGGGCGACTTGCAATGTTTCCGTGCGGAGTGATTGCAAAACAGCATGTTGCGCCGCGTCTTTTCAATAATGCGGCAACGCCTTAATAACGCGGCAGCGCCGGATCGATGTCGCGCGACCAAGCGTCGATGCCACCCTCGATGTTGTGCACGTCGCTGAAACCGAGATCGCGGAAATGTTCGGCTGCATTGCGGCTCGAATTTCCGTGATGGCACAAGAATGCGAGCGGGGTATCTTTAGGCAGCGCCGCAAGGCGATCGTGCGATTTGGGTTCGAACACTTCGGCACCCGCGAATGGCGCAAGCGTTCTTTCCGCGGCCGGTCTGACGTCGATGACGGTGATGTCGCCATCGCTCAGGCGCTGTTTCAGGGTGTGCACATCCAGCGAGCGCACGCGCGCCGGCGCGAGCGGCAGGTGGATCGACAGACCGGAACCTTGTGGCGTGTCGACCCAATCGATGCGCGCACCGCGCGCTCGTTGTGCGCTGGCCAGGTCAAAATGAATTTCGATGCCGTTGGTGATGGTCACGATGTCGTTCGCGCTCGCCTCGCGCATCTGGAATTGCGGCTGGAAGGCGCGATCGATGATCAGGAAAAGGCTGCCTTCGCCGGCGTCAGCCAGCGCCGGCTGCATTGCCTTCGTGGCCGCATCGGACAGGCTGATCGACGGCGCCGTGCGGTCGGGTTCGGGCACGTGCAACAAGCGGTGCAATTCGCCGGAATCGTGCAGCGACCGCACGATGTCGGCTCCGCCGACCAGTTCGCCTTGCACATACAACTGCGGGATCGTCGGCCAGTTGCCGTATTCCTTGATACCGGCGCGTATTGCCTCGTCGGCCAGCACATCGACGCTTGTGTACGTATCCAGCAACTGGTCCAGACACTCGACGGTGGCGCTGGAAAATCCGCATTGAGGGCGGCTGCGTGTGCCTTTCATGAACAGCACAACGCGGTCGGATGCGAGCAATGTTTCGATATGCGCTCGCGTGTCGGGCGCAAGTGTCATGACGCAATACTCCAAACGCAATCGCTTCCATCTTACCGCGCCAGGCGTCGATTCGCGCCCGGGCATGCACGATCTGGAGTTTGCGGCCCTGCCTTGCCGGCTTGTGGGCCACCCGCACGCTGCACGGACGTTGAATCAATCGGTCGCGCGCAATGTGGCTTCGGCGGCCGGCAGAATCACATCGGTCCAGTGCGCGTATTGTGCGCCGGACGGGTGCAGACCATCTTCACTCAGCATGCCTGCGTTGGCGCCGGCCGTGCGCGATACGGCGGTCACATCGACCCAGGCGACGTGGTGGTCTGCGGCGATGTCGCGCGCAGCGGCGTTGAACGCATCAATTGCGTTTGATACTTGTGCGGCGTGGTGCCCCTGCTCGTGCGCGAAGCGCGTGACGCCCCAATCCGGGATCGAAATGACAAGCACCCGATCCGGCCGCTTTCCCGCGAGCGCAATCGCACGCACGAGCAATGCGGAGAATCCAACCCGGTAATAGTCGACGGCGCGCCCCTGGTACTGGTCATTGACGCCGATCATCAAGGTGACCAGCGCGTAGGGTGGGTGCAATGTCGTGGCATCGATCGCCTGCGCCAGCTCGCTGGTTGTCCAGCCGGTTTTCGCAATGATTGTGGGTGCGCCAACGCGAGAGCCGTCGGTGTCGAGCCGCTCGACCAGTTGCTCAGGCCAACGATCCTGCGCACTGACGCCTTCGCCGATCGTGTACGAATCGCCAAGGGCCAGAAACCCGGGCACTTGCGTGCCGGCCGCGCTCTCGCCGGCCAGCATCGTCAGGGTCAACAGACCGGGATGCATCGAGCCTGCCGGCTGGATGGGTGACGAACGAGTGTCTGGACGGACATTCGGATCGCTGGTGCGGTAAGGCGGCCGAGTCTAGCAGGCTTGCCGTCGGCCGCAGTCGGGCTCTCTCCAGATCTCAAATGGCAACGACAGTGTGCCGAGGTCACTTGGCAAGCCTGCGGAATTGTTTTACAGTTTTTTAACGTCACGACGGCTGTGTAGCCGTGGCTGAAATTGCGACTCCGGCGTATCGAGCCGGTTACTTGTTTTGCCAACGGGAGAGGTGGGTCAAATGAAACGGCATGATCAGGCAAGCGTCGTGACGTGCGCGCTCTGCGCCGCGGGGTTGTTGTTGTGCGCAGTTGCCGCGCCGGTGTTTGCACAGGAAACACGCGGCGACGATACGCAGCGGCTGCAGGCTATCGAAGTCACCGGATCGCGCATCAAGAAGGCCGAGGTCGAAACGCAGACTCCGGTCATCACGATCACGGCTGCCGATATCGCGGCGACCGGGCTCGGCTCGATCGGTGATGTGATCCAGCAGCTCTCGGTCAGCGGCTCGTCGCTCAACACCAAGTTCAACTCGGCCGGAAACTTCGGTTTTCCGCCGGACGGTGGTGGCGTCGGCTCCGGTTCGACGACGATCTCGCTGCACAACCTCGGTGCCAAACGCACGCTGATCCTGGTCGACGGCTTGCGCTGGGTCAATGAATCGTCCGCATCGGGTGTGTCGGCCGCGGTCGATCTCAATACGATACCGGCCAGCATCGTCGATCGCATCGAAATCCTGACCGATGGCGCATCGGCGCTGTACGGCTCCGACGCGATTGCCGGCGTCATCAACATCATCACCAAGAAAAAGCAGCAAGGCATCGCGGCGCACGTCTATTACGGTGATCATTCGGTCGGCGACGGCAAGACCTGGTCGGGCAATCTGTCGCTCGGCGCCAGCACCGACCGACTCGACTTTTTCATGGACATCAGTCATTTCAATCAGAATCAAATCAGCTCGGGCGACTGGGAACAATCGAGCTTTCCGGTGCCGGGTACGGGCCTGAGCAACGGCAGCTCGGCCACGCCGTTCACACGCGTGATCTTCACGACGCCGTCGGGTCAGGACTACAACGGCTTGTGCCCGGGCGGGGTGTGCGACATCACCGCCAATGGTGCCGTCCCTCCGGGCAGCGTGCAGGACTTCCCGGGGGGCTATCATGGCTTCGGCACGTCGGATCGGTTCAATTTCGCGCCGTACAACCTGTTGCTCACACCGCAGAAGCGTGACGGCTTGTTCGCCCAGGGCACCTATCGCCTGACCGACAACGTCAGCTGGTATTTGAAGGGCCTCTACAACACGCGCGATTCGGTCAACCAGGCAGCGCCGGAACCGATCTTCCTGTCCAGCTTCTGCGCAGCGGCGGACTTGTGCAGCCAGGTGGGTATCGACGTGACCAATCCATACAATCCGTTTGGACTCACGCTCGATCCGGCCACAAATTTCATTGGCGCCGGCCGCCGGCCGATAGAAGGCGGCCCGCGCGTGTTCAAGCAGTCGGTCGATACGCGTTACTACGCGACCGGACTCAACGGCGCGTTCGATATCGGCGACAAGACCTATTCGTGGGATATCAACTATGTCAACAGCGACAACAAGGCGACCCAGACCGTAACCGGCACCTACAACATCCGCCACATCCTCAATGCGCTTGGCCCGATCGATCAATGCACCGCACCGTGCGTGCCGTTGAACCTGTTCGGCGGCCCGGGCTCGATCACGCAGGACATGCTCGATTACATCCAGTTCATCGAGAACGATCGCAGCGATCAGAAGCTCGACATGTGGACGGCCAATATTTCGGGCGATCTGTTCCAGCTTCCGGCCGGCCCGCTGGCCGCTGCAGCCGGTTACGAGCACCGCAGGCTGAGCGGTTCGTACACACCCGATTCGATCGTCACCGCGGGCGATTCCAATGGCGTGCCGTCTGGCCCGACCGCCGGTGAGTATTCGGTCAACGAGTATTACCTCGAATTGAATGTACCGTTGCTGGCCAATTTGCCGGCGGTCCAGAAGCTCGATCTCGATGCCGCCACACGCTATTCGGATTACTCGACGTTCGGCAGTACGACCAACAGCAAGTTCGGCTTGCGCTGGCAGGTATACGACGATCTGACTCTGCGTGGCACCTGGGCAGAGGGCTTCCGCGCGCCATCGATCGGCGAATTGTTCAGCAGTTTCTCGCGTTTCGATGCGACCCTGATCGATCCGTGTCTGGGGCAGGACGGCGCGCCGGCGACTGGCGATCCGGCCAACTGCGCGGCGCTCGGCGTGCCGGCCGGCGCGCAGCAGCTCAACCCGCAGATATCGGTGATCACCGGTGGCAACCAGAACCTGCAACCGGAAACGTCCAAGGGTCTGACGCTCGGCGCAATCTACAGCCCGAGCTGGGCCGATCACACGGCCTGGTCGGACAAGCTCGATTTCGAGCTGACCTATTATCGGCACAAGGTCTCCAACGCGATCCAGGCGCCGAACGCGCAAGTCCAGCTCAACCGTTGTGATGCAACGCTCGATCCGCTTTTCTGCGATGGCATATCGCGCAATTCGGCAGGGCAGATCAGTGCATTCAACAACACCTTGCGCAATCTCGGCCGCATCGATACCTCGGGTTACGACTTCGGCATCAACTGGATCGGAACCGAAACGGGCATTGGCCGTTTCGGCGCCGGCTTGCAGACGACCTACACCAAGGACTACAGCGCGATTGCGACCGATACCGGCGCGGCCGAGCCGCGCGTGGTCGGCATCGAAGTCGCCGACAGCGCGATTCCGAAGTACCGCACCACGCTTAATGCCAACTGGACGCTGGGCGCTTGGCGCGCAAGCTGGGTCGTGCGTTATATCTCCGCACTCAAGGAGGACTGCGCCGGCGGCGCCGGGTTCGCGGTGTGCTCGGATCCGAACGAGGTAACACCGAGCCGCCCGGACGGCACCAATCATCTGGGTGCGACCACTTACAACGACATCCGCGTGAGCTGGAAGGTGCCGGTCAGTTTCGACTTGCAGGTATCGGGCGGCGTCAACAATATCTTCGACCGCGATCCGCCGATCTGCCTGAGTTGCTCGCTCAACGGCTACGATGCGTCCACCTACGATCTGCCCGGACGTTTCACCTATGTCGAGGCCGGCATCAAGTTCTGATTGGCACACCAGCGACGCGACGGCGAGGACTTTGTGGGATTGATGTCGCCGTCGCGTCGGAGCGCTGGCCGGCCGTTTGCAGTCGGGTGTCGGCGGATTGCAGGCGGTGAGTGTTCGCCCGCGCGTACGCCATCAATCGTGACGGCGACGTTAGAATAGGCCGATGAAGCTTGCGCCGGCGATTGAACGACGACTCGTGCGTATTGGTTGGCGCTCGATGGCGTTGCCGCAGGATGCCCCGGCGGGTGCCGGCGTTGCACGGGTCATCGCCCAGCACCGCGCGGGTTACCAGCTGCACGACGGCGAGATTGCATTCAACGCGCAACCGGCGCCGCGCTTTCTCAAGCCTGGCATCCCCTCAGCCGAACGACCGGCGGTTGGCGATTTCGTGCTGGTGACAGGCGATGTATCGCATGGCGGCAAGCCGCCCCGGATCGAGCGCGTGTTGCCGCGTCGCAGCGAACTCGCGCGTGCGGCATCGGGCGAGCGTCACGAACGACAGATCATTGCTGCCAACGTCGATACTGTGTTCGTGATCAGCGGTCTCGACGGGGATTTCAATCCGGCGCGGATCGAACGCTACCTGATGCTGGTTGCGGACAGCGGCGCGCGCGCTGTCGCTGTATTGACCAAAGCCGATACTGCGTCGGACGTGGAGCAGGCCAGTGCCGAGCTGCGCGCGCGCCTGCCTGCGGATATCGAGGTGCTGACGGTGAACGCCAAGTCCGCACAAAGCATCCAGCCGATGCAGAAGTATCTCGAAGCCGGCCATACCGCGGTGCTGGTCGGCTCGTCAGGCGCAGGCAAATCCACGCTGACCAATAGCTTGCTTGGTGATGCACGTCAGGCGACTGCCGAGGTGCGCGCGCACGACAGTCGCGGTCGCCATACCACCACGCATCGAGCATTGATCATGCTGCCGACTGGCGGTTGCCTGATCGACACGCCGGGCATGCGTGAAATCAAGCCGACCGGTAACGAGGACATCGGCGAGGGCCAGTTCGCCGATATCGAGGCGCTGGCTGCGGAGTGCCGCTTCGGCGACTGCAATCACGGCAGCGAGCCGGGTTGCGCCGTACGTGAGGCGATCGACGATGGTCGCCTGGATCCGGCGCGCTGGCGGAACTATCAGAAATTGCGCAATGAACTTGCTGCGGCTGCCGACAGCATGGAGGCGCAACTGCGGCGCAAGGGCGAGGTGCGCATGCCGACCAGGACGCTCGACCGGCGGTTGGCAGAAAAATACGGCGAGCGCTGATGGCGGGTGCTCCAGCGTCGCCTGCGCTTTCGCGTTGCATGGACTTGCCACCCGTACTCAGGGCTGATGTCGCGGCTGCGGTTGCGGCGTTGCAGGCGCGTCGCATGGACGAAGCGGTCGGTTTGCTCAAACGGGTTCTGGCGGCAGCGCCGGATCATGCCGAAACGCTGCGCCTGCTCGGTGTCGCCGAGCGCCAACGAGGATGCAGCGGCGCTTCGCTGGTGGCGCTCGAGCACGCGGTCGCGCTGCGACCGGACGATGCCTTGATCCAGAGCAGCTATGGCGGTGCATTGGCGACGGTTGGTCGCAATGCGGACGCGATTGCCGCCTATCGGCGTGCCTGCGAGCTGGCGCCGGATCTGGCCGTAGCCTGGAACAATCTCGGCAAGGCGTTGAGCGACGACGGCCAGATCGAGCAGGCGGCGCAGGCCCTGCAACGCTCGATAGAACTGGCGCCCGACCTCCTGGCCGCGCGATTCAGTCTGGCGTACACCTACTCCATCGTCGGCGACAAAGCAGCGGCGATTGCTGCCTATCGCGGCATTCTTGCGCGCCGACCCGTGGACGGCGAAGCATGGTTGGCGTTGACCCGACTCGCCGCGGACGCACTCGACGAGCGTGATCTTCAGAGACTGCGCGAATTGCTGGCGCGTGCCGATATTCCCGAAGGCGACCGCATTCCCCTGATTTTTGCCCTCGGTCACCTGCTGCAGCATCGCAACAGTTACGCCGAAGCATTTGCCGCATTCAGCGCTGCCAATGCAGGCGTTCGTCGACGCCAACCGTGGGATGCCGCCGTGTTCAGTGCGAGGCTCGATCGCATTCTTGCGGCCGTTGCGAGTGCTGCGGCCGACCCCGGCTTCGGCCACGAGGCGATTTTCATCGTCGGCATGCCACGCTCGGGGACAACGCTGATTGAGCAGATGCTCGCGGCGCACCCGAAAGTGGATAGCGCCGGTGAAAGCACGGCATTGTCGACGCTCCTGCGCGAGGAATCACAATATCGCGGCAAGCCGTTCCCGGACTGGTTGGCCGATCCGGGCGCACGCGAGTGGCGCGAACTCGGCCAGCGTTATCTCGATCGCGCACACGCCGGATTGGGCAGCGGTGAGCGATTTATCGACAAGCTGCCCGGCAACTGGCTGTATCTCGGCGCCGTGCAGGCGATGCTGCCGGGAGCGTGCGTGATTGTCTGCCGACGCGATCCGCTGGAAACCTGCTTTTCGTGCTTTCGTCAGCACTTCGCCGAGGCGCGTCAGGCGTTCGCTTACGACATCGACGACATTGCCGCGTGGTGGCGCGATTTCGACCGCGCCGTTCGCCACTGGCGAATTCGCTATGGTGGCCGATTGCGCGAGCAGCAGTACGAACGATTGCTCGAACAGTCCGATGCCGAGGTGCGCGCGCTGCTCGCTTTCTGCGACCTGCCATTCGAACCGGTGTGCCTGCAACCGCAAGCCGGCGAACGCGTCGTGCGCACCTTGAGCGCGCTGCAGGTACGCGAACCATTGCGTCGAACCACCGCGCTTGGGGCGCACTACGGCAGCGTCCTTGACCCGCTGCGTCGGGCACTCGCGCAGGCACGCAAAACCAACGTGCAGCGCGATCTTCCGTAGGGCAGCCGTCCTGCCGCACCGGTCGGCGCGCAAGCGACCGGCGCGAATAACCGGGAATGCGAGCACAGAAGCGGACCCGCGATCCCGGCACAGATGAATTGTTCAGGGTGATTGCTGAGTTGAGTTCGCGCGCGCCAATCGTTGTTGCGTATAAATGTAGCCCGCATCGATCGCACGTTCGTAAGCGTGCCAGTCAAACAATTCGATGTCGCTCAGCGGCGGCGTCAGCAGCAGGCTGGTCAAGGCGCGGCGTTCGCGGCTTGCGACTTCGGCATTCACCATGCCTGACCGCAGCAGGATGCTCAGGATTCCCGGTCGTCGATGCTTGTTGAACAGACGATCCCAGGCGAGTCGCGGCCATGCCGGCAGCGCATGTTCCTCGACCTCGGCATGCAGGACGTCGTCCGCGCCGATATCGACCGCGATGATTTCGCCGATACCGCGTGCGCGCATCGCGTCCACCGGCAGATTGTTCATCACCGCGCCGTCGACGAACACCTCGCCGCGGTGGAACACCGGCGGCAGAACGCCGGGAATCGCACACGAGGCACGCAGCCAGAACCACAGCGGCCCCGAACTGCGCGTCTCGGCGCAGCCGGCCGTGAGATTGGCAGTGGTGCAAAAAAACGGCAGCGCGAGATCGGTGATGTCGCGTGCTCCAAATGATTCGCGCAATCCCTTCGAGACACGCCGCCCGGCTGTCATCGAAATGAACGGAAACGTATAGTCGCTGAGCGGTCGTGCGACCACGAACTCGCGCCGATAGGTTTCGAAGATTTCCTCGTCGGACCAGTCTGCCGCGACACCGGCGCCGATGATTGCGCCGATCGACGAGCCGCCTACGCTGTCGATCTTGATGCCCGCTTCGCGCAGCGCGCGCACTACCCCGATGTGGGCGAAGCCGCGCGCTCCGCCGCCAGACAATACCAGGCCGACGCTGCGCCCGGTCAGCAAGCGGGCAATGCGCTCTATGTCGCGATCGTCGTGCACGTGATGATGCTGCGCACCGGGCATCTCGGTCAGCCAGCGTGCCGCTGCACCTGTCTCGATCTCGCCATCGCGCAACAGCAGCAAGTGGCGCGGTCGGTCGGACACCCGGGCCGCACTCAGGCATGCACTCTGCGGCCAGGCGCTGGCACGCTGCGAGGCGCGTACCGGCAGAAGCAGGCAGTCGGCCTGGCGCACACACAACTTGCTCCAGTCGGCGTCACCTTGCGCCTCGCCGAGGTACAAGACATGTCTCACGCGCGCTTCCAGTGCACTGAACCAGTCGCTGGTCCGGCCGCGGCCGGCATCCGCGTCGATCACGACGCATTCGCCGTAGCGTCCGAGCGCCGCGCCGAGGCGGCGTGAGAGATTGCGGGCATCGACACCATGGTGAGGCAGTATCGCGAACGTGCGCGGCGCCGAGAGCGTCGCATCGCTCTTGGGTTCGATCAGCCGTCGCACCACCAGCCGCGCAGTCGTGAGTATCGCATTGGGATGACGTTCGACCAGATGCTGGAAACCCGCGCGCGATAGCCGCAGCAGTTCCGAATCGCGCAGCGCGCGCACGGTGGCCGAGCGCGGTTGATCGACGATGAGTCCAAGTTCGCCAACGCTCTCGCCGGCCGCGACGACTCCATCCAGACGCAATACTCCTTCGGCATCGGGCTTGAATGCACCAAGACGGCCGGACTTGAGCACATACAACGAATCCGACGGGTCGCCGTGATCGAACAAGCGTGCACCGCCGGGCAACGCGAACCATTCGAGCTCGTCCGCGAGTTCATCGAGGCTGGCCTCGTCCAGATGCATGAACAGCGGCAAGCCGTGCAACAGCTTGCGCATGTCGAACTCGTCGCCGGCCATCGTATCGTCCACGCAGCCCCCGCCACCGTGTCCATGCGCATGCTAAGGCAAAACGGGCGTTACCGACGCGATAATCATCGGGGCGGATTTCCACGGCGGCGGGCCGGGTGCACCAATGACCGGTGGCGCCGGCCTCCGGTGTCGTCGAAACCGTCAAATGCGCCGATGCCGGCCGGCGCCGACCATGCGTGTATGCCCGGCACCAAGCTGGTCGAATACGAGCGTGGCGACGTTGCTGCCGGCGTCCATTGCCGGATAGGCTGGGTCGAGAAGGTTGGCGTCGTGCCGCCATTGTCGGCGAGCGGATGCAGCAGTGGGTAAGCGCGACGACGCCGCGCAAGGTGCGCGGATGTGCTGCCTTTGCCGTTGCGGCCCGACGTCGGAAACATTGAAACGCGCATGCTAGAGTCATACGCAGTTGGCTCGCGGCGAGCATGAGCGTTGCAGCATTTGCACATCGAACGATCACCACTCCTGCACGACAACAATGAACCACTCCGATCAGTCAGTTCGCTCCTCGCATGCCGTGCCCTCAGCGAGAATCGGCCGGCTCATCGCCGATGCCGAACAGGCGCTCGATCGCGGTGATCTGGCGTATGCCGAGCGACTATTCGTCGCGGCGGCACAGCGTGCGTCGAACGATGTTCGCGTCATCCGTCTGCACGGCCTGCTGCTGTTCCGGCGCCGTCATCATCGAGAAGCACTCGCCTCGTTGCGATACGTGGCCGAGCGGAGACCTGAGGACGCGATTGTGCAGCATGCATTCGCGATCGCGTGCAACGAATGTGGTGAGTACGAGCATGCGATTGCCGCGTTCGAGCGCACCTGTGCGCTTGCGCCACAGAACGCTGGTGCCTGGTTCAACCGAGGCCGTCTACTGGCGATGCTCGCGCGTACCGACGAGGCTGTCGCTGCGCTCGAACGGGCCTGCGCGCTCGATCCGAGGCTGGTGTCGGCGCGCGTCCTGTTGATCGACCTGACCGTGAAGGCGCGCGGAGACATGGCCAAAGCGGAAGCGGAGTATCGGCAGGTTCTGGCGTCGCAGCCTCATGCAGGCTGGGCCTGGTGGGGCCTGGCCAATCTCAAGACTTCTCGTCTCGATGATGCGGACGTTGATGCACTCAGTCGACTCGTGGGCGAAACGAACGGCAGCGAGGAGAATCGCATAGCCTGCGGCTTCGCGTTGGCCAAGGCGCTCGACGATCGTGGCGACTTCTCGGCATCGCTCGCGGCACTCGATGCGGCCAATGCGCGCATGCGACGTCGACGGCCGTGGGACCGAACCGCGTGCCGGGCCGATATGCATGATCTGCTTGAAAAATTTACACCGTCGCCCGTGCCTAGTCCCGCAGCACAAGGCGGGGAAGTCATCTTCATTGTCAGCCTGCCGCGTTCCGGATCTACCTTGACCGAGCAGATACTTGCTTCGCATGCGGATGTGGAGGGCGGCAACGAACTACCTGAGTTGCCGCGCATCCTGATCGAGGAATCGAGGCGCCGTGGTAAACGTTTTCCGTTGTGGGTGCGCGAAGCGACCCCGGCGGATTGGCAGCGCATGGGCACACTTTATCTTGCGCGCACTGCACGCTGGCGGAAACGCCGACCGCGTTTCACCGACAAGCTGCCGCGTAACTGGATCTACGTCGGCGCGATTCTGGCCATGCTGCCGTCCGCACGCGTGATCAACTGTCGTCGCGATGCACTGGAAACCTGTTTCGCGTGCTATCGGCAGATGTTCACCGAGCACGGCTTCTGCTACGACCGTGACGACATGGCGGCTTACTGGCACGACTATGATCGCGTCAGCAAGAAGTGGGCAGTCGATTATCCCGAGCATTTTCGCGATCAGCATTACGAGGCACTGGTGGCCGATCCCGAGGTGAAAACGCGCGAACTGCTCGCATTCTGCGGCCTTGAATTCGATCCGGCCTGTTTGCGTTTTCACGAAACCGAGCGCGACGTGCGCACGCCAAGCGCGGGCCAGGTGCGCGAACCTTTGCGTCGCGATACCGCACGCGCCCCAAACTACGGCCACCTGCTCGATCCGTTGCGCGCGGCGCTGGCTGCGCAGCCTGACCCGTAGGATGTTGAGCGCAGCGAAACCCATCGAAAGCCGTGACGGTAGCACCGAACCACGCAACCGTCGCCGATCGGATGGTTACCGACGGCAATGCGGATTAACGCGGTGCAGTCGGTTGCTCCGTCATTCGAAATCGTCCTCGAAGATCACGTCGAACGCCGGCGAGAACTCGCTGCTGTGTCCGTCGGCATCAGTTGCGGTCGCGACGAAAGGGATCGTCCTTGCGCCGGACGGCACGCTCAGCGTCACCGTACGCGGTTGTTGCGCATCCCCTTCCGCATAGCTGTCCTGCCCGAGCAGTTCGGCACTGCCGCCCTCTGCATCCGCATAGAAGTCGATGCGCAGCGGATAAGCCGAATTCGCCGTCGTCGAGTCGACGCGATAGGTCACGGTCAGCTCGTTGCCGTTGCGACTCGCTGACAGCAGTTCCGGATAGTTCTGCACCCCGTTGGCGCCGTTGTCGGCATCGTCGGTGTCGTTTGGGGTCGGACCGAACGAACCGATGTCGACGTTGGCGCCGTGGACACCGCGATTGTGGTGAATGAGGTTGGCCTGGTTGTCGAAACTTTCGCCGGCGCTGTTGGAAGCGGCGATGATTGCCGCCCCTCGGTTGTATGCGATCAGATTGGCCTCGCCCGGTGCGAAACCGCCGATCAGCGCCGCTGTCGCATCGGTTTCGCCGCTTTGCAATTGAATGCCGCCGCCGTATTGCGCCGAGCCGGGGTCGGCAAAGCCGTTCGGCAATGGCTGTGTGCCGCTCCAGTCGGTGCCGATGTAATTGCCCTTGATTTCGAGGCCGGTGTACTGGATGCCTCCGTACGGATTGGAAATGCCGATCCCGAACGCATGGTTGCCCGAGATCAGGTTGCGCGATTCCGGCACGGCACCGCCGATCCGGATGTTGGCGACATAGGATGGCACGCTGATGCCCGGCCCGTTCCCGAGCGTTCCGTTCGGAATGGCCAGTGTGCCGCTCGCGTCGGTGCCGATCAGGTTGCCCTCGACCATGGCCGGTCCGGCGATCACCACGCCGAAATTGCCGCCGCCGGACAGCAGATTGCGCTGCCACGGCTGGGTGCCGCCGATCTGCGCAGTGCCCATCCCGCTGCGCATGGCACTGCCGCTGTTGCCGGCACCGGGAAGCGCGCTGCCGTCGATCGCGGTACCGACGAAGTTGCCGTAGACATTCAGTTGCGAAGTGCCGGCCGTATTGCCGTTACCCGCAATCGGCTCGCTGAAGCCATGCAGACAAAGCCCCTGAATGGTCACCGTGATGAAGTCCGGAACGCCGGCGAGGAACAAGCCCACGCTGCCGTTGCCGATGACTTCAATCATCAGGTGCGTATTGAGGCCGCCTTGATCCGGCGCATTGGTATTCATCGCACTGCCTGACTGGCTGTAGCCGTCGATGGTCAGATTGCCGGCGATGGCCGGCAACTGGCTGGTCAGCGCGATCGTGAATGGGCCGGTTCCGGAAATGTCGAAATCGATCACATTGGTGCCGCCGGCGGCATTGGCGTCGACAATCGCCTGACGCAGCGAGCCGGCGCCGGCATCGGCGGTGTTGATGACGGCAAAGGTGGTCGCCTGCGCAAACGTTGCCCCGAGCAGCAGGCAGATCGCGGGCAAACGCGTCAGCAAAGCGTTCATCACTCGAAACCACCCGCGAAGATGACATCATTTTCGTAGGCGCCGATATCCACATGCGGCCCGATGATGCGGTCGTGGCGCGCAAGGTCGTACGGGGCGAGGCCACCGGGTGGTGTATCGAGACCGACATCGACGAGCGGTGAGTTGCGCTGGAGGTCGAACAGTGGACATCCGATGGTCGTGCAGAACTGCGGGTCCACGCTCAGCTCGTTTTCGACCGGATCGCCGATGGTGCCGTCCTCAAGGGTTCCGATGTCGTTCGAATAACGGCTGTGCACGCCGGTCGTGCCGAAGTCGGCGGCGCCGTTGGCATTGTTGCCCCAGATGATGTTGTCGCTCAGGTTGAAGTGTGCGTTGCACTCGGTGTGTAGTCCGCCTACAGAAGCGCCGTCGTCGCTGGTGTTGGAGACGATCGTGTTGCTGTTGACGTAGGCTTCACCGCTGGCCTGGCACAGTTCGATGCCGCCGAAGACGGCAGCGCTGTTGCCGGCGATCAGGTTGTTGCGGATCAGCAGCGTGCCACTGTCGGAACTTGCGACCAATGCGCCGGCGAAGTCATCCGCACGGTTGACGTAGAACGAGTTGCCCTCCACGCGAATGTCGCCGCTCATGGTGGTGACGTTGAGACCGCCACCACGGTTGTTGGTGGACAAACCGCCGACAAACGAGAGCCCTTGGATGTTGACGTCGCCCGCGTTGGTCATGACGTGCAGTGGGCGAACCTGATGCAGGCCATCCAGTGTGGTGAGGGCGTCGATGTACTGGCTGCAATCGGTATTCCAGCCGCCGACGATGGTGATTGAATGCAACTCCGTCGAGCTGTAAAAAAGTCCCGAGGTGAGCAGGTAATTGTCGCCGGCGATATTGATCTGATCGTCCTCCCCATTGGTTTGTGCAACGCTCAGGTCGGTCTGGATCTGGGCCGCGGTGGATGCGCAAAAGAAGGCCGCCCCCGCCGAATTGGCCCACAGTGCCGCGATCGCAGCGATGACCAGTACCGAGGCACATGGCCGTTTTGTGGTCGTGACGCATGCTGGCACGCGGGCGCAGCATTTGCCGCGGATCGATTGCTCGTGTGGACATGGCGGGTTTTCGGTGGGCATGTCGTGCTCCAGCATGAAGGGTTCCTGCTGATGCAACGGAAGCCGGCGCAGTCGGGGGCCACGCAAGATTGCACGGATCGCGGTTTGCGTTTGCTCTGCCGTGCCGATCGCGTTGGTGGCTGGTCTTGGCCCCGGCGGAAGGTGGATTGCGTTTACCTTCAGCGAGCGCGCTTGAAACGCGTTTCATCATGCCCCACCGGGGCTCTTGCATACGGAGAACACGATGATCATCAATTCCCGCTTGTCCCTGATCCTGCGCTTAGCCGGCGCGGTGGGTCTGCTGTCAATCGCCTCGGTCGCTTCGGCCGCACAGCCGCCAGAGACCGCAGCAGCCAGCGCGGCCTATGGTGCGTACCTGAAGAGCGTCAAGAGCGGCGACATGGATGCGGTCACCGCGGCCATGGTCCCCGAGAAAGCTGCCCAGCTGAAGGCGCAGAAGGGAAGCAAGGACTTCCCGATGATGTGGGGCCTGTTCACGACCATGCACCCGGCAAGTGTGAAAGTCACTGATGCACACAAGGATGGCGCCAAGCTGGTGCTGATGGTCGAGACCACCGAAGGCGACAAGCAGACCGGCACGATCGAGATGCAGCAGGTCGACGGCAAATGGCTGGTCGGTCAGGAAAGTTACAAGGGCACAATGGGCGGCGGTTGATCGCGCAAGCGATTCGCGGCGAAGTGCGCTGCGCCTGATTGCTTCCACGTCCAGTACATCGCGTTGAAGTTCGGCGTCCGCAGGAGAAGTAGAACTCATCGAAACCCATCGAATACGGTGGCGTGCATTGTGCGGGCGCGGCGATCGTGCGGGCGCAATGGACGCGCTGCCCGACATAAGGCATTAAGATGCGGTCATCCACTCGAAGGAGATTGCTTTGCGCAAGACCGTGCTGATCGCATCGTTGCTGTCGATTCTCGCGCCGGGCGTGGGCGCCGCCGCCAATACCACGCGGCAGGCGGTGCAGGCCGCGCTGCCCGATGTCATTGCTTGGCGGCGTGATTTCCATGAGCATCCGGAACTGAGCAATCGCGAGGTGCGCACGTCGAAAATCGTCGCTGATACTCTGACCAGGCTCGGCTACGAGGTGCGCACCGGCATCGCCCACACCGGCGTCACTGGAATTCTCAAGGGCGGAAAGCCCGGCCCAAAGGTCGCGATCCGAGCGGACATGGACGCGTTGCCGGTCACCGAGGAAGTCGATCTGCCGTTCGCATCGAAGGTCAAAGCCGAGTATCAGGGCAAGCAGGTCGGTGTCATGCACGCGTGCGGTCACGATGCGCACATCGCGATGATGCTCGGCATTGCCGAGATCCTGGCGCAGCATCGCAGCGATCTGCCGGGCGAGGTCATGCTGATCTTCCAGCCGGCCGAGGAGGGCGCGCCGGCAGGCGAGGAAGGTGGCGCGCCGCTCATGGTCAAGGACGGTGTGTTTCGCAATTTCAAGCCCGATGCCGTGTTCGGCATGCATGTGGTCAGCGCATTGCCGGTCGGCACAGTCGGTATCCGGCCCGGCGGCATGATGGCGAGTTCGGATACGTTTCGCATCGTCGTGCATGGGCGCCAGAGTCACGGTGCGATGCCGTGGAAAGGCATCGATCCAATCGTTGCCGCGGCCGAAATTGTCACTTCCGCGCAAACCATCGTAAGCCGGGAACTTGACATCAACCGCGATCCGGTAGTGGTCACGTTCGGAGTGTTCAACGGCGGCGTGCGTTTCAACATCGTGCCGGATAGCGCCGAATTGCAGGGAACCATCCGCGCATTCGATCCCGACATGCGCGCACAAGCACTTGCGAGCCTCAACAACATCGCCAGACATGTTGCTGCCGCGAACGGCGCGACGGTCGATACCGAAATTCCGATGCCCGGCAGCAATCCGGTCAACTACAATGATCCGGCGTTGACCGCGCGCGTGCGTGCAAGCATCGAGAAGGCGATCGGCGCCGAACACGTGGTCGAGGCACAGCGCTGGACCGCGTCGGAAGATTTTCCTTATTTCGGGCTCGCAGCCAAGTCGCCGAGTGTGTACTTCTTCGTCGGCGCGACTCCGGTGGGAACCGATCCGGCGAATGCGCCGAGCAATCACTCGCCGCACTTCTTTCTAGACGAGGGTGCGCTCGCGATCGGCAGCGAAGCGATGTTGCAAGCCGTTCTCGACTATCTCGGTTACCACGCGTGATGAGTCAGCGCGCGGTACCGTAGCCGCGTGGCGTCTCCAGCAGTCGCAACTGTGGGTCGACATGCCCGTGCCACACGGTAGTGTGAATTTTCCTCGACGCCCTCGTTGCCCCACTGGTTCCAACCGACGCGGGCGAAGCATGCAAACACTTCCAAGTACGGCCCGGGGGAACATGACTCGATGAGTTCATAAATCTCATCGGGCTTGCATGAATGCTCTCTCTTGCGCGTGGACAGCAAATTGACTTGCGTTCGACCGGGCGACAGCGTGCGCATGCTTCTGCGCACGCCGAACAACACAAGTTCGGTGGCGTTGCGCCATCGGGTGCCTCTGCTGTGCCGCGAAGTCGTGCCGCGATGCTATAGTCATTGACGTTGCCGCATCAGATCATTCGCGGCGTTTCCTTTGCCGGCCATCATGCCCACTTTAAACGAACTCAAAGAAGCCGCGCTGGAGTATCACCGCAGATCGCCGCCCGGCAAGATCAAGATCACCTCGACCAAGCCGGTGGTGACGCAGCACGAGTTGTCGCTGGCCTATTCACCCGGCGTCGCCGCGGCATGCGAGGAAATCGTACGCGATCCCAATGAGGTCGCGAGCATGACCGCGCGGGCCAATCTGGTTGCGGTGATCACCAACGGCACCGCCGTGCTCGGCCTCGGCAACATCGGCCCGCTCGCGGCCAAGCCGGTCATGGAAGGCAAGGGTATCCTGTTCCAGAAGTTTGCCGGCATCGATGTGTTCGACATCGAGATCGCCGAGAACGACCCGGACAAGCTGGTCGAAGTCATCGCCAGTCTCGAACCGACCTTCGGCGGCATCAACCTCGAGGATATCAAGGCGCCCGAATGCTTCGTGGTCGAGAAGAAGCTGCGCGAGCGCATGAAGATTCCGGTGTTTCACGACGATCAGCACGGCACCTCGATCATCGTCGGGGCCGCGGTCATCAATGCGCTCGCAATCGTCGGCAAGGATATCGGTGAGGTCAGGCTTGCATCGACCGGTGCGGGCGCGGCCGGCATCGCCTGCCTCGACATGTTGGTCAGCCTCGGCCTCAAGCCGGAAAACGTCCATGTGGCCGATCGGCATGGCGTGATCCACACCGGCCGCACCGACGATATGGATCCGAACAAGGCGCGCTATGCGCGCGAAACCAGTGCGCGCACGCTGGCCGAAATCATCGACGGCGCGGATATCTTTCTTGGCCTGTCCGGGCCCGGTGTCGTAACGCCGGAGATGGTCGCGAGCATGGCGGCTCGCCCGATCATTCTGGCGCTGGCCAATCCCACGCCGGAAATCCTGCCGGAGTTGATCCAGGAGGTTCGCTCGGATGCGATTATCGCGACCGGTCGCTCCGATTATCCGAACCAGGTCAACAATGCGCTGTGTTTTCCGTACATCTTCCGTGGCGCGCTCGATGTCGGCGCCACCACGATCAACGAGGCGATGAAAGTTGCCTGCGTGCACGCAATCGCGGCGATCGCGCGGCGCGAAATGTCGGACGTCGCCGCGCGTGCGTATGGCGGACAGATGCGCTCGTTCGGGCCGGAATATCTGATTCCGCAACCGTTCGATCCGCGCCTGCTGGTCGAGGTTGCGCCGGCGGTGGCCAAAGCGGCGATGGAATCAGGCGTCGCGACGCGGCCGCTGGTGGATGCCGTCGCCTATCGCGAAAAGCTCGAGGCATTCGTGTTTCGTACCGGTCTGTTCATGAAACCGGTAGCGGAGCGAGCACGGTCGGATCCCAAGCGCGTGGTTTATGCGGAGGGCGAAGAGGAAACTGTATTGCGCGCGATCCAGCAGGTGGTGGACGAAGGCACCGCGCGACCGATTCTGATCGGGCGTCCCGGCGTGATCAATCAACGCATCGAGCGCATGGGTTTGCGCTTGACGCCGGGTGTGGATTTCGAGCTTTGCAACATCGAGGACGACCCACGCTTCCGGGACTACTGGATGCTTTATCACCAGCTAATGCAGCGCCGCGGCGTCAGTCCGGATGGTGCCAAGGCGATCGTGCGTTCGCGGGCAACGGTGATTGCCGCGTTAATGCTCAGACGCGGCGAGGCCGATGCACTGATCTGCGGTCTGGTGGGACGCTATCAGAAAAAGCTGCGTTACCTAACCGAGATATTGCCGCTCGATGAAGGCGTTCATTCCACTGCGGCGATGTCGGCCGTGTTCAACGAGAAAGGAGTGTGGTTCTTTCTTGATACGCATGTGACACTGGATCCGGATGTCGAACAATTGACCGAAGCGGTACAGCAGGCGGTAATCCAGCTGAGACTTTTTGGCATCACGCCGAAAGTGGCTATTCTTTCGCATTCCAATTTCGGCAGCCACGAGAACGCAAGCGCGGCGAAGATGCGTCGCGTGGTCGAGGTGCTGCGCGAGCGCATGCCAGGACTTGAAATGGAGGGTGAAATGCACGTCGATACCGCGTTCAACGAGGACGTGCGCCAGCGCCTGTTCCCGAATTCGCAGCTCGCCGGCCGCGCCAATGTGTTCGTATTTCCGAATCTCGATGCGGCCAACATTGCGTTCAACATGACCCGCGTCATGACCGATGGCGTCATGCTCGGTCCGATTCTGATGGGGTTGTCGAAGCCGGCGCACATCCTGTCGCCGGCGGCCACCGTCAGGCGCGTCTACAACATGACCGCGATCGCCTGCGTCGAGGCGCAGCTGCGCAGCCAGGCAACTACGCCGCAGCGTTCCGATAGCGGCTGACGGATCTTGTTTTCTTGTTGCGTCGAGAGTTGCAGGAACGCCATCGAATGAAGCCGCGGTAAAACGAAAACGGCCGGAGTACTCCGGCCGTTTTCGTTGCAAGTGGTCGCCGGATCAGCGTTGGCGCATGGTGCGTCTCGTCAGCCCTGCCACTGCAAGCACTGCGATCAGCGCAAACAACCACCAGAGCGACAGCGTTGGCGTCGGAATCGACGGAGGGGGCGGCGGGCCGCCGCCCCCCGGCGTGCCGCTGCCGAGCGTGATGTTGTCGAATCCGACCTGGTTGACCGTACCGCCGAAGTCGACCGACATGGCCGTGCCCGCGAATGTCACGCCGATCGGCACCAGCGGACTGAAATCCCCGGTTGGATCCGGTGCGCCACCCGCTGGGGTCAGCGGCAGATCGAGTGTTGCCAGAAGGTTGCCGGTCGCATTGAGACCGTCGTAGACACGTATCACACCCGGATTGTTGATGGCCGAGTAGAAGAACGAAAATCCCGTCGTGAAACCACCGGGCACGTTCATTGTTGCCGCCCCACCCGAGAGAAAGAACAGGATGGTGTCCGGGCTGGGCTCACCACCGAAGTTGCCGGAGCCGCCATCGTCGGAATCGATCAACGCCAGCGAGTTGGTCGAGAACGAAACGCCGTAGTTCGCTCCCGGGCCGCTGCCGGAGCCGCCGGTACCACCGTTGTAGAACTCGTTGACCGCCTCCTGGTCAGCCAAGCCCTCAAAATCGAGAATGATGTTGCCCGCGGGCGCCGTCGGCGGGCCGGGCGTAGCCGTGGCAACCGCATTCGGGTCATGGATGCCGACCGCGGCCGCCGCAGTTGATACCGCAAACGCCAGACCGAGTAACGTCACGGTGCACACGGCACCGGTTCGACACAACAATTGCTGGGTTGCTGAAATCATGGCACGGTGTCTCCTGAGTAAGGACTCCTCAGGGGTAGCCACTGTCGTCCCCGTACGGGCTCGGTTTTGCGCGGTCTCGGAGTCCACAAGATCGCGCGAGATCGCGGGCGAGATGCTAGCGGACAACGAAATGCAATTCAATCAAATAGCTATGTTATTTCATAATGTCAGCGTCACCCGTCACGCGTCGGTGCGGGAACTCCAGTCATGGTCCGGGAGGAATTTGAGATTGCGCCCGGTTGTTGTGATGCCGTGGAGGCTCCGGGTGACCGGATTTGCCCGGGGCATCTGTTGCGGGTCTGTCAGCGCGCTCTCATCGGCCCCGCAAACGGCGGCAGCTACCGATACGCTAGACTTGGCCTTGTACCCGTGTTGCGTCCGGTCAACCCGGTGGCCCCGCACGCCGGCGATCAAAGTACGGGATACCGCGGAGGAGCATCGATGAACCAGCTGCAGGATATTCTCGACCAGGATCTCGACCCGACCGAAAGTCAGGAATGGATCGACGCGCTGACCGGCGTGATCAATGCGGACGGCCCCGAACGCGCGCACTATTTGCTCGAACGCATGGTCGATACGACGCGGCGTGCCGGCGGCTACCTGCCTTTCGATCCAACCACCGAATACGTCAACACGATACCGCCGCACCTGGAGGCCAAGAGTCCCGGCGACGCGGCGATGGAATGGCGTATCCGCTCGCTGATCCGCTGGAACGCGATGGCGATGGTGGTGCGCGCCAACCGCAAACCCGGCGAACTCGGCGGCCACATCGCGAGTTTTGCCTCGTCGGCCACGCTGTACGACGTCGGATTCAATCATTTCTGGCGCGCGCCGAACGACGAGCATCCGGGCGATCTGATCTTTCATCAGGGGCACTCGAGTCCGGGCATCTACGCGCGCGCGTTTCTGGAAGGGCGCATCAGCGAGGAGCGACTAGATTTTTTCCGCATGGAAGTGGCCGGCAAGGGCAAGGGTCTGAGTTCCTACCCGCATCCTTGGCTGATGCCCGATTTCTGGCAGGTACCGACCGTGTCTATGGGGCTCGGGCCGTTGCAGGCGATCTATCAGGCGCAGGTATGGAAATATCTCGAGCATCGCGGCCTGATTCCAAGGAGTGACCGCAAGATCTGGTGCTTCATCGGCGACGGCGAGTCGGACGAGCCAGAGTCGCTCGGCGCGATCTCGCTGGCCGGTCGCGAAAAACTCGACAACCTGATCTTCGTGATCAACTGCAACCTGCAGCGACTCGACGGTCCGGTGCGGGGCAACGGCAAGATCATCCAGGAACTCGAAGGCGTGTTCCGTGGTGCCGAATGGAACGTGATCAAGGTTTTGTGGGGCAGCTATTGGGATCCGCTGCTGGCGCGCGATGCCCAGGGCCTGTTGCGCAAGGTCATGATGGAAACCCTTGATGGTGAATATCAGGCCTACAAGGCGTTTGGCGGTGCCTACACGCGCGAACATTTCTTCGGCAAGTACCCCGAACTCAAGGAGATGGTTGCCAATCTCTCTGACGAGGACGTGTGGCGACTCAACCGCGGCGGGCACGATCCGCACAAGGTCTACGCGGCGTACCACGAGGCGGTCAACACCAAAAACATGCCGACCGTCATTCTGGCCAAGACGGTCAAGGGTTACGGCATGGGTGAAGCCGGCGAATCGCAGAACATCTCGCACCAGGCCAAGAAGATGGACAACGCGGCGGTGCGCGTTTTCCGCGAACGTTTCAACATCCCCATCGACGATGACAAGGTCGACGATGTGCCGTACTACCATCCGGGCAAGGAGTCCGCCGAGATCAAATACCTGCTCGCTCGACGCAAGGCGCTCGGCGGCTTCCTGCCGCAACGCCGGCAGAAAAGTGAGTCGCTGCCGGCGCCGGATCTGGCCGCGTTCGAGCAGATCACCAAGGGCAGCGGCGAGCGCGAAATCTCGACCACGATGGCGTTCGTGCGTGGCATCAACCTGCTGCTGCGCGACAAGACCATCGGCCCACGCGTGGTGCCGATCGTTGCCGACGAAGCGCGCACTTTCGGTATGGAAGGCATGTTCCGCCAGATCGGCATCTACGCGCCATTCGGCCAGAAATACACGCCGATGGATTCCGACCAGCTCATGTATTACCGCGAAGACCAGAAGGGCCAAGTGCTGCAGGAAGGTATCAGCGAGCCCGGCGCAATGTCGGCGTGGATGGCGGCGGCGACCAGTTATTCGGTCAGCAACGTGCCATTGCTGCCGTTCTATATTTACTACTCGATGTTCGGCTTCCAGCGTATCGGTGATCTGGCCTGGGCCGCGGGCGACATGCGTGCGCGCGGGTTTTTGGTCGGCGGCACGGCCGGGCGCACCACATTGAACGGCGAAGGTCTGCAGCACGAGGATGGCCATAGTCATCTGCTTGCCGGTGCGATCCCGAATTGTCGCGCATACGACCCGACTTTCTCTTACGAGATCGCGGTGATCCTGCAGGATGGCGTGCGCCGCATGCTCAGCGAGCAGGAGGATGTGTACTACTACGTCACCGTGATGAACGAGAACTACACGCACCCGGAAATGCCCAAAGGCAGCGCCGAGGGCATTATCAAGGGCATGTATCTGTTGCGGGATTCGGAAAAGAGCAACAGTAAAAGCAAAAGCAAGACCCCGGTCGCGCAATTGCTGGGCTCGGGCACAATCTTGCGTGAAGTGATCGCGGCGGCGGAGTTGCTGGACAAGGAGTTCGGCGTCGCTGCTGATATCTGGTCGTGTCCGAGTTTCACCGAGCTTGGCCGCGACGGTACCGATGTCGAACGCTGGAACCGTCTGCACCCGGCCTCGAAAAAACCGCGCAAGGCGCATGTGTATCAATGTCTCGAGTCGCGTGGGGGGCCGGTGATCGCCGCGACTGACTACGTGCGCGCCTATGCCGATCAGATCCGTGCGTTCATGCCGGCCGACAAGCGCTATGTCGTGCTCGGAACCGATGGGTTCGGGCGCTCGGACACGCGTGCGAATCTGCGCCGGTTCTTCGAGGTCGATCGCTATTACATCGCTCATGCGACGATTGCGGCGCTCGCCAGCGAAGGTGTCCTCGCGGCCACGGACGTCGCTCGTGCGATCAAGGTATGGAAGATAGATCCGGAAAAACCGAACCCGGTCACGGTGTGATTGTCGCGCTGGATCAGCGAATGTCGAACAACTCCGGTTGCGGCAGATCCTCGGGGTCGCGGAAGTTGCCGAGTCCAACACCGACCAGCCGGTAGCGGGTCGTCTTTGGCAGGTCGATGCGACCGCGCAGCGCGAGCGCGGTCTCGGCGATTTCCAGCGCACCGCGCGGCGCCAGTGCCGGCGTGTGGCTGCGGGTGAGAATCCGGAACTCGGCGGTCTTGAGTTTGAGCACGATGGTGCGGCCGATGCGATCGGTGTTGCGTGTGGCGGTCCAGACCTTGTCGGCGAGGCGGCGGATCACGGCTTCGGTTTCGGCGAGCAACACGTCAATTTCGAATGTGTCCTCCGCCGAGATCGAGCGGGTCGGTCGGTCGGGTCTGACTTCGTTCGCATCGACGCCGCGCGCAAGGCCGGCGAGGCGCCGGCCGTAGCTTCCGAAGCAGCGTTCGAGTTCGACGTCGTCAAAGCGGCGCAGATCGCCCACCGTGCGGATGCCGAGCGCGGCGAGCTTGCCGTCCATTGCCTTGCCGACTCCGTGGATGTGCGAGACCGGCAACGGAGTGAGGAATGCTTCCACTTCGTGCGGGCGGATCACAAACAGGCCGTCCGGTTTGCGCCACTCCGATGCGATCTTGGCAAGGAACTTGACCGGCGCGACACCGGCCGAGGCGGTAAGGGTGGTCTCTTGGCGAATCTGCTCGCGGATCATGCGCGCGACCGCAGTCGCCGACGCGAGCGCGTGCTTGTTCTCGGTGACATCGAGATAGGCCTCGTCGAGCGACAGCGGTTCGACCAGATCGGTATGGCCAAGGAGAATTTCGCGTACCTGTCTCGACACCGCACGGTAACGCGCGAAATCGGGCGGAACGAACATCGCCTGCGGGCACAATCGCGCGGCGCGCATGGCCGGCATGGCCGAGTGCACGCCGAAGCGCCGCGCCTCGTACGAAGCTGCGCAGACTACCGAACGCTTGCCGCGCCAGGCGACCACGACCGGGCGGCCGCGCAGCGACGCATCGTCGCGTTGTTCGACCGATGCATAGAACGCGTCCATGTCGATATGGATGATCTTGCGCATGGCAAATCAGGCGGCTAAACCGGAGTTCCCAGACCAGCTTGCCGATGGCCGCCGCAATTCGCCCGTCGGGTTGACCGCGCTAGAATACGCGCACGCGCCGACAGATCTTCGCTGCAATTGCACGTTAATCGTCGTTGCAACGTTGTGCCGCATCATTCGTTCCACCGCATTCCGTATCCGTATTGCGAATCGCGATGCCGCGCCGCAAGTCCATCCACAGCGTAGCGAGTTTCCCCCCGCAGGTCGCGTCGGGATGCCGTGTGCTCGTGCTCGGCACGGTGCCGAGCGTACGGTCGCTCGAATTGCGGCAATCCTACGGGCATCCGCAGAATCTGTTCTGGACGTTCATGGGGGAGCTGTTCGATGCCGGACCGACACTGCGCTACCCGGAACGCATTGCGCGCCTGCATGCGCTCGGCATCGGGATCTGGGATGTGCTGCATCACTGCGAGCGGCCGGGCAGCCTGGACAGCGCGATCGTTCGTTCCAGCGAAGTGCCGAACGATATAGTCGGTTTGCTCGCGGCGATGCCTTCGATTCGCGCGATCGCTTTCAACGGAGCCAAGGCATATCAATCGTTTCGTCGCCATATAGCGCCGCGACTCGATGCCGCCCGAATGCCGCAGTTGCTTGCACTGCCGTCGACCAGCCCGGCCAACGCGTCGATATCGCGCACGCAAAAGCTTGCTGCATGGAGCGTACTGCGCGCGGGGCTGGGTGATATCCCAAACTGGGCCGAATGATCATTTCGAGTGCTGAGTGCTGAGTGCTGGACTCTGCGTATTTCAATGTCTCAGATGCGGCGCGAGCCATGCATCGAGACTGTGCTTGGTGAAACTTCCGAAACGCTGCGCGAGAATGCGGCGATGCGGGCCGATCAGGACGCTGAACGGCAGTACCGCACGATTGTTGCCGAAGCGCTGGGAAGCGTCGATCGCTGCAGTCGGCGCATCGATCAGAACCGGGTAGTCGACCGGATTGGCAGCGAGAAATCCGCGCGCTGCCGCGGCATCATCGATTGCAATGCCGACCACCTCCAATCCGTCCTGCGCGTGCCGCTTTTGCGATGCATCAAGCAGCGGCATTTCGGCGCGGCACGGAGCGCACCAGCTTGCCCAGAAATTCAGCAGTACGAGCTTGCCGTCCCATTCGGACAGTGCGTGTGAGCGACCGTCCACATCGGGCAGCGCCAGATCGGGTCGATTATCGCCGATGCGCGCGAAGCTCGGCGTTGTCGGCAGCGGCGACGGTTTCTGCAGCCAGCCGCCGGCCAGAAACCCCGCGCAGGCGCCGAACACCGCAATCGCGACGATCACAAGGTTGGTGTTACTGAAGACGCGTCTCAATGACGAACCTTGCTGATGCGGGTGAGGAATTTGTCGGCATCTTCGAATCCGATCAGGCGCAGGCCGCGTCGTTCGTGCTCGTCATTATGGCCGAAGAAGATGGTGGCCGGCGGGCCGAACAGGTCGAAGCGCTTGAGCAGCGCCTGATCGGCAGCATCGTTCGCGGTGACATCGACCTTGAGCAGCACGAAGCCCGACAGCGCTTGCCGGACCGCCGGTCTGCTGAATGTGAATTTTTCCATTTCCTTGCACGACACGCACCAGTCGGCATAGAAGTCGAGCAAGACCGGCTTGTCCGCGACGGCGAGTTCGCGGTCAAGATCGGCGCTCGACTTGATCGTGCGAAACGGCAATTCGGAGTACCCGGTCGCGCTGGTGCCGGAACCGGTCGTGAGTCCGGCGAGCGGCTCGGTGATGTCGCGACCGCCTGCGAATGCGCCGATGAGTTCGGCTGCGCCCGCGATCAGCAGAATCAGTCCGAGTGCCTTCCACAAATAGCGCCAGCCCGAGGCGCCTTCGGGCAGCCGCTCGAGCGCACCGAGATAAACCGCCGACGCGATCAGCAACGCGCCGGCAAGCAGCATGATCCAGAGTGGATCGAGTATGCGCGACAGCATCCAGATCGCGAGACCGAGAAAAAGGACACCGAACACGGCCTTGACCGCTTCCATCCACGCGCCGGCTTTCGGCAGCAACCGTCCGGCGGCCACGCCGAACACAAGCAGCGGCGCGCCCATGCCGAGCGCGAGTACGAACAGTGCGACACCGCCGAAGATCGGGTCACGCGTCTGGCTGATGTAGAGCACGGCGGCGGCCAGTGGGGGCGCAACGCACGGTCCGACGATCAGCGCCGACAACACGCCCATGACGGCTACGCCGATCAGCGAGCCCGAACGTTGCCGATTGCTGACGTTGGCCAGTTTCGTCTGCCACGCCGCCGGCAACTGCAGCTCGTAGAAGCCGAACATCGACAAGGCCAGCAGCACGAACAGCAGCGCGAAGCACCAGAGGATCCACGGCTGTTGGAACGCGGCCTGCAGATTGGCGCCTGCCAGCCCGGCCGCGATACCGGCAATCGTGAACACGACTGCGGTCGCCAGTACGTAGACCAGCGACAACACGAACGCCCGCGCGGTGGAAACCTTGTCGCCAGCGCCTGCAATGATGCCGGACAGGATCGGGATCATCGGAAACACGCACGGTGTGAACGCGAGCAGCACGCCGAAGCCGAAGAAACTCAAAAGCGCCAGCAGACGATTGTCCGATAGTTGTGCGGCGAGCATTTGATCTTCCGATTGGTCCGACATCTGCGCGGACGTGGCGGACGTGGCATCAGCCGCAGTCGATGTGGTCGCATCGCCGCCGGCTGCAGCCGGCGGCTTGAAGCCGGCTTTCGCGGCTGCGAGCTGCTCAGGTGTCGCTGCCGGCAGGTCGAGCGACACCGTACGCCGCATGACCGGATAGCAGATGCCGTTTTCCTGGCAACCCTGGAACTCGGCGGTCAGGGCGACGGTTTGCGGTGCGCGATCGGCGCGCCGAAGCGCGATCGGCAATTCCACTTCGTTGAAATACACGGTGACCGTGCCGAAATGCCCATCGGTGTGCTGCACACCGGCGGGCCAGTCGGGCTTGGCGAGCGTGATGCCTTCGCCGCTCTTGAGCAGGACACGGCTCTTGTCGCGGTACAGGTAGTAGCCGGGCGGCATCGTCCAGCGCGCGAGAATCGCGGTCGGACTCGCAGCGATGGCCTCGAACGTGAACGCTTGCCCGGGTGGCAGCGGCAACCTGTCGCCGGCGGCAGCTTGATCGAAACCGCCGGCCGTTCCGCCGAGCCGCCCGGCGAGTGGCGATTTGGCAAGATCGTCTGCACCTTGCGGCGTGCCACTTGCGGAGATGGTCGG
Organism: Rhodanobacteraceae bacterium; assembly: GCA_049583635.1. GTDB lineage: Bacteria > Pseudomonadota > Gammaproteobacteria > Xanthomonadales > Rhodanobacteraceae > Dokdonella_A. The sequence goes on from JBAUWF010000041.1 coordinate 30,849, forward strand.
CAGCGTGATGTTCAGCTTGACCATATGTGGCGGGTAGCAGATTTTCGGGTCGACCTCATGGCAACCCTGCATCGTGACCGCAAGCGTCAGCGATGCGATGGCGCTGTCGCTCAGCGTGTACGGCAAGCCGGCGTCGATGCGGTCGTGGTAAATCTCGACATCGCCGAGAAATGCGTCGTGTTTCTTCTTGCCTGCGGGCAGGTCGAGCGCACCCAGTGTCGCGCCCGCACTGTCGCTCGTGACCGTGATGCGCGATCGATACAGGTAATAGTGCGGTGCGATAGTCCAATCGAGGGCGATGCGTCCCGCGGCCGCCACGTTCGCGCTGAGCTTGAACGCCTGATCTACCGGCAGCAGGTCGCCATCGCCCTGCGCACGGGCGGGAGGAACAACCATGGCGATGGCCGCAAGAACGGCCAGCAGTTTGCGCATCATGCGGCGCTCCGCGATGTCGGTCTCCGGTAGACCGCGAATCTCATGCGATTCATGCGGGCCGTGTCTCGTCGGCCACCCAGGCCAGGTAGCTCGGCAGACCGGCGCACGCCTCGATCGCGAGAAGTTCCGGCGCTTGGTAATCGTGCAATTCAGCCAGCCGCAACTGCAACGCGTCGAGGCGCTCGCGCGTCGTCTTGATCACCAGCAGCACTTCGGCCTCCTCGCGCACTTCGCCCTGCCAACGATAGGTCGATGTCACGCCCGGGACACGACTGACACAGGCGGCCAGACGTTCGTCCACCAGCGCGCGGGCGAGACGTCTGGCAGCGGCGTCGTTGGCGACGGTGGAGAAAGCGATCAGGGCGGACATACGGTTTCGCGGACAGGCGGATCGGCAAGGCTAGGCCAACCGACCCCGGCGGGCAAATGTGGCGAGCAGGCATTGCCTGCCGCCACACCTGCAGGGCCTTTACGCGGCCGCCACCCCTTGAAAGCCGACGCATCAGCATCATGTGGGATGCGTGCCGGATAGTCCCCTTTCGAGAAGGGGGTCTTTGTCGTTAGAATTAGCACTCATCTGGACTGAGTGCTAACAGCCGGCCAGAGTCAGTTTTTTTATCAGCCCGTTTCAACCAGTTGAGGGACAAACCATGAAGCTTCGCCCATTGCACGATCGCGTCATCATCAAGCGTATGGAAGAGGAAAAGATGTCCGCTGGCGGCATCGTGATTCCCGATTCCGCCGCCGAAAAGCCCATTCGCGGGGAGGTCATCGCCGCCGGTACCGGCAAGATTCTCGAGGATGGCAAGGTCCGACCGATCGCGGTCAAGGCCGGCGACAAGGTGCTGTTCGGCAAGTATTCCGGCACCGAGGTCAAGATCGAAGGCGAGGAACTGCTCGTCATGCGCGAAGAAGACCTGATGGCCGTAATCGAAGGCTGAGCCTGCCGTATGAGCGTTCAGTGGCGAGTGGAAGAAACGCTCTGCCGCGGACTGTTGAAGACGGCGCCAGTGCGCACTTCCCGCTCACCGCTCACCGTTCACGAAATTCCCTTTGCCGAACACTTTCAATCTCTGAGGAAAATTCACCATGGCAGCCAAAGAAATCCGTTTTTCCGAAGACTCGCGCGCGAAGATGCTGCGCGGTGTCAACATCCTTGCCAATGCGGTCAAGGCCACGCTCGGCCCGAAGGGTCGCAATGTCGTGCTCGAGAAGAGTTTCGGCGCGCCGACCATCACCAAGGATGGCGTATCGGTCGCCAAGGAGATCGAGCTCGCCGACAAGTTCGAGAACATGGGCGCGCAGATGGTGAAGGAGGTGGCCTCCAAGACCTCCGACGTAGCCGGTGACGGCACCACCACGGCGACCGTGCTGGCCCAGGCGATGGTGCGCGAGGGGCTCAAGGCGGTGGCCGCCGGCATGAATCCCATGGATCTGAAGCGCGGCATCGACCAGGCTGTGACGGCGGCGGTGGAGCAGCTCAAGAAGCTCTCCAAGCCCTGCTCCGACAACAAGGAGATCGCCCAGGTGGGCACCATCTCCGCCAACTCCGACGAGGCGATCGGCC
>JBAUWF010000042.1:0-132735 GCA_049583635.1 Rhodanobacteraceae bacterium
GTTCCCGCTCACCGCTCACCGCTCACCGCTCACCGCTCACCGCTCACCGCTCACCGCTCACCGCTCACCGCTCACCGCTCACCGCTCACCGCTCACCGCTCACCGCTCAAGATGAAATTCGACCTGATCGCCAGCGAAGGCACCGCACGACGCGGGCGCATGACATTCGAACGCGGCACAGTCGAAACGCCCGCGTTCATGCCGTGCGGCACTTACGGCTCGGTCAAGGCAATGACGCCGCGCGATCTGGTCGACATCGGCACGGAGGTCATTCTCGGCAATACGTTTCATCTGTTTCTGCGTCCGGGTACCGACGTCATCAATGAGTGCGGAGGGCTGCACCGTTTCATCGGCTGGCCGCGCCCGATCCTGACCGATTCGGGCGGTTTCCAGGTGTTCTCGCTTGCGCACAAGCGCAGGATCAGTGAAGCCGGCGTGACGTTTGCGTCGCCGGTGGACGGGTCGACCGTTTTTCTGGGCCCGGAGGAGTCGATGCGCATCCAGCGCGTGCTCGACGCCGACGTTGCGATGATTTTCGATGAATGCACGCCATGGCCAGCCAGCGTGGAGCAGGTGCGTGAATCGATGGAACTGTCGTTGCGCTGGGCAGCGCGCTCGCGCGCCGCGTTCGATACGTCGCACAATCCGAATTCGTTGTTCGGTATCGTTCAGGGCGGCGTACATGCCCATTTGCGTCGACGCTCCGCCGAAGGGCTGGCCGCAATCGGCTTCGATGGATATGCAATCGGTGGTCTCGCGGTCGGCGAGCCGGAAAACGAGCGCAACGCGACTCTCGATGTCGTCGTGCCGCTGTTGCCGTGTGACCGCCCGCGCTATCTGATGGGCGTGGGCAGGCCCCAGGACATCGTCGAGGCAGTCGTGCGCGGTATCGACCTGTTCGATTGCGTATTGCCCACGCGCAACGCGCGCAACGGGTTCCTGTTTACCCGATCGGGCACCCTGCGTATCCGCAACGCTCGATACACGCGCGATACGCGACCCATCGAGGAAGGCTGCGCGTGCTATGCGTGCAGCAACGGCTTCAGCCGTGCCTATCTGCGGCACCTCGATCGTTGCAATGAGATACTCGCAAGCCAGCTCGCGACAATCCATAACCTGCACCACTACCAGCGTCTGATGCACGAGCTGCGCGAGGCAATCTCCGCACAGCATCTCGCCGGATACGTCGCCGATTTCCATGCCGCGCGACTCGGAACGCGGTGATCCATTCACCGCAGACGATACCGGTTCCGTATCGCGCAGAACACGGCATGCCGACTCGGGTAACCTGTTGGTCTGCCAAGGCTCGATGAGGCGACCGTGCAAGCATCGTCGTTGCCGTGGCATAATCCGCGGCCTTTTCGCGCGGCGCCTTGGAGGTGCCGCGCCATCCTGAATCACCGGAGTTGCAATGGATTTCCTGATATCGAGTGCCTACGCCCAGTCGGCCGCGCCGGCCGCACAGTCGAATCCACTGATCTCGTTCCTGCCGCTGATCATCCTGTTCGGCATCTTCTATTTCCTGCTGATCCGCCCGCAAATGAAACGGGCCAAGGAACAGCGCGCAATGATTGCGGCTCTGGCTACGGGCGACGAAGTCTTGACCAGCGGCGGCGTACTTGGCCGCATCGAGGCCATGGCCGACACCTTCGTCGTCCTGGAGATTGCGCCGGGAGTCAAGGTCAAGCTGCAGAAACAGGCGATCTCGGCAGTGCTGCCCAAGGGCACGCTGAGCGCGTCCTGAATAGCTCGATGAACCCCGCGCCGCGACCGCTGTTGCGGTGACGTACCGGATTTGATGCATGAACGACTTCCCGCGCTGGAAATACATACTGGTTGCCGTCGTCTTGGTGCTCGGCGTGCTGTATGCGCTACCCAACGTCTTTCCGCAGCAGGCGGCCGTGCAGATATCGGCCAATCGCGGCGCAACGGTGGATCCGGCGCTCAAGGACAAGGTCAAGTCGACACTCGATAAGAACAAGCTCGCCTACGACAGCATCGCGATCAATGGCGATCTCTTGCTGGTGCGATTCGGCAACACCGATGTGCAACTCGCCGCATCCGATGCGCTCAAGGCGGCGCTCGGAGACAAGTACGTCATCGCGTTGAATCTCGCCTCGACCGTCCCGGGCTGGCTGCGTGCGATCGGTGCCGACTCGATGCCCAAGGGCCTCGATTTGCGCGGCGGCGTACATTTCCTGATGCAGGTCGACGACAAGGATGTCATGGAAAAGCAGCAGCAGCGCTATGCGGACGATATCCGCGCCGAATTGCGCGACAAGAACATTCGCTACAAATCCGTCGGGCGCGGAGCCCAGGGCATTGTCGTGCAATTGCGCAGTGCCGCCGATCGCGATGCCGCATCGAGCATCATCGCGGCAAAGAGCCCGGAACTGACCCTCGAAAATGGTCCCACGACCGCCGACTCGTTCGTCCTGATCGCCAACGTCAAGCCTGAAAAGATCAAGGAAATCGCGCAGAATACGATCCGTCAGAATGTCGCGACATTGCGCAACCGCATCAACGCGCTTGGCGTGTCCGAGCCGCTGATCCAGCAACAGGGCGATTCGCGCATCGTGGTCGAACTGGCCGGTGTGCAGGATACGGCCGAGGCCAAGAAGATTCTCGGCGCGACTGCAACTCTCGAATACCGCGCGGTCGACGAGAACGTCAACGCGCTCGATGCCGAGCGTACCGGCCATGTGCCACCGGACGACCGTCTTTACTATCGGCGCGAGCTGGGTCCCGGTGGCAAGCCGATGCCAGTGGTGCTGAAGAAGAAGGTCATCGTTACCGGCGATGAACTGGTCGACGCATCGAGCGGTCCGGATCCGCAAACCGGAACGCCGGCGGTGTCGGTCGTGCTGAACGCGGCCGGCGGACGCAAGATGCTGGACTTCACGACGCAGAATGTCGGCAAGCCGATGGCGGTCGTGTATATCGAACGCACGCCGGAAACCAAAATCGTCAACGGCAAGGAAGTGCGCAGCGCCAAGATCACCCAGGAAGTGATCAGTCTCGCCACGATTCGAGGGGTATTCTCGAACCGTTTCCAGACCACCGGCCTCGACAGCAACAAGGAAGCATCCGACCTCGCCCTGTTGTTGCGCGCCGGCTCACTGGCCGCGCCAGTGGATATCGTCGAGGAACGCGTGATCGGACCGAGTCTCGGACAGGACAATATCGAGAAAGGCATCAAGGCGGTGCTGCTTGGACTTGCTTCGGTACTCCTCTGCGCAGCGTTCTACTACCACCTGTTCGGCCTGATCGCCGACATCGCGCTGTTCTTCAACCTCGTATTGCTGATCGCGGTCATGTCGGCAATCGGTGTGACCCTGACCATGCCGGGCATTGCCGGCATCGTGCTGACACTCGGCATGGCGATCGACGCCAACGTGCTGATTTGCGAGCGCATACGCGAAGAGCTGCGCAACGGGCTGACGCCACTCGCCGCGATCCGGGCCGGTTACGAAAAAGCCTGGGCCACCATTCTCGATGCCAACGTCACCCACCTGCTGGCCGCGCTTGCGCTGATGACGATGGGATCGGGTCCGATCCGTGGGTTCGGCATCACCCTGTTCATCGGTATTCTTACTTCGATGTTCACGTCGGTCACGGTGACCCACGCGATCGTCAATCTGATCCACCGTGGTCGCAAGCTCAAGGGGCTGTCGGTCGGGGGAATTCACTGACATGGAAATCTTCAATCCGCACAGCAACATCCAGTTCCTGAAATGGCGCAAGATCAGTATCTCGATCTCGATCATCCTGATCCTGTTTTCGATTACGCTGATTGCGACGCGCGGACTCAATTACGCGCTGGATTTCACCGGTGGCGTGCTGGTCGAGGTCTCTTACGACCAGCCGGTCAATGTCGGTGATGTGCGCGCGGCGTTGGCCGCCGGCGGCTACGCGGACGCCGTGGTGCAGAGTCTGGGCGGCACCAAGCAACTTGCCATCCGTCTGCAACCGGAGAGCAGCCAGACCAAGAATTCGGACAAGATCGCGGCCAGCGTGCTCAAGGCACTCAAGGCCAAACGCGATGATGTGACGCTCAAGCGCCACGACTTCGTCGGTCCGCAGGTCGGCGAGGAACTGAAAAGCGACGGCATCGTGGCGGTGATCTTCGTGATCATCGGCATCATGATCTATATAGGCATCCGCTTCGAGAAACGCTTTGCGATCGCCGCGATCGCCAGCGAAATCCACGACACCATTCTCACGATCGGCTTCTTCGCGCTGACCCAGCGTGAGTTCGACCTGACCGTGCTCGCCTCGGTGCTCGCGGTGGTCGGCTATTCGATCAACGACAAGGTGGTGGTGTTCGATCGCGTGCGCGAGCTGTTTCGGCTGACGCGCAAGGCCGATCCGGAAGATGTACTCAATCGCGCGATCAACAATACCTTGTCGCGTACCATCATTACCTCGTTGTTCACTGGTGTGACGATGATCGCGCTCGCCGTGTTTGGCGGGCCGGCGGTGCACGGCTTCGCGATCACGATGATCATCGGCATCATCATCGGCACGCTGTCATCGATCTTCTTCGCCAACCCGATCCTTTTCTGGCTAGGCGTATCCAAGAAGGACCTGATGCCGGTCACCAAGGACAATCCGGAACTCGCTCGCCGACCGTAGGCACGGCGCGCGTGATCTTCTGGTTGTCAGTTTTCTCTCGCTTCTCTCGCCCTCGTTGACGCTGTCGCAGGCGTTCCCGAAGGCGAGAGAAGCGAGACAAAGTCCAGCCGAGGGGTACTCGCGCTGGTTTGGCCAGACAGCGTAGCTGCGCGAAGTCGAAGCGAGGAAAGGCTCAGCCCAGTACGCCGAGGTTCTTGCCCACCTTGCGGAATGCGGCCACCGCGCAGTCAAGCTGCGCGCGCGTGTGAGCGGCGCTGACCTGGGTGCGTATGCGCGCCTGGCCTTGCGGCACGACCGGATAGAAGAAACCGATCGCGTAGATGCCTTCATCGAGCAGATCGGCTGCGAATTGCTGGGCGAGTTTCGCGTCGTGCAGCATGACCGGCACAATCGGATGGTTGCCGGGACGCAATTCGAAGCCGGCTGCGCTCATCCGCTCACGGAAATAACGTGCATTGTCGTTGACTCGCTCGCGCAACGCTCCATTTGACGACAGCATCTCGAATACCCTGATCGATGCGGCGACCAGTGGCGGCGGCAGGGTGTTGGAAAACAGGTACGGTCGCGAACGCTGGCGCAAAAGTTCGATGATTTCCTTGCGGCCGGTCGTGAATCCGCCGGAGCCGCCGCCTAGCGCCTTGCCGAGTGTCGAGGTAAAAACATCCACTTGGTCAAGCACGCCGTGCAATTCAGCCGAGCCGCGCCCGGTCGGACCGACGAAGCCGGTGGCGTGCGAATCGTCAACCATCAGCAATGCGTTGTATTTGCACTTGAGCCTCGCAATCTCGTCGAGTTTGGCGATATAGCCGTCCATCGAGAACACGCCGTCGGTCGCAATCAAGCGTGTACGCTTGTCCTGCGTCTCAATCAGGTGCTGCTCCAGTTCGGCCATGTTGCTGTTGGCATAGCGGCGCCGCTCGGCCTTGCACAGCCGGATACCGTCGATGATCGACGCATGGTTCAGCGCATCCGAAATCACCACGTCCTGATCATTGAGCACGGTTTCGAACAGGCCGCCGTTGGCATCGAAACACGAGGTGTACAGGATCGTGTCGTCGCTGCCGAAGAAGTCCGAGATGGCAGCCTCGAGCTGTTTGTGCAGATCCTGGGTGCCACAGATGAAGCGCACCGAAGCCAGTCCGAAACCATGCGTGTCGAGCGCGCGTTTGGCAGCGTCGATCACGTCGGGATGGTCGGCCAGACCAAGATAGTTGTTCGCGCAGAAATTCAGAACTTCACGGCCATCGGCGGTATGAATCGCAGCGGACTGCGGGGTCGTGATGATGCGCTCGGTCTTGTACAGTCCCTGATCGCGTATCGACGCGAGTTCGGCTTCGAGGCGGTCGTGGGCTGGCGATTCCATGGCGGCTCCAGTCGGTAATTGGAGCATTGTCGGGTATTGCGGCGGTCGGCGGAACCCCGCCACGCCGCCGGCGTCCGGTCAGTCGCCCTTGAATACGCCGTAACGCCGCAAACGCTGATAACGCTGCTCGAGAAGTGTCGGGACGTCGAGCGCATCGAGGATTTCCAGTTGACCGAGCAGCACTGCCTTGAGCCGGATGGCCATCGAGCGCGGGTTGCGATGTGCGCCGCCGAGAGGTTCGCGCACGATCTTGTCGATCAGGCCGTGTTCGAGCAGAGTCGGCGCGGTAAGGCCAAGCGCGTCGGCAGCCTCGCGCGCGCGTTCGGCACTCTTCCACAGGATCGAGGAGCAGGCTTCCGGTGAAATCACCGAATAAGTCGAGTATTGCAACATGATGGTGCGGTCGCCGACTCCCAACGCAAGCGCACCGCCGGATCCACCTTCGCCGATAACGGTACAGACGATCGGCACCTGCAGTTGCGACATCTCCATCAGGTTGCGCGCGATCGCTTCGGACTGGCCGCGTTCTTCGGCGCCTACGCCCGGGTAGGCGCCTGGTGTGTCGATCAGAGTCAGTATCGGCAATCCGAAGCGCTCGGCGAGTTGCATCAGGCGCAGTGCCTTGCGGTATCCTTCCGGACGCGGCATGCCGAAATTTCGCCGCACCTTCGATTTCGTATCGCGCCCTTTCTGGTGCCCGATCAACATGAAGGCGCGACCGTTTATACGGGCGAGGCCGCCAACGATCGCGGCGTCGTCTGCATAGGTCCGGTCACCGGCGAGTTCGTGGAATTCCTCGCAGATTGCACCGATGTAGTCGAGCGTGTAAGGCCGTGACGGGTGACGCGCGATCTGGGCGATCTGCCATGGTGTGAGGCTGCGAAATATCTCCGCGGTGCGGAGCTTCAGCTTGTCCTCGAGCGTGGCAACCTCATCCTCGATATTGAAGGCCTGCCCATGACTGGCATGGCGAAGTTCCTGGATGCGTGCATCCAGATCGGCGATGGGTTGCTCGAAATCGAGGAAGTTCGGGTTCATTCAATACGATCACGGCACAAAGTTTGGCATTATAGCCGCTCATGTGTACCCGGTAGCGACGATGCTGTGTTGTCGTTTCCGCGAGTTTCAAACAGCAGTTCCGCCGAACGCACGCCCGCGATGGCTTCGATCGCGCGGATCAATCCGGGACTTGCGCGTACCTGCCAGTCGGGCCCGAGTTCGATTTCTCCGTGTCCGTGCGTGTTGCCCAGCGCAACGCGCACCGGCGTGGCGCCGCCACGATAGGTGATCAACGCATCTTGCAGGTGTTCAGCGAAGTCGCCGCCGGCACTATTGGTGCTCACCCTCAACAGGCGCGCATGCGTCTCGCAGACCGACTCGATCGTCGACACACGCCGCACGCGCAGCTGCCAGTTGCCATTGAAGTCGTCGAGTGACAATCCACCTTCGAAAACGAGGATCGCATCGCGCGTCAGCAGCGCAGCGAATTCCTTCCAGATTTCACGAAACAGCCCGGCTTCGATGCGCCCGCTCCAATCCTCGATCTGTGCGAACGCCATTGCATCGCCACGCTTGCGCACGGTGGTGACCTGGCCGGCGAGCACGAACGGCTGCCCGGACACAGGACCGCGCCGCTCTGCGGTCTGACGGTTTGCCGCGGGTGCAACATAATGATTGCCGATCTCACCGATCGGACAGGTCGCGATCTTCTCGATCAAGGTGCGCCAGGCGTTGGTCGGATGGCCGGACAGATAGTGGCCGAGGGTTTCGCGTTCGCCGCTGAGCCTGCGTGCGATCGGCCAATCTTGCACGCTGGCCGGCGCCACGGCCACCGAAAGTCCATCGGCGGATCCGAAAATGTCGGTTTGCCCGGCCGACGAATCACGCGCGTACTGCTCCGCTGCGCGCATTGCCTCCGGAAGCTGCGCCATGAGCGAGGCACGGTTCGACCCGAGCGAATCGAATGAACCGGACAGGATCAGGGCTTCCAGTACGCGCCGATTGAGTTTCTGTGGCTCGACGCGACGGCAGAAATCCGGCAGGTCGACAAAGCGGCCGCCGATCGTGCGTGCGTCGACGATTGCTTCGACCGCGCCGCGACCGACGCCCTTGATCGCACCAAGACCGTAGGCGATACGCGAGCTTGTGGAAACCTTGTCGGTCGATGCGCCCGGCTGCGCCGGTTGCGCGGATTCGCAAGCGGACTCGAACCGCGTGTCGAACATGTAATTGGACGTATTGATGTCCGGTGCGCCTACGATCAGTCCCATGTGCCGCGTTTCATCGAGAAAATTCACTACCTTGTCGGTGTTGTCCATGTCCGCCGAAAGCACGGCGGCCATGAACTCGCCCGGGTGGTGTGCCTTGAGCCAGGCGGTCTGATAGGCAATCAGCGCATAGGCGGCGGCGTGCGACTTGTTGAATCCGTAGCCGCTGAATTTTTCCATCAGATCGAAAATGTGGCTGGCCAGGTGCGCGTCGATACCGTTGCGTCCCGCGCCGTCCTCGAACACGCTGCGCTGTTTGGCCATCTCGGCGGCATTCTTCTTGCCCATCGCACGGCGCAACAGATCGGCCTCGCCGAGTGTGTAGCCGGCCAGCACCTGGGCGATCTGCATCACCTGCTCCTGATACACGATCACCCCGTGGGTCGGCTTGAGGATCGATTCGAGCAACGGATGTGGATAGCTGACATCGGCGCGGCCGTGCTTGCGCGCGATGAAATCGTCGACCATCCCTGATTGCAGCGGTCCGGGTCGAAACAGGGCGACCAGCGCGATGATGTCCTCGAAAGTGTCGGGTTGAAGTTTCTTGACCAGTTCCTTCATGCCGCGCGATTCGAGCTGGAATACGGCGGTCGTTTCGCAGCGCTTGAGCAGCGCATAGGTGGCTGCATCGTCGGTCGGCAGCGCCGTGATATCGAGTGGCGCCGCCGCGCGCGCTGATTCGCGCGCACTAATCGCCTTGACCGCCCAATCGATGATCGTCAGCGTGCGCAGTCCGAGAAAGTCGAATTTCACCAGTCCGACCGATTCCACATCGTCCTTGTCGAATTGGGTGACGACGCCTTCCGCTCCGCTTTCACGATACAGCGGTGCGTAGTCACTGAGGGGGCCGGGTGCGATAACCACGCCGCCCGCGTGCCGCCCCGCGTTGCGGGTCAGACCCTCAAGCTTGAGTGCCAGATCGACCAGCTCCTTGACCTCCGGATCGGAATCCACCAGTGTGCGGAAATCGCGGACCACGCGATCGGGTTCGCGCGTGGAGCGTTCCGAGCGCCCGAGCGCATCCTCGAGCGTCAGATCGAGCGGACGCGGGGGGATCAGCTTGGCGATCTTGTCGACATGGCCGTAAGCCATTCCGAGCACGCGTCCGGTATCGCGCAATACCGCCCTGGCGGCCATCGAACCATAGGTGATGATCTGGCTGACGCGGTCGCGGCCGTATTTCCCGGCCACATAATCGATGACCGCATCACGCCGATCCATGCAGAAATCGACATCGAAATCCGGAAGCGACACACGTTCGGGATTGAGGAATCGCTCAAACAGCAAGTCATAGGCGAGCGGATCGAGATCGGTTATGCCGAGCGCATAGGCAACCAGCGATCCTGCGCCGGAACCGCGTCCCGGGCCGACCGGGATGTCGCGCTGCCTGGCCCAGTTGATGAAGTCGGCCACGATCAGGAAATAGCCGGGAAATCCCATCTGCACGATGACGTCGAGTTCGGCATCAAGGCGCTGTGTGTAGTCCTTGCGATCGAACCCGGACGCCATCGGACGCTTGTCGAGTCGCGTAACCATGCCGGCGCGGGCCTGCTCGCGCACGAAGCTGTCGAGCGTGTGCGCATGTGGTACCGGGAATGCCGGAAGGTAGGTGCGGTCGAAGCGCAGCTCTAGATTGCAGCGCTTGGCCAGCTCGACGGTGTTGTCCAGCAGCTGCGGCAGATCCGCGAACAACGCCGTCATCTCAGTGGTCGATTTCAAGGACTGTTCGGGCGAATAGTCGTGCGGGCGTTTCGGGTCAGCCAGCACGCGCCCTTGCTGGATGCACACTCGCGCCTCATGCGCGGCGAAATCCTCGCGAGCGAGAAAGCGCACATCGTTGCTCGCGACCACCGGCAGGTCGAGGCGGTCGGCCAGGTCCAGGGCGCCTGCTGTGTAGAGTTCTTCATGCGCACGTTCGGTGCGTGCGATCTCGAGGTAAAAACGGTCCGGAAAGCGCTGTTGCCACCAACGGGCGCGTTGCAGTCCCTGCTCTTCGTGTCCGGCTACGAGTAGATTCCCGATGTCGCTTTGGTGTCCAGCCAGTACGATCAGCCCGTCATTGGCCGAATCCAGCCAATCCGCCTCGATCGATGCCGGTTCTCCACCACGATTTTCAACGTAGGCTCGCGAGAGCAGACGTGAAAGCGTCAGATAGCCGGCCGCGTTCTGGCACAGCACAGTAATCCGCTGCGGGCGACGGCACTCGAGCGGATCGGCAATCCACAGATCGCAACCGCCGATCGGCTTGATTCCCGAAGCCTCGGCGGCCTTGTAGAACTTGACCAGCGCGAACAGGTTGGATTGATCGGTCAGCGCCAGCGCCGGCAGACCAAGTTCGACCGCACGACTGACCAGGTTGGGGCGCGGTGCATTCGCAGGATTGCCGTACTCGGGTTTCTCCGGCACGCGGATGGTCGAATCGACCAGCGAATACTCGCTGTGGACGTGCAAATGGACGAAATCGACAGGCATGACAGGACTGAACGTGCGGCCCCGCAGCGTAGCCGCCATGAACGACACCGGCAAGTCGCAACATCATCGCACCGGACAGGACGCCAAGCGGCCGTATTGCATTGGTCGGGCGCGGCGGCGTCGGACGACTGCTGCAACGTGAGTGCCGTACTGCGGACACGTCGCGGCAAGGACACCGCGGCTTCCCGCTTGCGCCGATCAGGCTCCGGTCTCGATGCGATCGACACGCCGCAGCCCGCGCGGTAACAGCCCGCCACGGGTGGCGCGGTTGCCACCATATTCGACCAGGTCATTCCATTTGAGGGTCAGCTTGCGCTGACCTGCGAACATGGTAACCGCGCCGCTGTTTTCCGCGACCACGGCGGTTCCAACAGCCCGCTCGCCTTCGGCGAGTCGTGCCTTCGGAATCTCGATGAGCTTGTTGCCCTTGCCGCCCCTGTCGAGTTCGGGTAGTTCCGCAACCGAGAACATCAGCAGGTGTCCAGCGTTGGTGACCACGACGATGCGGTCGCGCGCGCTATCGGCGATCGGAGCCGGGCACAGCACACGGGAGCCGGCTGCTGTCGTGATTATCTGCTTGCCGGCCTTCTTGTTGCCAAGCAGGGTTTCGAAGCGGGTGACGAAGCCGTAGCCGCGATCGGTTGCGAGCACCAGACGCTCATCAGGATCACCGATCGCCAGCGCGTCGATGCGCACACCTGGTGCGAGCGAGAAGCGCCCGGTCAACGGCTCGCCGTTGCCCCGTGCGGATGGCAGCGAATGGGCAAACGCCGAATAGCTGCGGCCGGTAGAGTCGATGAACGCAACCTGCTGCGTGGTGCGTCCGCGCACGGCGGCCAGCAACCCGTCTCCTTCGCGATAGCTGAGCGTTGCGGCATCGACGTCATGGCCCTTGGCCGCCCGTACCCAACCCTTGTCCGACAAAACGACGGTAGTGGGCTCGCTTGGCACCAACGCCGTTTCGCTCAGGGCCTGGGCGGCTGATCGTTCGACCAGCGGTGAGCACCGCGCATCGCCATATTTCTTCGCATCCTGTTTCAGCTCGTCCTTGATCAGGCTCCGCAGGCGCGCCTTCGAATTCAACACTGCCTTGATGCGTGCGCGTTCTTCCTCGAGCGAATCACGCTCGGCATCGAGTTTCACTTCCTCGATTCGCGCCAATTGGCGCAATTTCGTATCGAGGACGTAATCGGCCTGCACTTCACTCAGCGCAAAGCGCGTCATCAGGGTCGTTTTTGGCTCGTCCTCGGTGCGCACGATGCGGATCACCTCGTCGAGATTGAGATAGGCGATGCGCAGGCCTTCAAGCAGGTGCAGGCGCTGTTCGACCCTCGCGAGCCGATGCTGCAAGCGCCGCGTGACCGTGTCGCTGCGAAAGCGCAGCCATTCGGTAAGGATCTGTTTGAGATTCTTGACCTGTGGCCGGCCGTCCAGGCCGATCACGTTGAGATTGACGCGATAGCTCCGCTCAAGGTCGGTGGTGGCGAACAGGTGTTGCATCATCTCGTCGCAATCGACCCGGCTGGAGCGCGGCATCAATACCAGGCGCACCGGATTTTCGTGATCGGACTCGTCGCGCAGATCCTCGACCATCGGCAATTTTTTCGCCCGCATCTGCGCGGCGATCTGCTCGAGTATCTTCGAAGGCGAAACCTGATAGGGCAGCGCGGTGACGACGACGTTGCCATCCTCCCGGGTGTACACCGCACGACAGCGCACCGAACCAATGCCGGTCGCATACACGGCGGCCAGTTCATTGCCTGGCGTGATGATCTCTGCGGCGGTCGGGAAATCGGGGCCGCGCACATGCTCGCAGAGCGCGGCAACGCTGACCGATGGTTCATCGAGCAGGCGAACGCAGGCGGTCACGATCTCGCTCAGGTTATGCGGCGGGATATCCGTGGCCATGCCGACTGCGATGCCGGTCGCACCGTTGAGCAGCACATGCGGCACACGTGCTGGCAACCAGGATGGTTCTTTCAAGGTGCCGTCGAAGTTGTTGCGAAAATCGACCGTGCCGTGACCGAGTTCGGTCAGCAGCAGTTCCGCTATCGGGGCAAGGCGTGATTCGGTGTAGCGCATTGCCGCGAACGACTTCGGATCGTCGGTCGAGCCGAAATTGCCCTGACCATCGATCAGCGGGTATCGGTACGAGAACGGCTGCGCCATCAGCACCATCGCCTCGTAACATGCCGAGTCGCCGTGCGGATGAAACTTGCCGATCACATCGCCGATCGTGCGCGCGGATTTTTTCGGTTTCGACGCCGCGTCGAGGCCGAGCTCGCTCATCGCATAGACGATACGCCGTTGCACCGGTTTGAGCCCGTCGCCGATGAACGGCAGTGCGCGCTCGAGCACGACGTACATGGAATAGTCCAGATACGCGCGCTCGGCGTATTGCTTGAGCGGGATCTGTTCGTAGTTGGGCTGGATGTTCATGGTGTCGATCCGGAAACCGCCGCAGACTCGCTACGGCGATCGCAAAAGCCGTATTGTGCCGGAATTGTGCATTGCCTCGCGGTAATGCCGCGTGGCCTCGTGCATACGACACGAGGGGCGTGCGCGGGTTCGTTGATGGTGTGCGCAGCGCACACTACGGTACAAGCCGCGCGCGCACGCAAGGGCATCGTATCAGCGCGGCGCGACGTACCCGCCCGGCGCCCCGCGCGGACTCAGCACGATCTGCCAGAGCTGGTTGCGGCGCGTGCGGAACACGGCGGCCGAGCCCGACAGGTAGAAACGCCACATGCGTCTGAAACGTTCGTCGTATTGGTTCTGCAGCCTGGGCCACGCGGCATCGAAGTTGGCGCGCCAGGCCATCAGTGTCTTGTCGTAGTCGGCACCGAAGTTGTGCCAGTCCTCCAACACGAACAAGCCCTCCAGTGCCCCGGTAACCTGTGAGGCTGCGGGAACCATCGAATTCGGAAAGATGTACTTCTCGATCCAGGGATCGGGCCGGCTTGGCTCGCCATCGGTGCCGATCGAATGCAGCAGGGACAGGCCGCCGGCGGCGACGCATCGGCGACACACTTCGAAATAGTTGCGGTAGTTCTTCCAGCCGACGTGTTCGAACATGCCGACCGAGTAGACCGCGTCGAAGGTCTCGGTGATATCCCGGTAGTCCTGCAGGCGGATTTCGATCGGCAGCCCTTCGCACAGATCGCGCGCGTACCGCGCCTGTTGTTCCGACACCGTGATGCCGACGCCGGATACGCCGTAACGTTCGGCTGCGAATTTCAGCGCCTCGCCCCAGCCGCAGCCGATATCGAGCACGTGCATGCCGGGTTTCAGGCGCAACTTGCGGCAGATGAGATCGAGCTTGGCGTCCTGGGCGGCATCCAGGTCGGTTGCGTCTTTCCAATAGCCGCACGAATACACCAGCCGGCGCCCGAGCATGGCCTCGAACAGGTCGTTGCCGAGATCGTAATGGGCCTTGCCGATTTCCCAGGCGCGTTCGCCGCGCTGCAGGTTGATGAAGCGCGCCTTGAGGTGCGCGAGCAGCGTGTCGAGATTGCGCAAATGGTCGTCCAGCCGTGCATCCAGTACGCGGAAGAAAAAGCCGTCCAAATCCTCAGCATCCCACCAGCCGTCCATAAAGGCTTCGCCCAGCGCGAGCGAACCATGCGCGAACACGCGTGCGTACAGGCGCGAATCCTTCACCTGAATATCGCATGGGGCCGGGCCGTCGATCTGCACACCGGCGTGCGAAAGCAACTCTTGTGTCTTGGCGCGCAGCGAGGTCGAGCGGCGTCGCCGCGACGCCTTCGGCTTGTGGTCTTGCGACGTAGATACATCGTTCATCGGGCATTCCCTGCGTTTGTTCGCAATCGCCACAACAATGGACAGGCGACGAATTGCAGGACCAACGCGGCAATCACGGCATAAAGTGGCCGCACATCGTAGAGTATGCCAAGCAGCGCGCTGCCGAGGAACCATGCCAGGCCGTAGATCGCGTTGAACACCCCCATGACGGTGGCGCGTTTCTCGCGCGGCATGCGCTGCG
Source organism: Rhodanobacteraceae bacterium (assembly GCA_049583635.1). Taxonomy (GTDB): domain Bacteria; phylum Pseudomonadota; class Gammaproteobacteria; order Xanthomonadales; family Rhodanobacteraceae; genus Dokdonella_A. The sequence goes on from JBAUWF010000042.1 coordinate 14,741, forward strand.
CCACCGCTGCGCGCAACAGCGAATCGTGGGCCCCGAAACCCGCGCCCCACAATGCCATCCCGATCACTGCCGCCCATGCGCCGCCGAGGAACACCAGCGGTGCGTACAGCGCCGGCACGACCGTTGTCCACAGCAGCACGGAAAGTCCGCGTCGGTCGAAGAGTTTCCCGAGCACCAGTGCGGCGAGACCGCCGGTGATCGCGCCGAGTGAATAAAGCACCGGCACCACCGCGCCTGGCAACACGTTATCTGTCGTCAGGTGGAACGCGATCAACGCGAAGTCGGCGTACCCCGCGGCGATCAGCGCGGTGGCGATCATGAAGATTCTGAGATCGCGCAGCGCGCGCGCGTCGTCGACATGCGGCGCCGGAGTCGGATCCAGATCCTGCGGCTGTGGATAGCGCGCGCGCGCGATCAGCAGGGTGATCAGCGCCGCGATCGCGGGTACCAGCAGCCACGCGAATGCATGGCGATAGCCGCCATGCAGAAACAGCACGGCTGCCGCGATCAAGGGGCCGACTACGGCACCGATGGAATCCAGCGCCTCGTGCAGGCCGAAGGCCCAACCCGCACCGCCCATGCCCTTGGCAGCGTGACTCAGCATCGCATCGCGCGCCGGCGTGCGCAGCGCCTTGCCGGAACGTTCGAGGATGATCAGCGCCGCCGCAATCGGCCAGTTGCCCGCCAGCGCCAGCGCCGGCACGGCCAGAAGGTTGATCGCATAGCCCGCGATCGTGATTGCCCAGTATCTGCCGGTGCGATCGGCCAGCACCCCGGTGCCCAGGCGCAACAGATAACCGAGCAGTTCGCCAGCTCCTGCCACTGTCGCGACGATCGCGCCAGTCGCGCCGAGCGTGCCGAGAAACGGGCCGGTGATCGAACGCGAACCTTCGTACGTCATGTCGGCGAAAAGACTGACGATGCCGATCAGTACCACGAATTGCAGCGCGGTGCGGGCGGAATTGCGTGGTGCTGATTCGGCCTCCTGCATATCGCTCATGGATTCACTGCCTGCCGATTCAATACCAGACCGCGAAAGCCAGCGCGATAGCCAGCAACAAGCCGATCATGGACAGATAGAAGTTCAGGTGTCCTGATTGAAATGACTGCAGACGTTCGGCGAGGGCAATGACCCAGCGTCGAAGCGGATCGAACAAGAACGGTTCGAACAACGGCGCGACACCGTGCCGCAGACGCGCGCGATGCACGAAGTATTCGCGTTCGCGGTGTTCCAGCGTGATGTCCAGCGTCGGACGATACACGAAACTGTAGAACACGCGCAGCGCGTTGGAGAAAGTCAGCGCGGTCGTTGCCACCCGCACCGATTCGCGAGGAAAGCCTCCATACCACACCGGCACCCGGCACACTGCGTGGCGGCGCGCGGCCAGCCACAACAACATCGCCGGCAGGATCGCGAGCAGGGGACAGACAATCGCAAGCAGCGTCGGTGAGATGAAGGCGAACGTTGAGGTCAGCGGAACCAGGATTGGGCCATCGTGCATTGCCGCGCCCGCTTGCGTGCCGAACTGCAACAAAGTGCCATGATCGAACGCGTGCAACCACCACGGCATCCCGAGCGCCAGCGCGAGCACGGCCACGCCGAGCAGGCCGGTCGCGAACGTATGCGCGCGTGCCACGCCGGGTTGTTGCCAATCGCCGTCGCCTTGCGTACCGATTCCGATCACCTTGACGAAGGTGGCGAATGCAATCGCCGCGGTCAGCGCTAGTCCGACGCCCGCCAGCGACAGCACCAGCCGTCCCGCCAGATCGGGCATGTGGAAACCCTGGAAGAACGTCTGGAACGCGAACCACTCGCTGACGAAGCCCGCCTGCGGCGGCATCGCGGCGAGACTCATGCCGGCGAACACCGCGCCCACGCCGAACAGCCATGGGCTGCGCCGGAACAGCCCGCGTTGCGCAATGCGATAGTCGCCCGTGACGCGCTGTACGCCATCGGCGGCGCAGAACAACGCCCCCTTCGCCAATGAATGTCCCGCCAGATGCAACAATGCGACAACCCATGCCAGTGCGGCGAGCGCGTTCAATCCATCGCCCTTGAACAACAGCGAAGCGCCGAGCAAGGCCACCGCGATTCCCGCGTTCTCCGCGGTCGAGAAGCCTAGCAGCTCGCGCCAATCCTGTTCCTGGAACGCGTACAGGATTGCAAGGATTGCGCTGACGATTGCAACCGCAATGACGATCGCGCCGAGCACGAATGCGCTGGGCAACCATTGGCCCAGACCCCGCGCCAGCGCGAAATACGCGGCGTTGAGAATCACGCCGGACAGCAGTGCCCCGCTGGCACCGCTGCCGCAACCGTAGGCACGCGGAAACCATTCGTAGAATGGAAGCAACCCAAGCTTGGCGCCGAAACCGACCAGCAACAACGCGCCGACGCCGATGCGCGACCACGGCGACAGCGTCAACGCGGCGGCAGGAAAATCCGCGAATTCAAACGAAACGCCCGCGTGCCCCAGGATCAGCAGCGCCGCGAGCAGCGCGACCGCGCCGACTTCCAGCAAGCCGAGCATCCACAGATTGGCGACGCCGGCCTCCGCGCGATCGAAGCGTTCGCCCAGCAGCATGCACGCACCGCCGATGCTCATCAGTTCCCACGCGATCAGGAACGAGACGACATCCTGTACACCAAACACACCGAGCGCGCCGATCAAGGCCATTGCAACACCCGCGATCCAGCCGCGCGCGTTGCGCGCCGGTGTGCCAAGCAGACATACGACCACAGCCGGAATGAAACCGAACAGCGCCAGCCACAACGCTGCGCTGTCGAGCCGGAACGCGATGCCGTTTGCGCCCGGTCCGAATGGAATTGCAATCGTTGGAGTGCCATCGGGTAGCGCGATCAGCGCGCTTGCAATCATTGCCGCCGCGCCGGCCGCCAGCAGCCAACGCGCCGATGTCAGCAAGCGGCCGAGGAGTGCCAACACGAATGCAGCCGACCAACATGCGAATGCAATGACGATCAGCTTATTCATGCAGGTGTCCTGCGCGCACGCGCGGTTCGGCGCGTTGCAACAACACCAGCAGACCTTCGATGATCGCCGCCGGATTGGGCGGACAGCCCGGCAGCCACAGATCGACCGGGAGCAATCCTTCGAGCAACATGCCTTCCAGCCCATTGCCGCACGCGTATCCGGCCTCGGCGACACCGCCGCACACAGCGCAGGTGCCGCAGGCCATCACCAGTTTCGGCTCCGGCATTGCCTGCCAGGTCGCCAGCAGCGGTTCGCGCATCGCATGCGTCACCGGGCCGGTCACCAGCAGCAAGTCGGCAGAACGCGGCGACGGCGTGAAGAAAATTCCGAGCCGGTGCAGGTTGTAAAAGGGATTATTCAGCGCCTGCAATTCCGATTCGCACCCGTTGCAGGAACCTGCATCGACGTGGCGGATATGCAGGCTGCGTTTGAAGCCGCGCTCGATCTGTTTACGCAGAGTCGGCGCGGCGGGCGATGCCAGCGCCTGCTGCCAATCGGCGGATACGCCGTGCCGCAGCTCATTGCGATCGCGCACACCGAACGCCCAGTCGCCGCTGACTTGCAAGGCATCGTCGGGGCAGGCTTCGACGCACAACTGGCAGGCGATGCAGCGGCCGTAGTCGAGCGCGATATGCGGGGAGGCGGCTGCGGCGTCCATGCTGATCGCGCGGGTCGGGCACACATCCGCGCAGATCCTGCACGCGGGCGTACAGCGCTCCGGCAGCACGCGCGGCATGCCGAGGACGCCGCCTTGACCGTCGTCGCCGTCGCCGGGCCATGCCGTGGTGGCAGAGCCTTTGGCGAGTCCTGTCAAGGTCCAGATTGGCATGTCGGAAACTCCTCGTGATCCTAACGATCGCATCCGGCGATGGACAGCCCGAAGCTGGCCTCGTTGATCGCGTAATCCATCATGTTGGAATCGTGCACGGTGAACGGAAACACGCGCCAGTTGGAATAGGAAGGCGACTTGATCTTGACCCGCGCCAGCAAGCCTTGCGCGTCCAGATGCGCGGCGTAGTACAATGAGCCGCGCGGCGATTCCGCCCAACCCAGACCTTCGGCGCCCGGTGCGGCCAGGCAGGCGGTGCGCACGTCTCCCGGCTGAAGTTTCGCGATCGTCTGACGCAGGATCGAGAAACCCTGGATGATTTCTGCCGAACGAATCCGCGCGCGCGCATAGGCGTCGCCGTCCTCGCGCACCGGCACGGAGAATTCAACATCGCCGTAAGCGGCATAGGGGTGATCGCGGCGCATGTCGCGATCCAGGCCCGAGGCGCGCTCCACCGGACCGGTCGCGCCCTGATCGAAGGCAGTCTGTCGGGGCAGCACTCCGGTGGTGATCAGGCGATCCAGGAAACTGGTGGTGCGCTCGAGTTGTTCCAGGTAGTAGCGCGCGGATTTTTCGAGCGCGTCGAGTTGCACAACGAGATCGCCGGGCACCTCGAGATCGCGCCGCAATCCGCCCGGCGTCAGGACGTTGCGCAGGAAACGGCTGCCGGTGAGACGCGCGGCGAGTTGCTTGACGCGTTCTTCCAACAACACGCCTTCGGCGTGGCCGACCTTGAGCGTCGTGGTATCGGCCAGATGTCCAAAATAATGCAGATGGTTGTAGAGACGTTCGAGTTCGGCAATCAGCACTCGCAGCCGCTGTGCGCGCGGCGGCACCTCGCATTCCGCCGCCGCCTCGATCGCCTGACAAAAGCCAAGCGCGTGCGCCACGCTGCCGATACCGGACACACGTTCGGCCAGCACCACGCCCGCAGCCGGCGCGAGTCCCGCGAAGCGCTGTTCCATGCCCCGATGCTTGAAGAACAAACGCGGCTGAAAGCGCAGGATGTGCTCACCGAGATAGAAGAACTCGAATTGCGCCGACTCGACCACACCCGCGCGCACCGGTCCGAACGGCAGTTGCTGCACGTCGTCTCCCACCACATCGGTGACGAAGGCAGGTGCGCGCGTTCCACCGGTCGCAGCCGAGCCCGAATACGCCGGGTCCAGCGGCGCGAACGGCAAGCCTTCGAATACCAATGGACAGGGCTCGGGATGGCCGTCGAAATGCACGCCGCACAAATCGACGATTTCGCGTTCGTACCAGCCAAGCAGGGGAACCAGCGCGGCCAGACTCGGCAGACGTTTGCCGACAGCGCGGCAACGCCACAATTCCAGCGGAGCACGCGCGGCGGGCGCGGCGAGATAACAGACCTCCACTGTTGACGTATCCGGGAACCAGCCCCACGCCATCTGCATGCGTCCGCCAGCGGCGAGCAATGTTTGCACCAGCGTGGCCAGTTGATACGGCTCGCAGCGGCGCTGTTGCACGCCGCGCATCATGGTGCGGCTCCCAGATCACCGGCGATCGCCGCGAACAGATCGCGCAATCCGTGTGGCCACCACAATCCGAACATCAGCAATGCGACGACCGCAATCCACATCGGCGCCACGCTGATCCTTGCCGGGCGCGGACCGGTCGGGGCCTCGATCACGCTCTCGTCGAAATACATGACACGAAAATGATTGAGGAAGCCGATGAAGATCACGATCAGCGCGATCAGCAGGATCACCGCCGCCCACGGGTGCGGTCCACCCCAGCCCGAGCGGAGGATCGCCAGTTCGCCGAGGAACGTGCCAAACGGCGGCGCACCGGTGATGGCCACCGCGCCGGCCAGCCACAACAGGCCAGTGACCGGCATCCGCTCCAGCACGCCGCGGATCGCCGCAATGCGAGTGGTACCGTAGCGGCGCATCACGTTGCCGGCGCCGAAGAACATCAGCGACTTGTTCAACGAATGATTGAGCATGTGGTAGAGCGCGCCCGATACGCCGAGGACCCCGCCAAATCCGAAGCCAAGCGCGATGATTCCCATGTGCTCGACGCTGGAATACGCCATCAGGCGCTTGATGTCGCGCTGGCGCACGATGAACAGCGTGCCGATCAGCACCGACAGCACGCCGAGCACGATCAGGGCGGCGTGCGGCAGCGCACCGGCGCTGGCGGCATCGGTCGCGGCCAGGGTGCGCACGATGCCGAGCATCGCCGTATTCAACAGCGCGCCCGACAGCATCGCCGAAACCGGCGCCGGGCCTTCGCTGTGCGCATCGGGCAACCAGCTGTGCATCGGCGCCAGACCGACCTTGACGCCGTAGCCGATCAGCGTCAGCAGGAATCCCAGGCGCAGCAGCACCGGATTCATGCGCGGTGCCACCTCGGCAAGAATCTGCCAGGTGAGATCGTACGTCGGCCCCAGCACCAGGCTGCCGCCCCAATACAGCATGACGATTCCGAGCAGGGCGATGCTGATGCCCGCGGAAACGATGATGATGTATTTCCACGCCGCTTCCATGCTTTCCGCGCGACGCTCGAAGCCGACCAGGAACGTGCTCACCAGCGTGGTCAGTTCGATCGCGATCCAGTACACGCCGAGATTGTTGACCATTGGCGCGACCAACATGGTCAACGCGAAACCGGCGAACAGCGCGTAGAACATCGGCAGGCGCCGGTCGCCGTCCTCCTCGTGGCGCATGTAGCCGATCGCATGCAGCGACGCGAGCAGATACACGACTGCCACGCACAGCAATGTCCAGGCGCCGAATCGGTCCAGGAACAGATAACCCGCAGCGAAGATGCGCGGCGCCGCCGGCGCGAATGGTAGCGAAACCGTGGCGGCAAACGCCGCGATGCTCGCCGCGAGATTGCACCATTCCGCAAGACGCGCGTTGCGCGTGAGTAGCGCGACGGCGATGGCGATGGCCGGCGCCAGCAGAATGATGACCAGGCGTGGATCCATGTCAGCCCGTCAGCCTTTGCAGTTCGTGACTGCTGGTGCTACCGACGTGCGCGAGCAGATAGCGGACCAATACGCCGAAACACGACACCGCGATCAACAGATCGAACAGCAGCACGAGTTCGATCAGTATCGGCATCCCGGGGATCAGGATCTGCGAGCCGAGGAAGATCCCGTTCTCCAGCAGCATGATGCCGAGGATCTGGCTGATCGCTTCGCGGCGCAGTGCCAGAATGAGAAAACCGATCAGTTTCATCGACAGCATCACCGTCAGCGCCAGCACCACGGTGTTCTGTGCCAGACCCAGCGCGTCGGCGATGCGATAGGCAACCAGCAACGCGAACACCACCGCGATCGCGCCGATCAGCAGGCTGGTCGAGGGTTGCAGGATCGGATGCATCTCGCGGTCGGCCTTGAGTCGACGCAGGATGCGCAGCACCAGCCACGGCAATACCAGTCCGCGGAACAACGCGGTCAGCGCCGCGACCGCGTACAGCTCGCGATAGTGTCCGTAGTAACCGATCGTCGCCGACAGCAGTGCGATCAACCACGACTGTGCGGCGAACGCGTACAGATAGTCCTTGAGCCAGCGCGAACCCAGCATCACGAACGCCAGCACCAGACACAGGATCGCCAGCAGGCTGAACAAGGAGGCGGCGAGCGGATTGAGGTTCGCGGCTAGCATCGGTATCACCCGACTTCCATCACTTGATCTGGTTGGCGATCACGGCCAGCACGGCGAGCATGAATGCAGCCGCGAGCGGTTCCTGGTAGCGGTAGAAACGAAGGCGCGATTGCGCCGTCTCGATGACTATCACCACCAGTGCGACGAGCGCGAATTTGGCGAGCAACGCAACCGTCGCTGCGCCGATGCCGAACGAAGTGCCCGCTTTCGACAGGCCCCACGGGAGCAGCAACACGTTGACGAAAATGATGTAGAGAATGAACTGCTTCATCATTGACGCCCACTTGAGCAGCGCCAGCAGCGGTCCGGAATATTCGAGGATGCGCGCCTCCTCGATCATGTAGACCTCGATGCGCGTGCTGGAATGGATCGGCAGGCGATCGGTTTCCACCAGCAGCAACACGAAAAACGCCATCACGAGTAACAGGTGGGTCGGAGCCCAGTACACTGCCGGCTGTTCAACCAGCAGATGGTTGACGACGAATGGCAGCATCGATTGCGCAATCAGCGTGATGCCGACAAGCACCAGGATCAGGATGGGCTCGGCAAGGATGGTGAGCATCACCGTGCGGCTGCTGCCGATGCCCCCATAGGCGCTGCCGGTATCGAGCCCAGCCAGGTTCACGAAGAAGGCGCCGATGGTGAGGATCAGTCCGCCGCCCAGGATGTCGCCCATGTTGGACAGCGGTAGCGGATAGTTGGTCAGCACCGGGATCAGGATCGGTACCGTCATCATCGCGGTGAAAGCGACCAGCGGCGCCGCCCAGAACACCCACGATGCCGATCGCGGCATGAGCTGTTGCTTGCGGAACAGCTTGACCAGATCGCGGTAGGGTTGCAGCAGCGAGGGACCGCGCCCGCGCTGCACGCGTTCCTCGTAACGATGGATGAAACCCTGCAAAAGAGGCGCCAGCAGCAGCACGGCCAGAACCTGGGCAATCTGGGCGAGAATGTCGCGCAAGGGTCAGTCGCCGTCGCCGTCGCCGGTGACACCGAACTCGGCTGGCAGCTTGACGTAGAACATCGACAGTTTTTCGTTCGCGACGAGTTCGAGCAGACGGTCGGCCTCTTCGAAAGCAACCACGAATTCCACGCGCACGGTCAGGTCGCCGGCCAGTTCGAAGAAATGCTGCTCGTGCATCACGCCGTGTCGACCGAAGCCGGCGATCGCGCGGAACGCGCTGCCGCCGTGGATGCCCATTTTTTTCGCGGCTTCGAGCAGCCATTCGTACAGCAGAATGCCGTGATGGCGACGGTTTTCGTGCACGAAAAAGCGCAGGTACACGCCTTGCGTCCGGTTCGTCATGTCAGTGCCCTCGCGATACCTTGCACCAGGGCGAAGCCGATCACCGTCATCGCCAGCGTGCCGATCAGATGCAGACCAATGATCGCCAGCGCCCATGCGTATTCTTGACGCAGCATCAGTGTCACCGTCTCCGCGGAGAACGTGGAAAACGTGGTGAGGCCGCCGAGGAATCCGGTCGTGACGAACAGGCGCAATTCGGGCGACAGCGCCTGGAATTGCGTGAACAGCGCCATCACGATGCCCATCATCAGTCCGCCACATAGATTCGCCGCGAGCGTACCGAGCGGAACGGTCGGAAACACCGGGTTGAGCCCCAGCCCGAACACGTAGCGCAGACACGCGCCAAGAAAGGCGCCAGCGCCAATGGCGAGAAAAGCGGTTAAGGCCATGTCGGTTCCTCGCGGTTGACGGAGGGGAACCCGATATGCGCGCACGCGGCTGTCGTCCTCAAGGCGACGCCTACACGCGCGCCGGGTTGCCCGGCTCGGGTAGGCATCATTAGCCTCGCGGCGTTTGTCCTCCGCAAATCGGCCGCACGAAATCACAGGCCGTAAATCCGCGGATGCGGGAGGAATGCCATCTCCCATGGTGCACGGCGATGGTAACGTGAAGACACCACCAGCCGTCAAGTGTCAATGCGAACATCCATGTTCAGTCCCAACCATCGCCAGCATCTGCTGGTTGCCTTCAGACACTTCGACAGCATGCTGGCCGATATCCTGGTCAGACTCGGCGCTGCACCGGGCGAGCCACTACTCGAGTCGTATCGCGACGATGTCGATCGGTCAGTGCGTGAACCGGCCAAGCAGGGTGTCACCGAGATGCGCACGGGCATGCGTGCGTTCATGTCGAAACATGACCTGCAGATCAGTCCGCCGCACGTTTCCGCAGTCCATGCCGCGCACGCAATGCTCGCATTGCTGCAGGTGGCGTCGAGCGAACTCGGCGCCCGTCACCTGCGTGGCTATGGCGAATTGTCGATTGACGAGGCGGCAGAACTGGATGCATTGTCAAATCGTCTTCGCGTGCAACTTGGCGCACTCGATGCGCTGCTTGATCGCGCACAACCGGGCGACACAAGCGCATGACTGCAGGTAACGAAGCACATCGCGTCAATCACCGAGGCACGGGCCTCGCTGTTTTGCGCCGTGCGTTGGTCATGCTTGGCCCGTTCTCGATTGACACGATTTTTCCGGGTTTCCCGGACACTGATGCGGCGTGAGATTCCCATGCGCTGTGCCGCGAGTCAGATTGCCGTCGAAGGGCTGTCCACTTGAGACCCGGGCGATTGACGGGTTCAGGCGAAGTTCGGAAGCAGCCCGCGTTGGACCAGAAAATCGCGCGCATCAGCCGCATCATGGTCGAACCACGCGCGCGTGCAACCGAGACGGAACGAATAACCCCAGGCATCCATGTCACGCATCGCGCGATCACGACCGAATCCCGGCAATTCGTCGGAGAGCACGATCTGGAGATAACACGCCGCTTCTTCCTCGGCGATTGAATCGGTCGCGTCGGTATGCACCGCGGCGCGACGCGCGGGATCGAGCACGATCAGGTGACACGCTTCGTGCAACAGCGAGTGGAGCGGCGTATCGCTGTGCGCGTAAACGGTCGTTCCGATCAAGCCGGCTTCCGGATCCCCCCAGTGGCTGCCGGGGATCGGTGCATTGTCAGCGATGACGGCAAGCGAGAGTTTGTGTTTGCCGAGCAGGGCGCGTGCATCATCGACATCAATGTCGGCCAGCGTCATGACCGGTGTGCCCACCACCTGCGATCCGTGTTCGTTGTGAAAGATCAGGCCTGACCGGATGCGTTGGCAACGGCACCGGTCGGTTTTTGCGGCAGGGCAACCGACAGCTCCAGGACGTCCTGAGTACCATCATGTTCGACATGCACGTCAACCGCGTCGGCGTCCACATTGACATACTTGTGAATCACTTCGAGCAGCTCGCGACGCAACAGCGGCAGATAGTCCGGCCCGCCACGCTGACTGCGCTCCTGCGCAACTATGATGCGCAAGCGCTCCTTCGCGATGGACGCGGTGTTTTTCGCGCGCGGACGCAGGAAATCGAAGAATTTCATATCAACTCCCGAACATGCGGGCGAAGAGCCCTTTCTTCTGTGCATCGATGAACCGCAGTACGCGCTGATCGCCGAGCAGACGTGCGACCGCGTCGTCATAGGCGTTGCCCGCGTGCGATACCTCGTCGAGGATGACCGGTACACCGGCGTTCGACGCCGCCAGCACGCCCTCCGATTCCGGAATCACGCCGAGCACCTCGATACCGAGGATTTCCTGCACGTCCTCGATGCTCATCATGTCGCCGCTGCCGACTCGCGCCGGGTTGTAGCGCGTCAACAACAGATGCTGCTCGACCGGTCCGTCGCCGAGTTCGGCACGTCGCGTCTTGCTTGCGAGCAGACCGAGGATTCGATCGGAATCGCGCACGCTCGATACCTCCGGATTGACAACAACGATCGCCCGGTCGGCGAAATACATCGCGAGCGCCGCTCCGCGCTCGATGCCGGCCGGCGAATCGCAGACGACGTAGTCGAATCCCTCGTTTTTGAGCCCGTCGAGCACGCTCTCGACACCCTCCTTGGTCAGCGCGTCCTTGTCGCGCGTCTGCGACGCGGCAAGCACGTACAGATTGTCGAAGCGCTTGTCCTTGATCAGTGCCTGCTTGAGTGTGCATTCGGCGTGGATCACGTTGACGAAGTCGTACACCACGCGACGCTCGCAACCCATGATCAGATCAAGGTTGCGCAGGCCGACGTCGAAGTCGATTACAGCGACCTTCTTGCCGCGTTTGGCCAGACCGACCGCAATCGACGCGCTGGTGGTCGTCTTGCCGACACCGCCCTTTCCGGACGTGACGACGATGATTTCAGTCACTGCATCCTCCGTTCAATGAGATTCACAAATTGGCCAGCAGCAGCTTGTCGCCGTCGAGCCAGGCCTGCACGGGTCTGCCGCGCAATTCCGCGGGCATGTCCTCGAATACGCGGTAGTGACCCGCGATCGAAATCAGTTCGGCATGGAATTGCTGGCAATAGATACGCGCTGCGGTGTCGCCCTGCGCGCCGGCCAGCGCGCGTCCGCGCAGTGCACCATAGACATGAATCGATCCGTCCGCGATGACTTCGGAGCCGTTGCCGACCAGGCGCGTGAGAACCAGGTCACGGCCGCGTGCGTAGATCTGCTGGCCCGAACGCACTGGTTTGTCATGGATCAGGCCGATCGTAGCCGCGGCGGGCGACCTGGATGTCGGCGCCGGCTCGCTGCCGGGTTGCGGCGGATCTACGGACGCAGACGATGTGTCCGAGGTGTGGTCCGGGCGCTCGTAGGCAACGCGGAATTTCGCGAGTACCGGGAGATTGAGGGCCTTGGCCAGCTCCTCGTTTTCGCGCGTGCCATAGGACAGTCCGACCGGCATGAACCCGGCACGGCGAATACATGCAAGCAGGTCGCTTGCCACGGCGCGCTCGGGCAGGCTCGGCAATTGACTCAGGTCGACGACGACCGGGGCACGTGCGAACAACTTCGGGGCGCCGCGCACCTTTTCGGACAACTCGTTTTCCAAAGCGTGCGCGTCCAGTTGTTTGATGCGCAGATTGGCGATGCCGATCTGGCCGAACTTCAGTTCAGATACCGATTCGAGGTCGCGGGCGTTTCTTGCGGGGGGCATGACCGGCAGCGCGCTCAAGCGCCGCCGGCCGCGCGCACGCCGGCATGTGTGTCGGCGCGGATTGGACGTTCGGTCAGCCACGGCAGGCTTGGCAATTGCCCGGTTGCGCCAGCGAGATAGGTGTCGCGCACGAACGCATGGCTGCAAAGATGCTTGGTCAGCAATGACACCCGGCGTCCGGTGTCCGCCATCACCTGTTGGCCAATCTCGCGAAATCCCCAAGTCCCGTGGAACAGGATCGAGATGTCGTCGTGCGGATCGAGGAACACTTCGGAGGCCAGCGTCTCAACGCGAAGTTCCGCATAGCTGATCACATCGGCATAAAAAACGCGTCCGAGTCCGAGTCGTCGATACCCGCGCGCAACCACAATCCGGTCTATGTAGGCGAACTCGGCACAGTGCTCGCGAAACCAGAGATAGTTAGGGCTCGTGTATGCCGCGTTCTCGCGCAGCGCAAGCAGGAAGCCGGCAATGTTGCCGTCCACTTGGGCCAGGCGGAAATAACAGGCGTTGTCGAAAAACCAGCGAATACCGGCGCTATCGAGTGGAAGGATCGTCGGCCCGGCGGCATTGTTGAGGGCGAGTATCGAGTCCAGTTCGTGCGCTCGCACGTCGCGGATGGCAAGGGCCATGCGTTGCTCCAGCAAGAGTCCGTTGCAGCCGCGTTGCGGCCCATGAGAGTGAATTATCGCATGGCCGAAAGCGCCTCGTCATCGCTTCACCGATGCGATTGAGTTAAGGAAACGTAACATTTGGTGTGCTGCCAGAACTCGAGGAACGTGATGGTCGCGTGTGGTGCGTCGCGCAGTGGATTGACCGACAAGGCGTTTCCGAAACTGACACCGGCGCGGCCCGTCAGTAATGACTTGCGGCAGGGTACGCGGTGTGTCAGCGAGCTATGATGTCGGCCATGAACTGGCCCCGTCTCAACCATGTCCAGTTGCTGCGCTACGCGGGCTTGTTCACCTATGCCTGCGTCGGCTTTCCGTTTTTGCGCTATCAGTTTCTCGTCGAGGACATGTTGCGCCAGCAACGGCCGGCGTTCTACGTGGATCTGTGGCTTGGCTGCTATGTGCTGTTCGGGCTGGTGTTCTGGTTTCTCACCCACAATCTGGGCATGCGCCGCGTCTCGCTCACGCAGCGCTTCGGGCAGATCATGTTGCTTCTGGTTCTGCATGGCAGCGCGTTGGCCATCGGCTGGCTGAGCCAGAGCGGACTATGCGCGATGCTGTTCGCGGTAATTGCGCTGGTGCTGCCGTGGTTGTTGCCGCTCCGGATTGGTATCGCGTGGATGGTGCTGCAGAACTTCTCCCAGCTGCCGGTATTCGCCAGCATCCCGTCGTTCAGCATCGGCGACGCGTTTCTGCAATCGAGCTTGTACCTCGGCGTTGCCGCACTCGCATTCGTGACCTCGCTGGTGGCGAAACGCCAAGCCGAAGCGCGTGATGAGCAGCGCCGCCTCAACGCGGAACTGCGAGCGACGCGTGCGCTGCTGGCCGAGTCGAGCCGGCTAGCGGAACGCACGCGCATTTCGCGTGAACTGCACGACCTGATCGGCCACCATCTCACCGCGCTCAGCCTCAATCTCGAAGTGGCGAGTCATCTGGTTAACGGGCCGGCGCAGGAACATGTCCGTCAGGCGCAGTCGGTTGCCAAGCTGCTGCTTGCCGATGTGCGTGAGGCAGTGAGCCAGCTGCGCGAGGACGACAGCATCGATCTGACCGAGGCGCTCGCCGGACTTACCGAAAGCGTGCCGGGTCTGGCCATCCATCTGGATCTGCCACCGCGCTTGTGCGTAGACGATCCGAAACGCGCGCAGGTGCTGTTGCGTTGCGCGCAGGAAATCATCACCAACACCGTGCGCCACGCGGGTGCCCGCAACCTGTGGTTGCGTTTCGAGCGTGATGGTTCCGGTCCGCTGGTGATCCATGCGCGCGACGATGGCCGCGGCGCCGCCCATTTCGTCGATGGCAACGGTTTGACCGGCATGCGCGAACGTCTTGCCCAATACGGCGGCCGTATCCAGATCGCGACAGCCCGGGATCGGGGATTTGCGCTCGACGCGTGGCTGCCGTCGGAGGTGACGCCATGATTTCCGTTTGTCTGGTCGACGATCAGACGCTGGTGCGTCAGGGCATCCGTTCGCTGCTCGAGCTGTCCGATTCGATTCGTGTAGTCGCCGAAGCCGGGGACGGCAAGCAAGCAGTCGAGATGATCCCGCGGTTGAAACCCGATGTCGTGCTGCTCGATATGCGCATGCCCGGCATGTCCGGACTGGACGTGCTCAATGCGCTGGCCGCCGATGGCGAACTGCCGCCGACCATTATCCTGACCACGTTCGACGATGATCAACTCGTGCTCGGCGGCCTCAAGGCCGGCGCGCGGGGTTACCTGCTCAAGGATGTCTCGCTCGACCAACTGGTTGATGCAGTCAAGACGGTGGCCGCGGGCGGCTCACTGGTCGCTCCGGTGGTGACGCAACGCCTGCTTTCCGGGCTTGAGCGCATGCACAACGATTTTGTCAGTCTGGATCGTCCCGATCCATTGACCGAACGCGAGACCGAAATCCTGCGCCTTATGGCCGGCGGATACAGCAACAAGGAGATTGCCAATTCGCTTGGCGTAGCCGAAGGGACCGTCAAGAACCATGTATCTAACATCCTTTCCAAGCTCGGCGTGCGCGATCGCACCCGCGCAGTATTGAAGGCGTTTGAACTCGGAATCGTTTAGGTAATCGTATCGGGAGGCCGCGAACGCAAGCGTAGCCACGACGGGCCGGAGTCAAGTACCATGCCCTGTCCGACCCGATCGCGGCCAACGCGGTCGCGGGAGAGTCGGGAATGCGTCTTGAGCGCAATCCTTCGGTCGGTTGCCGCGGGGATCTGTCGGCGCCGGATCAAGTCCTGGAGATGGCTGGAATGATTCGTATCCTCGAAGTGCTGGTCTCGTTGTTGATTGTCCTGCTGCTGGCCGTGGTGGTTGCGGTGTTCCTTCCGGCGCACGGGCATATCGAACGATCGGTCGAAGTATCAAGCCCGCTGCGACAGGTTTACGATTCCCTGAACACCTTTCGTCGTTTCCCGGAATGGTCTGCACTGCGCCGCCTTCATCCGCGCGTGCAGATGAACTTTCGGGGGCCCGAATCCGGCGAGGGGGCCGAAGTCGTCTGGACCAGCGACTCGCCAACGATCGGTGACGGCGATCTGACCATCACCTCGTCCACACAGGACAGCGAAATCCGGATGGCGATCGACAACCAGTGGAGCGGCATCAACAAAGCCTACACGGTCACGTTGACCCCGACGCACAGCGGCAGGACCGTGAAGATAACCTGGGCCTACGACGTCGATTATGGCTGGAACCTTCTGTGGCGCTATGCCGGTCTTTATATTTATGGCGATCCGGCGACGCATATTCAGGTCAGTCTGAACAATGTCGCGGCGATGCTCGCCTCGTTTCCGAACGTCGACTACAAGGATCAGCCGATCAGTCTGACCGATGTGATAGAGAAACCGATTTTCCTCGTGTCCACCCGGGCGCCGCGCACGCTCGATGCCGTGGCCGAAGCGACCGAAGCGGCAATGAACCAGATCGAGGCTGCGCTCAAGAAGACTGGTCTCAGCAAGGCCGGACCGCGCATGACTGTCACGACCAATTGGGGTGACGAAAACTACGTTTTCGATGTCGCCGTACCGGTCGATGCGACAACTTTCAAGATCGGCGACAAGGAGTTGGCAATCACGGCGCCGGTCATAGACGAGGCTGAGAACTCAGCGACGGAAACCAGTGCGACCAGCGACCAGGAAGTCCCGCCGCCGGAAGGGCCGAAGTCGCTCAAGCCGGGTGCCCGCGACGAGGACGGCTACCTGGTCGTTGATGGCAATGTTCGTGCCGTGCTCTGGTATCAAGGCAAGGCACTGGTCACCGACTACACTGGCAATCCGGCCGCGCTGCCGCTGTTGCGGCGCATGGAAAAGGCCTATGCCGAAACCCACGGTTATCCGTATGGCGAGTTCGACGAAGGGCGCTTCTGGGACGAACTCATCTCACCTCCGGATACGCCTGAGGACCAACAGGCTTACAAGGTCTATCTGCCGGTCCAGATTGCGGCGACCGATGCGAGTGGCCGGATCCTGCCGGATGCGACAAGTCCGTCCATCCCGCAAGGCAGTCCGTCGGCGAACGGCAGCGATGCGCAGCCTGCGACCGGAGCCAGTACGCCGCCCGCTGAAGGCGGCAAGCCGTCGGGCGATGACAACTCGCCGCCGAACGGCGACGGTTCGGACGACAGCGGCGGAGGCACTTCGCAATAGATGTTCCGGAGAGCGCAGAGTGTGCCGTGCGCGTGCACGGCAACGTGGGGCCGATGCCCGTGATGGCCTAAACCATCTCTCTATCGCGTGCTTTGGGTGTCTTCGATCGGCCGGTCATAGTTGATCGAGGTAACGGCGAACCGGATCTTTTCGTCCGGCAGGTCGGCCACGAATTCCGCACCGAGGCGGCAACCGAGGGCCGCGCGCGCGAGTGGTGAATCCACGCTGATCCAGCCCCGCGGAGCATCGGTTTCATCGGGGCCGACGATGCGATAGCGACGGCGATAGCCGTCTTCGTCTTCAAGTTCGAACCAGGCACCGAAGTAGATCCGCGACAGATCATGCGGCTGCGTGTCGACTACGCGCACTTCGCTGAGGCGTTTGCTGAGATAGTGTACGCGCCGGTCGATTTCACCCAGTTGTTTCTTTCGCCAGGTGTACTCGGCGTTTTCCGAGCGATCACCTTCGGCAGCGGCAGCAGCCAGTGCGGCCACCACCTGCGGGCGTCGATGATGCCATAGATCGTCGAGTTCGCTTTTCAGTGCCGCGTGTCCGGCAACCGTGATGATCGCTGTCGATGCAGGTTTGGCCGGACGCCAGCGACTCATGTCTGATCACGCAGCAATGGTGGGTAGCCGCTGGACTATTTCTTCGCGATCGATCCCATGACCCCGCGCAGGATCTGTCGGCCAAGCTGGCTGCCGATATTGCGCGCCGCAGATTTGGCCAGCGCCTCGATCATGCCCTGACGCCGACCGGTGCCGAACAGCATGTTCTTTGCGGTTCCGAGCCAACCATCTCCGGTTGCCGCGCTCGATGCGGCCGGGGCGGCTACGGCAGGCGCCGCTGCGGCTTGCTGGTCGGCGCGCTTGGCGAGCACCTCGAAAGCGGAGTCACGATCCACCGGCGTATCGTACTTGCCGCCGACCGGCGATCGTGAACGCACCGTGGCGCGTTCCTCCGGGGTAATCGTGCCGATTCGACAACTTGGAGAAGCGACGAGCGTGCGCTCGACCGGCAGCGGCACGCCACCTGGCGGCTGCAACGTCGACACCAACGCTTCGCCGACGCCGAGTTCGGAGATGACTTCGGCGACGTCGATCTTCGGGTTCGGCGCAAACGTTTCGGCGGCCGCCTTCACGGCCTTCTGATCGCGTGGTGTGAACGCGCGCAAGGCATGCTGGATGCGGTTGCCCATCTGGCCGAGAATCACGTCGGGCAGATCGTCCGGATTCTGCGAACAGAAATACACACCGACGCCCTTGGAGCGGATCAGACGCACCACCTGCTCGACGCGTTGTTGCAATGCCGGTGGTGCGTCGTTGAACAGCAGGTGCGCCTCGTCGAAGAAGAACGCGAGCTTGGGCGCGTCGACATCGCCGACTTCTGGCAGCTTCTCGAACAGTTCCGAAAGCATCCACAGAAGAAACGTCGAATACAGCTTGGGCTTGAGGATCAGTTGATCGGCCGCGAGTACATTGACGATGCCGCGGCCGGACATGTCGTGGCGCATGAAGTCGGCCAGGTCGAGTGCCGGCTCGCCGAATAACGAGTCGCCGCCGGCCTGTTCGATCGAAAGTACCGCGCGCTGGATCGCGGCGATCGACGCGGCCGAAATCAGGCCGTAGCGCTTGGAAATGTCCTTTGCATTGTCGCTGGCAAAGTCGAGCAGCGAGCGCAGATCTTTCAGGTCCAGGACCAGCAGGCCCTGCTCGTCGGCGCAGCGGAAGATTACCTCGAGCACGCCGGCCTGGATGTCGTTGAGTTCCATCAGACGTCCGAGCAGCGTCGGGCCCATCTCGGATACCGTCGTGCGCACGGGATGGCCGAGTTTGCCGTAGATGTCCCAGAACACAACCGGGTCGGCAGCGGGTGTCCATTGAATGCCGAGCTTGTCGATGCGTGCCTTGAGCTTGTCGTTCATCACGCCGGGCTGCGACAGCCCGGCCAGATCGCCTTTCACGTCGGCCAGAAACACCGGCACGCCGAGTTTCGACAGGCCTTCGGCAAGCAGCATCAACGATACCGATTTGCCGGTGCCGGTGGCGCCGGCGATCATGCCATGACGGTTGGCGTAGCGCGCATGCAGGTAAACCTCGCTCTCGCCCTTGCCAATCAAAATGTCATTCACGACGCGCTCCCACAGTCCCTTTGGCTATTGTAACGGCAGCGGCGAAAATCCTCAGGGTTGCGCTCCGGCGTCATGGACAACGCTCGAAATTCCGGATCCCGCTGGTTGCCCTTGCTGCGTTGGCCGGGTAAGTTCGGGCAATCCGGCATGGAGGACGCAATGCACGATATCCGGTCCAGGCCCCTTGCAACTACGGCTGCAATCGTTCGGTTCGTGCTGCCTGGTGCAGCACTGCTATTGTCCGCCTGCGTTGCGACGCCGACACAAAGTCCGCAGCCCGAAGGCGCGCGCGTCGACGAAGCGGCATTGACCGCGCTGTATGCCGAAACGGACCGTGACGCCGGGCGCTACGAGGCGGGACTGGCGCTGGTGCGCGCTGGCGACAATGCGCATGCGCAAACCGAGATCAAGGATGCGCTGGACGACCTGCGTGCTGCCGCGACGCATTGCGGCCAGTTGCCTGGTTGCGACGATCAACGTTTCTTTGCGGCGTTCGACCGGCTGCTCAGGCTCGATGTGGATGGTCTGGCCGACACCGGCGAAAGCGATACCGATGCGGCCACCCCGGAGGCCACGACCGAAGCCGGCGAGTCCTCGCCGGTTGTTGCCGCGTTGCCGGAACTCGGGCGTTCGGTCACGCTGCTCAAGGGGCGCAGGCTTGGCGACATCATCGCCCTCAACGGGCCGGTCAAGGCAGCGCTTGAGGAATGGCTGACGCAGTACCGCCCGAACCTGATCGATGCTTATGAGAATTACAAGTACCTGCGCTATCGCATGTGGCCGGAATATCGCAAGGAAGGATTGCCCGAGGCGGTGCTGTTCGGCATGTTGGCGCAGGAATCGGGTGGCAAGGTGCATGCGGTGTCGCGTTCCGGTGCGGCCGGACCCTTGCAGTTCATGTACGCGACCGGACTTCGCTTCGGCCTCGCGACGGTCGATGGTTTCGACGAGCGTTTCGACCCGGCGCTGTCAGCGCGCGCCAACGCGTCGTATCTCAATGAGCAGTTGGCGATATTCAACGACAATCTCGATCTGGTCCTGGCCGCTTACAACAGCGGCGAGGGGCGCATTCAGCGGATGGTCGGAAATGCGGCCGACGCGAGCTTCTGGGATCCGAAAATCTATTTCGAGGTGTCGCCCGAGACGCGTCGTTATGTGCCGATGGTGCTTGCCGCTGCATGGCTGTTCATGCATCCGCAGCGCTACAACCTGCAATTTCCGAAAATCGACGGGCGTCCCGGCATAGTTACACTCGTCCAGCCGACCTCGATCGCCGAACTCACCGTCTGCCTCGGCCAGGATGCCGGTTCGCGTTCGGGCTGGTTTCGTACCCTGCGCAACCTCAATCCAACTCTCGATCCGCAGGAGCGCGAACCGGCGGGAACCAGACTCAACGTACCCACATCGTTGGAGGATAGCTACGCCGAATCTTGCGCGCACGGCCACTGGGCCAGCCTCGCCGCCGATCTGCATTCGGCGATCGCGCCGGTGCCCCCCGCAGCGTTGGTCCGCCACCGTCGATCATCGACCTATCGGGTGCGCAGAGGTGACACCCTCGCATCGATCGTACGCAGGCATGGGTGCGAAAGCGTTCGGCGCGTTGCCAGGAGCAACGGAATTCGCCCTCCGCGTTACGCCATCCGGGCCGGCCAGAAGCTGCGCCTGAGCAGTTGCCGGGCACGCTGACTATCAACAAGCGCAGACTATTGAGCATCGGCGGCCAACGAGGAGAACCGGGTAAAACCGTGCCCACTCACGCATCAGGCTGCCTGGACGTCTCCCGAACCTGCACTCGCCCCATCGGCCGGAATTGATTCTCTGAGTGTGCGCAGAGTTCGCATGACCTGTCGATGCAGTTCCTGCTGTTCGCCGAACGGGGAATCCCGGGTTTCGTGATAAGCGACAACCAGCCACAGCGCTATGCCGCGCAGGCGCACCTGCAGGTTGTCCGAGTGCACACGCTCCATGCCGATATCGGTGCCGCTGCCCCACGCGCGGTACTTTTCCTCGGGCGGGGTTGCGTAAAGATGCGGGAATTCGCACTTCGAGGCATTAGCGAGTTCACGAACGGCCAGCGCGGCGAGTTGCTGGCGAGGCGCGGCCGGCAGCTGGTTAACGACCTGGATAACCTCTCGAAACTGCCGGCGCAGCTGCACGCCGCGAGTAAGCGCGATCAGTCGTGTCAGCAGATGCATCAATTTCTCCTGGTACCCGCGCGGCTGCGCTTGCCCAATCGACCAACCAACATCCGAACCGGGCCAGTCCGGGCAAGCAACATCGTCAGCGTTTGCCCCTGCGCGCGTATATTGACCCATAAAGCGTAAATTTACACCTTGGCAATGGCTTCACACGTCACGAATCGTGACATGACGCGCACAATCAGTTGATCGCCGCACGCCCGGTGAGGCTGCCGATCGGCTCTCCGACCAGAACCTTGCAATTGGCTTCGAGCCGACGATCCAGGCGTACGGCTCCGGCGGGCAGCAGTACGATGACGGTTGAACCCATGTTGAAACGGCCGAGTTCGGCACCTTGCGCAAGTCGCACCGGGCGATCACGATAATCGGTACGACAAACCTGCGCGGCATGGGGTGGAATCGTGAGCCCACCCCAGCTCGTCGTTACACTCGATACCAGCATGGCGCCGACCAGGACCACGACGAATGGGCCGTCGGCACCAACGAAATGGCAGGCCAGCCGCTCGTTGCGCGCGAACAGGCGTGGAATCGCCGCTACTGTGAATGGTGCGACGCTGAACAGCCGGCCCGGGACGTGGCATGTTTCCACCAATGTGCCGGCAAGCGGCATGTGCACCCGATGATAGTCCGGCGGAGCGAGATAGATCGTGACGAACACCCCACCGCGATACGCTGCTGCGCTGGCCCTATCCGCGAGCAGCTCTGCGGCGCCATAGTCGTGGTGCTTGGCCTGCAATATACGGCCGTCCCGGATGCTGCCAACCTGGCTGATGCATCCGTCTGCAGGCGAGACGAGCTTGCCCGGACTCTCGTCGAAATGGCGCGCGCCAGGTTTCAGTGCTCGTGTGAAAAACGCGTTGAAGTTCGCATACGCGTATCTATCCGGCTGCGTCGCCTCGGCAAGATCGACCCCGTAACGGCGCACGATCTGGTTGATCAGGAAATTCTTCCAGGGACGCAAGCGCCAGCGGGTCGCCCGATAAACCAAACGGGACAGCAGACGATGTGGCGCCAGATACTGCAACGCCAGCTTCGGTGTCATCCGGGCGAGGTGTTGAACGCATGATTCATGACCCGATTATAGCGAAGCGTCGCCGTGGCAGCGGGTCGCGCGCGCGATTGCGCCTATACTTTGCGCCCAAGGTTTGAACAGGTCCGGCCGGTGAGTTGCTCACAACGCCGACATCTCTCACAACCCCGCCAGGTCCTTGCGGCGCAAAGGCTTGATCACACTCTTTTTGACTCAATCGGGCGTTGCCAATGGAGGTGAACAGCAAGAGCACCTGCCTGCGCAGATGTCGCACGGTGTCGACGTGACTGCCGAACTCGCCACGATCATCGACGTCATTCGCTACGCTGCGAGTCGCTTCGCCGCCGCCGGACTGTGCTTTGGACACAACGTAGACAACGCGCTCGACGAGGCAACGCAACTCGTGCTGCACACCTTGCATCTGCCCCACGATCTCGCGCCGAGTTGGGGGCAGGCCCATCTGACCGGCGCGGAAAAGCGCGAGGTGTTCGCACTGATAGAGCGCCGAATTGACGAGCGGCGGCCTGCGGCCTACCTGATCGGCGAGGCGTGGTTTGCAGGACTTGCATTCATGTGCGATGCACGCGCATTGGTGCCGCGATCACCGATCGGCGAGTTGATCCAGAACGGATTCTCGCCCTGGCTCGACGGACATTCGGTCAGCCGGGTGCTCGACCTGTGTACCGGTTCCGGATGCATCGGGATCGCAATGGCAGTGCACTACCCCGACTGGCAGGTCGACCTGACCGACATCAGCGATTCGGCGTTGACTCTTGCAGACGAGAACGTCGCTGCGCAGCGCGTCGGCGATCGGGTCCGGGTGATACGTTCGGACCTGTTCAGCGGGCTGGCCGGCGAACGCTACGATCTGATCGTCAGCAATCCACCCTACGTAGCGGAGCAACTATATGACGAGTTGCCTGCGGAGTACGCATATGAGCCGGCCCTGGGTCTGCGCGCCGGCCATGACGGGCTCGATCTGGTGGTGCGCATGCTTGCTGCTGCGGCCGAGCACCTCAACGATCAAGGCGTGCTGATCGTCGAGGTGGGTGAAAGCGAGCGGGCGCTGACGGTCTTGCTGCCCACGCTGCCTTTCGCCTGGATCGAATTCGCGGTCGGTCCGATGGGGGTGTTCGTGCTCGACCGCAAGCAGCTCATCGAGCACGCGGATACGATACGCGCGGTGCTCGAGGCGCGACACCAGGCCACCAACACGGATTGATCCCTTGGCCAGCAACTCCTTCGGAAAAAGTTTCACCGTTACGACATTCGGCGAAAGCCACGGGCCGGCGATCGGCTGTGTGATCGATGGCTGCCCGCCCGGAATCGCCATCGCGAGTGGCGATTTCGATCGTGATCTCGCACGCCGTGCGACCGGCCGCAGTCGATACACCTCACAACGCCGCGAGACCGATCAGGTCGAGATTCTCTCGGGTGTTTTCGAGGGCATCACCACCGGCACGCCAATCGCGTTGTTGATACGCAACGTGGATGCGCGCCCCCGGGACTATGCCGAACTTGCCGAGACGTTTCGTCCGGGGCATGCCGACTATACCTATTGGCACAAGTATGGCGTCCGCGATCACCGCGGGGGTGGCCGCGCATCGGCGCGCGAAACCACGATGCGGGTCGCCGCCGCAGTCATCGCGAGGAAATGGCTGGCCGAACGCCATGGTGTGCGCGTGCGCGGATATCTGGCGCAAATCGGAACATTGACGCCATGTACATTTGACTGGGGTGCGGTGGAGACCAATCCGTTCTTCTGGCCCGACGCGGCGATGATCGTCGAAATCGAGCGGACCATTGATGCATTGCGAAAATCCGGCGATTCGATCGGCGCGCGAGTCAATGTCGTCGCCGAAGGTGTGCCGCCCGGCTGGGGCGAGCCGGTCTACGGCAAGCTCGATGCCGAACTTGCCGGTGCGATGATGGGCATCAACGCCGTGAAGGGGGTCGAGATCGGCGCCGGTTTCGCGGCGATCAGTCAGCACGGCAGTGAGCACCGCGACGAAATGACGCCGACCGGATTCCTCGGCAATCAGGCCGGCGGCATACTCGGCGGCATTTCCACCGGCCAGCCGTTGATGGTGTCGCTCGCATTCAAACCCACCTCCAGCATCCTGAAACCCGGGCGCAGCGTCAATCGCGCAGGCGATCCGGTCAGTGTGGTGACCAAGGGCCGTCACGATCCCTGCGTCGGTATCCGCGCGACTCCGATTGCCGAAGCGATGGTCGCGTTGACGCTTATCGATCATGCACTACGACATCGTGCCCAGTGTGCGGATGTCGGGGACGTTGCGCCTCTCGTGCCGGGCGGCGACAGTGAAACGCCCGGCCTGCCGATGCGGCGCAAATGAATGTACGTCGTGACTTGAAGGTCGCCGTGGTCGGCGCGACCGGTGTGGTTGGCGAAACCCTTCGGGCGATCCTGGCCGAGCGTACGTTCCCGGTCCGCGAACTGGTGGCGCTTGCAAGCGGGCGCTCGGCTGGCGAAGAGATTCACTACGCCGGCAAGCGCGTAATTGTGCGCGACGTCGCAGAGTGCAACTTCGCCGGAGTTGATATCGCATTTTTTTCCGCCGGTGCCGACGTCAGTCGCGAGCACGTGCCCAGGGCCACGGCGGCAGGCGCGTTGGTGATCGACAACACGTCGGCGTTTCGCTATGAGGACGACGTTCCGCTGGTCATCAGCGAGGTCAATCCCCACGCCATTGCGCAATACACCGGGCGTGGCATCATCGCCAATCCGAATTGTTCGACGATGCAGATCGTGGTCGCGCTGGCGCCGATCCATCGTTCGGTCGGGCTTGAGCGAATCAACATTGCGACCTACCAATCGGTGTCCGGCGCGGGGCGATCGGGTCTCGATGAACTGGCACGTCAGAGTGCGGATCTGTTGAATTTTCGCAAGGTCCTGCCGGCACGATTTCCGGTCCAGATCGCGTTCAACGTGATTCCGCAGATCGATGAATTCGAGGAAAACGGTTATACCCGTGAAGAAATGAAGATGGTTCGCGAGACCCGCAAGATTCTCGAGGACGAGTCAATTCAGGTAAATCCGACGGCCGTGCGTGTACCTGTCTTCTACGGGCATGCTGCGGCACTGCATGTCGAAACCCGGACGCCGATCACGGCGCGACAGGCCCGCTTGCTGCTAGAACGTGCTCCCGGGGTCCGCGTCGTGGACACGCAGCGGGCAGGGGGTTATCCGACGCCGGTCGGACATGCGGCCGGCAAAGATGCAGTCTGGGTTGGACGTATTCGTGGTGACATCTCGCATGCGCGCGGTCTTGACCTTTGGGTCGTCGCGGATAATTTGCGCAAGGGAGCGGCGCTGAATGCAGTGCAGGTCGCGGAGAATTTTGTGAAAATGTATCTGTGATACAGAGTTACGATTGTGTTATAACCCAGTTTCTAGCGACCCTCTGATGTATTCGGGTGTTTCGCAGGTCACAGGATGACCTGCCAATGAGGCAGGCGCGCAAGTGCTTGTTTCGGCGTAGTCGGTTCCGGACATGTGCCGGACCGGGCATGCTCTGAGGAGGCTTGGGACGGAATGATTCAGAGCATGGGTAGCAGGAATCGTCATCATTGCCTTTTTTGGGGGGCACGTTTCATGAAACGACCGTTGCAGATCTCCTTGGCGATTGCGCTGCTTGCGGCCGCGTTCGATGCGTTTGCTCTTGGACTAGGGCCCATTCGTGTTGAATCAGGCCTTGATCAGCCGCTCAAGGCCGAGATCCCGATTATCGAAAGTGCTGCCGACGCCGCCGATGGTCTGGTCGTCACGCTCGCGAGTGCCGCTGATTTCGAACGTGTTGGTCTTGATCGCGCGCGGGTGTCGGTTCCACTTGAATTTTCCGTCGCCAAGGATTCGCGCGGCCAGCCGGTCATCAACGTCACCAGCGACGTGCCCGTGCGCGAGCCGTTCGTGGACTTTCTGATCGAGGCGAACTGGCCGAAGGGACGTCTGCTGCGCGAATACACCGCGTTGCTCGATCCGCCGGTGATGGCGCCGGCAACGAGTGGCGTGCGCCAGGCGACCACTACGCCGAGCCGGGCGCGGCCGCCAACCAGTCAGCAACCGCTGCCACAATCGAAACCCGTAGCGCACCCCGCTGAGGTGCCGTCGACATCGAGGCGTGCAAGCAGGGCAGCGGTTACCACGGCCAATCCCGATCAATATGGTCCGGTTGCGGCAGGCGAGACATTGTCGGGGATCATACGCAAGACGGGTGGGGATTCGACCGACGTGAACCGGATGATGCTGGCCATGCTCAAGGCCAATCCGGACGCCTTTTTCGGCGACAATATCAACAACCTCAAACGCGGCGCGATCCTGCGCATACCCGCGGCCAGCGAAATCGCGGCGGTCGGATCGGCCGCTGAGGCGGCGGCACAGGTCCGTGCCCAGGTTGAACAATGGCGCGCAGCTGCCACGCCCCACCCGACCCTGGTTGCCGAAACCGGCGGCAAGCCGGCGGCTCAACAGAATACCGCCAAGGGCGGCGGTGCAGCCACGAAGTCTGCCAACTCCGAACGACTTGAGCTGGTACCGCCGAAGGTCGACCGCAACAGTGTGGCCGCGAATCGCCCGGGTGGCGGCAACGCTGCCAGCGCCGCGGCACGCGCCAGTCTCGACGCCGATCTCGCACGCACCAAGGAAGCCCTGAGCAGCAGCAACCAGGAGGCGGCGAACCTCAAGTCGCGGGTCAAGGAACTTGAGGATATCAAGAGCAAGAACGATCGCCTGCTGAGTCTCAAGAATTCCGAGATTGCGGATCTGCAGGAACAACTCAGGAAGCTGCGCGAACAGGGCAGTCAAAACGGCGAGACATCCGTTGCCGAGCATCCGACCTCGGCGCCGGCGAAGCCGACTGCGAATGAAGATATCTTTGGCACTGCCGCGAGCGGTAATGCGACTCCTGCCGGGTCGGCCACGCCGCCCCCTGCGCCAGCAACGCCAAATGCGCAAGGCCCCGCGCCGACGGAATCTTCCGCGACTGCGCCGGTATCCGAAAGCGAGCAGCCGTCGGCGGAGCACGTGTCGCCAACCACTGTGGCCGCGCAGCCGGCCGCGGGAACTGCGGCGAAGCCTGCGACCACCATGGCGTCCGGGACACCGGCGAATGTCGCGACGCCGGTCCAGTCCGAGACGCCAACAATAGTCCATCCTCGACCGCAGTTGGTGTCGCCATGGTATGCCGCGCTGTGGGTCAAGGTCGCGATCGCAACCATCCTGCTCTTGCTGGTTTTCGGTCTGTTGCTGTCGCGTCGTGCGCGGCCGAAACCCGAAACCCGATCGATTGCGGCCGCATTTGGCGATTCGCCGATGGCGGCAAGCGAGGAAGAGACCGAAGACGTCGACGAGAAAGCAGATGACGAGGATGCCGAGGAGGATCTGCTGCACGAGCAGATTCGCCGCGATCCGTACGATCTGGGTGCGCACCTGGAGTTGCTCAGCATCTACTACGCCAGACACGACGTGGAGGCCTTCGAGGCCGCAGCGCAGGAAATGGCTGCCCATGTCGACAATCCGGAAGAACCCGAATGGCAGCAGGTCAAGGCCATGGGCGAGGAATTGGCGCCGGACAACTTGCTGTTTGCCGGCCCTGAGGTGACCTCGCAGGGAGCAGCGGATGATCGAGATGCTGCACAGTCCGGGGTAGACGACACTTCGCTTGAGCCGACCACTGCCGAACGCGAGGCGGACACGGTTGTTCTGACCGCGGCCGACGCGCACTTCCATACCGATCAGCCCACCCGGACCGAGTCGCCATCTTTGCCGGAATCGTCAACGCAACACGCCGCGCTGGACGCGTTCGACGACGCATCCTCCAGGCAGGACGAGGAAGTCCCGGCACTGCTCGACGAGCCGGAGTTGTCGGTGGCCGAGCATGATATCGGCGAGGACGCGGGTGCTGCGAATCTGCCGCCGCTGGAGTTCGATGGAGGCGGTGTCGAGCATGTCGACAGCGACGCCGAAACCGACAACCTTGCGCGCAAGGACACCGCGCCACCAACGCCCGCACCCGCCGACGAGTTCTTCCCGAGCGACGATGCGGTGGGTACCAAGCTCGATCTGGCCAGGGCCTATGTGGATATGGGAGATCCCGAAGGCGCACGTTCGATGCTCGAAGAGGTCCTGAGTGAGGGCAATGCAACGCAGCAGGAAGACGCGCGCAAACTCATTGCGGAACTCAGCTAGCGCCTCCAGGCCCGGAGCGGCACATGGACGATGCGGCAAGGTATTGACAGCCGGAGACCGCTGGCGGCGGATCTGGTTTGACGGTTTCTGCCGGACAAGCGCGTCGAAGCATCGCGACCCTCAGTGCGCGGTGCGATGCGTCACAATCCGATCTATTTGATCAGTTTGATGCGTGTGCATCCGACGATTTTGCTTCTTCTCCATATCAACTCGCATGCGCTTCGCGCTTGGCATTGAATATGACGGCACCGGTTACTTCGGCTGGCAACGCTTGCGCGAAGGACCAACTCTGCAGGGCGCGGTCGAGTCGGCGCTGTCCAAGGTGGCCGATCGGTCGATCGAAGTCGTGTGTGCAGGGCGCACGGATGCCGGCGTGCACGCGCGCTGTCAGGTGGTGCACTTCGACTGCGACGTCCAGCGCAGCGATCGGGCCTGGTTGCTCGGATGCAATTCGCTGTTACCGGGCGGTATGGCGGTCCTCTGGGCACGCCGGGTCGCGACGGAATTTCATGCGCGCTACAGCGCACGCGCGCGCCGCTACAGTTACGCGATCCTGAACCGGCCGGTACGCTCTGCCTTGACCTCGCGTTATGTCACCTGGGAGCGCGTACCGCTTGATATCGACGCCATGCGTCGGGCGACCGAGGCCCTGCAAGGAAGACATGACTTCAGCGCATTTCGCAGCGCCGCGTGTCAGGCGAAAACCGCGGTGCGCGACGTGCGCGAAATCCTGATAATGCGCGAGGACGATCGTGTTATTGTCGAGATCGAATCGAATGCATTCCTGCATCACATGGTGCGCAATATTGTCGGGTCACTGTTGCTGATAGGGCGAGGCCGGCAATCACCCGAATGGATGGCCGAGATTCTCGGCGCACGCGATCGCACTCGCGCCGGGCCGACTGCGCCTGCAGCGGGTCTGACCTTTATCGGCCCACGCTATCCGGCGATCTTCATGTTGCCGTCCGAGGTGTCGCTGTGAACAGCGAATCCGAGCGGGCGCCGGACAAGCCATGGACAACGTGGCAAGAGCACGGTCTACTTCAACAAATACTCCGGGCTGAACCATGAACTGGTTGCAAAAACTCATGACTCCACGCGCGCGAACCCTGAGCAACGGCAAGGGCAAGGTTCCGGAAGGCCTGTGGGAAAAATGCGAAGGTTGCGGCGATGCGCTGTACCGGCCCGAGCTGGAGCGCAATCTGATGGTCTGCCCGAAGTGTGCACATCATCACGCCATGCACGCCCGTGCACGTATGAACGCTTTGTTTGATCCGGACAGCGGCGAGGAATTGTTCGCTGATCTGGAGCCGGTGGATGCGCTCAAGTTCAGGGACTCGAAGAAATACCGCGATCGTATCGCCACGGCGCAGAAGAGTACCGGCGAGAAAGACGCGCTGGTAGTGATGGGTGGCTTGCTGAAAACCCGCCCGCTGGTCGCTTGTGCATTTGAATTCGCCTATATGGGTGGTTCCATGGGCTCGGTTGTCGGCGAAAAATTCACGCGCGCCGCCGAGCGATCGCTCGAACAACGCATTCCGCTGGTTTGTTTCTCGGCTACCGGCGGCGCGCGCATGCAGGAGGGCCTGTTTTCGCTCATGCAGATGGCCAAGACATCCGCGGCACTCGGGCGCTTGCGTGCGATTGGTGTGCCTTACATTTCCGTTCTGACCCACCCGACCACAGGTGGTGTCTCGGCGAGTCTCGGAATGCTTGGCGATATCAACATCGCCGAACCCAAGGCATTGGTCGGATTTGCCGGACCCCGCGTGATCGAGCAAACCATGCGCGAAACCCTGCCCGAAGGGTTCCAGCGTTCCGAATTTCTGCTCGCGCATGGCGCCATCGACATGATCCTCGACCGACGCGAGATGCGCGACAAGCTCGCCGATCTGCTGGCGTTGCTGACGCGCCAGCCGAAAGTCGCCTGACAATGAGTTTAACCGTCAAGATTCTGTTCGCGAGAGCGACTGGTAGCGTGCGCGTCGCATGATCGAAGCCAGGAAAAGCCGTTGCGACGGTTCGTGCGCAGCGTACGCGTCGGATCCATCGGGCCATCGACCGGGTAAAAAGATCGCGTAGTCTTCATGGGTCCGGCACACCGCAGCTAGAGGCGTATTCATCATGGAGGCTGATGTGACGCTCATCGCTGGTGCGACCACGCGAAGACTGATCGGCACTCTGGATGTGCATCATGCACTCGCAAGCGCAGCGTCGACGATGGCTTGTGCCTCTTCGAGAATGGCCTTCAGGTGGTCCATATCGTGGAAGCTTTCTGCGTAAATCTTGTAGATGTCCTCGGTGCCGGAGGGGCGCGCGGCAAACCAGGCATCGGCAGTGCAGATCTTGATTCCGCCGATCGGTGCATTGTTGCCCGGAGCGCGGCTGAGGACACGTGTCACCAAGTCGCCGGCGAGTTGCGTGATGCCTACCTGATCCGGCGAAAGTTTCGCGAGTGCCGCCTTTTGCGCAGGCGTGGCGGGAGCCTCCACGCGGTCGGCAAACGCTTCGCCGAGTTCGCGCGTCAGTTGTTTATAGGCATCACCCGGATCGATACGTGTGCGCGCAAGGATCTCCGCCGACAGCAGTGCGGCCACGATGCCGTCCTTGTCGGTGGTCCACGTCGAGCCGTCGCGTCTGGCGAACGATGCGCCGGCGCTTTCCTCCCCGCCGAAAGCGAGCGCACCGTCAAACAACCCATCGACGAACCACTTGAAGCCGACCGGCACTTCGAACAGGTCACGCCCGAGGCGTTCGGCGACGCGATCAATCATGCCGCTTGAGACGACGGTCTTGCCGACGGCGGCATCGTCGCGCCATTCCGAACGTTGCCGAAACAGGTAATCGATCGCGACCGCGAGATAGTGATTCGCCGGCAGCAGGCCGGCTGATTTCGTCACGATACCGTGACGATCGTGATCGGTGTCGCAGGCGAACGCGATATCGTAGCGATCACGCAGGCCGATCAGGCGCTGCATTGCGTAGCGTGAAGACGGATCCATGCGGATCTGCCCATCCCAATCCACGGTCATGAAGCCGAACGTTGGATCGACTGTCTCACTGACGACGTCAAGATCAATGTTGTAGCGCTCGGCTATGCGTGCCCAGTAATGCACGCCCGCGCCGCCGAGTGGATCGACGCCGAGGTGGATCCCTGCGGCACGGATCACGTCGAAGTCGATCACGTTGCCAAGGTCGCCCACGTATGCATCGACGTAGTCATGCGTGCGCGTGCCGGCAGCTTTCAGTGCCTTCTCGAAATTCAGGCGCCTGACTCCGTGCAGACGGCGTTCGAGGTAAACGTTGGCGGCCTTCTCGATCCAGCGCGTTACCGCGCCATCGGCGGGCCCGCCGTTGGGCGGGTTGTACTTGAAGCCGCCGTTGTCGGGTGGATTGTGCGACGGTGTGATCACGATGCCGTCGGCCACCGCATCTTCGTACACACGGTTGTGGCACAAGATCGCGTGCGATATCGCCGGCGTCGGTGTGTATTCGTTATCCGCCGCAATCCGGATTTCGACGTTGTTGGCCGCGAGCACTTCCAACGTACTGGCGAACGCCGGCGCCGAAAGCGCGTGCGTATCGATGCCAAGGAACAGCGGTCCCGCGATTCCCTCGCGCTTGCGGTAGTCGCAGATGGCCTGACTGATCGCGAGTACGTGATTCTCGTTGAAGCTCAATTCCAGCGACGAGCCGCGATGCCCCGATGTGCCGAATGCCACACGCTGGGCTTCTACCGACGGATCGGGCCGATCGCTGAAATAGCGTGTGACGAGTCGTGGCACGTCAACCAGCAATGAGGCCGGCGCGGGCTTGCCAGCCAGCGGACTGATCGCTGCACTCATGCCGACGCTTCCCAGAGGTGCTTTGATCGATTCATCTCGTTGATTTCAAGTGGCTGGGACGATGTCCGAAAGTCCGGCGGACTGCACTGCGCGTCGTGCCAGGGCAAACCAGTCTTGGTCACACACCTCACGCTGCGAACCTTCCGGACATCTTGACACCTGTACTGAATAGACTAGACCACCCTCAAGCGGCGATAGCGCCGAATCAGCGCATTGGTCGAGCTGTCGTGGCGGAGTTCCGGTTCATCGGCGCTTTCGAGTTCGTCCGCGGTGCGCGTGGCCAGCACCTTGCCGAGTTCCACACCCCACTGATCGAACGAATCGATGTTCCAGATCACGCCCTGCGTGAACACGCTGTGCTCGTAAAGTGCAATGAGTGCACCCAATGTGTACGGCGTCAAGCGCTCGGCCAATATCGTGTTGCTCGGACGATTGCCTTCGAACACGCGATGCGCAACCAGCGTTTCCGGTATGCCTTCCGCGCGCACCTCGTCGGCGGTCTTGCCGAAGGCGAGCGCTTCGGTCTGCGCGATGAGGTTGGACATCAGCAAATCGTGATGGCGGCCGAGCGGATTGAGACTCTGGCAAAAGCCGATGAAATCGCACGCAATCAAGCGCGTGCCCTGGTGGATCAATTGATAGAACGAATGTTGTCCGTTGGTGCCCGGCTCGCCCCAGAATATCGGTCCGGTCGCGTAGTCCACCGGTTCGCCATCCAGCGTCATATGCTTACCGTTGCTTTCCATCGTCAGTTGCTGCAGATACGCCGGAAAGCGTTTGAGATATTGCTCGTAAGGCAATATCGCGACCGTCGATGCGCCGAGAAAGTCGGTATTCCAGATGGCCAGCAGACCATGCAGGGCAGGCAGGTTGCGCTCGAACGGAGCGTTCCGGAAATGCTCGTCCATCGCATGGAGGCCGCCGAGCATGGCACGGAAATTCTCGGCACCGATGGCGAGCATGGTCGAAAGTCCAATGGCCGAGTCCATTGAATAACGGCCGCCGACCCAATCCCAAAACTCAAACATGTTGGCCGTGTCGATGCCGAATTTCGCGACTTCTTCCACATTGGTCGACACCGCGACGAAATGCCGGGCGATCGCCTTGACTTCAACCGGTCCATTGTCGCCGAGGCCCGCAAGGCACCATTCGCGCGCCGAACGCGCGTTGGTCAGTGTTTCCAGCGTGGTGAATGTTTTCGAGCAGATCACGAACAACGTTTCGGCTGCGTCGAGATCGCGTGTCGCCTCTACGAAGTCGGTGCCGTCGACGTTGGATACGAATCGAAAACGCATGTCGCGCCGGCCGTAGTGGCGCAGTGCCTGGTAGGCCATGACCGGACCGAGATCGGAGCCGCCGATGCCTATGCTGATGACATTGCGGATACGCTGGCCGGTATGCCCGCGCCAGTCGCCGTTGCGCAC
This sequence comes from Rhodanobacteraceae bacterium, assembly GCA_049583635.1. Classification (GTDB taxonomy): domain Bacteria; phylum Pseudomonadota; class Gammaproteobacteria; order Xanthomonadales; family Rhodanobacteraceae; genus Dokdonella_A. The sequence continues at coordinate 48,348 of JBAUWF010000042.1, forward strand.
CTGGTCACAGAATGCTGCCATGCGAGCGAGCACGGCGTGCACTTCGGGTACGACATTGTCACCATCGACGACGATCGAGACATCCGGTGGCATGCGCAACGCGACATGCAGTACCGCGCGCTGCTCGGTAGTATTGATTTTTTCGCCGCTGAACATCGCATCAGTACGCGCACGCAAGCCGCATTCGTTCGCGAGTTGCACAAGGAGCCGCAGGGTCTCGTCGGTGATGCGGTTCTTTGAGTAATCGAGATACATTCCGGCGGCTTCGACCGTAAGCCGCTCCCCGCGACGGCTATCGTCGGCGAACAGTTGGCGCAGATTGACGTCGGCGACCTCGGCCCGATGTGCCTCGAGTGCGCGCCAAGCCGGGCGCTGGCCGAGTCGCAACCGCTTCGATTCCGCGTTGTCCGTCATGCGTCGGCGCCGGCCAATCGCCGGCCCTCCGAAGCGATGCATTCGAGCAATTCGTTCCAGGAATCGGTAAACGATTCGGTGCCCTCGCGCTGCAGTTGTCCGGCCAGCGCGGCATCGTCGATACCGGCGCGGTTGAATTCGGCGATAGTTGCCTCGGCGTCGCCGCCGTCCTCGCTCAGCGCGATCTGCGCGCTGCCGTGATCGGCAAACGCGTGCAGCGTCTTGTCGGGCATCGTGTTGATGGTGTCGGGTGCGGTGAGCGCGTCGACGTACAGGGTATCCGATGCCTTCTTGTCCTTGGTGCCGGTGCTGGCCCAGAGCAAACGCTGCGGCATGGCTCCGGCTTCTGCCAATTTGCGCCAGTGCGGGGACGCCAGAAGATCGCGGTAGGCCTTGTAGGTGCGCTCGCCAATGGCGATGCCGAGGCGGTTCTTCAGGTCGTCCGATACCTTGTCCTTGACCGCGACATCCCAGCGGCTGACGAACAGCGAAGCGACCGACGCCACCCGAGGGTCGAGCCCGGCGGCGATGCGCCGATCGATTCCACGCATATAGGCCTCGGCGGCGGCGATGTATTGCTCGCGTGAGAACAGCAGGGTCACATTGACCGGCACACCCGCAAAGATCGATTCCTCTATCGCCGGAATACCGGCGTGTGTGCCGGGTATCTTGATGAACAGATTCGCGCGGCCGGCGTGATCATGCAGCTGTCTGGCCGCGGTGATGGTGCACTCGGTATCGTGGGCGAGCAGCGGAGAAACCTCCAGCGATACCCAGCCGTCGACACCATTGGTGGCCACATGCACCTTGCGGAACAAATCCGCCGCGCGTACCAGGTCCTCCATTTCGATTTCGACAAACAGTTGCTCGCCGGATTTCCCGGCAGCGGTCTTTTTGCGGATTGCATCGTCGTAGACGTCGGCGTCCCGGATCGCGTGATAGAAAATCGTCGGGTTGGAGGTGAGTCCGGTGACGCAAAGCTCGTCGATGTAGCGCTCGATCGTGCCGTTGTCGAGCAGCTCACGCGTAATGTTGTCGAGCCAAAGGCTTTGTCCCAGCCCGTGCAGTTTGCGGGTCGCTTTCATGCGTCCTCCCGATATTCGCAATCGTGTGATTGCAATCATGGCGCCCGGAGCCGGAACGCAGGCATAACGCAGCGTCCGTGCGTTGCTGTCGTTTGCGTGGACATTTTGCCGGTCTGCACCGAAAGGGGCATTTTTGCTCTTTTTTGCCCAGTGAGCGGCCATCGTAAGGGTTTCGCTCGCCCTTGCGGCGAGCCTGCTCTCTCCGTTGTTTTGACGTTGCGCTTCCCTCGCTCGATGAGACGCGAGACGCCAAATGACCGGGCAAGGCGCACGCTGCCGCGGCGAGCGAAACATCGGAACAACGATACGCGACCGCAAGAATGGCAAAAGGTCAAACAGCGAAAGCATCAGCCCAGCCGTTATACTCGCGGCGATGAACTTCGTTTATCGGGATCTTGCGGGCCCGTCTCTGGCGCCCGGCGGAAGCGTGTTGTGTATCGGGGCGTTCGATGGCGTTCATTTGGGCCATCGTGCGCTGCTGACGTGCGTGCGTGAACGCGCCGATGCGCTCGGGCTGATTCCGGTTGCAATCAGTTTCGAGCCGATTCCACGCGCGTATTTTTCGCACGGTAGGCCGCTCCCGCGTCTTGCCGGTGTGCGCGACAAGATTAGGTTGATCGCGGATTGCGGTATCGAGCGGTTGCTGCTGTTGCATTTCGATGAAGCGCTGGCCGCAATGACGGCGCAGGATTTCGTCGATCGCGTGATCGTTGCGCGTTGCGGCGCGCGCGAGATCCGTGTTGGTGCGGATTTCCGCTTCGGCCATGCGCGTCGTGGAGATGTGGCTACATTGCGTGCGGCGGGTTCCGTGAGTGGTTTTGCCGTCGAGACATTTCCGAACGTGAAAGTTGATGGCGCGCGAGTCAGCAGCAGTACGATCCGGGCGCAGCTTGCGGCGGGGGAGTTCGATGCGGCGGCGCGCGGGTTGGGACGACGATTCGCGATCGGCGGCCGTGTCGTTCGCGGCCGCCAGCTCGGCCGCAGGCTGGGATACCCGACCGCCAACCTGCCGCTGGGTCGCCGCGCCGTGCCGCTAGATGGTATTTTCGCGGTGCGCGTGCACGGTATCGGTCCCAACGCGCGCGCCGGCGTGGCGAGTCTCGGTGTACGCCCGACGATCGCGGCCGAAGACGGCGATCGGCACGGCGTCGAGCCGGTTCTGGAGGCGCATCTGTTTGATTTCGAAGATGATCTGTACGGCCGCCGCATCAATGTCGAGTTTGTTGCCAAGCTGCGCGACGAGGAAAAGTTTGCCGACCTGGATCGCCTGCGCGTCCAGATGGAGCGAGACGCGACAGCGGCTCGACAGATTCTTGCTCGTGGTGTCGACGAAAATGCGAAATCCGGTAGCGATTTGCGGCAACGGCCTCAACCAGGACGGATTCCGGCGTTCGCTGCGATGATGTCGGATTGGCGTTCGCGTCAGCCGCTCACCACTAACCGCTAACCGTCAACGTCGACCGACTACAGACCCATGGCCGCCGACTACAAGTCCACCATCAACTTGCCGAAGACTACCTTCTCGATGAAGGCGGATCTGGCGCGACGCGAGCCCGACATGCTGTCCGACTGGGAGGCGAAGGATCGCTACGGCGAGATTCAGCGGCAAACCGGGGCACGCGAACGCGCGTTCATTCTTCACGACGGACCACCGTACGCGAACGGCGCGATCCATCTCGGCCATGCGGTCAACAAGATCCTCAAGGATATCGTGGTCAAGTCGAAACTGCTGGCAGGATTTCGCTCTCCCTACGTGCCCGGTTGGGACTGCCACGGTTTGCCGATCGAGATCGCCGTTGAAAAGAAGGTCGGCAAGGTCGGCGATAAAGTCGACGCGTCTGCGTTCCGCATGCTCTGCCGAGAATACGCCGAGAAACAGATCGATTTGCAGCGCCGCGATTTCAAGCGGCTCGGCGTGCTTGGTGATTGGGAGCATCCGTATCGCACGATGGATCGCAGCTACGAGGCCGACATCCTGCGCGCGCTGGCCAAGGTATATGCCAAAGGGCACGTGATGCGCGGCTTCAAGCCGGTTTACTGGTGTTTCGATTGCGCCTCGGCGCTGGCCGAAGCGGAAATCGAATACGCAGACAAGGCTTCGCCCGCAGTCGACGTCGCCTACGACGCGATCGATCCGCGCGCGCTGGCCGCTAGGTTTGGCATCGCGCTTGACGAGGACGACATCATTGCGGTACCGATCTGGACGACTACGCCGTGGACCTTGCCGGCAAGCCTCGCGGTGACGCTTGGCCCGGATCTCGATTACGTACTGGTCGACGGACCACGACGAGACGGCAGGCGCGTGCTGCTGGTGCTGGCCGAGGCACTCGCCACGGAAGCGCTCGCGCGTTACGGGGTTGACAAGGTTGCGGTGCTCGGTCGCGCCAAAGGCGCCGCAATCGAGTCCCTTCCACGGCTTGTGGCGGCAGGTGTTGATGGCGGTCAAACCTATTCCCTGTCCCCGCATGGGCAGGAAACTGCCGAAGGCGAAATGGGGCGTGCACCGCAAGGCGCTGATGAATATGCCACCTTGCGCCATCCGTTCTACGATCGCGAAATTCCGATCATTCTCGGCGATCACGTATCGGCCGAGGACGGAACCGGCGCGGTACACACCGCTCCGGGTCACGGCGTCGAGGATTTCACGGTCGGCCAGCAATACGGACTGGTCGAAAGCACACCGGCCAATGTGCTCAATCCGGTCGGTGGCAACGGTGTCTATCTGCCCGGCACACCGCTCTTCGAAGGTCAGCATATCTGGAAGGCCAACGAGGCCATCGTCGCCTTGCTGCGCGAGCGCGGGGTGCTGCTGGCCGCGCAAACGATTACCCACAGTTATCCGCATTGCTGGCGGCATCGCACGCCGATCGCGTTTCGCACCACGCCGCAATGGTTCATCGGGATGGACCGCGCGGGTTTGCGCGCGAACGCGCTGAGTGCGGTACACAACGACGTTACGTTTTATCCGGCCTGGGGCGAGGAGCGCATCGCCGCGATGGTCGAGGGACGGCCGGACTGGTGCATCTCGCGCCAGCGTACCTGGGGTGTCCCGATCGCATTGTTCATCCACAAGCTCACGCACGAGCCGCATCCGCGCAGCATCGAATTGCTCGCGCAGGTTGCCGAGCGGGTGGAGAAGGACGGCGTCGATGCGTGGTATGCGCTCGATTCGGGCGAACTGCTCGGGGACGACGCGGCGAACTACGAAAAGGTGACCGACATTCTCGATGTGTGGTTCGATTCGGGTACCTCGCACTACTGCGTGCTCGACCGGCGCGCCGAACTGGCGCGTGCGCCGGGTGACAGGGTGATCTACCTCGAAGGCTCCGATCAGCATCGCGGCTGGTTCCAGTCCTCGTTGCTTACCTCGTGCGCGATGCACGGCCACGCGCCATTCGATGAGGTGCTCACACATGGTTTCACCGTCGACGCGCAAGGTCGCAAGATGTCCAAGTCGCTCGGCAACGGCATCGAGCCGCAGGATGTGATGAAAACCTACGGCGCGGATATCCTGCGCCTGTGGATCGCGTCGGCCGACTACCGCAACGAGATGGCGTTGTCGGACGAGATTCTCAAACGCGTCGCCGATGCGTATCGGCGCATCCGCAATACCGCGCGTTTTCTGCTCGGGAATCTCGACGGCTTTGACCCCGCCACGCATTTGTTGCCCGTTGACGACTGCCTGTTGCTCGATCAATGGGCAGTGCAACAGGCCGAGGACGTGCAGCAAGCCGTGATCGCCGCTTACGCACGCTGCGATTTTCCCGAAATCTTGCAGCGCGTGCAGAATTTCTGTACCAACGAAATGGGCTCGTTGTATCTCGATATCACCAAGGACCGGCTCTACACGATGCCGACCGACAGCCGTGGCCGGCGGTCCGCGCAGAGCGCCATGTTCCGCATACTCGAAGCATTGGTGCGCTGGCTTGCACCGATACTGAGTTTCACCGCCGAGGAAATCTGGCAGGCGATGCCGCAACAGACGGGCTCCGATCGCAGCGACGTTGCGGCGCGTGGCGAGTCGGTGTTGTTCGGGACCTGGTACGGTGGACTCGCAGCGCCGCAGTCAGCGCCGAACGAACGCCGATTCTGGTCCGATCTGCTCGCGATTCGCGCATCGGCATCGAAGCTGCTCGAAGGCATGCGCAGTGCCGGCGATATCGGGGCCTCGTTGCAAGCCGACGTCACCGTTCATGGCGACGCCGCGACGCGCAAACGATTCAATGAATTCGCCGCGGAGCTGCGTTTCTTCTTCATTACTTCCGAACTCGCACTTGCCGATGTCTCTGCAAGACCGCCCAGCGCGGTGCGCGCCGATGTCGACGGCGGCGAGGTGTGGATCTCGGCTGCGCCGAGTACCGCCGCCAAATGCGTGCGTTGCTGGCATTACCGGCCGGATGTCGGCTCGCACGCGCAGCATCCGGAAATCTGCGGCCGCTGTATCGAAAACATCGAAGGCGAAGGTGAGAATCGCCGCTGGTTTTGAGCCACCAATGAACAACTACGGCATTACCAGAAAGAATGCGCTTGTCTGGCTGACCCTGTCGGCTGTGGTGATAATCATCGATCAGGCGACCAAGGCGATGGCACTTGCGACCTTGCAACGCCACGTGGCGCATCCGGTCATACCCGGGTTCCTCAACTGGAGGCTCGCCTTCAACAGCGGTGCGGCATTCAGCTTCCTCGCCGGCGCGGATGGCTGGCAGCGCTGGTTTTTCACGACACTCGCGGTTGCGGTCAGTGCGGCACTTGTGATCTGGCTTTGCCGCACGCGTCGCAGCGACTGGCGCGTCGCCTTGCCCTTGGCGCTGATCATCGGCGGCGCGCTGGCCAATCTGGTCGATCGCATGCGGTTCGGTCAGGTCACCGATTTCATCCAGGTTTACTACCGCGAATGGGCCTGGCCTACATTCAACATCGCCGATTCCGCCATCAGCGTCGGCGCGGTTCTGCTGATCGTGTTCGGTTTGCGGGGTGGGAAACGCTTCACGAGCGGCGGATAATGGCCGCTGTCGTGCGATCGCCGACGTCAAAGCCCGGGCAAGGCACCGACAACATGCCCCTCGCGGGCACCTTGAAACCAGCGGCGACGCTGCGCAACGCGCCGGTTGGCCACCTCGCGATGTCCACCACTGCGGCGAGTTGCGAGACGAGGAGCAAGATGCAGGTTCTTTTGGCCAATCCACGTGGTTTCTGCGCCGGTGTCGATCGCGCGATCGAGATCGTCGAGCGCGCTCTCGAAACCTTTGGCGCGCCGATCTACGTGCGCCACGAGGTCGTGCACAACCGCTATGTGGTCGATGGCCTGCGCGCTCGTGGCGCGGTCTTCGTCGACGAACTCGACGAAGTGCCCGACGGCGCGACGGTGATTTTCAGCGCCCACGGCGTATCGCAGGCCGTGCGCGGCGAAGCCGGGCAACGCAATCTGCGCGTGTTCGACGCGACCTGTCCGCTGGTGACCAAGGTGCATATGGAAGTCGCGCGACACGGCAAGGCCGGGCGCGATGTGGTGCTTATCGGGCATGCCGGACACCCCGAGGTCGAAGGCACGATGGGTCAATGGAATGGCAACAACGCTGGTGAGATCCACCTGGTGGAGACACCGGAGTGCGTCGCACGCCTCGCGCCGCTCAATCCCGATCACATCGCCTACGTGACGCAGACAACACTGTCGATCGACGATACGCGCGCGGTCATCAATGCATTGAAAGCCCGGTTTCCGGCCATCCTCGGGCCGCGCCACGATGACATCTGCTACGCAACGCAGAATCGCCAGGATGCAGTGCGCCGACTCGGCGAACAATGCGATCTGGTACTCGTGGTCGGTTCGCCGAACAGTTCCAATTCCAACCGTCTGCGAGAACTCACCGAAAAGCAGGGTGTGATGTCCCACCTGATCGACGGCGCTGCCGACATCCGCGGCGAATGGCTGGCCGGGCACGAACGCATCGGCGTCACTGCCGGTGCATCGGCCCCGGAGGGATTGGTGCGCGATGTCATCGCACGTCTGCGCGAATATGGTGCCGCCGACGTGCGCGAACTCGACGGCGAACCGGAAGACGTGACGTTCGCCCTGCCCAAGGAACTGCGCCTGCGCGTGATCGATTGACGGCCTGTCGGGTTTTTACCTGTCCACTCGCCCGCATGAGGTTTCAAGAGGTCTCTTCGTGCCGCGCGTGCGCGCCGGTCGATACGTGCATTTTTGGTACTTGCACTCCGTCTGCGCGCTCCAAACGACCGTTTGTCGGCCGAATTCCGCCGCTCGCTACCGGCCCCCTTGCGCCCACCATCGCAGCTGCTTAGCGTGCGTATCGCCAATTGCATCGCCGGAGGGGAGCGATGGGGGATCACATCGACAGGGTATCCGCGCATCGATTCGGTACGCATCGATCCGATGCTGCCGCACGCGGTTTCGGGCTGATCGAACTCGTCATCACGATCACCGTGGCCGCGATCCTGACGGCCATCGCGCTGCCGAGCTTTACCGCGACGATGCGCAGCAACCGTGTGGCGTCACAAGCCAACGATCTGGTGACCGCGCTCAACTTCGCACGCAACGAAGCCGTCACGCGGACCCAGGGCATTTCGGTCTGCGCCGCGGATACCCACGCCGGCCTGCCGACCACCTGCGGCGCCGCCACCGATTGGGACCGGGGCTGGGTGGCGTTCATCGACAATACCGTGGGCGCTGGCGCACCGACCGCGATCGATCCGGCTCTGGTGTTGCGCAGCTGGGTGGCTGGCAACCAGGTCGATGTGACTGTGGGCACCCAGTTCGTGCGCTTCAACACTCGCGGCGAAAGCGTTGCGCGCGGTGACAGCGCAGACGGCAGTGCAACCTTTACGCTTGCTCCGAGCGGTGGCTGCACCGGCCAGCAACAGCGCAGTGTCACCATTGTGGGTTTGGGCAGCGTCCATTCCAAACGCGAGGATTGTCCGTAATGCAATCACCACGCATGAATAACCGCCGCGAGCGTGGCTTCACCTTGCTTGAAGTGCTTATCGCGCTCTTGATCTTCAGCTTCGGCATGCTTGGACTCGCGGCCTTGCAGAGCTTTTCGGTCAAGGCCAACCAGAGCGCGAATTACCGCTCGCAGGCAACCGCGCTGGCCAACACCTTGCTCGACAACATCCGCGCCAACCGCGACTACATCCAGTCGTACTACAGCAGCGACTACGCGGCCGGCGTCGATTGCAGGACCAATGCGCAGCCCACGGGCGCGACGCAGGCCGAACTCGATGTTGCCATCTGGCGCTATCAGGTTACCTGCGAACTGCCGTCCGGCGAAGCCGCGGTCGCACCGATCAGCGCGAACGAGGTCGCCGTGTGCATACGCTGGAGCGATTCGCGCCTGCAAAGTGGCGGCGCGGCGACCGGCGGCAACTGCGTCGACGATGCCGCCACCTTCGGTGCCGGCGCAGCGGGTGGCGGCACCGGCGCCGGAACCGATGGCGCATCGAGCGTTTTCATCGTAGTCGCGCGGCTTTGAGCACTTGGCCATGAACAGCACGTACCCGAGCAGCAGTTCCATGAACACAAGGCACTTGAACAACCGGCGCACGAATCGAACCCCCGCGCCGCGTCTCCGGCACCTCGGCCTGTCGCTGATCGAACTGATGGTCGCACTGGCGATCTCGACACTGGTCGCACTTGGCATCGTGCAGATCTTCTCGGCCTCGCGCATGACCTACCAGGTGCAGGAAGGTCTCTCGCGCGTACAGGAAAGCGGGCGCTACGCGGTGCAGACGCTGTGGCGCGATCTGCGCATGGTCGGCTACATGGGCTGCGGCTCGGACAACGAGCGCGACACCCAGACCAGTTTCGTCAATCATCTGGCCGCCTGGAGCGCCACCGTGCCGGGCGGCGACGCGGTCGATCCGAAATACCGCTTCCAGCGGCCGATTGAGGCGTTTGCGGCCGACAGTCTGCCGGCCGATTTGACAGCGCTCGGATTGAATGTCGTCGCCGACACCGACGTGCTGGTGCTGCGCACGGTCAGCGAAGAAGCCGTGCCGGTGGTCAGCATCGCGCGCAGCGCCGATAACTACGGGCTCGATGTGGCGGTCGCTTCGAGTGTGTCGGATGTGTTTCCCTCGGTGGCCGGCAACACCATCGTCTACGCACTCGAAAGCTGCCGTTCGGCCGATGTCTTCGTCGGCAATCTGGCTGGGACCGATGTCGCGGTGGCTGGCTATGCCGGACTCAATATCTACCTCGATCCGACCGTGACCGACTGCAATGCCGGCGGCAACTGTCCGTGGGACTTCCGCGTCTCCAACGTGTTCCTCAACGCGCCGGTCAGCGCCGGTGGCGCCGGCACCAACCAGCTCAATGCCGAGCTGCATCGCGCCGAGTACACGGTGCTGTACGTGGCGCCCAATACGGACAACATTCCCTCGCTCTACTCAAGGCGGCTCAAGCGCGACGATACCGCACTCGCGACGACGTCCGACGAACTCGCCGAAGGCGTAGAGAATATGCAACTTCGCTTCGGCGTGGATACTGATAACGACGGGCAGGCCAACTTATACCTGAAGGCCGCCGACGTTGCCGCCGGCGCGGCCACATCCGCCGCGCTCGATGCGAACTGGCGCCAGGTGGTCAGCGTGCGCGTCGGTCTGCTGGTGCGCAGCGTTGATCGCGCCGGTGTGCCGGCGACGCGGTCCGACGGGACCACGCGCACCTACCAGGTGCTCGATACGCCGGTCACGCCGGCCGATCCGAACGACGGCGTGATGCGACAGGTCTACGAGACCACCATCGCGTTGCGTAACCGCATCTTCAATTAGTGAGCCACGCCATGAACACTGTTCCTCGTTTCCCGCCGCCTCACCGATCGCGTGGCGCGGTGCTGTTCGTCGCGCTGATCATGTTGCTGCTGCTGACCCTGCTCGGCGTCACGGCCGCGCAGGTCACCGTGATGCAGGAACGCATGTCCGGCAATTTCCGCGTCCAGCAGCTTGCCTTCGAGCGCAGCGAAAGTGCGCTGGCCGCGGACCGCGACGTGGCCAACAATCCGCTGCTCGCCTACGACACCATCTCGGATATTCCGCGAGCGCTCGGGGCGGGCAACGCGTCGCCATGGGCTTCCTGGCTGGATACCTATCCTCCCGCCGAGCACGACGAAACCAGCGTGCGCGCATGCGGCGGCGCCTGCCCGCAGCGCCTCGGTTCCGCGGTCGGTGAGGATCCCAATCGCAAGCCGCGCTACTACGTCATCACAGCACAACAGAAGGATCTTGCGGGCGCCGGCACCAGTGACGCGTGGGCGACCAACCAGACCATTTATGTTTTCTGATCGGGTCAAGCCGCAACCGGCCATGGCCAAGGGGAATTGCATATGAACACCTCCCGCATCCAGCTCGCATTCGCATGCACGCTGTTGTCGCTGTTCTCGGGAATCGGCGCCGTCCATGCCGCGCCCGGCATCGATATCGCGCAGCAGCCGTTGTTCACGACTGCGAGCCAGCCGCCGCTCAACATGCTTGTGCTCGACCGCGACCACAAGTTGTTCAACGCGGCCTACAACGACGCGTCGGATCTCAACGGCGACGGCACGCTCGATATCGGCTACAAGCCGTCGATCGAGTACTACGGCTACTTTGATTCACACAAGTGTTATGCCTACAACGCCGGCGTGTTCGCGCCGCAATCGGTCACTGCGAACAAGACCTGCGGCGGTACTGCCTGGAGCGGCGATTTCCTCAACTACGTGACGATGTCGCGCATCGATGCGCTGCGCAAGGTGCTCTACGGTGGGTACCGCTCCACCGACAGCACGACGCAGACGATCCTCGAACGCGCCTATATCCCTCAGGACGGCCACACCTTCGGCAAGGAATACCAGAGCGTTGCACGCGACGGTTACGACATTCACGACTACACGCCTTACAGCGTACCGGCCGATGGTAAATACCTCCTGTTCTCGAACAACACATTGATCAGCGCAGTCGCCGCCAACAACAGTCTGCGAAATCCGAGCGCGCCACCGTTGATGCGGGTCATGCAGAACAGCCCGTTCCGGATCTGGAACTGGGATGCGATCGAGGGGCCGGTCGGCGGCAACGACTGCTTCAATGCAGCCAATTCGCGCGTCGATTGCCTGAGCAGCGGTGGTACAACACCGCCCAACGGGCATCCCAACAACGCCGCGGAATTCCAGCAGCTCAAGGACAACTACGCGCGCAGCGACAATATCTGGGGCAGCGACAACGTCGACAATATCTATACCGCGCCCGGTTCGTCCAACAACGATCCGTATCAACCGGATCCGGACGACTATTACCTGACCATCATGTCCGGTGCGATCAAGATCGACAGCGGACACGGCGGCAACTACAACTTTGCGGTCGATGGTGATGATGCGGTCGAGTTGTGGGTCGACGGCACGGTGCGCGTTGGCTGGTACGGCGGACATGGCGATTGCGGCGGCAACACCGGATGTCTCGACTCACATGCCACCGGCACCATCAATCTCGGCACCGGCAGGCACGACATCGAGTTTCGCCACGAGGAGCAGACCGGTGGCGACAATTTCAGGTTGTACTGGAAGACACCGAGCAGCGGCACCTGGACGATCGTACCCAAACGTACCAGTTCCAACGGCGCCGGCTTTCTCAGCAATGGGACCTACAACGGCGTTACGCGTACCTTCTACGATCTCACCATCCCGCCGCCGTCCGGGGCGGCCACTCGCACCGATTACACCGTGCGCGTCAAGGTTTGCGTGAACGGTCTGCTCGAAGACAACTGCGAGAAGTACACCAATTCGTCGAACGGCGCCGTCAGCTACAAGCCCACCGGCCTGATGCATGATTACGGCGAGACCGACCAGATGATGTTCGGTCTGATCTCGGGTTCGTTCATGCACAACAAGCAGGGCGGCGTACTGCGCAAGCAGATGGGTTCATTCAAGGACGAGATCAATTTCGACACCGGGCAATTCGTTACCCCGAAGAAGGGACTGATCGCGACGCTGGACGGCATCAAGATCCAGAGTCTCAACTCGGACACGAATCCCTACAGCAATCCGCATCACACCTGGCACTGCAGTCCGGGTTGGTCGTCGAATCAACCCGATGGGGAGTGCCGTGCGTGGGGCGACCCGATCGGCGAGATGATGTTCGAGACACTGCGCTATTTCGGTGGTGCGGGCGGACCCGAGCCGGAATACACCTATACAGACGCCGGGTCCGACGATCAGGTACTCGGGATGCCGGAAGTCTCGCAGTGGAAGGATCCATACGCGGCGGCACCCGCCGGCGGCGGTTTCCTCGAGTGCGCCAAACCGTTCGAAACCGTGATCAGCGACGTCAACCCGTCCTATGATTCGGAACTGCCGGGCAATGCTTTCGGCGCCGCAGCGCCGACGGGCAGTCTTCCGACCAAACTGCAAAGTCTCGATGTCGCCGCCGAAGGACAGGCGATCTGGAACAACGAAGGCTACGGGACGCGAAACGTGTATATCGGCCAGTCCGGCAATCTGTTCGACGCCGCGCCCACGGCCAAGATCGCGACCTCGTTCGGCAATATCCGTGGCCTGAGCCCCGAGGAGCCGACCAAGCAAGGCACCTATTACTCCGCGAGCGTGGCTTATTTCGGACACAACAACGATCTGAGCGAAGCGCCGACCGACCAGAATTTGCACACATTCTCGGTGGCGTTGTCATCACCGTTGCCGCGCATCCAGTTTCCGATCAACGGTCATGACATCACACTGGTGCCGTTTGCCAAATCCATTGACGGATGTATTGGCGTGTCGCCATCCGATGCGTTCATTCCGACCAACCAGATCGTCGGCTTCTACGTCGAGAAGATCGTCAATGTTCCGGGCCAGCCTTCCGATCCGACCATCAACGGCGGGCGGCCTTACGCGAAATTCCGCATCAGCTACGAGGACGCGGAGCAGGGCAACGATTACGACATGGATGCGATCGTCAGCTACCAATTGAGTGCGAATGTCGACAACACGCTCGGCATTTCGCTCAATTCCGAATACGCCGCCGGCTGCGCGATTCAGCATATCGGCTATGTGATTTCAGGATCCAATGCCGATGGTGTTTATCTCGAGGTGCGCGACAAGGATACGGCTGCGGGCAGTGATCCGCGCTTCCGGCTGGATACGCCCGAAGGTTTCTCCGCAGGCCAGTGTTCGATCCCGGGCAGCAACAACCCGAATACGTCGTGCCCGACCGGCCCCTCGCTGCCGCTGACGCATGCGCGTGTCTTTTCCGTCGGCACCACGGCACCAGCCACCGTGCTCAAGGATCCGCTATGGTTTGCCGCGAAATACGGCGGCTTCAAGGACGAAAACGGCAACGGCGTACCGGACGAAGGCGAGTGGGACAAGAATGTAACCGGCATGCCGGACAACTACTTCCTCGTCACCAATGCGCTCGGCCTCAAGGATCAGTTGCAGAAGGCGTTCGACGCGATCATCGCCGAATCCAAGCCGACCGCGAGCGTCGCGACCAGTACGCCACGTTTTGTCAATGGCGCGACACTGGCCTACGAGGCCTCGTTCAATGCGACCGACTGGACCGGCAACCTGAAGGCCTACAAGATCCAGCCCGACGGTGTGTATGCCGGTTCGACACCGGTGTGGATCGCGAGCGATCGCCTGGCCGCCGCGGCCAGCCGCAAGATATTCACCTCGACACCACAAACCGGATCGTTCAATGGCCTCGGAGTCCCGTTCACGACGTCCGGCCTCACCACGGCGATGCAAACCGATCTTCTGAGCGGACTCGACCCGGCGGTTTTCAACATCGATGACGTTTTGGCCTATCTGCGCGGCGACCAGAGCAACGAGCAGGACCAGACGCCGCCCGGCCCGTACCGAACGCGTTCCTCGCGCATCGGCGATGTGCTCAATTCGAGCCCCGCGGTCACTGGCGTCACCAGTTTCGGTTATGGCCAGTTGCTTGCGGATGTCGCTCCGGCCGCCGCCGGTTCCTATGCGGCTTTCGTGCTACTGAAGAAAACGATTTACGGCGACAATTCCGAAAGTCCGGTCGTATTCTTCGGCGCCAACGACGGCATGCTGCATGCAGTCGATGGCAGCAACAGCAACACCGGTGGCGATGAAGTGTTCGCCTACGTTCCGAACGCCGCGGTCAAGGATCTGAACAAGCTTGTCTTGCCGTCCTATCAGCATCACTACTATGTGGACGGCAGCCCGACGGTCGGCGACGCCTATCTCGGGGGGGGATGGAAAACCGTACTCGCCGCCTCGACCGGCGCCGGTTCGCGCAGCGTGTTCGCACTGGATGTGACCAATCCGTTCACCTTCAGCGCAAGCGACGTGCTGTGGGAATTCAACAGCGATTCGGCTGATGCGGAGGCACCGCTGCTCGGCCTTGATATCGGCCGGCCGTGGATCGGCCTCGCCGACGACGGCAACTGGGTTGCCACATTCGGCAACGGCTATGACAGCGAAGCTGCGGGGTCGGTGCCGGCCAACAGCGCGGTGTTGTTCATCCGCAATCTGGCCACCGGTGCCAAGGTCGCGACGATTCCGATTCCTGTCGCGGACCAGTGCGGTTCCGGCGAAACCGGCTGCGGTCCGGCCAACGGCCTTGCCGGCGCGGTACTGGTCGACAACGACGCGAGCGGTGCCGGCGATACGATCTATGCAGGCGATTACCTCGGCAATCTGTGGCGCTTCGAGTATGTCGGTGGCAGCTGGTCGCTCGGTAACGGCGGCCAGCCGATCTTCATCGCGCGTGATGCCAACGGCAAGCGCCAGTCGATCACCAGCGCACCCTACACCACGGCCAACCCCCTCGGCGGCACCATGGTCATCTTCGGCACCGGACGTTATCTCAATTACGACGACGCCGACGACAGCATGATCGGACAGGGCAGCCGCGCTTCGGTCGACACGATTTACGGCGTTCTCGACAGCCGCAATTGCACGAACACCAACGCGGCCACCCACAAGTGCACAACGTGGTCGACCAGCATGCCGATCAACGGCCGTGCCGACCTGCAGCAGCAGACAATCACCGGCTACACGCCCCAGGATGCCAATGGCAACTTTGGTAGCCGCACCGCGACGCGCAACGGTGTCAGTTACGCGACCGGCGGTGGCGACAAGCTCGGCTGGTATCTCGACTTGAGCTACAGCGCGACTGCAGGCGGCACCGATCTGCTCGCAGGCGAGCGTGTGATCGTGCGCCCGGACGGAATCCTCACCGATGTCATCTTCAACACGATCCGGCCCGAAGGCGATTCCTGCGAACCCGGGGTGCAGAACGCGACGATGGTGCTCGACACGTTGACCGGCGCGGCGGACTATGTTCCGGTGCCGCCGTCGGGTGGTTATGGCGGCGGCGTCAGACCACCGCTCGGGCTCGCCGGCACGGACACCTACCGTGGACCGCCGCTAGGTGAGCCGTCGATTCTGATCACCGGCGCCAAGCCACCCGCGCCGCTTCCGTGCGACCCAGCGGCGGGAGGCGGCTGTAGTGCGGTCGCGCCGCCCGGTCCGCCGACCCAATGCAGTTGGCGTTCGCCGAACGCGACCGACCGTCCGGCCGGCAAGCCGATGCCGTGTGGCCGCATTTCGTGGAGACAGTTACGCTGATCGACAAAGGCGCCCGCGGTCCGCGGGCGCCTCGCGCCGGTGCGAAGTCGATCGCGGATCGGCCATTCATCAAGCGGTGCGTCCGCTGACGCAAAAGTACAGAGGTGCAATCGTGCGAAAAATCAGGGGCTTTACTTTGATCGAATTGATGATCGTCGTCGCGATCGTCGCGATTCTCGCGATCATCGCGTATCCGAGTTACGTCAATCAGGTTCGCAAGAGCCGGCGCGCGCAGGCCAAGGCCGATCTGGTCGAATTGACCCAGTTGCTTGAGCGGACTTTCACGACCGATCGAACCTTCGCGGACTTCGATCTCGGCACCATGACCCAGTCGCCGTTCACCGGCACCGCGTGGTACACGATCACCATGGTCAACGATGCGACCACCTACACGTTGACCGCGACGCCGTTGAACGATCAGACCCACGACATGTGCGAGACGCTGACGATCAACCAGTTGAATGTCAAAACCGCGAGCGGCGATCCGCTCGGTACGAAAGGCTGCTGGTAGGCGACTGCTGGCCATCCTTGCGGTGGCGGGGCGCCAAGCGCAGTCGTCAATCAGTTGACCTGACGCAGTCCTTCGCTCGCTTGCGCGCGTGTCCGTCCTCATTTGGCCACGAACTCGGTGCGAACGGAGTGACATTCATCTTGGCGCTCGGTGCGATCGTTGGTGAGGATCGCTGTTGAGGCACCCGGCACCGGTCGATATACTGCGCGGCCGTGCCGGAGTAGCTCAGTTGGTAGAGCAACGCATTCGTAATGCGTGGGTCGGGGGTTCGACTCCTCTCTCCGGCACCAATCGTTTTGGCACAATCGATTTGCGCTACCGGGCGGTTAGCTCAGCGGTAGAGCACTGCCTTCACACGGCAGGGGTCACAAGTTCGAACCTTGTACCGCCCACCAATTGAAACAAAGTCTTGTCAGACCCATCCGAGTCGATAGCACGTAAAACCGATTTCAAACTCGACAGATCTAGTCGAGCAGATCGCGTGCTCATCGAAGAAATGATCGCCTTCCGCGATGAGCGGAGCGGGCTCAAGGCCACCTCACGCGTCGGCGCCTGTTGGCCGTTGGTCGGGAAGCAGCACCTGCGATCACCCGGGAGGTTTGCAGTCCCATACGGGTGCCTGGCATGAGCAAGTCTGGCGACGACAAGATCGGGATGTGGGCGGCGGTTGCGATCGGCATCGGCGGCATGGTCGGCGGTGGCATCTTTGCCGTGCTGGGGCTGGCAGTACAACTGGCACATGGCGGCACACCGGTCGCGTTCGCGCTGGCGGGAGCCGTCGCACTGTTGACGGCCTATTCGTACGCGAAGCTTTCGGTGGCTTATCCGAGTCGCGGCGGCACGGTGACTTTTCTCGACCGAGGATTTGGTGCCGGCATGTTGACCGGCAGCCTGAATGTCTTGTTGTGGCTCAGTTACGTGGTGATGTTGTCACTCTATGCATTCGCGTTCGGCAGTTACGCGGCCGCCTGCCTGCCAGCGGCATGGCAGCCGCTCGGCAGGCATGCGCTGCTGACGCTGTGCGTGCTGTTGATCACCGGGTTGAATCTGCTCAACGCGGAGTGGATCGGCCGAGCCGAGGGCTGGATCGTCGGCCTGAAACTGACAATCTTGTTGTTGTTCGTCGGCTTCGGCATTGCCAGCATCGATACCGCGCGTCTGACCGTCGGCACCTGGACGCCAATGCTGCAACTCGCAGCTGGCGGCATGATCATCTTCCTGGCTTATGAGGGCTTCGAGTTGATCGCCAACACTGCCGAAGATGTAAGGGATCCTGCACGAATGCTGCCGCGCGCGTATTACATCGCCGTTGGGTTCGTGATCGCCTTGTATGTGCTGGTCGCGCTGGTCGCAGTCGGCAATCTTGCGGCGGACAAGATCGTGGCTGCCAAGGATTATGCATTGGCGGAAGCGGCACGTCCCTTTTTCGGGCGAGCGGGCTTCACTCTCATCGCGATCGCCGCGATGCTGTCCACCGCCTCGGCGATCAACGCCACATTTTATGGGACTGCACGTCTGAGTTACTGCATCGCCCGCGATGGCGAACTGCCGGCGCTGCTGGAACGCAAGGTTTGGGGTCGCCCGATGCTCGGCCTGCTCATCACGATGGTATTGACATTGGTGGTCGCCAATGCGTTCGATCTGAGCAGCATCGCCACGATGGGCAGTGCCGGCTTTCTGTTGATCTTCGCCGCCGTGAATGCGGTCAACGTGTTGCAGGCGAAGCGGACCAATAGCCGCGGCTGGATTTCGGTGATTGGAACCATCGCGTGTCTTGCCGCTCTGGCCGCGTTGATCTGGCAAACGGCACGGACCGCGCCGGTAAAGTTGTGGGTGCTGTTGGCGATGATTGCTCTGGCGGTGACGATCGAGGTTGGTTACCGGCTGACCGGGCGAGTCATCCGGGTGCAAGACTGACCGCGCCACGGTTCGACATCCAGCGAGGATCTTCCGGCATGAACGCAACCAGGTCGAATGTCTCCGAAGCGATGATCGCCCGCCACGTGCTGGACGTCGTCCACGGCGACCGCATCGGTGAATCGGCAAGCGCAACAACGAAGCACCAGCAGGATCGTTCATCATGAAACCCGGACAGCCCGAAAACCACGCTTCTCAAGCTGGGTCGAAGTCCGAAGCGCAGGAGGATCTCAAATCGTTGCCCCTGCCGGACCTGGAGAAGATACTCAAGTCCTCGCCCGACGGGCTCAGTCAAGCCGAGGCGCAGCAGCGCCTGGATCGCTACGGCCCGAACGAGATCGAGGACGAGAAAACCAATCTACTGCTCAAATTCCTGGGTTATTTCTGGGGTCCCATCCCGTGGATGATCGAGGCGGCGGTGATTCTCTCGGCGCTCGCGCGGCACTGGCCGGATTTCTTCATCATTCTTGTTCTACTGCTGGCCAACGCCGTGGTCGGCTTCTGGGAGGAACACCAGGCCGGCAACGCCGTTGAAGCGCTGAAAGCCAGGTTGGCCAGCAAGGCGCGGGTGAGACGCGACTTCAAATGGGTGACACCGCCGGTGCGCGAGCTGGTGCCGGGCGATGTGATTCGCCTGCGCCTGGGCGATATCGTGCCGGCAGACGCCCGCCTGCTGGAAGGCGACCCGATCGAAGTGGATCAGTCGGCGCTGACCGGAGAGTCGTTGCCGGTGGAACGCAAGCCCGGCGACGCGGTTTATTCCGGTTCGATTATCCGTCAGGGCGAAATCAATGCCATGGTGTACGGCACCGGCCGCAACACCTATTTCGGCAAGACCGCATCGCTGGTGCAGGAAGCACGTACCGTCAGCCATTTCCAGCGCGCGGTGTTGAAGATCGGCAATTACCTGATTCTCCTCGCCGCAGCGCTGGTGGTGTTGATCATATCCGTTGCATTGTTCCGCGGTGATCCGATGCTCACCACGCTGCAGTTTGCGCTGGTGTTGACCGTCGCCGCGATTCCGGTGGCGATGCCAACCGTACTGTCGGTGACCATGGCTGTGGGTGCGCGCACATTGGCGAGAAAGGAAGCAATCGTCACACGGTTGGCGTCCATCGAGGAAATGGCGGGTGTGGACGTATTGTGTTCCGACAAGACCGGCACGCTGACCCAGAACAGGTTGACGCTGGGCGATCCTTTCTGTGTGGAAGGCATCACCGCGGATCAAGTCATTCGCGATGCGGCGCTGGCCTCGCGCGCGGACAATCACGACACCATCGACATGGCCGTACTGGACGGGCTGAAGAGCGATCAGCTGCTGGACGACTTCGAGATTACCCACTTCCGGCCGTTCGACCCGGTGCACAAGCGCACCGAAGCAACCGTCAAGGACAAGGTTGGCGGGACGTTCGAGGTCACCAAGGGCGCGCCGCAGGTAATCCTGGCATTGTCGGCCAATGCCGCGGCGGTGCAACTTGCCACGGACAAGGCGGTCAACGAATTCGCGTCGCGCGGCTTTCGATCGCTGGGTGTTGCGCGTACCGGGGGCGACGGCTCGTGGCAATTCATCGGCGTGCTGCCGCTGTTCGACCCGCCTCGTGAACAAGCCAGAGCGACCATCGCGACCGCACGCAACATGGGCGTGCGCGTGAAGATGGTGACGGGCGATGCCATGGCCATTGCCCGGGAAATGGCCGGCAAGCTGGGGCTCGGTACGAACATCATCGATGCCAGCGGTTTCGGCGACGCGAGTCAGCTGGGAACGCGGCGATTGGGGCAGTCAATTGAGGACGCGGACGGCTTCGCGCAAGTGTTTCCCGAGCACAAGTTCCACATTGTCGACGTCCTGCAGCAGCGTGACCACATTGTCGGCATGACCGGCGACGGAGTGAACGACGCACCCGCGTTGAAGAAAGCCGACTGCGGCATCGCGGTATCGAATGCGACGGACGCGGCACGCGCTGCGGCCTCGATCGTGTTGTTGACGCCCGGGCTGTCGGTGATCATCGATGCGATCAAGGAGAGCCGCAAGATTTTCCAGCGGATGACCAGTTACGCCATCTATCGCATCGCCGAGACCTTGCGCGTACTGTTCTTCATGACGCTTTCCATCCTGATATTCAACTTCTACCCGGTCACTGCGGTCATGATCGTGATGTTGGCCTTGCTCAACGACGGCGCGATCTTGTCCATTGCCTACGACAAGGTTCATTACAAGGACCAGCCCGAAGCCTGGAACATGCGTGGAGTCCTTGGTGTAGCGACGGTGCTTGGCTTGGCCGGCGTTGTTGCGTCGTTCGGGCTGTTCTATCTTGGTGAGCGCGTCTTTCATCTTGACCGGGCGCACATCCAGACGCTGATGTACCTGAAGCTTTCCGTAGCTGGGCACCTGACGATTTTCGTCACGCGAACGCGCGGTCCGTTCTGGTCCATCCGCCCCGCGCGGGTGCTTTGGGCTGCCGTGCTCGGCACGCAGATCGTGGCGACATTGATCGCCGTATACGGAATATTGATGCCGCCGCTCAGCTGGAGCTGGGCACTGTTCGTCTGGGTCTATGCGCTGGCGTGGTTCCTCGTAAACGATCGTGCAAAACTGTTTGCCTATCGCGTGTTCGACCCGGCTGCGGAGCCAGCGCGGACTCCAAAACAATCGACCTGACCGCACAAGCCGGACACTCAGCGCATGATGCTGCGTCTGGCAGCCCGGTCGTTGCCGGGGTTATTGATGCGGATCAAGTCACGCGGCATGCGGCGGATATAACTTGTGTTTCGGACTCTTGCAGCCGAAATGCCTGGAGACGCGGACCATGTACTCGACCCTGATGGTGCACCTGGACCTGGATGACGACAACGTCCGCCTGTTGAACATCACTGGAGATCTGGCTGAGCGTTTCGACGCCGACGTCATCGGTATTGCGGCTTGCCAAACCGCGATGCTGATTATCGGTGACGGCGTTGGGTCCGCCGAAATCGTCGATCGCGATCAAGCCAGGATCAAGAAAAAAATAGGGGACGCGGAAAACGCATTCCGCGAAGCGCTGCAGCATCGTTCGCCCCATCTCGAATGGCGCTCGACGGAAAGTTTCGGCGCGCCGACCGAGTACATTGCTCGGCAGATGCGCAGCGCCGACCTCCTCATCACCGGGGTGAATTGCCGCGGCTCGTGGCTGGATCCGACCCGGCGCGTCGATACCGGCGGTCTCGTGATGCAGGCGGGCCGGCCGATACTGATCGTCCCCAAGGCTGCCAGGCAGCTGCTGGCGAAGACCATTCTGGTGGGCTGGAAGGACACACGCGAAACACGGCGTGCCGTGTCGGACGCGTTGCCGTTCCTGAAAACCGCGAAACGCGTGATTGTTGTCGAAGTCGTTGCCAATGAAAGGACGATTGGCGAGGGTCGCGAGAATGTCAAAAACGTCGCCGGCTGGCTGGAGCGACACGATATCTCGGCAGAGCCGCTCGCACTGTCGGCGGACGACGCGTTTGCTCCTGCGCTCGGCGTGATTGCGCACAAGGAGGGCGCCGATCTCATCGTCGCAGGTGCCTACGGCCATACCAGGCTGCGCGAGTGGGTGCTTGGCGGTGTAACCCGCAATCTGTTGTTGGATACCAACCTGTGTTCGCTGTTGTCTCATTGATGGTGGTCAATTGATTGAAGGACGCTCATGCAGGCAATGCTGCTCGCAAAACCCGGTGCTGCGCTTGAATGGACGCACTTGTCCGACCGCCCGCCGGGGCCGGGCGAGATCCGAGTCCAGGTGACTGCTTGCGGAGTCTGTCGTACTGATCTGCACGTTGTCGACGGAGAGCTTCCCGAGCCGAAGCTGCCGATCATTCCTGGCCACGAGATTGTGGGCCGGATCGACGCAATCGGAGCCGGTGTCACCGACGTGCAAGTTGGCGAGCGGGTTGGTATTCCGTGGCTCGCTCACACTTGCGGTGCGTGCGCCTACTGTCTGGATGATCGAGAGAATCTCTGCGACCACCCGCAATTCACCGGCTACACGCGCGATGGCGGATTTGCGACGGCGATGATCGCGGATGCGCGCTATGCGTTTCCGTTGGGCGAAACCGGAGAAGACGCCTCGCTCGCGCCCCTGCTCTGTGCCGGCCTGATCGGCTGGCGTTCGCTGCTGATCGCCGGCAAGGGAACAAGGCTTGGCCTGTACGGTTTCGGTGCCGCCGCGCATATCGTGGCGCAGGTTGCCAGGTGGCAGGGGCGAACGGTTTTCGCCTTTACCCGGCCGGGAGATGCCGACGCTCAGGATTTCGCGCGCGATCTCGGCGCGGTCTGGGCGGGGGGCTCCGATGAGATGCCGCCCGAACCGCTTGATGCGGCGATCATTTACGCGCCGGTCGGAGATTTGGTTCCTGTGGCGTTGAAAGCCGTACGCAAGGGCGGACGCGTGGTTTGCGCAGGCATCCACATGAGCGATATTCCGGGCTTTCCCTATTCTCTTCTGTGGGGGGAACGTCAGCTCGTGTCGGTAGCCAATCTCACGCGAAAGGACGGCCTCGAATTTCTGCGCCTGGTACCACGAATCGGCATCGTCACCGAAACGACGCTGTACCCGTTGCAGGAAGCCAACCAGGCACTCGGCGACCTGCGCGCCGGCCGCTTCCGGGGCGCCGCAGTGCTGTTGCCTTGAGCGTGATCCGGGCCTTGTCAAATGGCCAGCCAGGCATACACACAAAGAGTGTTGTCGCTGGCGTTTCGACCGGCCCCGTCGACCAGTGGTCAACGCAAGGGCCACGGTTGCGAGTTTCACGCGCGAAACCGCAATGTTCAGCACAAATGCTGCGAAGGATTGATCCACACGCGCGGCTGCAGCGTGTGCTGCCGGGTCAAGTGCACGTGACCGCATACCGGTAGACTCAACAGCAATGAATTCATTCAAGCCACCGCGACCTCAAGGCTTGCGCGGCCTCGGCGCCAGCGAAGCTGCGCGTCGCCTTGCCGAACAGGGTCCCAACGTTCTGCCGGGCACTGCACCGAAAACGCTGTTTGCGATCGTGGTCGGTGTGCTGGTCGAGCCAATGTTCCTGATGCTGCTGGTTGCCGGTGGCCTGTATCTGGCGCTGGGCGACCGCGCCGAGGCGGCGTTCCTGCTCTCGTTCGTCTTTGTTGTCATCGGCATCACCCTGTCCCAGGAGCGCAGGACCCAGCGCGCGCTGGAATCGTTACGCGACCTATCGGCACCGCGAGCCTTGGTGCTGCGCGAAGGACAGGAACTACGCATTCCAGGGCGCGACGTCGTCGTGGGCGACCTGCTGGTACTGCACGAGGGTGACCGTATCGCAGCCGATGCCCTGCTGCTGGAGGGTCACCTTGATGCGAACGAATCGCTGCTGACCGGCGAGGCGGTGCCGGTGACCAAGTTGCCCGGCCCGGAAAAGGGTGCGCTATTTGCCAGCACGGTGGTGACCAAGGGCGTCGGCATTGCCGAGGTCAACGCGACTGCCAGCGCGACAGCGGTGGGCCGCATTGGCGCGGCGCTTGCCGCCACCGACGAACCGGTATCCGGTCTGCAACAGGCATCGCGTCGACTGATCCGCAACCTGACGGTTGGCGGCTTGTCGCTTGCAGTGGGGTACGTGCTGCTCGACTGGCTATGGGATGGGCATGGCCTGCTCGAGAGCGTGCTCGCAGGCATTGCGTTGACCATGGCGATCCTGCCGGAGGAAATTCCGGTCATCCTCACCGTGTTCCTCGCCCTCGGTGCCTGGCGCATTTCCAGACACAAGGTGTTGACTCGACGCGTGCCGGCGGTCGAGGCGCTCGGCGCAATCTCCGTGCTCGCAGTCGACAAGACCGGAACCCTGACCCAGAACCGCATGCAGGTCGCGGAGGTTGTTCTGGCCGACGCGGTGTTTCACGACGCGGGTGCCGACGGCCTGCCTGAAGCGTTCCATGAAGTGGTCGAGTTCGCGATGCTGGCAACGCCGCTCGATCCGTTCGATCCGATGGAAAAGGCGATCCAGGGTTTCGGCCTGCGCTGGCTTACCGACACCGAACACGTACACGCCGAGTGGTCGCCGGAATTCGAGTACGCCTTGTCGCCCGACATTCTGGCGATGACGCGCGTGTTTCGCGGCGAAGAACCCGCGCAGCACCTGCTGGCCACCAAGGGCGCACCCGAGGCAGTGATCGACCTGTGTCACCTGGACGCGGCCGCAGGCACAGCCATCCTGCGCCAGGTGGAAGCAATGGCTGAATCCGGCCTTCGTGTGCTCGGTGTCGCGCGCGGCCGCTGGCAAGGCGGCACGCCACCGCACAGCCAGCACGACTTCGATTTCCAGTTCCTTGGATTGATCGGTTTCGTCGATCCGCCGCGCGCCGAAGTGCCGGCCGCCATCGCCGAATGCCGTGCTGCCGGCGTGCGCATCATCATGCTGACCGGAGACCATCCGGCCACCGCGCGCGCGATTGCGCGTCAGGTTGGCCTGAGCGAACGACCCGACGTGATCACCGGTGCGGAAATCGAGGCCCTCGGCGACACCGACTTGCGCGAACGCCTGCGCCACGTCGACCTGTGCGCGCGACTGCAGCCGGTACAAAAGCTGCGTCTGGTTCAGCTGTTGCGCGAAGGTGGCGATGTTGTCGCGATGACCGGCGATGGCGTCAACGACGCTCCGGCGCTCAAAGCCGCCGATGTCGGCATCGCCATGGGCGAACGCGGCACCGACGTAGCGCGCGAAGCGGCCGCGCTGGTGCTGCTCGACGACAGCTTTGCCAGCATCGTCATGGCGATCCGCCAGGGCCGGCGTATCTACGACAACATCACCATGGCGACGCGTTTCGTGTTCGCGGTGCACATGCCGATCATCGTGCTCGCACTGGTGCCGGCCCTGCTGCACTGGCCGGGTCTCCTGATGCCGGTACATATCGTATTGCTGGAACTGCTGATCGATCCGGCGTGTTCGATCGTTTTCGAGGCCGAACCGGAAGCGGCCGACATCATGACCCGCCCACCGCGTTCGTCGAGCCAGTCGCCTTTCGCGCGCGGCAACCTCGAGTACGCCGTGATCCAGGGACTGGGATTCGCCGGTATCTTGCTGCTCGGGTACGGCTTGCTGCTCGGGCACGGCGTTGACGTCATGCAAAGCCGTACTGCAGTATTCACGGCCATGGTGATTGGCCTGTTCCTGCTGATCCTGGCCAATCGCGACCCGGCGCGCTCTCTGCTGGCGCGCAAAGCAGCAAAAAATCCATGGCTGCCACGCATGTTTGGCGGCGTGGCGGTGGTACTGACACTGGTGATCAGCGTGCCCTACCTCAGAGGCGTGATGGGGCTTGCGCTCCCGCAGACCAGCGCAGTGGCCTGGGCTGCAGCAATGCTTGGCGTCATCGTCATGTGGCTGGAAGGTGTGCGCCGCACCGCGCACCATGTCGCCCGAAGGTTGCATCCGCCTGCTTCTTGAGAAAGACATGATCATTTACAGCTGCCACGGTGCCGCCAAGCAGGTCACCGGTTCCTGTCACCTGATCACGTGCAATGATCGGCGCGTGCTGGTCGACTGCGGGCTGTTTCAGGGAAGCCGCGATACCGAACAGGCGAATGCAAAGCCGTTCGAGTTCGATCCGGCGGGCATTGATGCATTGCTGCTCACCCACGCCCATCTGGACCACTGCGGCCGGATCCCGCTGCTGGTTCGCCGGGGCTTTCGCGGTCGCATTTTCACGACCTCCGCCACTCGCGAGTTGGCCCGCGTCGTGATGCTCGATTCCGCCGGCATCCAGGAAGAAGACGCGCGCCGGGCGCAGCGTAGCAATCGTCGCGGCGAGCTGCTTGCGCCGCCGCTGTACACGCTGGACGACGCGTTGCACGCAATGGACTTCTTCGCTGCCGACGTGGGCTATGGTGAAACCGTACAGGTCACCAAGGGCATCAGCGCACGCTTTCTCGATGCCGGTCACATTCTCGGCTCGGCTTCGATCCTGCTTGAACTCGATGACGGCCAGCGGCAGCGCAGCATGTTGTTTTCCGGCGACATCGGCAATCCGGGCCGGCCCATCGTGCGCGACCCGACGCCGGCGCCGGATGCCGACTACGTGACCATGGAAAGCACCTATGGCGATCGGTCGCATCGTTCGGTGCCGGACTCGGTCGACGAGTTGTATCAGGCGATCCGCGAAACGATGACGCGACGTGGCAACGTGGTGATTCCCACCTTCGCGCTTGAGCGCACCCAGGAAATTCTCTACTACCTGCATCGCGGCATACGCAACGGCGCAATTTCCGAAAACGTGCAGGTATTTCTCGATTCGCCGATGGCAATTTCAGCCACCGAGATATTCCGCCGGCATCCGGAGTGCTTCGATCAACCCTTTATCGATGAGTTGCAGCACGGTGACCCATTCGCCATGCCCGGCCTGCACTTCACCCGTGACACCAGCGAGTCGATGGCGATCAACAATATCGACAGCGGTGCGATCATCCTGGCTGGATCCGGCATGTGCAATGGCGGCCGCGTGCGCCATCACCTCAAGCACAACCTGTGGCGGGAGCGCAGCAGCGTGGTGTTCGTCGGTTACGCCGCGGAAGGGACTCTGGCGCGGCGAATCGTTGATGGCGCGACCAGCGTGCGCATTTTTCGCGAAGACATCCAGGTGCGTGCGCAGGTGTGGACAATCAACGGATTCTCGGCACATGCCGACCAGCCGGCGCTGCTCGCATGGCTGGGCAACGCGCCGCGGCGCAAAGTATTTCTAGTGCATGGCGAATACGATCGCGGTATGCGCGTCATGCAGGAAGTGTTGAGCGCACGCGGTTTCGATTGCCGAATGCCAGGCATGAACGAGCCGATCAAGATCGATTGATCATCCGACACCGTCCTGGGTGTCTCGCATCAACGGCCTGCGTCGCTGGCTGCGTCGCCGGTATTGCGGTACCGCTCGGCGTATCCCTGGAACTTCGCCACCGGAACGCACTCGACGATCCGGCCGTGCTGCATGATCGCGACCTCGTCGACCAGCTTGGCCAGTCCGCCCAGCCGATGGGTAATCAGCAGCACGGAGCGTCCGGTCATGGCGGCCGCCAATGCATCGTAAAGGTGGGCGGCAGTGCCTGCATCCAGCCCTTCGGTTGGCTCATCCAGTACAAGGATTGGCGGATCAGCCAGCAAGGCGCGTGCGATCGCTATGCGCCGCGCTTCCCCTCCGGAAACACGCAGGCCGTCTTCGCCCACCCAGGTGCGCAGGCCTTGCGGCAGACTTGCTACGTAGTCGCCCAGCTGGGCCTGTCTGATGACCTTGTCGAGTTCCGCCTTGGACGCTTCCGGCCGAGCCAGTCGCAGGTTGTCGCCCAGGTTCGCGTCAAACAGATACGGTCGCTGCTCGACTACCGCGATCTGCGCGCGGACATCATCGCCGTGCCAGGCGTCGAGCGGCTTTCCACCCAGTGTGATCGATCCCTGGAACGGGAACAGCCGCGTCAACGCGCCGAGCAGGCTGCTCTTGCCGGCGCCGGAGGGGCCGACCAGGGCAATGCGGCGTCCCTGCGGCAGATCGAAATCGACGCCGTCGAGGACCCATGGCGCGTCCTCATCGTAGCGCAAGCGTAATCCACGTACGCTCAGGTCATGCCGGTTGATACTTGGTGACGGCGTTTGCGGCTCGACCACCGGCGGCGGTGTGTCGGCCAGTGCGAATACCCGGCGTGCGGAAACCACAGTTGCAGCCAACTGCGCCCAGGCCTCAGGCAACGGCGCGATCGCCTCGAATGCGGCAGGAGCCAGCAAGACCAGCATGGTCAACCCCGGTCCGTCGAGCGTCCCTGCGCGCAGCGCAATCAAGCCAAGCAGCAACGCCGCAACTGCCGCCAGTTGCGCGCTGAACATGACGCCGCCACTGCCCAGCGCCTGTAGTCGGTCGATCTGACGTTGTGCCTGGCGCTGTCGGGTGGCCACAGCGGCGAGCCGCTCGGCATGCGCCGCCTCGGCCCCAAACAGCGCCAACTCGGCGCGCCCGCGCAATCCGTCCGATTGCAACGAGCGCATCGTCTCTCTGCAGGCCACTTCGGTTGCGCCTGGTGCCTTGGCACGGCGCAAGCTCCAGCCCGGCAACAGCGCGGCGCCACAGCCAAACAGGAAGAGCAACGGCAGGCTCAGCAAGGGTAGATAGATCAGCGTCGTGGCCAGCACGACCAGCATGACCATCACAGCGACAAATAACGGCATCAGAACCCCGATGTAGGCGTGTTCCAGTGCATCAACGTCGGCACGCAGGCGTGAATACAGCTCGGCGCTGCGCAGTGATTCGAGCCCGGCCGGCGCCAGTGGTACCAACCGTCCAAACAGCCACACGCGCAGTCGCGCGAGCAGTCGGAGTGTCGCATCGTGGGTAACCAGCCGTTCGGCATAGCGTCCGCCAGTGCGCAGAATCGCGAACAGCCTGATCAGCGCAGCGGGTGTGTAGTAGTCGATGGCTGCGCCGCCAGCACCGACCAGCGCCATGCTGGCGATGAAGTAACCAGAGACCGCGAGCAAGGCGATGCCCGACAATGTGCTGAGCAAAGCCAGCACCAGCCCGAATAGCATCCAGCCGCGCTCCGGATGCATCAAACCGAGCAGGCGACGCAACACGTCGAGCGTGCTTGCAGGCGCTGGCGGCGAATAGGGCGAACCAGCACTCATGCCGCTCGATCCGCTTCAAGCAACCGGGCAAACGCGCCACGGCCAGCGCGCAACACGCCGGCCAGACCTGCTTCGATGATCTGTCCGTCCGCCATCACGGCGACGCGCTCACCGGCTGTGATGGTGTCGAGTCGATGCGCAATGCGGATGACCGTGCGGCTCGCGGCCAGATCGGCGATAACGTGGTCGATAGTGGCGGCGGTGGCGGAATCCAGATGCGCGGTCGGCTCGTCCAGCAACAGCAGGGGGGCATTGCGCAGCCAGGCGCGAGCCAGTGCCAGGCGCTGGAGTTCGCCGCCGGAGAGCCCTTGGCCGTGCTCCCCCAGTGGCGTGTCCAGTCCTTGTGGCAATCGTGCGATAACCGGCAGCATTGCCGCCGCCCGAAGCGCGCTCTGCAGCCGTGTTCCATCGGCCGTCGGGGATGCGATCATCAGGTTGTCCCGCAAGCTGCCATGAAAAACATGTGCCCGCTGCGACACCCAGTTGATGTGCCGGCGCCACGAGCTGATCTCGAGCGTGGCGAGATCCTGGCCGTTGACCAGGATCCTGCCGCGTTGCGGCGTGGCAAACCCCATTAGCAAGTTGAACA
Source organism: Rhodanobacteraceae bacterium (assembly GCA_049583635.1). Taxonomy (GTDB): domain Bacteria; phylum Pseudomonadota; class Gammaproteobacteria; order Xanthomonadales; family Rhodanobacteraceae; genus Dokdonella_A. The sequence continues at coordinate 78,087 of JBAUWF010000042.1, forward strand.
GCGTGCTCTTGCCGCTGCCGCTGGTGCCGACCAGTGTCAGGCTCGTACCTGCGTCGATACTGAGGTCGAGGTCATGCAGCACCTCGCGCTCTTCCTCGTAGCTGAAAGCGACCCGCTCGATTTGGATCCCGATCCGACGAGCCGCGAAGATCATGGGCGCGATAGACGCAACGCTGGCACTGGCCCCTTGTGCGACCGGCGTGGCCATCAGGTCGATGAGGTCTTCCGCCGCTGCCGCGGCCTCCATGCGCTTGTGCCGCTGCGTGCCCAGCGCGCGCAAGGGCAGGAACAGCTCCGGCGCCAGCAGCAGCACGAACAACCCTTGCTCGAAACCGAGCGTGCCCCACATCAGGCGAAAACCGATCAACACAGCCAGGACGGCAATACTGACCGTGGCGAAAAACTCCAGTACCAGGGCAGAGAGGAAGGCGATCCTCAATACCGCCATGGTTTCGCGCCGATACGCCTCGCCGGTCGCAGCCAGCAAGGTCTGCTCACGTCCTGCTGCACGACATAGTCGCAATGTGGTCAATCCGGACAGCGCATCCATGAAACGCGCGCCCATCCGCCGTAAACGTGACCAGCGACGCTGGCTGGCGCGCTCGGCAGCGCCCCCGACCAGCACCATGAAAAACGGAATCAGCGGTGCGGTGAGCAGCAGGACCAGGGCAGACCAAGGATCGGCCAGCACGACGGCGATCAGGATCACGGCGGGAATCGCGGCGCTCAGCGCCACCTGCGGCAGGTAGCCCGCATAGTAGGGAACCAGGGCATCGACACCATCGACGAGCCGAGTAACGATATCGCCGCTGGCCTGCTGCGCGGCCCAGCTCGGACCGCGTTGACGCAACCGCTGCTGCAGCGCACTGCGCACATGATCGCTCACCTGCGTACCAGCCTCGAAGGTGCAACGCCGCTGCAACAAGCCGAGCGCAACCCGGGCCAGCGCCAGTAGCGGCAGCGCCGCCACGGTCAGCCATTGGTCGTCAAGGGTGCGTCCGGCAAGAATGGCACCGGCCAGCACGTGGGCCACCAACCAGGCGCCGATACCCATCAGACCACCCTGCGCCACGCCTGCGGCAATGCCGGAAGCCAGCAACCGCCGTACGGGGTTCGACTGCTCTTGCAACCAGGAGGATGCCGAACTGGTCATGACGTCGAAGCGCTCATCACGTATCCCAAAACGCGAAACCGGCACAAGGCCGGTTTCGCTAGCACGGACTCAGTCAACCACAAGGCTCAAGCACGCTTCCCTGCTGCTTTGGCCGCTGCCTCGCTCGCGGCGCGCTCTTCCTGGGTGTCCAGCATCGCGCCCCCGGCAGCGGTAACCAGCACGATCATGCCAGTACCGACCAGCCAGGCGAAATACCAAGCAGCGGAGTCGCCAAGCACGACCGCCAGCACGATCACGATTACCGCAATCAGCATGAACAGGACAAAAAGCAAAAAGGTTTTCATGGGCGGTCCTCAGTAGCTGTGTTTGTCAGCGGCGACATGGTCGGCGCTGACCTTGCCACGCATCACATAAAAGGCCCAGCTGGTGTACCAGACGACCAGCGGCACGAAGACCACGGAGAAGCCGAACATCCAAGTCAGGGTCAACTGGCTGGAACTGGAGTTCCATACCGTCAGGCTCTGCGCGGGCACGCTGCTGGAGGGAAGCAGGAACGGGAACAGAGCTACGCCGGCAGTGGCGATCACGCCGATCCATGCCAGTGCGCCGGACCACCAGGCCAGATGCGAGCGGCGTGCGCCGGCAGCCAGCAGACCAGACAGCATGCCGGCGAAACCCAGCACCGGCAGCAACCAGAGCAACGCATGGGCATGGAAGTTGGAAAGCCAGGCACCGTCAGTGAGGGCAACCACCTGTTGCAGCGGGGTCTGCGGCACACCGGCACCCGGACTGCTGGTCAGTACGTATCCCTGCATGCCGTGCACCCAGAAACCACCCGCAGCGAACAACACGATCGCCAGCATTGCCGACAGCCGTGCCAGATTACGGCCACGCTCATAGATCACTCCCTCTGCACCATTCATTATCGTTACCGCACCCATGAAGACCGACAACGCTGCTGACAGCAGGCCGCACAGGATAGCGAATGGGTTGAACAGAGCCAGGAACGAACCGGTATAGGTCGAGGTGATATTCCAGCTGAAGTGAAACGGCACACCCTGGAACAGGTTGCCGAATGCGGCACCGAACACCACCATCGGTACCAGGCCACTAATCAATAGAGCCCAGTCCCACATGCCGCGCCACCTGGCCGATGGCAACTTGCTGCGGTACTCGAAACCGAGTGGACGCATGATCATGCTCCACAGCAACAGCAGCATCACCACGTAGAAGCCCGAGAACGCGGTGGCATAGATCAGCGGAAACGCCGCGAACACGGCACCGCCGCCGAGCACGAACCAAACCTGATTGCCTTCCCAGTGCGGACCGACGATATTGAGCGCAACCCTGCGCTCAATATCAGTGCGCCCGACATAGCGCAGGATTGTGCCCACGCCCATGTCCATGCCCACCATCACGGCCAGACCGCTCAGCAAGACCCCGAGCAGCAACCACCAGACGATCTGGAAAACGCCATAAGTTTCCATCGGTCAACCCTCCGCGTTACCGGCCAGCCGGCCGCTTTTGGCGCTGTTGTCGAGCACTGCATCGTTGTCCCAGGTGACGTCGTCATCATGCGGCTGCTCCGGACCCCTGCGGATCGCGCGCAGCATCAGATACATCTCGGCGATGATGAACGCGGTGTAGAGCCCCACGAAGCCCACCAGCGAGAAGACCATGTAACCGATGCTGTGGGTGGAAGCAGACATCCAAGTCGGCAATACCCCATATACGGTCCAGGGCTGGCGCCCCAGTTCCGCGACCAGCCAGCCCATTTCGCATGCCAGGAACGGTACCGGAATCATCCACACCGCGATCTTCAGGAACCAGCGCTGGTGCTCAATGTCGTTGCGCAGGCTGAAGATCACCGCGAGTACGAAGAAGGCCAGCATCGCCAGACCCATCGCCACCATGGCGCGGAATGACCAGAAGATCGGTGCCACCTGCGGGATTGTGTCGCGAGCAGCCATGCTGATCTGCGCATCCGTTGCCTTGGTAATGTCCTCGGCATAACGCTGCACCAGGAAGCCGTAGCCTAGATCCTTCTCGTGTGCACGGAACTGGGCAAGCGCGTCGACATCGCCCGGCTTGTTCGACAACGTCTGGAGTGCCTCCACTGCCGGGATGCCGTTCCTTACGCGTTCGGCAGCCCGCTGCTCCAGCGTGTCGACACCGGACACGGTGCCGTTCAAGGAATGGGTGACCAGCAGCGAAAGAGCATACGGCACCTGCACCTGGCCATGGTTTGTCTGTTGTTCTTGCGAGGGAAAGGCGACCAGATTGAACGGCATGGGTGCCGGTTCGCTCTTCCACAGAGCTTCCATTGCAGCGAGCTTGGTCGGTTGCGCCTGGCCGCCGACAAAGCCGAGGGCGTCGCCTAGGGTGATTACGCCGGCAGTGGACAGCACACCGAACAGCACGGCCATGCGGAACGAGCGGCGAGCGAGTTCGATATGACGATTTTTCAGCATGTACCAGGCGCTGATGCCAGCCACGAAGATCGCGCCGGTGACGTACCCGGCGATACTCGTATGCACGAACTTGGCCTGCGCGTCATGGCTGAAGATCAGATCAGCCAGACTGTTCAGTTCCATGCGCATGGTGGCCGGGTTGAAGGTTGCGCCTTCTGGAGTCTGCATGAAACTGTTCGCGACAAGTATCCACAGCGCCGACAGGTTCGACCCGAGGGCGACCATGTAGGTGACGGCCAGATGCTGGCCACGCTTCATGCGGTTCCAGCCGAACACCATCATGCCGATGAACGTGGCCTCGAGGAAGAAGGCCATCAGGCCCTCGATTGCCAGCGGCGCACCGAAGATGTCGCCGACGAAACTGGAATAGAACGACCAGTTGGTACCGAACTCGAACTCCATGGTGAGGCCGGTAGCCACGCCAAGCGCGAAATTGATCAGGAAGAGTTTCCCCCAGAACTGTGTGATGTCGCGGTAGATCTGCTTGCCGGTGGTGACGTAGACCGTCTCCATTGCCGCCAGCATGAACGACAGCCCAAGCGTCAGCGGTACAAACAGGAAGTGGTACAACGCGGTGAGTGCAAACTGCCAACGCGACAGGTCGACGACGGTGATGTCATGCATGGCGAAGGTTTCCGGACGGTGGTTTGGACGTGTACGTGATCATCGTTGCGTTCTATCAAGGAGACATCGAGATGTGGACAAAAGTGGCGGACCGTTTACGGCACCGGCGATGCGTCAGAGTACTGCGCATGGTACTGCGCATGCCGAAAATTGCTGTCTGAACGGCTGGGTGGCAGTTGCAGGACTCAAGATTTGGATTTCCGGTCAACGTCCAGCGTGGGAGCGGACATGCAACGTGCAGGTCATGACGCCAGATTTGCGCATTGAGTACCCGTCCCAATCATCCAAAAGCATATGCCTACTCCAGTTCTGGCCATTGATTCAAATCAACAGGACATCGCGAATTCACCGCTCAGTCAGGGCGGAACAACGCCTGCCGCGCTGTCGTGGAGAATATTCCCGCTCGCGTCGCGCACACGGACATCGACCTCGATGCCATTGCGCACACTTTCCGTGACAATGCAGAAATTCTCGAATTGCTGCAGCAGGCGTTCAAGTTGCGCGTAGTCGGACGCAAAATCCGGGAGTTCAATGGTTACCCCGATATGTGACACGCGCAAATGGTTTTTCTCGTCGCGCTCCATGCGTGCCTTCGCGCGCGTAACGATCGTGCCCGGCGTGTTCTTGTACTTGCGCAACGAGAACAGAAGGCTGCTGCTGAGGCAATTGGCCACGGCCGCGACCAGCAGGCGCGATGGGTTGGGGCCACTGTCGCCACCGAGTGGCGCGGGTTCGTCGGTATGTAGTTCAGGAATTGATGTTTCGTTGAACGCGATGCGAAAGACGTAATCGGATTCCTGGGTCAGGGTCAGGCTGAATTCCCGGGTCTCGCTCATGCTCATGTTCCTTCGAGGGTTGGTGTTTCGTTTTGTGCGGGCCCGGAGCGTGACCGGCTCTTGCGATTGAGCCAGGCGAAATACAACAGCGGAATGATCAGCAACGTCAGCACGGTCGACACCAGGATTCCGAAGATCAGCGACACTGCGAGGCCCTGGAAAATCGGATCGTCGATGATGAAGAAACCGCCGATCATCGCGGCGACGCCGGTCAGCACGATGGGCTTGGCGCGAACTGCCGCAGCATCTATTACCGCGTCGCGCAGCGGTCGACCTGCAGCGAGTGCGTGGTTGATGAAATCGATCAGCAGTATCGAGTTGCGCACGATGATGCCGGCGAGCGCGATCATGCCGATCATCGAGGTGGCCGTGTACTGCGCACCGACGAGTGCGTGGCCGGGCATCACGCCGATGACGGTGAGCGGGATTGGCGCCATGATGATCAGCGGCACGATATAGCTCCTGAACTGGCCGACAACCAGCAGGTAGATCAACACCAGCCCGACCGCATAGGCCAGCCCCATGTCGCGGAAGGTCTCGTAGGTGATCTGCCATTCACCATCCCACTTCACTGCAGCGCGCGTGGTGTCGGCTGGTTGCGCGATGAAGTGCTGTTGCAGCAACTGGCCGTCGACCTTGTCGTGTCCAAGTCCACCGACCAGTGAGAACATGCCGTACAACGGGCTGTCGGTACTGCCGGCGTCGTCGCCAGTCACCGTGGCGTAGGGCAGCAGGTCCTTGTGATAGATCGCCTTTTCCCAATTCGCGGACTGGACACTGACCACTTCCGACAGCGGTACAAGTGCTCCGCTGTCTGCGCGCAGGCGCAGCGCAAGTAGTTGCGCGAGCGAAGCCTGGTCACCCGCCGGCAGGCGCAGGCGTACCGGTACGGCATACTTCGCTTGGCCATCCATCAAATAGGTCGCGTCGTCAGAGGACAGCGCCGATCGCAGGGTCTGCGCGATCGTCGCCTGATCGAGACCGAGGCGTGCGGCGCGTACCCGATCGACCACCATGATCTCGCGTGGCGCATCGGCTTCCACGCTGGTATCGACATCGACGATATCCGGATTCGCGCGAAACTTTTTCTCAAGCCCGAGCGCGACCTTGCGCACCGTGGCGTAGTCGGGGCCGTAGACTTCGGCAACGATCGGCGCAAGCACCGGGGGTCCTGGCGGCACCTCGACGACTTTCACCGAGGCCCCGTATTGTGCGCCGATCCTTGCCAGCGCTGGTCGCACGGCCAGCGCGATGGCATGGCTCTGGCGGCTGCGTTCGTGCTTGTCCACCAGATTCACCTGCAGATCGCCCACCAGCGGCCCGTTGCGCAGGTAGTACTGGCGCACGAGTCCATTGAAAGTGATCGGCGCCGGGGTGCCGGCATAACCCTGCCAGTCCTTCACTTCGGGAACTTTGGCCACCACGCCGGCAAGATCACCGAGCAGTTGATTGGTACGCTCGAGCGTGCTGCCTTCCGGCATGTCGACGACGATCTGGAATTCGGACTTGTTGTCGAATGGCAGCATCTTGAGGATCACGGCCTTGATCAAGACCAACCCGACAGCCGCGAGCACGAGCAGACCGACTGCGGCGAACAGCAGGCGACGACGGCGCGGCGCGCGATCGCTGGCGAGGAACGGCAACATCGCGCGACGGAAAAGGCGATGCAGCCAACTGCCGCTCGGTTCTGCACTGGCACCTTCGTCGGAATGTGGAGAAGGATGATGGCCTAGCAACTTCAGCGCCAGCCAGGGGGTGACCACCAGCGCGACGGCCAGCGAGAGCAGCATTCCAGCCGATGCGTTGATCGGTATCGGCCGCATGTACGGCCCCATCAATCCGGACACGAACGCCATCGGCAGCAGCGCCGCGATCACCGTGAATGTGGCGAGAATCGTCGGGCCGCCGACTTCGCTGACCGCTTCTGGAATGGCCTGGCCGAGGCTGCGACCGCCGAGTCGCATATGCCGATGGATATTCTCGACGATCACGATGGCATCGTCGACGAGGATGCCGATCGAAAATATCAAAGCGAACAGGGAAACCCGGTTGATCGTGAAGCCCATCGCCCATGACGCGAACAGGGTCAGCATCAGCGTGATGATGACGGCGCTGCCGACGACGATTGCCTCGCGCCAACCGAGTGCGAACAACACGAGCAACACGACCGACAGGGTCGCGAACATCAGCTTGTGGATCAGCTTGTCGGCCTTGTCGGTAGCGGTCTGACCATAATCGCGGGTCACCGTCACGTGTATGCCGGCGGGAATCACCACACCCTCAAGCGCGGTCAGGCGTGCTGCGATCGTGTTGGTAATATCGGCTGCATTGGTGCCTGCCTTCTTGGCAATCGCGATAGTCACCGCGGGAGCCGTGCCGGTTGCCGGACCGTCCTTGTGCGCCGGCGCGCCGAACCAGACGTAGTGGCTTGGCAGATCGGCACCCTGATGAATGCGTGCAACGTCGGCGAGAAAAACCGGCTGGCCGTTTTTGAGCCCGATCACCAGATTCGAGACATCCCTCGCATCGGCGAGAAAACTACCGGCGGTGACAGGAATGTCGCGATTGCCGGACACACGATCGCCGGCTTGGGTGACGACATTGGCTGCCTTCAATGCATTGGCAAGATCGTTGATCGACATGCCATACGCCGCCAATTTTGCCGCATCCAGATCGACGACAACCGCGCGCTCGGGCGCGCCGACCGTATAGACGTCGCGCGTGCCGGGAACGCGCTTCAATTCCGTTTCCAGTGCGTGCGCGACCTCGGCCAGCTGAGTCGGACCCTGAACCGGGTCGTCACTCCACAGCGTCAGCGTCATCACCGGCACATCGTCGATACCCATCGGCCGGATCAGGGGTTGGCCGACGCCGAGGCCGGAGGGAACAAAGTCCTGATTCTGGAATACCTGGTTGTACAACCTCACGATCGCGGTCTGGCGTGGCACGCCGACCTGGAATTCGACCGTGATCACCGCCATCCCTGGTCGGCTGACCGAATAGACATGCTTGACGCCTTCGATTTCCGCCAGTTTCTGTTCGAGCGGAAACGCAACCAGATTCTCGACATCGCGTACGTCGGCGCCGGGAAACGGCACCATCACGTTGGCCATGGTGACGTCGATCTGGGGTTCTTCTTCGCGCGGCGTGATGAGCGTCGCCGCCAGTCCAAGCAGAACGGCGGCAATCGCGAGGATGGGCGTCAGTGGCGAAGACTGGAACGCGCGGGCGATTCGACCGGAAAAGCCCAGTCGGGGCTCGCTCATGTTTTCGCACCGGTGCGTTGCTCGAGCAGCCAGCGCGCAGCGGCCGCCGGATCGGTGACGACTTTTTCGCCGTCATCGAGACCGGCGAGAATTTCGATACGATTGCCGTTGCGATCACCGGCACGCACCTGCCGCAGGCTTACGCCGTGATCGCCGAGCACATACACGCCGAGCATCTCACCACGCCGGATCAAGCTCGATTCCGGGATCAGCAAGTAGCTAGCCTCGCCGATCGCGAAGGCGACCTTCACGGTCATGCCTGGATACAAGTGGGTGTTGTCGCCCGGCAATTCCATGCGCACGTTGAACGTGTGCGTTTGCGGATCGGCATACGGGAAGACGGTCACCTTGCTCGCAGATACTCGCCGCCCGCTGTCGTTATCGAGCAACACCTCTGCGCTGGCGAATTTGCGAATTGCTGCAATTGCCGACTGCGGCACCTGCACGGTGACGCGCAGATCCTTGAGCGATGCCATCGCGATCAGCCGTTGTGGTGCCGGCGGTCCTGCCTGCACCGACTCGCCCACGTGCACGTAGCGATGTGTGATGACGCCGGCATACGGCGCGCGCACCACGGTGTAGTCGAGTTGCTGGCCGATCTGACGCGACTGGGCCTCGGCTGAACGAAGTGCGGCGAGAGCGGCATCGCGCGCCGCCAGCGCCTGATCGAGCACCGCTTTGGCCACCAGGCCGCGAGCGTAGATTGCAGCGTTGCGCTTGTAGGACGCTTGCGCGTCCGTATACGTGGCACGCGCGGATGCAATCTGCGCTTGCGCGGCCGTGCGCGCGGACTTCTGCTCGACGTCGGTGAAGCGCACGATGACCGCGCCTTCCGGCACGCTGTCGTTGACGTCGTAAGGCAATTCAAGCACGCGTGCCGTGGTCTGCGCCGACAGGGTGACCTCATGCACGGCCTCGACGACGCCATCCCAGACCTGCTCGCGTCGCGCCTTCTCGGTATGCACAACCTGTGCAGCGAGATCCGGCGCCGCGGCCACGGATGTGGCAGGCGGCGACTTCGCGCTGCACGCAGCCAACAGGCCGATTGCGACAAGGCTTGCGAGCGGGCGGCCGATGCACATGATCAGGCGGCCTCATCGATCATGCGCATCGTCTCGCTCTCGACCTCGTGCGCGATCGCCGTCAAAGCCGGATCCTGCGACAGCATGCCGAGCATCGGCACCGGCTTGATCATGCCGATACGTGTCTTGCCATTCTCGGTGTAGACCGAAATGCGGCAGGGCAGGGCCATGTTCATGCGCATGTCCGACGCCAGCACTTTGGCCGCCTGCTCCGGATTGCAGACCTCGAATACCTTGCATTGCTCCTCGAACGCGGCGCCCTTGGCGCGCAACGTTGCGCCGAGATCGTGCACGTGGAGGATGCCGAAGTGGTGCCGCCTGACGGCCGTATCGAGATCTTCGGCCGCCTGAGCGAACGATTTGCCCGTTTCAACGACGTAGTACATGGATCACCTCAAAGTCCGGGCGCAACCATTCACGACGGAAATGCGCTGCCGGATTTCGCGCCGAACACGCGCAGAATCCTGGCCAGCGGGCAGAATCCCGTGAACGCCGACTGCAGGAGGTTCACGCCAACGAAAAGAGTCAGCAGCAGCCACCAGGATGATGCGAAATAGGCGAGCGTCACGCTGAGCACGATGACGGTACCAGCGAACGCGATAACGAATCGATCGATATTCATGAAGGTTCTCCTCAATGCAGGGAATGTGATCCGGAACGTCAGTCGGGCGCCTTCAGCCGCTCGATTCCGAGCGCCTTCAAGACGTATTTCTCGTACACGGGATCAGTACTGCCGGTGCGGATCTTGCGCAGGTAGTACTTTTCGAAAGCGACCTTGGCCAGGTGCACCCACTTGCCGACCTTGGCCCACGTGACATTGCGCGGCGGTATCTGCGGCAACGCGACGAAGGCCGCGCCGGTATCACCCATATCGGCCAGGCACACGGCATTCCAGGTTGCCCGCGCCGTGCCGGGACGACCGGCCAACTCGTCGCGCAGATTGTGCGCGATCGCGGTCACCATCGACTCGATCATGAATCCGGTCTTCGGCGCACCGGTTGGCACCGGGGTTGCTTCGACCGGCGGAATCGCGACGCAGACTCCGGCCGAGTAAATATTGCGAAAGGCCGGATTGCGTTGATGCTCGTCGATCAGGATGAAGCCGCGGGGATTGGTCAGACCCTCGATCCCGCGCACTGCCGGCACCCCGGTGAACGCCGGCAGCAGCATTGCGAATTCAAACGGCACCTCATGCGATTGCAGCGCTGTGCCGCGTGCATCCATCTCATCGACCTTGACCAAACCCTGTTCCACTGCATTGACGCGTGCATTGCAGATCCATTTGATGTGACGCTGTCGCAGTTCTGCTTCGAGCAGCCCCTTGGAATCGCCGACGCCCCCGAGACCCATGTGCCCGATATAGGGTTCCGACGTTATGTAGGTCATCGGCACGCGATCGCGCAGCTTGCGCTTGCGCAGATCGGCATCGAGGATCATCGCGAACTCGTAGGCAGGGCCGAAGCAGCTCGCGCCCTGCACCGCTCCGACGACGATCGGCCCAGGCTTCTTGAGGAATGCCTCGTAGGCTTTCCAGGCCGTTTCCGCGTGCGGCCCGGTGCACACCGATTCGGTAAAGCCCGGGGCCGGACCCAGTCCCGGCACCTCGTCGAAGGCCAGACGCGGCCCGGTCGTGATGACGAGATAGTCGTAGTCCTGGAGACGGCCATCGCTCAGGCGAACGCGGTTCTCGCTGGCCAGCACCGTCTCCACCGGCACATCGATGAAGCCGATGTCATGCTTTTTGAGAGCACCGGCCACGTCGATGCGAATGTCCTCGGCCTTGCGCCAGCCGATCGCCACCCATGGGTTGGACGGAGTGAAATTGAAAAACGGCCCATCGCCGATCACCGTGATCGAATGCGCCGGCTCCAGCGCGGCCCTGATTTCGTAGGCAGCGGCCATGCCACCCAGACCCGCACCCAGAATCACGATGTTTGCCATATCCTGTCCTCCACAAAGGGAACCACAATGACTATGCGCCCCGCGTGATGCCTTGACCTGCATCAACCAGCACTTATTTCAGTATAATCTAATCTAGAAGCACATTATTTAGACTTTTCTGATAAAGTCAAACGCTGGCGGCAAACCCACGGTGGTTGTGCCGCCCGGAGATGAACGAATGTCGTTGCCCAAAGCTGTTGCATCGCCCGCCATGCAGGCTCGCGCCGAAGAAGCCTCGCGACTGCTGAAAGCGCTCGGCAATCCGCAGCGGCTGCGCGTTTTGTGCTTGCTGGCCAGCGGCGAGATGTCGGTCGGCCAGATCAACGATAGATTGCCCGAGCTCAGTCAATCGGCTTTGTCGCAGCATCTGGCCAGGTTGCGCGAGGAAGGCCTGGTCGAGACGCGCCGCGAGGCACAGACGGTCTGGTACGCACTCATGGACGGCCCAGCTCAATGCGTTATCGCAACGCTGTACGAGGTTTATTGCATACCGAAGCGTGGTACCGGGGCGTCATCGTCCGTTTCCGTTCGCGCCCGCGGATCGCGCAACTGATCCAGGCGCTGCCGACTTGGGCGGTAACCCTGCGGGGAGGCCGTTTGCTGCACATTCCTCAAGCCGTGAACAAGCTGACCTGCAATGAGGTGCAACAAAGGACTGACGCCCGACACCATGGCAGCAGGGGTGCTTGCACACTATATCGGGCGAGTTCAAGTTAGCGCCGCGGTCGATCATCGCAATTGATCCAGATCATCATGGATGACGGGACCCTGCTGCGTCCGGGGCACTGACTTGGCAGTCGATGAGGCGACGCCGCACCGCGTTGCCTCGATCACGTGCTGATACGATTGTGCGCGGGGCGTGGTGGCATTCGGAGGGTGGTGGCAGACTGGTCGGGGTCGTTACCCGGCTCGCCACGCCCGAACGGATTTTCGAGCAGCACCACCCTTTGATGCCGAAGTCGTCTCTCGCATGCATGTCGTTGTCGTCAATCATATTGAGTCATGTCTTGCCGGAGCGTCTTTCGGTTGCGCCGGCCTTCTGCATATGAACCCGGTTTCATGAACCGCCAGCCGCGCAAGAAAGCGTAGATGTCCTCCCTGCAGCTTCCCCCGCTTCTGCTCCAATTCGTCGCCACCGTGGTGCTCGCTTTCGTACTGGGGCTCCAGCTGCATAGTTACCGTCGTGCGCAGGACGAAGGCATCGGCTTCGGCACCACGCGCACGCTCACACTGATCGGCGCTTGCGGCTTCGTCTTGTGGCTGCTCGACGCTTCGCAACCGCGCGGTCTGTATCTGGCCGGGCTTGTGGCGTTGGCAGTGTGGTTGGCGGTCGAGTTGGTACGTTGGCCCAACGTGGCGACACCCGTTCCGCGCAGCGGTCCGGGCGGCGACGCCGGCGGGGTGCTGCTGCCTTCAATCATAGCCCTGCTCGCCTACGCGCTTGGCCCGCTGGTGCTCACGCAACCCGATTGGCTGGTCGCTGCGGTGCTGATCGTTGCGATCTTGATGCTCGCGGAAAAACCGCTGATTCGAAAACTGTCTGACGCGCTGCCCGCGAGCGAGGGCATCACGTTGGTAAAGTTCTTCATCGTCGCCGGCATCGTGCTGCCGTTGCTGCCGGACACGCCCATCCCCGGCCTCACCGACATCACCTACGCCAAGGTCTGGATGGCGGTGGTGCTGATTTCATCGATCTCCTACGCCGGTTATCTCGCCCATACATATCTCTTTCCCAAGGCTGGCACCTTGCTCACCGGCATGCTCGGCGGCGTCTATTCAAGTACTGCGGCCACGATAGTGCTGGCGCGGCGGTCTCGTACGGACACGACCATTGCTGCGCAAGCGCCCGCGGCGACCGTGCTGGCTACCGCGATGATGTACGTGCGTCTGTGGATCGTCATCGTCCTGCTCGGCCACGGCGCTGCGGCAGTGCGCTTGGCATTGCCTTTCGGGCTGCTGCTCCTGAGTTCGCTGGGCGTGACGTGGTGGCTGTGGCGGCGCGGCCTCGCCAAATCAGCGCGGACCGCACAAGCCAAGCTCGGTCCAAACAACCCGCTCGACTTGCCCGTGGCGTTCCTGTTCGCGGGACTGTTCATCGCTTTTGCCGCGATCACCCAGTTCGTCACCCAGCACTTCGGCGCAACCGGTCTGCACGTGCTGAGTTTTCTGGTCGGCTTCACCGACATTGATCCCTTCGTGCTGTCACTGCTCGCCGGCCATTTTCAAGTCAGTGACACATCCATCGTTGGTGCCGTGCTGATAGCGTCCGGCAGCAACAATCTTCTCAAGGCAGGCTATGCCGTAGGTCTGTCGCACCAACGTTCGATGTTTTACCCGGCGGCCTGGCTGGTCCTGACGTTTTTTCTTTCTTTGGCCATGATGTTTGCATCTACATGAAAGTCGCAAGACCAAACCGAAAATCCGGACGTCTCCTGAAGAAGGCTGCGACGATTGATTCGAGGTGCGTGGGCTGTCGCGCGTTTACACCGCGTCGAACTCACGGGCGCAGCGACAGCCGGATCGTGAATGTATTGTCCGATCGGACCCCGCAAGACATGCGCAGTACATTCTTGCGCGCGGCCGTCCTGCGCAAGGGCATTGCCAGGATCCAGATTGGTCAGTTCGCGTATCACTTCGGAGCGGCGGGGACGCAGGCTTCAGCCCATGCCTCTGGCCCGGATACGCGCTCGACCCGTGCTCGCGGCCACGTTTGATAAGGTTCGCACCAAAACCGACCGGGGCACCACGTCCTCTTGATTCATGTCAATTCACGCGCCGTCCGGCTTGGGTTACGCTGGCGTGCGATTTGAACTGCCGGAGATCGCCGTGAATGCCACGCACGTTCCGACTGTCCACGGGGCACCGCAGGACAGGACCAGCAAGAACCTGATCTGGATTCTGCTCGTGGTGACCGTGGGTTGCTGGGGAGCCATGCTGTGGGCCACCTACGTCACCTATCGCGAAGCGGCGCCGCTGCCGCAGAAATTCGTCACGGCGTCCGCCCAGGTGGTGATGACGCGTGACGACATAGTCGCCGGCAAGTCCGGGTTCCAGCAGGCCGACCTGATGGATTACGGCAGCCTGTACGGCATGGGTTCGTATTTCGGCGAGGACTACACAGCGGAATATCTGGTGCAGCTCGCGCGGGAGGTACAGGACAATCTCGCGCAGGCCCGCTACGGAAAGTTCTTCGCCGAATTGACCGCCGATCAGCAATCCGGCGTTACACGGTCGATGCAATCCGATCTCAAGGGCGTCGACCTTGGTCAAGCGACGGTCGTGCTGCCTGATGCCGTCGCGAATGCGCTGGTCACCCTGCGCGGGCGCATCGCGCCGCAGCTTCTCAGCGACAATTTCGTCAAGGGTTATACACGCGCCTACAGCCTGAATCCGACCAGCGCCGCGCAGACTGCCGACTTCCTGCTGTACTCGTCGCTGACCACCGTCGCGCGGCGCCCCGGCAAGGACTATTCATGGACCATCAACTGGCCCGCCGAACCTCTGGTCGGCAACGTGCCCACCGCTGCGACGTTCCAGTGGACATGGGCTTCGTTCACCCTGGTTTTTTTCGGCATCGGTGTGGTGCTGGTGATCTTCCGCCTGTATATCGAGCCCAAGGCACCCAATGAAACCTACGAGCCCGCACTGCGCGGGTTCGCGATGCCCACGCCGAGCCAGCGCGCACTGTGGAAGTATTTCCTGGTTGTCGCGGCGATCTTGCTCGTGCAGATCCTGGTCGGTTCGATCATGGCGCACTACTACACCGAGCGCACCGATTTCTATGGCGTCGATGTCGACCGCTGGCTGCCATTTGCATTTCTTCGCAGCGTCCACCTACAGGCGCCGATCGTCTGGATCGGTGTGAGCTGGATCGGCGCTGGTCTGTTCCTCGCGCCGTTGATCGGCAAGCACGAACCCGCTGGCCAGCGACATCTGGTCAATCTGATCTTCTGGGTTCTGGTCGTGATTGTGGCCGGCGCGTTGACCGGGAACTACCTCGGCATCACGGGCATCGTCGACCAGCACTGGTTCTGGTTTGGCAACCAAGGCTTGTCCTATCTGGAGCTCGGCCGCTTCTGGCAGATCCTGTTTTTTGTCGGCCTGCTGGTATGGAGTCTCGTCCTGCTGCGTGCGTTCTGGCCAACGCTCAGAGCGCTGTTCACGCAAGGTCGGTCGCTCTACAGTCTGTTCCGCATAGAGCATCTACTGTGGTACAGCACGCTGGGGGTGGCGGTGATCTATGTATTCGGCATGATTCCGCTGGCCGAGCCCAACCCGTCTTTCGCGATCACTGACTTCTGGCGCTGGTGGGTGGTGCACCTTTGGGTCGAGTGGGCGTTCGAATTGTTCACCGCCGCGATCACCGGGTACTTCCTGATGGCGCTCGGACTGGTCTCGCGCCAACTGGTCGAGCGCGCAGTCCTGTTTGAATGGATCCTGATACTGATCAGCGGCATTCTCGGCACCGGTCACCACATGTATTGGGCCGGGGAACCCGATCTGTGGATTGGCGTAGGCAGCATGTTCTCGTTCCTCGAAGTACTGCCACTGTTCCTGTTGGTGATGGAGGCGATTGACCAGCGTCGGCATATCGCGGCACAACAGGATTTTCCGTATCGCCTTGCGTACCTCTACATTCTCGGTTCGGCGTTCTGGAACTTTGTCGGCGCCGGTGTTTTCGGCGGTGGCACGCTCAACGCCCCGCTGGTGAACTACTACGAGCACGGGACATTTCTCACTCTCAACCACGCACACACTGCGATGTTCGGTGCCTTCGGCCTGCTGGCGATCGGTCTCATCTACATGGTCTTGCGCTACCTCAATGGTGAACGACGCTGGAGCGACAAGCCCGGCGTGTGGGCATTCTGGCTTTACAACGTCGGCGTAGTGATGTGGATCGTGTTGAACTTCTATCCGATCGGCTGGCCGCAACTGGAGGCCGTGTACACGCACGGCTATGCCTACGCACGCAGCCTGAAGTTCTACGACACCACGGTGTTCTGGCAGTGGATGCGCATGCCCGGTGACGTCGTGTTCGCGGTCGGCGCACTGATCATGGCGTACGACTTCACGCGCAAGCTGTGGTTTGCGCGCGTGGGTGGCCAAACGCGGATCGCACCATGATTCCGATTGTCGCATTGCCTGGCCGGCTCGAACCAGGCGCCATCGCTTTGGGGGTGGGGCGTCGCGATCGACAGGATTCCGGTCGTGACCCTGCGCGACCAGCGAGATAGTGCTTTCCTTTGCCTCGCGGTGCGGTCAGCAGCATCTCATCGGCATGTTCTCCGGTTCCTGCCAGATGGCTTGTCCGCTTGAGATCGAAACGCTCAGGCGCATCGAGCGTGTCGTTGCTTACGAGGGAAAGGCGCCCGTCCCTGCGCTGCTGGTGAGTTTCGATCCCGCGAACGATGATGTAGCGAACCTGCGCAGGGTGGCCGCCGAACATCATGTGCAGGCATCGCTTGTTCCGGCCCTCGCGTCCCGAACAGGGCGACGAAGGCATACTTGCGGCTCGTCGGCCTCGCTGGGTGGACTGGCTGGAAAACAGCACAGCGGGACATCTGTGGCTCCGCTCCGCCGCGGCAATGCCCAAGGCGGCCCGGTACTGGCCAGCGCACCCGGCAACTACGTTCTCGATCACGGAAGGAGCACCAGGACATGAATGCATTGCCAGCCGAAACAACGGACTTCATCGAGAATCGCACCTTCGACGAAATCGAAGTCGGCGACCATGCCAGCCTGGTGCGTACGCTGACCCAACGCGACATCGGGCTGTTCGCGGCGATGTCCGGTGACGTCAATCCGGCCCATATGGATCCCGTCTACGCGCGCACCGATCTGTTCCATCGCGTGATTGCCCACGGCATGTGGGGTGGTGCGCTGATCTCCGCGGTGCTCGGCACCGAACTGCCCGGGCCGGGCACGATCTATCTTTCGCAGGACCTGCACTTCCACGCTCCGATCGGTCTGGGCGATACCGTCACCGTCAGCGTTACAGCGAAAGAGAAGATCGCGGATGGGCATCGCATCCTCTTCGACTGCCGCTGCAGCAACCAGCAAGGCGAAGACGTGATCCTGGGTAGCGCCGAGGTGAAGGCGCCGGTGGAAAAGATCCGACGCCGGCGCCTCGAATTGCCGGAAATCCGGCTTGGGAGCCACGACCGCTTTCGCGAATTGATGGCACGGGCGGCGTTGGGCGTCCCCATCGCAACCGCGGTAGCCCACCCTTGCGACCCGGTGTCGCTCAGCGCCGCGCTCGACGCCGCGAAGGCCGGTTTGATCGTGCCGATCCTGGTTGGTCCCACTGCCAAAATACAGGCCGCCGCGAAACAGGCCGGGCTGGATATCAGTGCCTTGCGCATTGTCGACACCCTGCACAGCCACGCGGCGGCCGCCGCGGCTGTGGCGCTCGTGCGCAACGGCGAGGCGCATCTGCTGATGAAGGGCTCGCTGCAGACCGACGAACTGATGCACGCGGTCGTCGCTGCCGACAGCGGTCTGCGCACGGATCGCCGGCTCAGTCATGCCTACCTGATGGACGTGCCGGGCTACGCCCGTCCTCTGCTGGTGACCGACGCCGCGATCAACATTGCTCCGACACTGGCCGAGAAGCGCGACATCATCCAGAACGCGATCGACCTGGCCCACATCATGGGGCTGGCGGAGCCACGCGTCGCCGTGCTGTCGGCGGTCGAGACGGTGAACCCGGCGATTCCCTCGACCATCGACGCCGCCGCGCTGTGCAAGATGGCTGAGCGCGGACAGATCACCGGCGGCGTCGTCGACGGCCCGCTGGCATTCGACAACGCGGTCAGCCCCGAGGCGGCACGCGAGAAGGGTATCGTTTCGCCGGTCGCGGGTCTGGCCGACATCCTGGTCGTTCCGGATCTTGAATCGGGCAACATGCTGGCCAAGCAACTGACCTTCCTCGCCGGCGCCGACGCCGCCGGCATCGTGATGGGCGCGCGGGTGCCGATCATTCTGACCAGCCGTGCCGATTCGCCGCGCACCCACGTGGCGTCCTGCGCGGTGGCGGTGTTGGTGGCGCGGTCGGCGTACTCCTTGCCCGTGCCGATTGATGCCTGACACGTGTCCAGGGCCATCCTTACCCTCAACGCCGGCTCGTCCAGCATCAAGTTCGCGCTGTATGGAATGGCGACGGCTGGACCGCAGCAACGGCTGTCGCACGGCCAGATCGAAGGCATCGGCAACGTGCCGCATTTCATCGCCAAGGATGCGGAGGGTGTCACGCTGACCGAGCATCGGTGGCCGGCAGCCGCAAAACTCGATCACGAAGCACTGCTGACCCCCTTGCTCGCGTGGATCACTTCGCGCCTCGGTGTTGAATCCCTGGTTGCGGTCGGCCATCGGGTGGTGCACGGGGGTGAAACCTGGGATCGGCCCGTTCGTCTGACCCCTGCGGTGATCGCCAGCCTGGCCAGGCTGATCCCGCTGGCGCCACTACACCAGCCACATAGTCTCGCCGCAGTGGAGGCGGTTACGCGACTGCGACCTGGATTGCCGCAGGTGGCCTGTTTCGACACGGCGTTCCATCACGGCATGGCACCGACCGTCAGCCGGCTGGCGCTGCCCCGAAAATACGCGGCCGAAGGTGTGCGCCGCTACGGGTTTCATGGGCTGTCCTATGAATACATTGTCGGACGTCTGCGCGAGCAGGCCCCCGCGTTGGCCGCCGGCCGCGTGATCGCGGCCCACCTTGGCAATGGCGCCAGCCTGTGCGCGATGCGCGATGGTCACAGCGTCGATACCACGATGGGCTTCACCGCGCTGGACGGGTTGGTGATGGGCACACGCTGCGGCAGCCTCGACCCGGGAGCTGTGCTGTACCTGCAGCAGGAGCATGGTCTGAGCGTGTCCACGGTCGAACACATGCTCTACAACGATAGTGGCCTGCTCGGGATATCCGGTATCAGCAACGACATGCGCACGCTGCTGGCCAGCAACGATCTTCACGCGCACGAGGCGATCGATCTGTTTGTATTTCGCATCGCGCGCGAGATCGGTGCCCTGACCTGCAGCCTGGGCGGACTCGACGGCTTGGTGTTTTCGGCAGGCATCGGCGAACACGCCGCGTCGGTCCGGGCGGCCGTCTGTGCACGGCTGGCGTGGCTGGGCGTCGCCTGCGACACGGATGCCAATGCCGGCGATGCCGGCGTGATCAGCACCCCCGACAGTCGTGTGCAGGTGCGTGTGGTTGCCACCGACGAGGAGGCGATGATCGCCACGCATACCAGAAACGTGCTGCTGACGCCTTCGTCAGCGGCAACATCAGCCTGAGGCTGGAGGGGTGCCTGTGATACACCACAGTGCTAGAGTGCCCGCATATCATGCGAGGTGGCGGCCGTTCGCCTTCGATCTTGACCTTGACGGAACTTGGAGCAGTCATTCTGGATCTCGACCAGCTGCGGCGCAGTTGCGCGTCGTGCGCGTTGCGCAAGCTGTGTCTGCCGGCCGGCATAGACGAGCCTGACCTGCAGCGGTTGGATGTGGTCGTACGCGACAAGCGCCTGCTCGAACGAGGCAAGGCCCTCTACCGCCAGGGCGACGCGTTCCACGCCTTGTATGTGGTGCGGACCGGGTCACTCAAGACCTTTGTGGAAAATCCTGCCGGCGATGTGCAGGTGCTGGGCTTTCATTTGCCCGGCGAGATCGTGGGCATGGATGCGCTGGCCGACAATCGCCATCTTTGCGGTGCCGAGGCGCTGGAGCGCGCCAGCATTTGCGAGTTGCCGTACGTGCAACTGCAACGGGTCGTCAGTGAGATACCCAAACTGCATCAGCAACTGGGGCGTGTCGTCAGCCGCGAAGTGGCAGCCGACCATGGCCACCTCGTGATGATGGGCCGGCAGCACGCGCAGGAACG
This sequence comes from Rhodanobacteraceae bacterium, assembly GCA_049583635.1. Lineage (GTDB taxonomy): Bacteria > Pseudomonadota > Gammaproteobacteria > Xanthomonadales > Rhodanobacteraceae > Dokdonella_A. The sequence goes on from JBAUWF010000042.1 coordinate 98,305, forward strand.
GCTCGCCATTTTCCTGCGCGGCTTCGCCGAACGCTACGAACGGTTATCGCGCGATCCGCTGAGGTTGTTGTTGCCGATGTCCCGCCACGATCTGGCCAACTACCTCGGTTTGGCGATGGAAACGGTCAGCCGCCTGTTCGGACGGATGGAAACCGAGAATATCCTCGCGGTGGACCGCAAGAAGGTGCACATCCTGCGCCCCGCGCTTCTGGCCGGCTTGTGCGGCGACGAACGGCCAATGCTTTTCGGCAGCGAGGCGGGCTGAACCATGTCGAGTTCTTTTGACTTCGATCAAACGGTGCCTTCGCGCCGTGGGCAAGATATTCACCAGCACGCAAGGCTGTTACGTTCCGGCTGTCTGGCGTGCGTTTGACGGAGGCTTTGCATGTCGAATTCCACCACCGGGCGCCCATCGGCGCCGGCTTTCCCGGAAGTTACCGGCGATCACTGGATCGAGAAATTGAACGACGGCAGCCATGTGCTGATCCGACCGATCCGTGTCGAGGACCGCGAGCGCGAGAGTGACTTCATCAATCGCCTTTCGCCGGAGGCACGCCATTTCCGCTTTCTCGGTTCGATGAGAGGCGTGAGCCCCGCATTGCTCGACCTGCTGATGGCTGTCGATTACCACAAGAGCACGGCCTTCGTGGCGCTGGCGCATGAGGATGGCGTGCTGCGCGAAGTGGGCGTGAGCCGCTACGCCGCTTCCGGCGACGACGAGCATTGCGAGTGCGCAATCACGGTTGCCGACAATTGGCGGCATCGCGGCCTCGGGGTGACGCTGATGCGCCATCTGATCGACACGGCGCGCAGCAATGGTTTCCGTCAGATGTTTTCGATCGACGACAGCGCCAACCAGGCGATGCGGGAACTGGCGCATTACCTCGGTTTTCACAGCACCTCGGTCCCCGAGGATGCCACGCAAGTCATCCACACCCTCGATCTGTGAGGTCGTACTCGCGAATGACGTCAACCCGATTGAGTCCGCCACGCTTCAATCCAGACGTCAATGGCGCACCTACCGGCGCCTGATCGCCCAACTTGTATGGAATATTGTCGACCCACCCCGCGCGCGGCGCGACGATGCTCAATTTGCCCAGCAAGATCCGCTACGCCCTGGCCTGTGCCTCGTACGCGCGACAAACGGAAAGATGCAGCGTGAAAACAGGTTGATGACGAATTGACCGGTCGCAATCGCTCTCATGACGCCCGACCGGGAGGTTCGCGCCAGCCTAAGAGTGCTCGCTACGTCCATGCGCTTTCGAGCCGCTTTGCGTTCCATTTGTCCTGCCCGCGCGCTGCTTCGACGGACTCTGGTGATCAATCCCCGTCAGGTTCAAGGCCGTATCGATCAGCGCAATGTGCGAGAGCGCCTGCGGGAAATTGCCGAGCATGCGCCCGGCTTTGGGGTCGTATTCCTCGGCCAGCAGTCCGACGTCGTTGCGCAAGGACAGCAGGTACTCAAACAGGCGCCGCGCATCGCCCATGCGGTTCTGCAGAACGTAATTGTCGGCCAGCCAGAAGCTGCATGCGACAAAAGCGCCTTCGCCGGGTGGCAGGCCGTCGACGCCGCGATGGGTTTCGTAGCGCTTGACCAGGCCATCGACCAGCAGATGCTTCTCGATCGCGGCTACGGTCCCGATGATGCGCGGGTCGTCCGCCGGAAGGAAACCGACGATCGGTAACAGAAGCAGGCTCGCATCGAGATGCGGCGTCCCGTAGGCCTGCACGAAACTGTTCTGTTCGGTGTCGAATCCGCGCTCGCATACCTCGGTATGGATGCGCGCGGCAATCTCGCGCCAATGCTTGCGATCCGCCGGACCGACATCGTCGCTGTCATCCTCGGCAGCGCGCTGGAAAGCCACCCAGGCCATTACCTTGGAATGGACGAAGTGTTGCGGGTCGCCGCGAATTTCCCAGATGCCTTGATCGGGTTTCTTCCATATTTTTTCAAGATTCGCCAGCAACCCACGCCGCATCGCGCGTGCCTCGGCGTGTGCGGCACGCAGTCCGCCCCTGCGCGCCTGTGCCATTGCGTCCGCGAGTTCACCATAGACATCGAGTTGCATCTGACTGGCCGCGCTGTTGCCGATACGCACCGGCGTCGAATTCTCGTAACCTGGAAGCCACGGCAGCTCGAGTTCCGGCAGCAGACATTCGCCGGCGACGCCGTACATGATCTGCAGTTGCTTGGCATGTCCGGCCATCGCCCGCACGACCCAGAGACTCCACGCATCCGCCTCGTCGTAGTAGCCTGCATTCATGAGCGCGATCAGAGTGAACGCCGCGTCGCGTATCCAGCAGTAGCGGTAGTCCCAATTGCGCGAACCGCCGATCTTTTCGGGCAGGGAGGTGGTGGGTGCCGCAACGATTCCGCCGGTCGGCCGGAAGGTCAGGCCGCGCAGCGTGACCAGCGAGCGCATCATCGCATCGGTCCATTCGCCGGCATCGGCGCATCTGGCGATCCACTCGGTTTGTTCGCGCGTGGTTTCCTCGAGTGCTTCCAGCGGGTCGAGCGCCTCGGGCGGTGGTAGATGGGAGCGTCCGTGCACCAGCGTGAATGGTATGGTTTCGTCGGCCGAGACTTCGAAATCAGCGATCGAACGCATGTCTTCGCCGCAAATCCGGATCGGTGTGCGCAACACGATGCGCTCGGGGCCGGCAATTGCATGGAGTTCGCCATTGTCGCCGCGCGTGACCCACGGAATGGTGCGTCCGTAGTCAAAACGCAGCATCAACTCGGACCTCATCCGTACCTTGCCGCGACGCCCGACCACGAGCCGGGCCAGTTGCCCCGGGCCCTCGTGCATCGGCATGAAATCGATTAGTGTCACCGCGCCTTCGCCGGTCTCGAATTCGGTTTCGAGCACCATCGTCGTGTCGCGGTAATGGCGCGTGACCTCGAACTCTCCGACCGGGGCGATGCGCCAGAAGCCGTTTTCCGCGGTGCCGAGCAGCGCCGCGAAACACGCGGCGGAATCGAAGCGTGGCCAGCACAGCCAGTCAATCGAACCGTCGCGGCTGACCAGCGCGCAACTGCGACAGTCGCCGATCATCGCGTAATCTTCGATGCGGCGACTCATGTCGTTGCGTCGTCGGCGCGGGCCCGGGAAATGCCAGGCGCGTTCCGCGTCGCTCTCGGTGATATTACCGTTGGTTTTTTGGGGCTGAACACGGCGGCAGAGGATAATGGATACCAGCCGATCGCGCACGAAGATGCAATGCGAGAGCAGGGGCAACGTCATCGCGCGATTGGGTTCGCTGCGTGTTCGTCTGCAAGGCTCTGCCCGGCTCATCCACATTCGGTACCTTCCCGCGCAAACGCGGAAGGAACAGCGAAAACAATCACGGTGTGGAACCCCTTTTTCTCATCTGCGTCGGGCTCCCACGGCAAGATCGCAACACGGAATATTGCGAGCCACTACACTGTCGGATCGGCCTGCATTCAATCGCAACGGACTTGATCATGAAAGGAACTGTCATTCTGTCGCACGGCCTCGATAGCGGGCCGCGGGCGACCAAGGTCAGCGCGCTCGCCGAAATTGCTGAGACGCTGGGTTGGAACAGCGTGCGACCGGACTATCGCAGCATCGATGCGGAGCGCAACGCGCGTTCGATCGACGCGCGCATCGCGCATGCGCTGGCGCAGACACCGGCCGAGGGTCGCATTGTGTTTGGCGGCTCGAGCATGGGTGCATTCGTGTCGGGGCTCTCCTCGCTCGCTCGCGCATGCGAAGGCTTGTTTCTGCTCGCCCTGCCGATCGAGATCGAGGGGGTCGCGCGCCGCTTTGTTGCAGCGAACGTACGCACCACGCTGATTCACGGTTGGGGTGACGAGCTGTGCCCGGTCGACGCCACCATCGCGTTTGCACGCGAGCGTGGTGATACGTTGCATTTGGTGGCGGACGATCACCGACTCAGCCATCATGTCGACTATTGTGCGCAGGTGTTTCGCGAATTCTTGCTGGGCCTGCAATGACGTTTGCGCGGGCCTTGCGCACGAATGGTGTGGCTCCAGCACGAATGCTGCCGAAGGTGACGCCCAATCTTCATGCCGCACTACTTCGCCACCTGCCCGAAAGGCATCGAATACCTGCTGCGCGATGAACTGACCGCGCTCGGTGCCGGCGCCGCGCGCGAGGCACTGGCCGGCGTGCATTTCGATGGTGACCTGGCGGTCGGCTATCGCGCCTGTCTGTGGTCGCGCCTGGCCAGTCGCATTTTGATGCCGCTGGCGGAGTTCGCGGCGCCGGATGACGACGCGCTGTACGCAGGCGTGCAGGGCATCGACTGGTCGGCTCATCTGACCACCCACGGGAGTCTGGCAGTCGATGTGGTCGGCAGCACGGCGGCACTTCGGCACACGCAATACGTCGCGCAACGCGTCAAGGATGCAGTGGTCGACCAATTCCGCGATCGCTGTGGGATGCGTCCTGGCGTCGATCTACAACAGCCGTCCATACGGTTGAACCTGTTGCTGCGTCGCAATCGTGCGAGCTTGTCGCTGGATCTGGCTGGAGCGCCTTTGCACCAGCGCGGCTGGCGCGTCGGGCAGGGCGATGCACCGCTCAAGGAAAACCTCGCCTGTGCGATATTGCTGCGTGGGGGATGGCCGGCGATATCTGCCGCGGGCGGCGCCCTGGTCGATCCGATGTGCGGCGTGGGCACGTTGCTGATTGAAGGGGCCCTGATGGCGGCTGACCAGGCACCGGGCATCAAACGCGACTATTTCGGGTTTTTCGGCTGGCGCGGGCACGACGCAGCGTTGTGGCAATCATTGCTCGACGAGGCCCACGTGCGAGCCGAGGCGGGCATGCGCGCACTGGCGGCCGCGTTTTTTGGATACGACGCGAACGCGCAGGTGCTGGCCGAGGCCAGGCTCAACGCCGAGACGGCCGGCCTTGCACACGTGGTTCGGCTCGCGCGGCAATCAGTGGATCGTCTCGACGCACCGGTAGGGCAGGCCAGCGGTCTGGTTGTCTGCAATCCGCCCTACGGCGAGCGACTTGGTGAACGCGCGCGACTGACGCCGTTGTATCGCTCGCTGGGCGAGCGTCTGCGCGATGGTTTCGCCGGCTGGCATGCGGCGATCATCACGGCCGATCGGGAACTCGGGCGCGACATCGGGTTGCATCCGCGCAAGCGATACGTTCTCTACAACGGCGCTCTCGAATGCCGCTTGCTTGTATACGACATTGCCGATCGACAGGTACGCATGCGCGCCGAACCGGTGCTTTCGCCCGGCGCTACGGCTGTGGCCAATCGCATCGGCAAGAACGCGCGCCGCCTTCGCAAGCGTCTGCAACGAGAGGCCATTGGCTGCTACCGAGTGTATGACGCGGATATGCCGGAATACGCCGCAGCGATCGACGTCTATACGGCTGTTGGTATCGACAAGGATACCGGCGCATCTTCCGGTTCCGGCGCGTCAACGCAACGTGTGTTCCCGCAGACCTGGCTGCATTTGCAGGAATATGCGGCCCCGCGCACCATTTCGACCGACGATGCGCGCGTGCGGTTGGGCGAACTGGTGCGTGCGACAAGCGAGGTCTTCGACGTGCCACGCACGCGGATTGCAGTCAAGACGCGGCGACGCGGCAGAGGCGGCGGCGGTCACGGACAGTTTGAGGATCGTGGCGAATTCCTGATCGTGGAGGAGGGTGGTCTGCGCCTGCGCGTGAATCTGTTCGATCATCTCGATACCGGGCTGTTCCTCGATCATCGTCCGACGCGTGCGCGCTTGCGAGCTCGCGCACGCGGCGCGAGATTCCTCAATCTGTTCTGCTATACCGCGAGTGCGACTGTGCTTGCCGCTGCCGGTAGCGCAAGCACGACGCTCGGCGTCGATCTGTCGCCGACCTATCTCGACTGGGCCGCGCGTAATCTCGCACTCAACGGGTTTACCGGCCCCGCGCACCGATTGATCCAGGCCGACGTGTTGCAATGGCTGGCCCACGATAACGGCGAGTACGACCTGATTTTTGTCGATCCGCCGACGTTCTCGAACTCAAAGCGCGCGGATGACTTCGAAGTGCAACGCGACCACGTGGCGCTGCTGAGGCTGTGTGGTGCCCGTCTGGCTGCTGGTGGAACGATTGTCTTCTCGGTCAACAATCGTCGTTTCCGCATCGATCGCGACGCCTTGACGGACTTCTTTGTCGAGGATGTGACGGCGGCCAGTATTCCGTTCGATTTCTCGCGTAACCCGCGCATCCATCAGTGCCACGAGTTGCAGCGGTGCGCGCCGACAATTCCTTAACGCATGCGTACAGAATTTCAGTCCCGATTCAGCAGCAAGGTCGCAGCATCATCGCGTGAAATATGGAGGGGCAAAGACATGACTATCCTTCAGAAAAACCGTGTGCGTACCGCATTGCTCGGCGTAGTGGCTGCGCTAGCGTTGGGTGCGGCTCCGTTGGCGCTTGCCCGCCATCATGTCGGTTTCGGCATCAGTATCGGCGGACCGGGATTCGGCGTCGGCTATTCGAGTTGCAGCCATTGCCGCGGCGGCTATCTGAGCGGGTACGTCGCGCCGCTTTACGGCGGCTACTCCGCACCTCGGGTGTATGACCCTTACTACTACGACGATGCGTACGCCTATCCGACCTACTACGCGTACCCGCCGACGTACGGTGCCGTTTACTACGACCGCCCAGCGACGGTTTACTATCGTCGTGGTCACTATGCTCGCAGATATGATCGGCAGCATTACTATCATCGTGGCCGCCATGATCGCGACGATTATGGACACCGCGCACGTTATTACGATCGCGATGGTCATTGACTACGCGAACCACGCTCAGCGCTGGTAACGCATCCCTCCCCCTTCCCCGTTGCCAGCGTTTCCGCCCCGCGGCGATTCCCCCTGATCGCCGCGGGGATTCTTTTTCCCGGACCCGCAGCAACAACCATTGCATCGAGAACGCCGCCTGCGCATGCGATTCGGGCCTGATTGCTTCGGATTGCCCAGGGGGCCGCTCTTGAGATCCGACGCCGATTGAGTTGGTTATCGCATGCCAGGTGCGATTCCCATGCCGGGTACGGGGCGCCGAAAAGACCGCCACAAGCCGTCGTGTCCCAGCCGCTGGGCCCTCGCCCTCATGCATCGGATATGATGATCGTCGATATCATGCGCGCGAGCCCGCATCCAGCGATGAGCCAGTGGCGAGCAAGAGAGCAACGATCGATCAGGCGACCGGAGCAGCCGGATGCCTGGACGTTCTTTCGTCAGTGGCTGAAGAATCCGCTGGCTGTCGCGGCATTGTCGCCTTCGAGCCGGCAATTGGCGCAGCAGATGGTTGCGCAACTTCCGCCGGGGACCCGGCGCGTAATCGAACTGGGTGGTGGAACCGGGGTGTTCACGAGGGCCTTGCTTGATCACGGCATTGCGCCGGTCGATCTGCTGGTGCTTGAGGTCAACGAACAGCTTTATCAACTGCTGCATCGCGGATTCCCGGATGTCTGCGTGGTCTGCGGCGATGCGCGCGAATTGCGCGCGCACGTGCGGCGCAGCGGGTTCTCCGCCAACGGGACAGCCGATGCAGTGTTGAGCGGCCTCGGCTTGCTTTCGATGTCGCGGCCGACCCAGCGCGCGATTCTCGAGGCGGCATTCGCGTCGATGGATGCGAACGGCCGGTTCATCCAGTTCACCTATGGCCCGGCCAATCCGGTCTCGCGCGAGCTGCTCAACCAGATCGGCCTTACGGTTCGCCGCGCCGGCGTTGCTTGGATGAACATGCCGCCGGCTGCCGTCTATGTGTATGCGCGCAGCCATAGCCAACGGGTTCGAGCGATCCGCAAGACACCGTCGCGATGATGGCCTTCACTCCGCGGCGCTCTTCGATTCAGCGGTCGCCAGAAGCTCCGGTTGCGGTAATCCGGCGGGCTTTCGGCTGAACAGCGGATGCGCGAATACCGCGGCCAGGATGATGGCGACGCCGACATAGAATGCGCTATCGAGCTGGTGTTGCTCACCGAGGAGCACGATTGCCAGCGCGATCGCATATACCGGTTCCAGATTCACCGCGAGCTGCACGGTGAATGCACTCAGGCTGCGCAACGCCACCAGCGACAAGGCAAAAGGCAGCAACGTACAACCCATCGACAGGATCAGCAGCAGTACGGCGTCGTGTGCATCGGGAAGCGCAAAGGCCGGCTCGGCATGCGGTACGAGGGGCGCGGAGAGAGTCAGGAACAGCGCACCGGCGCCCAATTCGAGACCGGTAACAGTCAGTGGGTCGCCGTGCGCTGCGAGGCGCTTGTTGAGCGAACCGAATATGGCGACGAGAAACGCCGACAACACGCCGACGGCTACGCCAATACGCATCTGTGTCGAGACGCCGCCGACGACCAGGGCCATACCCGGCACGACGGCGATGCCGAGCAGCAGTTCACGCGGATCGAGCCGACGCCGTGCGATCCACGGCTCGATGACGGCAAGAAACACCGGCGCGAGCGCTATGCAGGTTGCCGCGACCGAGGCATTGGCCAGCTTGATCGCGCCATAGAAGGTCAGCCAGTGCATCGCCACGATGACGCCGATTCCGGCATAAGCCGCAATCAGCCGTGCCGATAATTTCCACAACCCGCGCCATGCGCGTGGAACCAGTAGCAGCGCGGCTGCGACCAGCAGCATGCGCCACCACACCAATGCGAGCGCCGACAGCGTGATCAGCTTGCCGAGGATCGCGGTAAATCCCCACAGCATCACACAGAAGTGGATCTGGAATTGTGCTTTGGCGGCAGCTTGCACGGATACGGAAGGGTGGGGCGGTAGCCTCGCAGAGTGCAGGTTTTACGGCGCGCTGAAAAGAGGCCGCATCCTCGGTCTTTCTTGCTGGCGGGGAGATGCCCGGCTGGATGGCTGAATCTATGGACTCTTCCCGATCGCGACGCCCTGTCCGTATCTTGCACTGACAAGGTTGTCCCGATGGCGTTGTCAGGCCCGAGTCCCGCCGTGTGCAGTGTCCGGCATGGGCTGCCGCAGTCAGCGCTTGCGCACCGGCAATGGCACGTTGCACAGATCGATCTTGCCGGCTGGAACGTGGTACCACATGTCGCGTCGGTTGCGTCGCGATTCGACCAGCGCGGCAAACGTCGAGGTATCGGTGCGCAGTACCCGCAGGTTGCTGCGCTGGTCCTTCGGCACGTCGGCCGCGATTCGCATCGAGTGGATTGCGATGCGTTGCGCGGGCGTCTTGTAGAGTCCGAGCGGCGCATCGCCTCGTGGCAGCGCGGACAGACGTTCGATGCCATCAAGCACGCGGCCGACCAGGGCAATGTTGCGATCGAGCTGGCGCGGCGCCTGGCCGATGACGACGTACAGTTCGGCGCCGTTGCCGCTGTCGATATCGTTGTCGCGCCCGACGCCGACCATGCCGTAGCAGTGCACGAGCCATGCCTGGTCGTGCGCGGCATCCCGCGCAACCGGCATGCCTCGCGAGAAACCCACTTCCGGCGCGTATACATCGCCATCCGGCAGGCGCGTGAACGGAAGCCCCTTCATCGTGCGCGTAAACTCGGACGCCAGCTTCGCTTTTGCGTTGCCGAGCGATCGCTGCCTGCCTTTTTCGCCGGCGCGGGGATCGCCCCATTGCGTGACAAAATTGTCCTGCACGCGATTGATGCTGAGTCCATCGAAGTAGTGCGCACGCACCAAGGTCTTGATATTGGCAACATGCAACGGTGCAAATTCGGAGTTCAGTTCGATGACTACCCGGCCGCTGGCCAGTTCCAGATAAAGCGTGTCGTCCGGATTGGGTCGACGCCAGTCTGAAGTCGAAGATGCGGCCAGCACGTCCCGCATTGTTTGCGGTCTTGCCGTGTCGGGCGGATTTCGCGCCAACAATGCGATTGGCCACGCGAGAACCGATGCGCAGATCAGCGCAGCCGTGCAACGGTTGTGAAATGCCGAATCTTTTTGCGAGGCTTCAATCTTCATCAATCGTCTCCCGGGCGCGTCATGACGGTACATGATGGCATGCTCACCATTGGTTTCTTTCCCCAATCGCCGGATCGAACATGTCCAAGATTTACGACCGCACCTATTTCGACAAGTGGTATCGCGGCGGGTGCGAGATTGTCGGGTCGCGCAGCGAACTCGCACGCAAGGTCACGCTGGTCGTGGCACTCGCCGAATACTATCTTGGGCGCGAGGTGTGCAGCGTGCTCGACGTCGGTTGCGGAGAAGCGCCGTGGCGCGCGCCATTGAGGGCGTTGCGGCCCAAACTAGCGTATTTCGGTCTTGATACGAGCGACTATGTGGTTTCGCGCTACGGGCGATCGCGCAACATCAGGTGCGCGCGCTTCGGTCAACTCGGCGAGCTGCGCTTCGATTCGCGCTTTGACATCATCGTTTGCAGCGATGTCCTGCATTACGTCGGTGCCCGGGAAATCCACAGGGGTCTTGGCGGCTTTGGCGAAGTACTCGAAGGGCTGGCGTTTCTTGAGGTGTTTACCACGCGTGATTCGCCTGCCGGCGACCATGATGGATTCATCGCACGCACGCCGCGCTGGTACCGTGAAACATTCGCGGGTGCCGGGTTGATCGCTTGCGGTTCGCACGCCTATTTGAGCCCGCATCTGTGGCGCTCGGTCGCGGCACTGGAGTGTTTGCCACCGTAGCGCCTGCGCCGTCGGAACAGGCCCTCATCAAATCGCGTCGCATCGCTGCTATCATGCGCAGCTGGCAAAAAGCCGCACCGAGGTATCCGTCGATGGACTTGCCCAGTCCAGCCCAACACGATCGATTGTTCAACCCCCTGACCTGCTAGTTCCGCTCGGCGCCCCCGCTGACGGGACGGGGAGCGCAGCATGAGCGAAGTCGAGACCATAAAGTCGCCCAATCGCCTGGCCGAGCAAGTCGAGCAGGTCGCCCGTCTGTTGCGCGAGGGCCGCGAGCACGAACTCAAGCCGCTGCTCGACACGCTGCATCCGGCCGATATTGCCAGTTTGCTCGAATCGCTTCCGCTGGAAGAGCGCCTGGCGGTGTGGTTGCGGGTAAAGGCCGAACGCGACGGCGAGATCCTGCTCGAAGTCTCCGATGCGGTGCGTGAATCGCTGATCGCCGACATGGACGATCACGAGATTCTCGCCGCGGTCGAACCGCTGGATGCCGACGAGCTGGCCGATCTGGTCGAGGATCTGCCGACCGAGGTGCTGCCGGAACTCATGGCCAGCCTCGACGCGCAGCAACGCGAGCGCGTGCAGTCGGCGCTGTCCTATGCCGATGACCAGGTCGGTGCCCTGATGGATTTCGAGATGGTCACGATCCGCGAGGACGTGAAGCTCGAAGTCGTGCTGCGCTACATGCGCCGTTTCGAGGAATTGCCCGAGCAGACCGACAAGCTGTTCGTGGTCAACGCCGACAATTTGCTGACCGGCGTGTTGCCGCTCAAGTGGCTGCTGCTCAACTCGCCGGACAAGAAGGTCGGCGAAGTCATGGCACGGGATGTCAACACGTTTCACCCGGATGACGCCGGCGACGAAGCCGCCCAGGCGTTCGAGCGCTACGACCTGATTTCGGCACCTGTGGTCGATGGCGGCGGGCACCTGATCGGCCGCCTGACCATCGACGTCATGGTCGACTTCATTCGCGAGGAGAGCGAATCGGAGATGCTCGGGCGCGCGGGTCTGCGCGAAGAAGAGGACGTCTTCGCGTCGGTCTGGTCCTCGGTACGCAACCGCTGGTCCTGGCTGGCGATCAATCTGGTCACCGCATTTCTCGCCTCGCGCGTGATCGGCCTGTTTGAGGGCTCGATCGAGAAACTGGTCGCACTGGCGACATTGATGCCGATCGTCGCCAGCATCGGGGGCAGTTCCGGCAATCAGACCATCATCATGATCGTGCGTGCGGTGGCGGTGGAACAGGTTGGCACCGGTGCGATCCGGCGTCTGTGGCGCAAGGAACTCGCCGTGGCCCTGTTCAACGGGCTCATCTGGGGCGGTGTCATTGGCGTCGTTGCGGCGCTGATGTACCACAGTCTGATGCTTGGAGTCGTCATGACCTCGGCGATGGTCCTGAACCTGCTGCTCGCTGCATTCATGGGTGTCGGGATCCCGATGCTGATGTTGCGTCTGGGCCATGATCCGGCGCTGGGCTCGAACATCTTTCTGACCTTCATGACCGACAGCGGTGGCTTCTTCATCTTTCTCGGTCTAGCGACCGTGTTTCTCATGCACTGACGCCGGATGGCGACGGTGAGCCGGCTGCCGATCTCCGGCGGCCGCGTGGATAATCGCGGCGTGTGCGGCGTGCGTGATGCAGCGAAGTCGTGCAGACGATCCTCAGCGCGTGTCCGACGGCCCCTTCAGTTCGATGCGCTTCCCGGAGCCATCAACCGCGAGTTCGGCGCGTTCGATTCGCCACCGGCCGAGATCCTTTACCGCGTCGAGATAGACCGTACCGTTGCCCTTCGCACCGTCGACCGCAAACGAGAGCTTCGCCGTACCGCTCGGACCCGATTCGTTGATGCTCCCGGACGGGAATCCGGTATTCATCGGCGTACCCAGCATTTCGATTGCCTGCGCATTGTGCTGCACGGCCGCCGCGCCAAGCCGATAGGCGTCCGAATCCCGGAATGCCGAAATCAGGGCAGGAACGATGATCAGAAATGGCACAACGCAAACGACAATCACGACAACGTAGGCGATGACGCCCCATTTCGCCCAGGCGCGCTGCGCACGACGGAAGTGCTCGACACTATCCCAGCGCTTGTTCTGCCATGCCCATTCGTTGCCCTTCACGCCGAGGACAAACAACATGACGATGCCCGCGAACGGCACCAATGCCAGCAGTGCGATCGGCGTGTTGTTGCCGATTCCCCAGATCCAGTTCAGCAGGAACGCACCCCAGTTCCAGCGGTTCAGTTCGGCGGGAACTGCGGTCTCGGCGCCCCTTCCGGACGTGTTTTCCACGACAATTGCAGCCATGATGTTCTACCCCTGACGTGACTTGTGCTCGTTGCATTCCCTGTCCGGAGCGCGGCAACGTGCTGGCGGCCATGGCCGGCCCGCGTCGGAAAAAGCGAGGATAGTCTTCATCCAACGGACTACCAGACACGTCCGCGCACCGGAATCAGCGCGCCAGTGATCGCGTTCGCGGTGTCCGACAGAAGGAACAGGATGACGTCGGCAAGCTGTTCGGGTTTCACCCAACGATCGAAATCCGCTTTCGGCATGTCGGCACGATTGGGCGGTGTGTCGATGATGCTCGGCAACACCGCGTTGACCGTAATGTTCCGGTCCTTCAATTCTTCCGCCAGCGCCTCGGTAAGACGTGACACGCCGCTCTTGGATGCCGCATACGCGCCCATGCCGGCGCTCGCCTTGTCTGCGGCGCCCGCGCCGATATTGACGATGCGCCCGCCCTCGCCGAAGTGCGTGAGCGCGGCCTTGCTCGCGGCCGCGGCGGTGCGCAGGTTGACCCGATAGAGCCGATCCCAGGTGTCGAGATCGCCATCGGCGAGCGTTTCCCAGCGGAACGTGCCGGCGACATTTACCAGGGCATCGAGCCCGCCCAGCGCCTTCGCGACGTCGTCAAACGTTCTGACGGCGCTGCTCGCATCAGCGATGTCGACATTGCCGAACAGTTTCGCATCGCCGAGCCGCGTCGCCGCCGCCGGCGCGTTTGCGCGATCAATCGCGGCGACGCGCGCACCGGCCGCGAGTGCGGCATGCACGACCGCCGCGCCGAGAGTGCCGAATGCGCCGGTTACCGCGACGCGCCTGCCTTCGAGCTGCATGAGATCTCGCTCCATGTACCGTGGGTCTCACCGAATGATAGTGGAACGCGGAGCGCGTTACAGTCGCGGCACCGGTGCCGGCGCCCGAAGGCGGGATACGACGCACCGTCTGCGTGCCGGCGCTGGCGTGTCGTGCGCGTCGGGTCAATGTCGCCGACGATGGAAAATCGGCCTGCATCCGGGTTATCTTTCCGGTTGCGCCGGCACGGCTCGTCAGGCTGCGTCCTTGCGGCAAACGGATCGATACCGTCCATGGATCGGCAGGGGAATCATCTCAATACGGGAAAGTTACGCGTGAACACACAGCAACACGCCGGCGTCGAGCCGCGCACCGAACTGACCATTCGCGGCCTGATCATCGGCATCGTCATCACCGTGGTGTTCACCGCGGCAAACGTGTTCTTCGGGCTCAAGGCCGGTCTGACCTTTGCCACCTCGATACCGGCTGCGGTCATTTCGATGGCCATCCTGCGCAAGTTCCGTGACGCCAGCATCCAGGAAAACAACATCGTGCAGACGGTAGCCTCGGCGGCCGGCACGCTGTCGGCGATCATTTTCGTGCTGCCGGGCCTGATCATCGTCGGCTGGTGGAACGGATTCCCGTTCTGGGAATCGTTCGGGATCTGCGTGACCGGTGGCATTCTCGGCGTGATGTACACGATACCGCTGCGCCGGGCGCTGGTCACCGACTCGGATCTGCCGTATCCGGAAGGTGTGGCCTGCGCCGAGGTGCTCAAGGTCGGTGCGACCGGCACCGGCGTCGATGAGGCAAGCGCGGAGGAATCGAGCCAGGCCGGGCTGCGTGCGGTGGTAGTCGGATCGCTGGTCGCAGCCGCCTTCGCAGTGGTGGTGCAGACCAAATTGTTTGCGAGCGACGTGGCGCAGTATTTCCGGATTGGCGATCGCGGTGCGGCGACCGGTTACGATTTCAGCCTGTCGTTTGCGTTGTTCGCGGTCGGTCATCTGGTCGGACTTTGGGTCGGCATCGCCATGCTGCTGGGTGCCGTCATCGGCTGGGGCTGGGCGGTGCCGCATTACACGCTGCTGGCGCCGGCAGCCGGCGCCGCAGCCGACGTCGCACAGGCGGTCTGGAGCCAGAAAGTGCGCTTTCTCGGCGCCGGCACGATCGGTGTCGCGGCGATCTGGACCCTGTTCACGCTGGTCAAACCGGTGGCCAGCGGGCTTGCCGCGGCCATGGCCTCCTCGCGTGCGCGCAAGGCCGGGCAGGGTGCCGCGCTGCCGCGTACCGAACACGACATGCCGATCGGCATCGTCGGCCTCATTTCGCTCGCGTGCCTGGTGCCGATTGCGTGGTTGCTCGGTCGCTTCGCGCTCGCCAGCGGGCTCGGATCGCACGTCACGCTGCTCGTGGTTGGCGGCGTGATCTTCGTCGTCATCATGAGTTTCTTTGTATCCGCCGTGACCGGCTACATGGCCGGTTTGATCGGCTCGTCCAACAGCCCGCTGTCCGGGATCGGCATACTTGTGGTCATCATTGTTGCGGTGCTGCTTGCGTTCGGGGTGCAGACGCACTTGCCGGTCGACAGCGGCAAGGCGCTGGTGGCGTTTGCGCTGTTCACGACGTCGGTGGTGTTCGCGGTGGCGACCATCGCCAACAACAACCTGCAGGACTTGAAGACCGGTCAACTGGTCGATGCGACACCCTGGAAACAGCAGGCTGCTCTGGTGATCGGCGTGGTCGCCGGCGCGCTGATCATTCCGCCGGTGCTGGACCTGTTGAACCACGCCTATGGCTTTCTCGGTGCGCCCGGTGTTGATCCGGCGCGCGCGCTGCCGGCCCCGCAAGCCGGTCTCATATCGGCTCTCGCGCAAGGCGTGATCCAGCACAATATCGACTGGAGCCTGATCGCCATTGGCGTTGAAATCGGCATCGGAATCATCGTACTCGATGCGATTCTCGGGCGCGTGTCCAAAACCGTGCGCCTGCCGCCGCTGGCGGTCGGTCTGGGTATCTATCTGCCGACATCGACCACGCTCATGGTCGTGGTCGGCGCCATTGTCGGCGCGTATTTCGATCGCCGTGCCGATCGCGGGGACACGCCCGAAGCGACCAAACAGCTCGGCGTGCTGCTCGCTTCAGGCATGATCGTCGGTGAGAGCCTGATCGGTGTCCTGATCGCGGCGGTGGTGGCATTCTCCGGCAACGACGCGCCGCTGCGGGTGGTCGGTCCCGCATTCGCGAATCCGTCGATCTGGATCGGCGGCATCGCATTTGCCGTGCTCATCGTTGCGTTGTATCGCTGGATCAGCCGGCTGCCGGGACAACGCGCCGGATAGAAGATCGCCTCGCGGTTGCGCCGGCCAAGTTGCCGCAGGGTCGTGGCGAACCCTGCGGCATGACCGGCCTACCAGATATGGACGCGCGCCTGCGGGGCGAGATAGAGCTTGTCGCCCGGCTTCGGCGAGAACACGTCGTACCAGGCGTCGATATTGCGCACGGTCTGCGCGCGATACCGGCCCGGTGCATGACCATTGGTGATCACACGCTGCCGCAGCGCCGCTTCGCGCATCTTGCTGCGCCATATTTGCGCGAACGCAATAAAGAAGCGCTGATCACCGGTGAAACCGCCGACGACCGGCGCCGCCTTGCCACCGAGCGACTTGAGATAGGCGGCATGGGCGATGGTCAGGCCGGAAACGTCGGCGATGTTCTCGCCCAGCGTCTGCTCGCCGTTGATGTGCAGGCCGGGTAGCGGTTCGTATTGGTTGTACTGTGCGACCAGACGCTGGCCAGCCGCTTTGAAATGCGCCTGGTCCTCGGGTGTCCACCAGTTCGCGAGCCGACCCTCGGCGTCGAATTCGGCGCCGTTGTTGTCGAAACTGTGGCTGATCTCGTGGCCGATCACGGCGCCGATGGCGCCGTAGTTCGACGCCGCATCCGCTGTCGGACTGAAGAACGGCGCTTCGAGTATCGCCGCCGGGAAATTCAGCGCATTCTGCAGCGGCAGATTCACCGCGTTGACCATCTGCGGTGTCATCCACCACTCGCCGCGGTCGACCGGCTCACCGAGTTTCGCGAGCTGATGGCGGTATTCGAATTCTTCCGCCCGCAGGTGGTTGCCGACCGCATCATCGGGGCGGATATCCAGTGTGGAATAGTCGCGCCAGGTTTCCGGATAGCCGACGCCGACCCGGATCGTCGCGATCTTGGCCTTGGCCTTCTTGCGTGTCGCCGTGGTCATCCAGTCGAGGTCGTCCACGCGCTCGGCGAACGCCGCGAGTATGTTGGTGACCATCTGCTGCACCTGCTTCTTCGAAGAGGCGGGGAAATAGCGTTTGACATACAACTGGCCGACCGCGTCGCCAAGATCGCGACTGATGTTGTCGACTGCTCGCTTCCAGCGCTCGCGTTGCTGCGGTGTCCCTTGCAGCGTCCTGTCATAGAAACCGAAATTGAGATCCGCGTACGCCTTGGGCAATTCGCCGGCGCTGAGGTTGATCGTGTGGAAGCGAAGCCAGATTTTCCAGGTCGCCAGTGGTGCGCTCGCGACGAGTGCCGAGATCCCGCGTATCGCTTCCGGTTGCCAGACCACGATCTGCTTCTGACCGGTGAGATCAGCGGCCTTGAAATAGCTCGGCCAGTCCAGTCCGGGGGCTTTGGTTGCAAATGCACTCCGGCCCCATGGATTGTTGGCTTTGTGCACATCTTCGGTGTCGACTACGCTGGCTTGCGCCTTGGCGATCCTTGTTTCCAGATCGAGAATGCGTTCGGCCGATGCGCTTGCATCGGCCGCCTTGGCGCCCGCCAGCCTGAGCACTGCGGCGATGTAAGTGCGATACGCCTTGCGAAACGCGACCATGTGCGCATCGCTGCCCAGATAGTAGTCGCGATTGGGCATACCGAGGCCGCCCTGCAACAGATAGGCGACATGATGCGACGGATCGGCCAGGCCCTGTGTCACGAACAGGCCGAACAGGCGCTCCGTGTTGAGTCTGGTCGCATTGATTGGATCGACATCCGCGCGCAGACTCTCGCCGAGCACGCGGGCCAGATCCTTGCGGGTCCTGATTGCTGCGATATTCGCCAACTCCGGAGCAAGCGGCGCGAGGCCCTTGTTCTGGATCGTCGATTCATCCATGAAGGCCTGGTAGTAGTCCGCGATCTTGCGCGCGTTCGAGCCCTTGGCCGGGTTGCCCTTGGCGGCATCGCGGATCAGATCGGCCGTGCGCTGTTCGGCTTTCTGGAACACCTTGAAGAATACGCCGGTGCTGGAGCGATCGGCCGGTATGACCGCGTTCTTGCGCCAGTTGCCATTGGCGTAATTGTCGAAGTCGTCTCCAGGCTTTACAGAACGGTCCATGCCGGCGATATCAATGCCCGTATTCTTGCCGCCGGACTCCTGATCGACGCCAGCGGACACTACGCTTGCAGCTTCGGCCGCCATCGTGGCCGACGGGCTGGCGCCGCACAGGACGCCCATGGCCAGACTCAATGCAACGCATCGCATCACTTCACCTCGCCTTCGTTCGGAACCGGTACACCATAGCGCGAAGCGACGCGGATGTGATCGTCGCCGTCGTGTCCAATCCGGTTACCGGTTTCCAAGACGCAAGCAGTTGGAGAGAATATGGTTCGCGCGCACGTTCGCGCGCCACCTCACATCAGCGACAGCGAGTAACGTCATGGGCAAGATCAATATCGCCGCCGTGCCCGAACGCATGGGCTCGGGTTACCCGGCGCCGTTCGCAGTGCGTGCCGGCGCGCGCATCAAGCAGGCGCTCGGCAACGCCGCAGCTCTGAGCGACTTCGGTGTCAACCTGACACAGTTGCCGCCACAAGCCTGGTCGAGTCAGCGGCACTGGCACTCGGACGAGGATGAATTCGTTCATGTACTGTCCGGCGAAGTCATCCTGATTACCGATGCGGGCGAGGAAGTGTTGCGCGCGGGTGATTGCGCGGCGTTCCCGAAAGGAGTTGCCGACGGCCATCACCTGATCAATCGCAGCGACGAGATGGCGTCTTATCTCGAGATCGGAAGCCGGTCAGCCAACGACGTTTGCACCTATCCGGACATCGACCTGCGTCTCGATCGCGCAATGGGCTATGCGCACAAGGATGGAACGCCGTATCCGGACTGATCAAGGCCTCGCTGTCGCAAGTGCGCCGATGGTGTCCAGCAAGCCCTACCCCGGCGCGCCGGCGAGTGCCATCGCGTGCGCCTTGATTGCGGCGAGCATCGCGACGAGGCCGTTGGAGCGGGTCGGTGACAGGTGCCTGGCGAGTCCAATGGTTTCGATGAAGCGCGGCTCGGTGGCGATGATTTCGGCGGCGGAACGTCCCGAATAGACGCGCAGCAAGAGCGCAATCAAGCCCGATACGATCACCGAATCGCTGATCGCACGCAGTTCCAGGCAGTCGGCGTCGCCTTGCGCAACAAGCCAGACCTGCGACTGACATCCGTGCACCTTGTGTTCATCGTCGCGTGCGGATTCGGGAAAGGCGGGGAGCTTGTGGCCGAGATCGATGAGATATTGGTAGCGTTCGGTCCAGTCGTCGAAGAACGCAAACTCTGCGGCGATCTCCTCTTGCGCCAGATCTGCAGACTGGGTTTGGTCAAGCGGTGCATTCATCGTTTTTTGCCAATTTCCAGCGTGCACCCTCGGGTCTGTCCTCGATCACCACCCCGCTGGCGGCGAGTTGCTTGCGGATCGCATCGGCGCGCGTGAAGTCTTTAGCCGCGCGTGCCGCCTCGCGTTCGTCGAGCAAGGCCTGCACCCATGTCGCGTCGACTTCGGTTCCGGAACTGGTCCGCTTGAACCAGACTTCCGGATCCTGCTGGAGCAGGCCGATCAATTCGCCGGCGCCAAGCAACGCCGCCTTGGCCGCACGCTTTTCCGGCTTGGTCGCGGCGGCGCGTGCCTTGTCGGCCAGTTGCGCGAGCACGGCAAACGCTGCGGGCGTATTCAAGTCGTCGCACAGCGCGGCTTCAATCGCGGGCGGCGCGTGGCGATCGCCCTCGTCGACCATGATATCAGCCAGATCGCGCAGCACGCCGTACCAGCCATCCAGCGTGTTCGATGCCTGTTGCAAAGCAGCCGCCGACCAGTCCAACGGTTGCCGATAATGCGCCTTGAGCAGCACCAGGCGCAGCGCTTCCGGCGGGTGGCGTTGCAGCAGTTCATGCAATATCAGCACGTTGCCGAGCGACTTGGACATCTTGCGACCTTCGAAGGTCAACATGCCGTTGTGCAACCAGTAGCGTGCGAAGCGCTTGCCGCCGTGCGCGCAGGTGCTCTGTGCGATCTCGTTTTCATGATGCGGGAACATCAGGTCGTTGCCGCCGGCGTGGATGTCGATGGTCTCGCCCAGATGCGCCGCGCTCATTGCCGAGCACTCGATGTGCCAGCCCGGGCGCCCGCGGCCCCATGGGCTGTCCCAGCCGGGCTGATCCGCGGTCGACGGCTTCCACAAAACGAAGTCGGCGGGACTCTTCTTGTACGGTGCCACCTCGACGCGCGCACCCGCGATCATGTCGTCTGTGGAACGTCCCGACAGCTTGCCGTAATCGGCATAACTCGCCACATCGAACAGCACGTGACCCTCGGCCACATAGGCGTGATCAGCGACGATGAGGCGCTCGCACATCGCGAGGATCCGATCGATATGCAGGGTCGCGAACGGTTCGATATCCGGTGGTTCTGCACCGAGCCGGCCGATGTCCTCTTGCCAGGCTGCGGCAAACCGCTTGGCGATCACCTCGATCGGCACACCGGCGTCGCGCGCCGCAGCGTTGATCTTGTCGTCGACATCGGTAACGTTGCGCGCGTAAACGACATGTGGATACAGCCGTCGAAGCAGACGCGCCAGCAGGCCGAACACGACAGCCGGGCGTGCATTGCCGATATGCACATGGCTGTAGACCGTCGGACCGCACACATACATGGTCACGCGTGCCGCGTCGAGCGGCACGAATTCCTCGATACGGCGAGTCAGGGTGTTGTGCAGACGCAGTGTCATCGATCGCTTCCGCATTTCGGTAAGGCATGATAACAGAGCGTCGTTAACAGCTCGTGCTAATTTGCTGATTTGAAAAGATATTAGCCTACATTCAGCAGGGCTGTGATGTACTTTCTGCCCAAATAGTGTGGCGAATGTTTTTTGTCAGCGAAGCCACCGCCCGGTTGCCTTTCTGGAGAGTGTCATATGTGCAGATGCAGGTACATGCATGCGATCGTCGCGGCATTGGCTTTGTCCGCGACCTTCGCCACATCGGCCCAGGACGACCGCCAATCGGACAGTGATAATGTCAAGTACTCATGGGCCGACGTATTGCGCGTCGATCCGGTTTACGAAACCGTCCAGGTGCCGACGCCGCGGCGCGAGTGCGAGGACGTCACCGTCACGCGTCATGACGATCATGGCAACAACGTCGGCGGTACCGTGCTCGGCGCGATTGTCGGCGGCGTGCTCGGTCATCAGGTGGGCAAAGGCGATGGGCGCAAGGCTGCAACCGTTGCCGGCGCGGTTGCCGGCGGAGCAATCGGCAACGAAATTGCGAGCCGTGACGATGACTACTATCCCGACGACCAGCGCCGCTGCCACGTTGTCGACAGCGTCAGGGATGAGCGCCGCATCGCCGGCTACGATGTGCAATATCGCTATCGCGGCGACGTGTATGCCTCGCGGCTTGGTTACGACCCGGGCGAGCGAATTCGGGTGAGGATCAGCATCCAGCCGGCCGAGTGAGGTCGCAGGTCCACGTTGCGATTGCGCAGCGAGGATTTTCCCGTTACCGTATCGATGGCGAAACATTGGTTACCCGATGAACGACTCGAGATCCCGGTTCGCTTCTCTCACCAGCGCCCGCATGGCCGCGGGGATGACTTCGCGTGCGCGCCGATCGGGATTCGATATTCCAGCCGGGTAGACGCGCCTGCGGCGCACAGTGTTGACAAGAACCCGGCCCGCGCCGGGTTTTTTTTTGCTTGTCCTCAAGCCTGGTCCCCAGCCCAGTGGCGAAGCCGGCCGTGCGTGCCGGTCCTCCAACAAAGGTTTTCCTTTCATGGCCCTCCGACATTTTTTGACTACGCAGGATTGGACCCGCGACGAACTTGATGCGCTGATCGACCAGGCGATCGTGTTCAAGCGCTCGCCGAGCGGACGCCAATTGGAGGGAAAGACGATCGCGCTGCTTTTCTTCGCCAGTTCATTGCGTACCCGGACCAGTTTCGAGGTGGGAGCGCGCCAGTTGGGCGGGCACGCGATCGTGCTGATGCCCGGCAAGGATGCATGGCCGATCGAATTCGAAATCGGTACGGTGATGGATGGCGTCGCGGAGGAACACGTAGCCGAGGTTGCGCGTGTGCTTTCCCGTTACGTGGATCTGATCGGAGTGCGCGCCTTCCCCCAGTTCCAGGACTGGACGCAGGATCGCCGCGACGCCGTCCTTGCCGCATTCTCGCGTTACGCGGACGTGCCGGTGATCAATCTCGAGACGATTACCCATCCGTGCCAGGAGCTTGCGCACGTGATGGCACTCAAGCAGCATCTCGGCGAGCTTGGCGGGCGCAGGTATGTGTTGACCTGGACCTGGCATCCGCGTCCGCTGAACAGCGCCGTGGCCAATTCGGCACTGCTGATTGCGACACGCTACGGCATGGATGTGACGCTGCTGTGCCCGACAGTGGACTATCTGCTGGACGACGACTATATGGAGACCGCGCGGCGCAATGCTGCCGCGAGCGGGGGATCGCTGGCGGTCAGCCACGATATCAATGAGGCCTATCGCGACGCCGACATCGTGTACGCAAAAAGTTGGGGTGCGCTGCCGTATTTCGGACGATGGGAACACGAAAAGCCGCTGCGCGACCGCTACCGGCATTTCATCGTCGACGCTGCAAAGATGGCCTCGACCAACAACGCGCTGTTCAGTCATTGCCTGCCGTTGCGACGCAACGTCAAGGCCACCGACGAGGTAATGGATTCATCGGCATGCATCGCGCTCGACGAAGCCGAAAACCGCCTGCATGTGCAGAAGGCGGTTATGGCCGAACTGGTAGCGCGCGACACGACGCGCAGGTCTGCGGCCACATCGTCCGCATCGCCGCCCGGAGGGATCGCGGCATGAGTGCGCCTGACGTTTCGGCAATGCCCGGTGTGGACGTGCGTGCGCAGCGGCACGGTGACGACATCGTCCTCGCCTTTTCCGGTGGCCTCGACACCAGCTTCTGCGTACCGTGGTTGCGCGAACGCGATTACGCAGTGCATACGGTGTTCGTCGACACCGGCGGGGTGGATGCCGGTGAGCGCCGCGAAATCGAAGCGCGCGCTCGCGAGCTCGGTGCCGCGACGCACTTGACGGTCGATGGCGGACCGGCGTTGTGGCACACCGTTGTACGGCCGTTGATCTGGGCCGGCGAGGGTTATCAGGGTCGCTATCCGCTGCTGGTGTCCGATCGCTACCTGATCGTTGAGCAAGCGTTGCGGCGCTGCAGCGAGTTGGGCACGCGCAACATCGCCCATGGCTGCACCGGCATGGGGAATGATCAGGTCCGGTTCGATCTGAGCGTCAAGTCTCTCGGCGACTATGCAATCGTGGCACCGATTCGCGAGATCCAGCGCGAACACACCGACGTGCGTGCCTACGAGGGCGCCTTCCTCAAAGAGCGCGGGTTCAGCACGCACAGCCGACAGCAGCGCTACACGATCAACGAGAACCTGCTCGGCGTAACCCTTTCCGGTGGCGAGATAGACCGTTGGCAGGCGCCCGCCGAGGATGCGCGGGCGTGGTGCGCGGCGCGCGATGCCTGGCCGGCCGCGCCACTTCGCATGCGCATCGCCTTCGAGCGCGGCGAAGCGGTTGCAATCGACGGCGAACGGGTGCCGGGCCATGCATTGCTCGCGAGGCTGAACCGCATGTTTGCGGCCTACGGTGTGGGTCGCGGACTTTACACCGGCGATACCACGATCGGACTCAAGGGCCGCATCGTATTCGAGGCGCCCGGACTGGTGGCGTTGCTGACCGCGCATCGCGCACTGGAAGAGGCAGTCTTGAGCAAGCTGCAGAACCGCTGCAAACCGGCGCTCGCGAAGCAATGGGTCGAGTTGGTTTACGAGGGTTTTTTTCACGATCCCCTGAAAACGGATATCGAAGCATTCCTCGCGTCCAGCCAGCGCTGCGTCAACGGCGAAGTGACGTTGGAAACCCATGGCGGAACGGTCGAGGCGGTGGCGCTGCACTCGCCGCACATCCTCGTGGCGAAGAATGCCACCTATGCGCAATCCGCCGACTGGGGCGTCGCCGAGGCCGAAGGATTCATCCGCCTGTACGGCATGAGTTCCTCGTTGTGGTCGCGGATAAATCGGGATTGCGGCGCATGAGCACTCTGCTTGCCGCAACCCTGGAGCATTTGCGTGCGCTGGTCGCGATCGATACACGCAATCCACCACGCGCGATCGACGGGGCGCTCCTGTTCGAGTGGTTGCGCGCACGGCTTCCCGGTTTCGCGTGCACCATGATCGATCACGGCGCCGGCGCCGTCAGCGTGCTGGCGGTGCGCGGTCGACCACGTCTGCTGTTCAACGTGCATCTCGATACCGTACCGGACGCCCCGGAATGGAGCGCCAGCCCATTCGAGCTGCGCCTCGACAGCGAACGCGCGACCGGCCTCGGTGCCTGCGACATCAAGGGCGCGGCAGCGGCGTTGCTTGCCGTTGCCAACACCACGCGTGGCGGATTGGCACTGCTGTTCTCGACCGACGAGGAAGCCAACGATGCGCGCTGCATTGGCGCTTTCCTGCGCGCGCCGCCGGCGTTGCCGGATCTGAGAGCCGTGATCGTTGCCGAACCAAGCGGTTGTCGGGCCGTCCTGGCGCATCGTGGCATCGGTTCGGTTCGCATGCGATTTCGCGGGCACGGCGGGCATGCATCGGCCGATCTCGCGACCAGTGACAGCGCGCTGCATCAAGTCGTGCGCTGGGGCGCACGTGCGCTCGCACGCGTCGAGGGCGATGCGCATCAACGATTCGGCGGCTTGACGGGATTGCGTTTCAACATCGGCCGCATCGAGGGCGGCATCAAGTCGAATGTGATCGCTGCATCGGCCGAGTTGCGCTTCGGATTTCGGCCGTTGCCATCGATGGACGGCGATGCGCTGCTGGCCGCGTTCGCCGCTTGTGCCGAGCCGGCCGCCGACGCCTACGAGGAGACATTCCGTGGTCCGCCATTGCCGGCGGGAGGCGATGTCGAGGCGCGTCGTCTTGCAGCGCGCGACCTGGCCGATGAACTCGGTCTCGCGATCGGCAATGCCGTCGACTTCTGGACCGAAGCATCGTTGTTTTCGGCCGCCGGCCATAGCGCGCTCGTCTATGGGCCGGGAAATATCGCGCAGGCGCATAGCCCCGATGAATGGGTGGCGCTCGACCAGCTTGCGGCGTACGCCGCTTCAGTGCAGCGGATCGTCGATGATGGACTCGCATAAGCCGTTGCGTCAGACTATCGTGCGACTGCTGTCCGCGATGGCGAGCGCGAAGGAAATCCGCCAATACCTGACGCGGTACTCGCAACTGGATGCGCAACGGTTTGCGGTGGTCAAGGTCGGCGGCGCCGTCTTGCGCGACGACATTGACACGCTGGCGTCGTCTCTGGCATTTCTGCAACAGGTCGGTCTCACCCCGATCGTGCTGCACGGCGCAGGTCCGCAGCTTGACGAAGCACTCGCGACTGCGGGAATTGCCAAGATCGTCCGCGATAATCTGCGGGTCACCGACACGCCAACCCTCGCCGTCGTGCGGCAAGTGTCGCAACAGCAGAATCTTCTGCTGGTGGGCGCGTTACGCCGGGTCGGGGCGCGCGCCAGCTCGATTACCTCGGGCGTTTTCGAATCGATGTTCCTCGATCGCCGCCGCTATGGACTGGTCGGCCGCGTCACACGGGTGAACGCGGCGCCGATCGAGGCCAGCGTGCAAGGTGGTTCGATTCCGGTGATCGCGAGTCTCGGCGAAACCGCGGACGGCCAGATACTGAATGTCAACGCGGACTTTGCCGCCAACGAACTGGTGCGGGCGCTCAGACCCGACAAGATCGTGTTCCTTACGGCAACCGGCGGTCTGCTTGACGGGACCGGTCGCATTATCGATTCGATCAACCTGTCCACCGAATACGGGAACCTGCTGCGCGAGCCGTGGCTGCATTCGGGAATGCGTCTCAAGCTGGAACAGATCAAGCGATTGCTGGATGACTTGCCGCCAAGTTCATCGGTGTCGATCACGCGTCCGGCCGAACTTGCCAACGAGCTGTTCACACATCGCGGATCGGGCACGCTGCTGCGACGCGGCGAACGGATCCACAGTCACAGAACATGGCAGACGATCGATCGGCCGAGCTTCGCGCGACTGGTCGAATCCGGATTCGGTCGCAGGCTGGTGGACGATTATTTCGAGCGCGTCACACCCTTGCGCATCTATGTGAGCGACAACTATCGCGCCGCGCTGGTGCTGACCGGGGAAAGGTTCGCCGACGGAGCGTCGATACCGTATCTGGACAAGTTTGCGGTTGCCGACGACGCCCAGGGCGAGGGCCTCGGGCGCGCGGCCTGGCAGGTCATGCGGGCGGAGAATCCGCGTCTTTTCTGGCGTTCGCGCAACGCGAACCCTGCCAATACGTTTTATCTGGCGCAGGCCGACGGTTGCGTCAAGGGCGTCGAGTGGACCGCGTATTGGTATGGTCTCGAATCGTTTGCACTGATCGAATCCTGCACCCGCCTGTGTCGTTCGCGCGCGCCAACCCTGGCGGAAGCCGGCGCGAACACGTACGTTTCCGCAGTGAGCGCGGCGTGAAAAAGACAGTCGGCATCGTCGGTGCGCGCGGCTACAGCGGACGCGAGCTGGCCGGATTGATAACGGCGCACCGCTATCTGGAACTCACGTTCGTGACGTCGCGCGCGCACGCCGGATCGCCGACGATGGACTCCCGAACGCGGGCCGAGGACGCGCACTACGAGAATCTGGATGCGAACGATGTTGCCGCTCGCGGTGTCGATGCGGTCGTGTTGGCGCAGCCGAATGGCGCGTCGGCCGCGTACGTCGCGGCACTCGATCGGTCTGCGCCGGACACGGTGATGGTCGATCTGTCCGCCGACCACCGTTTCGATGGCGACTGGTATTACGGATTACCGGAGCTCACGCGCAACGAATACGCCGGACAGCGCCGCATCAGCAATCCGGGCTGCTACGCCACGGCGATGCAGCTGGCTATCGTGCCACTGCGTGCCCGGCTCACGCAGCCGCCCGCATGCTTCGGCGTATCGGGCTATTCCGGCGCGGGCGCCACGTCCTGTGAACGCAATGATGCAGCGCTACTGGCGGATAATCTCATGCCGTACAACCTGACCGATCATCCGCATCAGCGCGAGGTGAGCGAACGGCTCGGCTTGGCGGTGGAATTCATGCCGCATGTGGCATCGTATTTTCGCGGCATCACCCTCACGGCGAACCTGCACATCGATGGTGCGGTGAACGAGGACGAGCTGCGTGCCTGCTATCGCGACCGTTATCACGGCGAGGCGCTGATCAGGGTCGATAACAGGATGCCGTGGATCAGCCGCGTTGCCCGACAGCACCACGCGCAGATCGGCGGTTTTGCGGTGGCGGAAGACGGCCGGCGCGTCGTGGTGGTCGCCGCACTCGACAATCTGCTCAAGGGCGCGGCGACACAGGCGTTGCAAAACCTCAACATCGCGTTCGGGCTCCCGGAACTGGAGGGCATCCCGGTGCAGACGGAGCAACCGCAATGAGCGATTTGATGTGGCACAAGGCCGGCGTCGGTGTCGATCAGCGCATCATGCGTTTTCTTGCAGGAGCCGATGTACTGCTGGATCGCGAACTGCTGCCGTTCGACATCGAGGCGAGCAAGGCGCATGTCGAGGGACTCGCCCGCATCGGCATGTTGTTCGACGACGAAGCAGGCGCGCTGCTGCTCGAGCTGGACGCACTGGCCGACGATGCGCGCGCCGGACGATTCGTGCTGGACGCGCGTTACGAGGATGGTCACTCGGCCATCGAGGCACGTCTGGTCGAACGCCTCGGCGACGTCGGCCGCAAGCTGCACACCGGACGCAGCCGCAACGATCAGGTGCTGGTCGCGGGCCGACTCTGGCTCAAGGCGAAACTGGACGAATTGGCATCCGTGTGTCGCGGCATTGCCGAGGTAGCTCTGGATCGTGCCGGCGAAGCGGCATTGCCGCTGCCGGGCTACACGCATCTGCAACGTGCGGTGGTTTCGTCCAGCGCCATGTGGTTCGCGGGCTTCGCCGAGGGCTTCATCGACGATGCGGTGCGCGCGAGACAGGCATTCGACTGGATCGATGCCAATCCGCTCGGTAGCGCGGCGGGTTATGGTGTCAACCTGCCGCTCGATCGAGATTTCATCAGCGAGCGTCTGGGGTTCGCGCGTCTGCTGCTGGCACCGCCCTGTGCACAGCTTTCGCGTGGAAAGTTCGAAATTGCCGCACTCGACGCGCTCGGCGCGGCATTGCTCGATCTGCGCCGGATGGCTTGGGACCTGAGCCTGTTCACGACAGCCGAATTCGGCTTCGTCAGCGTGCCGGACGAATACACGACGGGTAGCTCGCTGATGCCGAACAAGCGCAACCCGGATGTGATCGAGTTGATGCGCGCTAGTTACGCGACTGTCGGCGCCGCGCGCAACGAGATTGAGCAGTTGTTGTCATTGCCATCGGGTTATCAGCGTGATCTTCAGTTCAGCAAGGGTCCGCTCATGCGCGGCTTCGCGCACGGGCTTGACGCGCTTGCATTGCTGCCGGACTTGCTCTCACGCATGCGCTGGAACAGTGCGTCGATGCGCGCTGCGATCGAACCGGCGATGTATGCGACGGATGCCGCTATCGAACAGGCCACGCGCGGTGTGCCGTTCCGGGAAGCCTACCGGCGCGCCGCCGACATCGACACTGCGTCGATGCGACAGCGCACGCCTGAAGCCAGCCTCGCAGCGCGCGTGTCGCCCGGAGCGGCCGCTGATCCGCGCCTCGACTTGCTGCGCGGGAGACTGGCATCGATCCAGACCGCGGGTGTCGAACAACCGGCACGACATGAATGAACAGCGCGGCGATTTTCGCGACTCCCGGAGGCCGTACTTTGTGCCAGTCGATTTTGCGTTAGGCTGGACAACTT
Source organism: Rhodanobacteraceae bacterium (assembly GCA_049583635.1). Lineage (GTDB taxonomy): Bacteria > Pseudomonadota > Gammaproteobacteria > Xanthomonadales > Rhodanobacteraceae > Dokdonella_A. Next base: position 127,198 of record JBAUWF010000042.1, read on the forward strand.
CGGGGCATCGAGGCTCCGTTCGAGTCGTCAGGCAGGAAACACCTCTTGGTCAGCAAGCAACTTCATTTCGGTACCGGGCATCGCATCCTGGTGTTTGCGCCGCATCCGGACGATGAAACCATCGCCGCCGGTGCCCTGATCCAGTCCGCGATGAGTACTGGCGCAGCCGTGCGCGTGCTGTTCGCTACCGACGGCGACAACAATCCGTGGCCGCAGCGGTGGCTGGAGCGGCGCTGGCACATCGGTGCGGTCGAACGCGCGCGCTGGGGTGAGCGAAGAAGGCGCGAGGCGCTCGCCGCTGCTTTGGTTCTCGGCATCAAGGCGACCTCGGTACGTTTCCTCGGCTGGCCGGATCAGGGGTTGACCGATTGTCTGATGCGCGATGCCGAGGCCGAAGAAGCCCTCGCCGCAGAGATCGCCAGGTTTGCCCCGACTCATGTCGTTCTACCCACGCTGAGCGATCATCATCCCGATCACAGTGCGCTGCGGGTCATGATCGATCTGGCGTTGCTGCGTGGCAGCGCGACCAGCATGCGGTTGGGCTATGTATTGCACGGGCCGCCACTGGCCAGCGCGACGCATGTGTCAGCGTCCGACGCGGCGTCGAATACGCGTAAACACGCGGCGCTATTGACGTACGAGACACAGATCAGCTTGAGCCGCAATCGCCTGTCGCGACTCGCCCATCGTGAGGAATCGTTTGACGCCGCCGAGCCGCGCCTGTCGCATTCCGCCACTTCGTCCGATCTGCTGCTGCGCCTGCCGCTACCGCCTTATCCGGCGAGATTTCAGCAGCACACGCTGCTGCTGGTACTCGCAGGTACGTCCACGATTCGACGTCTGCGAATTCCCTTGAAGCCACTGGGCGCCCTGCGACGCGGCATCACTTTGAACGCAGGTGATGCGATCGGTGGGACGGTTTACATCCGCTGCAACGCCCAATGGCTTGAATTGAGCATGGCGGGCGCGGCGACCGGTTTGCTGCAAGGTTATGTGAAATTGGAACGTGCCCGGCCGCGTCTGGTGATATTCGACGCCGCCGGTTGGCGCAGTATCGACGAGTGTCTGGTGTCGGACCGCCAGTCGATGTTTGGGCGGGACGATCATTTGCCCGCACGCGTCTTGAGCTGACTGCGTGAGCGCGGAGTTTTCCTGCAATGCCGGGCCACGCTGCTTGAGCCGCGCTACGTGTGCGCCGAACAGTCGCTTGTGCCGTGAACATTCGCCGGCACGATGATGATTATCCAGCGGGTTCAACCAGGGATGGCGCAGTATCCGGCATGCTCAATCCGACACTGTTGAGCATGCTCTGGACACGCTCGTCCACGTAGGCCATATCGTCGGGTTCGGCTGCATCCCTTATCCAGACGGCCTCTCCGATAAACGCCGCCCAGAAATCCGTCTCATCCAGGTGATCCGCGATCATGTCGATGAGCTGCGACTCGAGACGACGCAGAAGACGTTCGGTGTCGGCGTGAGTCCTGGGGAGCATGGCGGATATCGGAAAGTGCGACCTGCAACTACGCCATATCGATCCGCAACGAACGATGAATGCCCGCGCGCGCACGATCAACGACCTCAGACGACGCCGAACTTGTTCGTTGCAGCAACATGGCGTGCTCCGGATGGCGGTCTCGCAAAAACGCCGGCGCATGGCCGGCGTTTCATGGTGTGATGGTCGGGGTGACAGGATTCGAACTTGCGACTTCTACCTAGGAGCCAAGCGACGAAAGAGCCGGCAAGAACGGCGCCACCACTGGCCCAAGAACCTGCATGTGGTCTGCGAGACCGCTCATGAACGCTATATAGTGCGCCTTGAAGCCGCTCGTGCCTTTCGTGACCTTCATGCCCTCCACGCTCGCGGCCAAACGTTGCTTGACCTGTGCCGGGGCGGTAGCCTCTCGTATCGATGCCAACAGATCAAGGAATAGCTTGTCTCCGATGCCTTCGGAGTAGTTTGCGGCCTGCTCAAAGTCTGTGCTTCCACTGGCCAAGTTCTGCACGTTGCCCGTGATGTAAGTGTTGAAGATATGCTGAACTCGATCCTGTGGCACCGGGTTTGAGTTTAAGGGCGCGTCACCCGCTGCTGGGTTGGCTGACTCAATCTCCAAAACGAAGTTGAGAACACGCGTTCGAGCTTCGTCAAGCGCGGCGACCAGCCCAATCGCGGGGATTACCTTCCATGCCTGTATACAGTTCATGTCCTGATAGATCCCTCGGCCGACGTGGGCTACAAGGTCTGGCGACCATGGTTCCGCAACCGTGGCTGAGCGATTCTTCTCCACGAGCGACGCCATGGCGGCCACTGCCATGTGGAGGTAAGCGTGTTGAAGGTTTTCCCTGAATTCCTCAGGAATGCACAACATCGGGATATCGGCATTGCGGAGGCCGGAGCCGAAGGCGCCGCTAAAGTGGCCCTTGGAATTGACTTCCAGAATGCGGTATCCGGGAAGCGACCCCTTCGAAGGGTAGCCGGAGAGTTCATGGTCAATCCACTCCTTAAATGGCGCATTACCTAGCCGCGAGGCCAAGACCTTGCACTTTCTGAGGAGTGTTGGAAGGCTTACTGACGAGTCAATCGCCGCTTCTTGGATCTCGCGCAGTAGTGACATGTGCGGTCTCTTGGCGCCTAACTGCATGTGGACCCCTAATCCGGGGTGTTGCACCATCGTTTAGCAAGTCGTACGCGGGGTCAAGCGGGATTCCAGCAACCGATCAATGGATTGCCCTACTACATCGCTCGCCTGCGTACGCATGGCAAGCCCCGCCGTCCCGCGCGTTTGGTCGGTGGTTGATTTATCCCTTCAATCGGTGCAGCGCCTCAAGCTGCTCGCACAGGTTGTCATCGCTATGCGATGCTGCGCGAGCGCACTCGGACGTTTCTCCTGGGCGCGGATGGTTTGGTCGTGTATCCACGAGCGCGCTTTCTCTGAGAGCGCGAAGTCGGCGGCGCGACTGAGCACGAGGAAACGTAGCACTTCGTACGTGCGCGTCATACCAATCGCCGTAACGCGGGTGCCAACGGAGGTTTTCACCACGCACCATCGCGTCTTCCAGCTCCTGCGGCATGTACGCTTAGGCGAGATGCGCCGCGCAGAGGCAATCAGCAACTGCCGGCGTGCGTTCGACGAGGTCGGTGCGCTCGGCCACCGCACGGCTACGGCGCTCGGTTTGAGTTCAGACGCCATTGCCACGCATGCTCAGCGAGTTCCACGAGCGTCAGATCAATCGGCTTCTCCATGTGCGCATCGTAGTTGCGTTGATGGTAGTACCATCAACGGACCTGGACGAGCGGGGCCCCTCCCCGTTCAACCGTGTTGGCGCTCTATCGTGACCGCGTTCCATTGCCTGACTTGAATTTCGATTCTGCGACAACCAAGTGTGGGCGCTCCGCATTGCGTGTGCTATGGCCTTAACCATCCAGGAAGAGAAGATACGCGAGCGGGCACTCGCGTTCGCTCGCGAGAACAAGAAGGCGATCTCAGCGCGGCTGACCGACTTAGCGATTTATTTGCCCGAGGATTGTCCGGTGTCCGTCTTCATGGCCGGCTCGCCCGGGGCGGGTAAGACAGAGGCGTCCAAGGAACTCATCGAAGCGGTAGGCGGCGCGTTGTTGCGCATCGATCCGGATGAATTGCGAGACGAGTTCGACGGCTATACAGGAAGCAACGCATGGCTGTTTCAGCCCGCGGTTTCGGTCTTGGTAGAGCGGATTCTGGATGTTGCCTTCAAACAGAAGCAGAGCTTTCTATTGGACGGGACCCTGACAAATCACGAGAAAGCTAGGCAAAACATCAAACGATCCTTGGGCAAGAAGCGAGTCGTTCAGATTTTGTATGTGTATCAGGAGCCGCGCCAAGCTTGGGCATTCGTTCAGGACCGAGAAGCATTAGAGGGCCGTCGTATCGATCCGGAGACCTTCATCCAACAATATTTTGAGGCTCGTAAGGTAGTCAATTGCTTGAAAAAAGAGTTCGGCAAAGCCATAGAAGTGGACCTGTTGCTTAAAAACATCGATGGGTCGGATAGATTTGCCAAGGCCAATGTTGACCAGATTGACAACCACATACCTGAGAAATACGATTCTCAGGCCCTGAGACAATTTCTATATTCCCTTCGGGCAGACACGCCATGATCTTCCGATCAAAGCCGAAAACTGTGGCTTCGACTCCAATGTCCGAGTTTGTGCGCAACGCTTCTTCCCGCGAGAAGAAGCGGGTGTATAAGGTCGTCCTCAAGAAGGCGACTGAACGGCAGCAGCGAATTTCGCGCGAGGCCGCGCTGCACCGTATCCGCCTATGTACGGCAGACGCAGATTGAATTCCTGACGCGAATCATTTTTTTGCGCGTGATGGCGCGGCGCACGACATAGCGCTCGGTGCTCCATCCGGCAGCCGCCCGACAGCGTCTCCGCCATGCGATCATGCGTGCGGAGGAGGGCCGAGGCCCGAACACAATGCGCGATGGTTGACGCTGGCCGCGCAGCGTCAGATCCCTTGGGGGGGGGCAATGATCCATGAAGGCTGGAACCGTACTCTCATTGTTGGGCATCGCCGTAGTAGCGATCATTGCAGTGCAGATTGACTTCAGCCCGTCGCCGATTTCGCACAAGAAGCCGATCCGAATTCCTCGCGCTCCGGCACCCAAACCGCTAACCGCCGAACAGAAGTGGCGGAAACATCACGAAGAACAGATTGCGGCGTTGTATGCGGCAGACGCGGCCGAGCGCCTCAAAGCCGCGAATGAAGAGGTCGCGGCGCGCTGTCGACATGAAGTGACATGCTACGCGAAACCATATGAGATCGATGCCGAGATGGCCTGCGAAAAACAGATCGAGTCGCAGGCGAAGTGGCAATACGAGTGGACAGATGGCTGGTTAGGGCCGAGCAAATTTTCAGGCATGCTCTGGGGCGACGAGCAAGCTGGCACATTCACGCTCGTCGGTAATCACATCAAGATGCAGAACGGTTTTGGAGCATGGCGGATGATGCAGTATGTCTGCGTCTACAACCCTGCCGTTCAAGTTGCCACGGCCGTTGTAGAACCTATTCATTGACGCCGACTTTGCTCGAGCGCGCACCGCATCTATTCTGCCGTATGACTTTTTGCGAAGCTCGCAAGTGAGCCCCGTTTTGCTGACACGGTGCTTACACCAAGAAGAAAGCCACCGTGTGATGGTGGCCTAAGTCTTTGAAAATAATGGTCGGGGTGACAGGATTCGAACTTGCGACTTCTACCTCCCGAAGGTAGCGCTCTACCAGGCTGAGCTACACCCCGAAAACCGGGAACCGGTCGGGTCGGACCGGTTGTTGCGATTTCCTTGTGCGACGAGCTCGGGAAATCGCTGAAACGGGCGCGAATAGTAGCGGCGCGTCCGATACGGCGCAACCATTGCCGACCCGATGGCTGCCGGCGTAAGCTTCCCCGTCAAGTAGACACTTCAAAAGTAGAACTTCCGGCGGTTTGTTGACGGTGCTCGAGCGGCGTCAGATCCCCGAGCGAGTCGTGCGGGCGTTGCTCGTTGTACTCGATCATCCA
>JBAUWF010000043.1:0-10746 GCA_049583635.1 Rhodanobacteraceae bacterium
AGCCCGCGATCGGGCAAGTCACTCGACACCTGCACGATGCGACCGGGATCGGCATATGGCAGCGGCCTGAGGAAAATCGCATCGATCACGCTGAAGATCGCACTGTTCGCGCCGATGCCGAGCGCGAGCACGAGCACCGCGACCAGGCTGAACCCCGGCGACTTCGACAGCGAGCGCAACGCGTACCTGAGTGTGTTCATGCGAACTCTCCGCCTCGACCGGAGATGGATGCCGGATTGCCCCGGAAGGTTCCAGCGTTCACTACAATGCGCCGAACGGCAAGGCCGCGCGCCACCAAGGTCTCACGAATGCATCGATTTGTCCCGTTGCTGGTCGCGCTCTGCGCAGGACTCGCCGCAACCGATGGGGCACTGGCCGCGACCCGCGTTACGGTGCTCGCGACCGATCCACCCGGCCAGGTAGTGCGTCTCGCGCGCGGCCAGAATTTCTACCTGCGCATCGGCTACGTCACCGATCACCCTATCCACATCTGGGCACGGCCTTCATCAAGGACGAGAAGTGCCAGCCGGTAGCAATCCATCGCGCAGCTACGGCGGCAGCGGCGAAGCGCTCGGCTGGTTCTTCCCCATGCAGTCAGTGGATCAGGTCGATGAAATCCGCATAAGCGCGGGCGACGACAGCACACGCGGAACACAGGTACTCGCAACGTATCCGGTCGAGATCTTTGCGAGCGAGGACGCGCCGTCCGAGCGGTCCCGACCGGCCTGGGTCACGGCATTGTCCGCGCTCGATGGCAACGCGCAGCGCGACGCGTACGAAAAGGCCATGAATACGCCGGCGACACCTGGCGAAGTCGCACTCTTCGGGGTGTTCATGTTGCTGGTGGGCGCGATCGGACTGGGTGCGTTCGCGGCGCCGGCCTGGGCGCTGTGGCGCTGGCGCGCAGGCTGGCGTGTTGCCGCGGCGGTCCCTGCGGCACTGATGACGTTCATGGTCCTGCGCATTGTCGTCGAAACCGGCACCGATCCGACCTCGCACAATCTCTGGCCATTCGAGGTGCTGCAGTCGGGCGCGCTTGCACTCGTCGTGATGGCGTGCCTGTTTGCCGCGAGAAAAATCGTCGGCGTCGGCCGCTGACTCCGTTTCGCCGCGCACTGCATTCCAGGTCGCGGGGGAGCGGCCGCAGCGCGCCCGCGACTATCCGCCTGCGCCGCCGTTCTCGACCCCGCGCTCGAAATAATCTCGTGCGCGATCCTGCTCGACCGTCTTCGGCCGATACTCGCGCCAGGATTCGTCGCGCGATTCCTTGTAGCGTATCAAGCCGTTTTCGACATCGATGTCGTAGAACGGAAACGCGCCGCGCAGATTGAAGAGCGTGGCCGGTGCGAAAAAGATGATGTCGACGGCAAGATGCCCACCCTTGAACGCGAGCGGGAGAATCCCGTAGAACGGCTCGTGCCCGGCCTCCACCGCCTTGAATTCGTAGTTGCCGAAACTCGTGCCCTTGAGTTTCACATCGGCCGGCAGTTCGACGACTCGATCCTTGAGGTGGAGTTGCGTACCCGGTTTGGGCGAACTGATCCTCGACATCGTCGAGCACGCGCACAGCAGCACGGCGATGCAAAGCGCGCACGCACCTTTCATGGTCGTCTTCATGGATTTCCCCTGTATCGTCCCCGTCGAGATTATGGATGCGCCCGGTCACGCGCGCAACGCGCGCAATTCGCCCTACAACAGTCTGGCGACATGGGAAGGCAAAGTACCGCGCACGCGCGCAGGCCATTTGATCCACAGCTCTTGCAAAGCGGCCTGCACATTGGACGCGCCACCGACTCAACTCGTTTGTTGCGTTTGCGGCGACACCAGGGCGGTGACGGTCCAGCCCGGCCTCGGATCAAGCTCACGCTTGGTACTGACAATGCGCAAGACGCCCTTGTCGTTCAACGCAAACAGCACGCATGCATCGGCGCCGTGCTGTTCGACGAACTGCGACCAACCAAATGCATCGGTCAACGCGGTTGATTTGACGCGCCAGCCCTGGTCCAGCAACTCGGTAAATCGAGGATTGGTCATGTCGTCAGCGAACAGTGGCGGCGCGAGCAACGGGCCTGCGAGCGCCGCTCGCTCGCTGCTCTCGGCCGGATCGAGATTGCGCAGGCGATAAACCCGACCGCGTCCGAACTCCTCGCGGTAATGCACACATGCGAGCGTATTCATTTCGCGATGCGTCGACATCGCAAGCAGGCGTCCGATGCCGTCGAGATCGAGCAGGCGATCGGCATGCTGTGACGCCGGGTTGCCGAAATAGGTACTCAGGCCCTGCATGCGGGCGCGGCGAATACCGTTCCAGTCGTCATCGGCAACCAGTACCTTGACGCCTTGCTCCGCCAGCGCCGTGGCCACGGTCCGGGCGACAATGTTGGCTCCGAATACCAGCACACCATCGGGATCGGGCGCGGCCACACCGAGCAATTTCGCCAGTGACCGTGACGTGGCGCTTTGCACGATGACGGTCGCGATAATCAGAATGAAGACGAGTGGCACCAGCCGTTCGGCACCCGGCACGCCAAGCTCCTGGAGCTTCAGCGCGAACAGAGCCGATACCGCCGCTGCCACAATGCCCCGCGGCGCGATCCACGCCACCAGGGCACGTTCGCGCCATTCGAGTGAACTGCCGAGCGCTGCCACAGCAACCGACAGCGGCCGGATCACCAATTGCGCGGCCAGATAGACAGCGAAGCCCGCCAGCAGCGTACCTTCGGGCAACGGCCATTGCAGGCGCGCCGCCAGGATCACAAACAGCATCGACACCAGCAACGTCGACAGATGTTCCTTGAAATCGAGAATGTCATCGATGTGCACATCGCGCATGTTGCCGAGCACGATGCCCATGAACGTGACGGTCAACAATCCGGATTCGCGTGCGAGCGCGTCGGACAGCGAAAACGCGCCGAGCACCAGCGCCAGCGTGGCGTAGGCCTGCAGGTATTCTGGAACGTACTGGCGCCGAAGCAGGAAGCCCAGAATCAGCGCCGCTCCGATTCCCGTGGCGGCACCGCAGCCGACCGTGCTGAGAAAAACCCAGAGTGAGTGGCCCTGCTCGCGCGACACGATCGCCTCGAATACCAGCACCGCGATCAGTGCGCCGAGCGGATCGATCACGATGCCCTCCCAACGCAGCAGATTGGAGATTCTGCGATTGGGCCTGACGGTTCGCAGCATGGGTGCAATGACTGTCGGCCCAGTCACGCAGGCGAGCGCACCGAACAGGAATGCAAGCTCCCAACGCAGGTGCGCCAGCCAGTGCGCCGCCAACGAGAGGCAGGCCACGGCGATCAGCGCACCATAAGTGACCATGCCACGTACTGCGTGACCAATGCCGGCCAGTTCTGAAAAGCGCAGGTTGACGCTGCCCTCGAACAGGATCACCGCAACCGAAAGCGACACGACTGGAAACAGCAGGTCGCCGAGCAGCGGATCGGGATCCAGCACACCGAACACCGGCCCGAGCAGCAGACCGACCAGCAGCAGGAACAAGATGGCCGGCAGTTGTACCCGCCATGCCAGCCATTGAGCCAGGAATCCAAGCGCGAGAATGGCAGCGAGCAACAGACCGATAGGCGGGGTCATCAGCGTGTCCGAATTCAACGACTGGCCGGGAAACGACGTGCCGAGCCTAGCAGCCGGCAGGCCATATCCAACGCCTTCGCCGCATCAGGCGTCTCGACGGGCTCCAGAGTGTCCTTCCTCTGCCCGACTCTCTTTCTGTTGCGCCGACCAGTACTTCCGAAATTCAACGTACAACGTACAACGTCGACACTTCGGCATGAACACGTCGTGGTACTGGCACGCCCATTGCGTGTGGTTTGAGCTTCCTGATCAGGCCCGACCCTCAGCCATGACAATGCGTCGCTGCCCGCAAAACCGGCTCCGCGCAAGGCGCGCAGATAGCCACGGCGCGCAGCAGTCGGGGCAGCATCCCGGTCATGCGAAAGCGGCGGTTGAATCGATATGCCGCTTCGTTTCTCGGATCGTCGTTGATCCGTTTGAAGGACTCAAGACATCCCATCCAGGAGCGACTGCCAAACAACGGCAGGAGTTGCTGTCGATCCGCAAGCAATTGGCCAAGTGACGGCCGGTCGGTATTGCGAGTTCATTTTTCCGTAGCTTCGGCGAGACGATACGTATTCCTGCCAGCCACCTTCGCCCGATACAGCGCGTTGTCCGCTGCCAGTTTCAGGTTTCCCGCGTTCGTCGCCGTGAGGCACAGCCCGATTCCTATGCTTGTGGTGATCTGCATCCTGGTTCCGTCCACGACGATGTCCGGGTGCATCGCGGCGATCAGCTTGCGCGCAATCACATCCGCTGTGCCCGCATCAATCATATCTTCGATAATCACCGCAAATTCGTCTCCTCCCAGGCGCACCGCAATATCGTTCTCGCGAATGTTCCCCTGCAGCCGTCTGGCAAATTCGCACAACACCGCGTCGCCGATGGCGTGGCCAAACTCATCGTTGACGCGCTTGAAGTGATCGACATCCAGATACACAAGCGCTATCGAACGCCCGCTGCGCCGGCACCTTGCCAGCGCCTGCGCCAGGTGTTCGTTGAATTGATTGCGGTTGCCAAGCCCCGTCAGGGAATCGTGTTGCGCGATCTCCTGCAATCTTTGCTGGGCCAGTGCCTGCTCGCTGATGTCGAACGTCATGCCGTAGAACCCGCGTACTGAGCCGTCGGCGGCGATGTCCGGCACAAAGTCGGTCTGGTAGTGGTAGTGCTTTCCTTTGACATTCTGTTCGCCATTGAAGCTGACGCGCTCTCCGCGCAGCGCCGCCTCAACATGACCCTTGAGCGTCGCGTATAGCTCTTCGCCGCGCACTTCGCGCATCGTACGGCCGATCATCGACGCAGGATCGATCCCAAATATCTTTCCTCCGTAGGCATTGGCAAATGTATACCTTTGCTGGGTATTGATGTGTGTCACCACGGCGGGCAGGTTGTCGGCGATCGCCCGCACCCGCTGCTCGCTGTAGGCGAGCGCATGCTGTAGATGACTGCGTCGCGAAAGGGCGACGACAACCGGCAGGACCGACAAGCATGCCGTTGCGATGAAAACCTGCAGCAGAATGAAGCGCTCTTGCGTCGACGCTCCGGTGATGAGGTAGAGCGGACCGTACCCAAGGAGCGTGGCCGCGATCGAAGCGAGCGAGACGACGGCGATGCCAGTGACGAAACCCTCGAAATGATGGCGAAAGACCGCCAGCAACAAGGGCGGATAGATCAGGAACAGAAGCGGGTAGCGCGATTGTGAAAAAACGAAGAGCGTCGTCGCGGCAATCGGGAGCATGGTCACGATAAATTTCCAGCGCCATTCGGGTCGCACAAAAAAAAGCATCCCTCGGTATCTGACGACCACAAACGTGGTTGCAACGATGACGAGTCCCAACAAGTGCGATATGAACCACGCCGCAAACGTCAACGCGAACGACTCCGTCCCACGCGCCAAAGGCAGTATTGCAATCATCAACGCCGTCAGCGCGCAGGCGGCAAGGGAGGCGCCCGGCGCCACCATGGACACCCTCGACAATTTTTCCGGGTCGCTCACATCGCCGACCCAATGGCGCAGGGCGAATGCGACGATGCATGCTTCGAGCGTGCTCGCAATTGCGCGAGCCGCGGCTGCGATGGTCGGGTCGCCGAATGCGGTGTGCGCCGCGAAACAGCCGGCCAGTGCCGCCAGAATGTACGCGGACCAGCGATGGTAGGGCGAAGTCAGAAGGATCCCGAGCAGCAGGCCGCTCGCAATCCATATGATCGCGACTCCACCTTCAGGGCGGGTCAGATCAAGGGCGAGCCAACTGGACGCGCCGATAGCTCCCGCAACCGCCAGCATTCGAGCGGTGGCAAGAACCAGGTCCCAAGCGCGTTCGTTTGTCACGGCCCAGTGCGCCTGGAATGATTGGTCGGGGGCGTCGCAATCCGAGTCGATGGCTGGTGCTCAGCAACCAGGGGGCCTTCGGGAGCAACGAAGAACTTATCGTCGACCCAACGCGCGCGTAGCGAAGCCTGCACCCCAAAACCGGCGAAAACAGGTAACGAATTGCAGCGTGCGGGTCCATTCATCAAGACCGATGCTACACCACGCCGGCGCAAGTGATTGCAATTTGCAACGCCTTGCATGTGTGGGAGAGGCGCATCGAATCACTATTGAATAGCCCCTGGCGATAATCGGCAGTCCACCGTGAACATCGAGCCCTTTCCGATCTCGCTTACCACATCGACAGCCTTGACTGCGGGACGGGGGTGCAGTGCACTCCAGAGCTGCAAGGCGACCGAAGGGGTGACTTGTATTTCGACAAAATGAAGACGTGCCGAATTACATGAGAGAAGCGCCAGCAAAGAGATAATCATTGCGCTTCCATAATGTTGATTTAGCCGGCGGGGTTACAACTATCAAAGCCCGCTTGGCAACCTTCAATTTGTCGTTTGTGGCCGCCTCGCGGGTCGATTTTCACTGTGCAGAAACGGATCGATGGGCGATGCGGTTTCCCTCGGCGTCGCGATGTACGAGAGCCGATGGATCGCAACGTGAGTCTCGAAAAAAGACTGGTAGCGGGTGAGGGGTATTGACCGAGAGACGCCGCGCGCGTGACGATCGCGCCGCAGCAGGATCTGGTAGTGGTTGTTCAGGTGATCACGGCGCCGAGTTTGGTTTGTCGACGCCCAGGATCCTGACAATAAAACAGCACCATCTGTTCGTAGATCATTGGATAATGCTGCTGCAACGTGTGCGGCGCACTGAAGAAATACTCGCTCGAAACAGCGAAAAACTCTGCGGGGGCCGCAGCGGCATAAGGATTTATATCGGGACGACGATGCTGTTGCAGTTGTTGCTGCAGATGCGCAAATCCATCACTGAAAGCTTGGGTCCATTTCTTTCGGACCATGCCAGGATGCAGCGGTGGTATGCCGTTGGCGCTACCGTCGAGGATGTCAAGTTTGTGGGCAAACTCATGCACAACCACATTGTGGCCTGAACTCGATCCGGCCATATCAGATACGACACGGTCCCAGGAGAGAATCACCGGCCCTCTTGACCAGGATTCACCACACAGTGCCAGATCCTGATGCGAGACAAGCCCTATTGCATCAGTCGTGTCCCGCACAACGCGAAACGCGCCCGGGTAGATCACGACCTCAACCCAGCCATCGTAGCAATCAAGTCCAAGCTTCAGAATAGGAAGGCACGCCTGGGCGGCCATGGTGACAGCCATGTCCTGGGAAACGATCAATCCGTGAACACCGCAAAGATCCTTGTGCTGCAGGAACAAAATCGTCAATTCCCGCAGATGAGCCCGCTCCACCGAAGTCAGGCCGTTGAAGACAGGCGCATCGTGCATCAATTTTTCCCACATCTCGTGGGGTATGGGGTGGTGCTTCAGAGCATATCGAACGAGTTGGTGTTCCAGCCACTTCATGGCGATCCTTCAACTGTGGAACCCGATTGACATGATCCAGCATACCCTCGACCCGACACTTGATCTGCAACTGATCGTGAGGGGGACGGGATTTGAGATAAAGGGTTCAAGCCGACGTCCTGAACGTACGGCCTTCGCAGCAGTCTGCCCAAACCGAAGACGCGAATACCGAGATCGGTGGACGACCGAGGCGCCCGTGGGCGTGCCGATGGTTATGAGCGCAGAGGGACCGGAGAGAGGCGCAGCCGATTCTTTGCGCACCAGCGCGAAAGCTACCGCTTCGCGGCAGCAGCATGGCAGACCGTGAATCGCGGGCGCGCAAGCGGCATCGACTGACTTGCATTGCGCCGCGTGCAATTTCCATTCAGGGCTTGCGCCGCCGTTTGCCCGGCAATGATGCTGCATGACAGCCATCATGCGCGATCGCTGACGTTGGCATCTGAAATCCGCTGCGGCGGGAAGCGATGATTCGCCGGCACCATCGGCGGTGCCAAGGAGGCCATCATGAACGTGCGCATTCCGAGTCTTTCCGAAGCCCGGCACGCGTCGCTGGAAAAATACCTGCCGGTCCTGCTGGCCGTCGGCATCGCCTGGCTTTGCGCTCGCGGCCTCAGGAAAATGGCGTGGACCGCCTTCGGTCTGTTCTGGGCATTCCATCTCATCCATTGACAGGCTCCCGCCAATCCTTCCATCGGGCTGCTAGACTCCGTCAGTCAGCAAGATGCCGACGCCGGCAAGAACCGGCGCCCAGGACGGATGTCAACGATAACGTCAGCCCCGCTGAGCGTTCTGCTCGTTGCGAGATCGGCGGACGAAACCGCTCTCGCCGAGACGCTGCGGATGCACGAGCCGCTGGCGCAAGCGCAGCTTGTCCAGCAGCAATCGTTCGAAGCTGCGTTGGACCACCTCGATCGCCATCCGGTAGATCTGGTGCTGCTGATAGTCGGCGCGCCGGACAGCACCGCAGAGGATCTGATCCGGCGGCTGCGCGCTCATCCGGCGGATGTATCCATCATTGCAGCAAGCAGCTCGCCGCAAGCCGATGGCACCGGGATGATCCGGGCCGGTGCGGACGATTGGTTCGCGAAGGACTCGATGGATGCCGCGCAGCTCGCGCGGTCGATCAGCCATGCCATCGCGCGTCGACTGGCACGAGATACGACGCGAGCAAATGGCGGCGCGCTGCGTGTGCTGTTCGACAACAACCCCTTTCCGGTGCTGATACACGCGCGCGATACCCAACGGCTGCTGGCCGCCAACCAGGCCGCATCGACCTTGTATGGCTACACCGATGATGAATGGCCGTCGATGTCGCTCGACGACATTCGCCATCCGGAGGATGCACCCAGATTGCGGGAACTGATGTCGGCGGCTGTACCCGATTGCGCATATCTGGGGATCTGGCGTCACCGTATTCGTGACGGGTCGACGGTGTTCGTCGAGATTCACAGCAGCGAACTGGATTTCCGCGGGGTTCCGGCCCGCTTGTCGCAAGTGCGCGACGTCACGCTGGAACGCCGTGTCATCCGCGCGATGGAAGCCAGCGAGCGTCGCTACCGTGATCTTTTCGAGCAGAGTGTTGGGTTCATCTGCACGCATGACATGGACGGACAGATCCTGTCGATCAATCCGGCCGCGGCCAAGTCGCTGGGCTATCGTATCGCGGATCTGCTCGGACACTTTCTGGTCGAGTTCATGCCTGCCGGGCTGCGCGGGCGATACGCGGACTATCTGCGGGCGATCCGCAATACGGGCGGCGATCGCGGCATCATAATACTGCTGCACCGCGACGGCAGAGAGCGCGCGTGGCAATACCACAATCGTCTGCATACCGAGGAGGACGGCAGCACGATCGTGGTTGGTTATGCGCAGGACATGACCGAGCAGCGTGCGGCGGAACGCGCGCTGCGGCGCAACGAACGCCGCATGGTTACCATCACCGATGCGTTGCCGTTGCGCATAGCGTACATCGACAGCTCATTGCGGTACGAGTTCGTCAACAGCGCCTACGAAATGAGCTTTCAGCGCAGTCGTGAAAAGATCATCGGCCACCGGGTCGCCGACATTATCGGTGCGGATGCGTATGCCCAACTTGAACCGTATCTGCGCCGCGCGCTAGCCGGCGAACAGGTGAGTTTCGAAGATGAATCCGGAAGCGGTACGACATATCGATGCAAGGAATTCACCTGCCTCCCGGAGTTCGCGGAGGACCAGCGCCAAGTGGTCGGCATTCACCTCATGATCCACGATGTCACGGCGTCCAAGCTTGAAGAGCAGCGGCTGACGGAACTGGTTTACCACGATGAGCTGACCGGGTTGCTCAACCGCAAGGGTTTTTTCGAGCGTCTGCAACGCGCCATCGATCGCAGTGCCGACCAGAACTCGCCGCTCGCGCTCATGTATGTGGACGTGGATGGTCTCAAGCAGATCAATGATCGTCACGGTCACGCGGTCGGCGACGTGTTGCTGAGGGCGTTCGCGCGACGCCTTGAGCAGTGTCTGCGTTTTTCCGACTCGATTTCACGTCTGGGCGGCGATGAATTCACGGTGATCATGGAGGGCATTTCGCAACGCGAGATCGTCACGGCCGCCGCCGATCGCATCGTCAGGACCATGCGCGAGCCGTTTTTGCTGTCCAATGAAAACAATCCGCAGACCTTGCGGATCAGTGCCAGTATCGGCATCGCATTTCATGACGATGCGTCCGCGTCCTCCGCAGACTTGCTGCAACGGGCCGATGCGATGCTCTACGCTGCCAAGCGCGACGGACGCGACCGCTGGTGCATGACGTCAACGGACGACCTCGCGCGCAAGCAAGGCGGACTTGACCCGATCGCCAAGCTGGAATGACCGCTCCTTGACCAGCAGTCGTTGGCCTTTGTGGTAGTCACCGCTACGAAAGACTTCGTCAATCTTGTAGAATGACGTCGACGCCGCTTCCCGGGGGAGTGCCGAACATGAAACCATTCTTCGCGCTGACCTGGTTGGCGTCGGCCAGCATCATTTGCGTGCTTGCCGGTTGCGGCGGCTCATCCAACAGTTCGAGCAGCGCCCCGCCGCCTACCACTCCCCCGCCCCCCGCGCCGCCACCCGCGCCGACTCTCGATCCGCAATACGTCGCGTCGGCACCGTCGCCATTTGCGAACAATTGCGATGGGGTTGCGCCGGTCGGCACGCTCTATGTCAACGCCGAAGTTGAACCTTCGCTGACACTCGACCCGACCGACGGGTCGGTGTTGAACGCGGTATGGCAACAGGATCGCTGGTCCACCGGGGGAGCGCGCGGCATCGTGAGCGGGCGTTCAAC
>JBAUWF010000044.1:0-2718 GCA_049583635.1 Rhodanobacteraceae bacterium
CAGTGTCCTCCTCCGCCCGTGATCAGCTCCCCGTTCGGCTGGGTGTCAGGCGCGGCGCGTTAGGCTTGGACGCACGACATTTACCCAGGAGGACTTGCGATGAGACAACTTTTGACCGCTCTTGGCGCGGCTGCCCTCGGCGCCGGCGCCATGTACTACTTCGACCCGCACCGCGGTCGCCGTCGGCGCGTCGTGGCCCAGGACAAGATGCTCAGCGCCACGCATGGCATGCGCGAGTACGCGCGCGGCCAGGCGAAACACGCCCTCGACCAGGGCCGCGGCGCCATCGCCAATCTGCGCTCGCGTCTGCGCAACGACTCGCCGAGCGACGATCAATTGAACGAACGCATCCGCGCGCGCCTCGGTCACTTGATCGCCCATCCGCACGCCGTGCACACATCGGTAGCAGACGGTCGCGTGACATTGCGCGGAACCGTTCAACCGGAAGATCTCAACAAGTTGATGTCGGCACTATGGCTGATGCGCGGAGTACGTGACATCGACAGCCGGCTCGAAATTGACGATGGCACCACCACAGAACACGAATCGTCGCTGCAGGGCGTTGCCTAGCCGGCATCTATCTTCATGGAGTAGCGGCAGGCAATAACCTTCCTCAGCTCGCGAGATCCGCGTATTCCGGATGGCGCCGGATATACGCGGCCGCATAGGAGCACGCCGCGACGGCGCGCCAACCGCTGGCTCGCGCAGTTTCCAGCGCGTTGCGCGTCAGCGCCGCCGCGATGCCGCGGTTTCCGACCGCTGCCGGTACGCGCGTATGCGTGATCGTCATGATTCCATCCGCCAACCGGTAATCGAGCACGCAGGCGTGTCCTTCGACGATCATTTCGAAACGTTGTGCGACCGCATCGTGACGAATGTCATCGAGGTTCATGCCTGCGTTCCTTCCGCGGAAGGCAACGACTGTACACGTTGCTGACTTGCATTGGGGCGCGTCATGCGCGTGCGACGGGTCCGGGGTTTTTTTCGCAGGCTTACAATCGCCGCTATCATGCGTCGGCTACCCGACCATCCCGGGTTGATTTCCAACATCTCCTGCAATCACGGGACTGCGCATGAATCGATATGCCGTCATGGCCGCGACGATCGCGGTGCTTTGTCTCCCGCACATCGACCACGCGATGGCCACGTCGGCGGACACCCTGCCGCCGCCGTGGCTGCCCGCCGATCCGGGCAAGGCGCGTTGCGAGATCGGCAAAAGCGGCGCCGAACTCGCCAATGGCGCATTGCGTTTCGCGATCACGAACGACAACGGCAGTCTGCATCTGGCGGCGTTCGACAACCGCTTCACCGGCGCGACGCATGCACTCAACGGCGAGCTGTTCTCGGTGTTGCCGCGCGACGGCAAGCCGATCGATGCGAGCCGTTTCCGGCTCGAAGGCGCGCTCGCCTGCGCCGCGGTCGCGGCGAAACCGGACGCGGCGCGGCGTGCCGATCGTCTTTCCGGTATCGCTCTGACAGCGAGCCTCGTCAATCCGGCGACCGGTCTGCACGTCGCCTGGCGCGCGTTACTTCGCGACGGCACCAGCTACGTGCGTGAGGAACTGCGCTTCGAATCGGACAAGGCGCTCGATCTTGCTTCGGTCATGCTGATCGATATGAATCTCGACCACGCCTGGGTCGACGGCACCGCAAGCGGTTCGCCCATCGTCGCCGACGAGCGCTACTTCGGCTTCGAGCATCCGATGGCCGAAGCGAGCGTCATCGGCAATCACGCGACGATGACGCTCAAGCGCGCGCTCCCGCTTCGCGCCAAAGTCGCGACGAATTACTCGGCCGTGTTCGGTGTCGTACCGCGCGGCCAGTTGCGGCGCGGCTTCCAGGCTTATCTCGAGAACGAGCGCGCGACGCCGTTCCGCACCTTCCTGCATTACAACTCGTGGTACGACATCGGTTACTTCACGCCGTACACCGAAGCCGAAGCGCTCGAGCGCATCAACGCGTTCGGACAAAAGCTCGTGCGCGAGCGCGGCGTGACGATGGATTCGTTCCTGTTCGACGATGGCTGGGACGATCACTCGCACCTGTGGCAATTCAGCAAGGATTTTCCGCACGGTTTCACGCCGCTCGAACAAGCCGCCGCCAAGTACGGCGCCGCGCCCGGTGTGTGGCTGTCGCCGTGGGGCGGCTACGGACCGCCGCGCAAGCTGCGGCTTGCAGCCGCGCGCAAGGCCGGCTACACCGTCGACGATCAGGGCATCGCGCTGTCCGGCCAGAAGTACTACGAACTTTTCCACGATGTCGCGGTGACATTGCTCAAGAAGTACGGCATCAACCAGTTCAAGCTCGACGGCACCGGCAGCCCCGACAAGGTCACGCCCGGCAGCGAATTCGACAGCGATTTCGCGGCCGCGATCGCGCTGATTCGCGACCTGCGCGCGATAAAGCCCGATCTCTTCATCAATCTCACGACCAACACCTGGCCTTCGCCGTTCTGGCTGCGCACCGCCGATTCGATCTGGCGCGGCGGCTGGGATCATGCGTTCGCGGGCGTCGGCGACAACCGCCAGCGCTGGATCACCTACCGCGACGCCGACACCTACGGCGGCATCGTGCGCCAGGGCCCGCTGTTCCCGCTCAACTCGCTGATGCTCCACGGCATCATCTACGCACAGCACGCGAAGGGACTCGACACCGATCCCGGCAACGACTTCGCCGACGAAGTGCGTTCCTACTTCGCGACCGGCACCGGCCTGCAGG
>JBAUWF010000045.1:0-64549 GCA_049583635.1 Rhodanobacteraceae bacterium
TGGGACCTGTCCGGGCTGGTACACGAAAACAGGGGCCGCTTGCGCGACCCCTGGATTGGCAAGGCACCGACAGCCAATCACATCGTAGTGAATGTCGCCGTGCAGCTCATGTCGCCGCTCATCGTTACCATCGTCGAACTGCCGGTGTCCGGGCAATCGCCACTCCAGCCCGTGAAGGTATTGGGTCCGCTCGCAGTCAACGTCACGGCGGTACCCACGACAAACGTAAACGTACATGTGCGGTTCGAAGACGAAGAGGTTGGACAGGTCGTCTGCTGGCCGGGAGGAGAAAATCCGGAAAAGCCATCGGAGATCGTGACGGAATCCGAACTAGTGTCGTTGGATGGATCGACTGTCACCGTCAATGTCGCGGTTGTCGGCGTCGGTGGCGCGATGGGCGACTGGATCATGATCTGCGCCGACTGGCCGGCCGCCGTGATATCGAGTGTCCCCGCGGTCATCGCGGTTTCCGAAGACGGGACGTCGCTGGTGACGGCGGTGCCCTGCGTGCAGCCATTGACGCCGGTGGTGCCGGCGAAGGTTCCGCTTCCCGGCTGGCCGTCGAGGCTGCCGCTGCCGCCGGCGGTGAATTCGTACGCAAAACCGACCACCACACCGCGCAGCGGGATCCCCAAAGCGTCGTTGACGCATACGTTGATCGTCTGCGTGCTGTTGCCGGCGATGGTCAGCGGCGATACGAACAACGTCGCCGGCGCAACACCCGGATAGACCAGCGTTCCGGCATCGACCACCTGTCGGGAGTCACCGGTCACCCGATCGATTCCATCACCCTGCGCCCAGATCGCCACCGAATTGCCAACCGAGTTCACCGTGTACGAGAGGCTCGCATGGACGATACCCGAATCATCGGTGGTGCCCTGCGCGGTGATGTTGCCGTGCTGCGCCCGGCCGATCAGATAGGGCAGGACGGCACCGTAATCGACGCTGACGCCGGTGGTGTCGTTGCGATTGAACGCGGACGCGACATTGAGGCTGGTCGCGCTGTTGACCGTCTGCACGGTCTTGGCACTTTCCAGATCCGAATTGCCGTCGACGGCCTTGCCGAAAACGATCAGCGCGTCGCCGGGTCCGGCGCCACCGCCACCGGTCGTGAAATGGCCGCCCGGCGCGGTGAACAGCGTAGCACCCTCCTGCGGATTGCCGTCGAAGCCCGACAACTCGAACTGGTTGTCGTCGGGCGCTCCGGGCGCACCGACCGGCTCATCCACCGCCCCGAATTGAATCGGCGTGCCCGGGATCACCGGATTGCCCTGGCGGTCCGTGGCCAATGCGCTCACAGCAAGGCTCAAGGTCGCGTCCGGATCGGGCGGGATCGCTCCGGCCCCGGTCGTCACCTGGTTGGATATCGAGTTGATCGTGATCGTGGGCAGGTTGGGAGCAATTGTCGGCGAGGTGATCTGAAGGCTGTACAGTTTGCCGTCCGATACGACCACGCTGGTCGTCGTCGACAGCGCATCGGCGATGCCGTTGGTCACATTGTTGTCGGCGCGATCGACCGTGACGCGGATCTGAAGCGGGCCCTGCAACGTTCCCGACTGCACCGATGCGCTGGCAACGCCGTGCACGGAATGCGTCGACACCGATGAACCGCTGACCGGCCCGGCGACCGAATTGGCCGACAACCGCGCGCCGCCGCCATCGCCGACGATTTCCACCAGCACGTTGTCGACACCGGTGTTGCCGTCGACCGGATCGGGTACCGGCTGGTTGCTGCCGTCGAGAACCGCAATAGACAGAACCGAACTCTGTATTCCACCGGAGCCCGGAATATAGATGCCGGCCGGCTGCGCAACGGCGGTGACCGTCGCCGGCAGCGGGCCCGACGCACTGGAAACCGTAAACGTCAGCGACGATGACAGGCTCGCGCTGGTGATCGGATCGACCGCTCCGACGGTGAGCACGGCGGTGCCGGCGCGACCGCGCGCAAACACATAGCACACCGCGTGTCCGGTGTCCGAGTGCGCCTGGACGTTGCCGTAGTCGATCGCCGACTCGTCTTCGGTCGTGGTCGGATCGTCGAGGATATGGATGCTTGCGACCTCGATCGGGCTGATGCTGCACGACAGATCATGCCCCGAAACCGGTGTCCCATCGGCATAGCGCCAGTTGATGTCGACCTCGGCCGAAAACGGTGAGGTCGGGAACCATGCGCTGTTGGCGGCGTTGAGCGGCAACATCGTGGTTGTCGCAGTCAGTGTGATGGTGCCGCTGGCGGGCGGCGTGAATGCCCCGTGGCCGTCGCCACCGCCGCCACCGCAAGCGGAGAGCGCGAGGCCGGCAAGCAGCAGCGTCAGGGTCTTGGCGACAAGGTTCATAGATGTTCTCCAAAGGCGCATATGGTTTTCGTGTTCGGCTCGAGTCGTTACGATCACTTGAGGCTGTCGCCCAGGATGCGTGGCGTGACAAAAATCAGGAGTTCCGCCTTGGTGTCGTTGCGCTGGGTTTTCTTGAACAGATTGCCGAGAATCGGCACATCGCCGAGAAACGGCACCTTGGTCAGATTGTCCTGCTTGTTCACTTCATATACGCCACCGAGCACGACGGTCTGGCCGTTGTCGACCAATACCGCAGTGTTGATCTGGCGCGTATCGAGCTGCGGCACCTGACCGCCGCCCGGTACGCTGATGAAGCCGTTGAGCGCGTCCTTCTTCACGTTGAGATTCAGGTAGATCCGATCGTCCGCCGTGATCGTCGGCGTGACCTTGAGTTCGAGCACGGCTTCCTTGAACTGCACCGTGGCCGTGCCGACACCGCCGGCGCCGGAATTCTGGAAGGTTACGTATCCGATCTCCTGGCCCTGCTTGATATCGGCTTCCTTGTGATTGGCCGTGATAACACGCGGCGTGGAAATGACCTCACCGCGTCCTTCGGTCTGCGCCGCGGACAATTCGAGATCGAGCAGGTAGTCCGCACCGAGGATCGCGAGACCGAAACTGCCGGCCGGAGTGGTCACCGGCATGTTGACGTTGAGGCGATTGCCCAGAGACGGTACCGCGATGCCGCCCGGCACCACTCCTGGCGCGACATTGGGCAGACTGCGCTGCCCCGGCTGAAAGCGATTGCCGAGCGCGACGTTGCTCATCGCATCCGTGCCCGCTACGGTGCCCGAGGTCGAGATGACGTTGCCGTTGCTGTCCTCGTAGCCGCCGCTGACGCCGAAGCGCACGCCGAGTTCGCGCGCGAAACTGTCGGTGGCGACGACGATTCGCGACTCGATCAAGACCTGCTGTACCGGTCGATCGAGTACCGAGACGAGTTGCCGAACCTCCGCGATCTTCGACGGAATATCGCTGACCAGCAAAGTATTGGTGCGATCGTCGTAGGTGACACTGCCACGCGCCGACAGGAAACCACGTTGGGTCTGGCCATTGGAGCCACCGCCACCGCCACCGCCAGCAGTCTGGTTGGTCTTTGCTTCCTTGGTCAGCAAGTCGGCAATGTCCTTGGCCTTGCCATAGCTGATCGGAATGTAGTCCGATACCAGATCTTCCTGTTCGTCGTGCTTCATGCGCGCGCTCGCGAGCGCCTGTTCACGCTCGGCGATTTCCTTCTGGGGTGCAACCCAGATCACGTTGCCTTGCTTGCGCTTGTCCAGACCCTTGGCCCGCAGCACGATATCCAGCGCCTGATCCCACGGCACATTGATCAGCCGCAGCGTGACATTGCCCTGCACGCTGTCGGAAACCACGATGTTGAGATCGGATACGTCCGCGATCAATTGCAGTACCGAGCGCGTTGGAATGTCCTGAAAATTGAATGTGACCCGGCTGCCGCTGTAGACCGGTTCGGCGTTCTTGCCCTTGGGCTTCGCCGCTTTTTTCGGCGAAACCTCCACCACGTACTCGTTGCCGGTCTGATAGGCCAGTTGTTCGAACGGCGGCGCTACATTGATCTGCATGCGTACACCGGAGTCATGTGTGCGCGTCTCGATGGATTGCACGGGCGTGGCGAAATCCAGCACGTCCAGCTTCTGTGCCAGGCGCGGCGGCAGCGTGACGTTGAACAGATCGAGCACGACCCTGTCGCCTTCGCGCTTGACGTCCGCGGTGGCGCCCGGTCCCGAAAAGCTGACCAGTACGCGACCTGCACCGTCCTTGCCACGGCGAAAATCGATATTGGTCACGGTGAGTCTTTGCGCGCCGGAAACGCGCTTGGTCGGATCAGTGACGGCGACTGCGGTGGCGTTCGCGCCGGAACCGGCTGCGCTGCTGCCGACGCTCACCACCAGGGTATTGCCGCTGATGCGGGTGTCGTAGGCCGCGGGTCGGTACAGATCGATGACGACGCGCGTGCGACCGCCGGCCTCGACCGCCGACACACCAGCGGTGGCCCCGGTGCCGATGTCGATGTGGCGTTTGCTCAGGCCGTTGCGGGTATTGGCAATATCCAGCGCGATGCGCGGCGGCGTATTGGTCGTGAACGTCTGCGGGGCCGCGACCGGCCCGGCGAATGTCATCGTGATATCGACCTTGCCGCCGGGCGATGCATGCCAGGCGATATTCTCGAGCGAGTTGTCGGCGCGAGCGGTACCGGCCAGCAACAGGCCGAACACAGCGAACAGCCAGGCGAGACGCGCTCGACCCGCGGCGGGAGCCCGATGCTGCTCCGGTTCGAAAACTGTTGTCGTCATCATTGCATTACCCCCAATGGGTCGGTCATTTCTCGGTGTCGGCCAAGGAGATCTTCGCTGCGTGTTCCATCCAGCTGTCGCCACGCGGGACCAGCTCGACCAGGTCGATGTGGTCCTCGGCTATGGCGATGACGTGACCGTAGTTCTGGCCGAGGTAGCTCCCGGCGCCTACGCGGTGGATGACACCGGTCGGATCCTTGATGAGCGCCTGCAGCGACTTGCCGGCACCGATGGTGCCGACCATCTTGAGGCCATCGAGCGGAAATGCCTCAAGCGGTTCGCGCGGCCGGTTCTGGTCCGGATGCGGGCCATTTTCGGTGCGCTCGGCCTTTTCCGATTCGCTCGGCGCGAATGGATCGCGCAGATTCTGATCCTGGTAGACAAACTTTTCGAAGGTCTTGACCTCGGGCAGCGGGTCGAGCGGTGCACCCTTCTTGGCCTTCTGCTCGGCAACCCACTGGTGCAGATCGGCACTCCCGCGCGTGCAGCCGGCAAGCACCACCGGGGTCACCACGAAAAGCAGGAGACGCGATGCGAACTGGCTGCGATCGTGCATCTCAGCGTCCTCCCCGGGCGCGTTTCGCCGGTGCCTTGCCTTTCTTGCCCTTGCCCGCCGCCGACGCAGCCACGGCATTCGGATTTTCATCATCAAGGTAATGGTAGGTTTTCACCGTCCCTTCGAGCAGCAACTGCTCGTCGGGAGCCCCGTTCTTGCCGGCATTCTTGGCCGGCTGCAACGAGACATTGTGCATGGTCAAAATCACGACATGCGGCAACGACGCAACGTCGCTGATGAACGTACCGAATTGGTGGTAGGTGCCGAGCATCTTCAGCGTAATCGGCTTTTCGGCATACACCTGCTTGGCGACCTCAGGGCCGGGTTGGAACAGTTCGGTCTCGATTCCGGCCGCAAGTGCAGTCTGCGAGATGGCCACGAGCACATTGGGCATCTCGGTAGTGCTTGGGAGTTGCAGCACCATCATGTGCAACATCGCCGACATATCGTCGAGTTGCTTGCGATAGGCGGGCAGCTTGACCACTCGCTGCTGTTTCTTGGCGAAATCGGCCTTCAGCGTGGTCTCCTCGCGGACGCCGGCATCAAGGGTGTCCTGCTGGTTGCGGATCTTGAACCACCAGCCGGCCAGCAGGATCAAGCCGAAAACCAGCATGGCGAAAAAGGTCTTGACCGCCTTTGGCCAAGCACCAATATTGTTGCGATCGAGATTGCGCAGATCGTCGAAGAAGCTCATGGCGTCGCTCCTCGCTGCGCTGGTGCCGCCGCCGGCGGCGTCGAGCGATTCGGCGTGCCCGGCGACGGTGCGGCAACCCCGGACGTTGCCGGAACCGTAGTCGCCGCTTTCCCACAATCGCTGGTGGCTTCCTGATCGGCGGCTGCCTTCCCGTCCTGCGCGATCTCCGTGCGATTGTTCAGTTTTACCCTGAGTGAAAACACGTACGGCAACTGCTTGTCGATGCCCTTGTCACCGGTCTTGTTCTCGATCTTTTCCAAGTCCGAATGCCCCATGCACGGCGACACGTCGACATTGCGCATGTAGGTGGCGACGCGCGCGCTGGATTCGGCCACACCGGCAAGCGTGAGCGTGTCGCCAGCCTGCTTCATCGAGGTCAGGCGTGCGCCGTCGGGTATGGTCCTCACCATCTCGTCGAACAAATGGACCATCTGCGAGCGGTTCGACTGCAATTGCTCGATGATCTGCTTGCGCGTGAGCAGGCGCGCCCGGGTATCATCGAGTTTGGCGATTTCAGCAATCTTCTGGTCGAGCGTGTTGATCTCGGCCTTTAGGTAATTGTTGCGCGCACCCTGATTGTCGATGCGCGCGCTCATCCATCCAACCCAGATGAACATGACCAGCAGCCCGCCGACACCGGCAGCGCCGAGCAAACCGTAGAATTCGCGCTCGCGCTGCTTGCGACGTTCGATGCGCCATGGAAGGAGATTGATTCTCGCCATCAGTCGAAACTCCTCAGCGCAAGACCGCAAGCGATCATGAGCGCCGGCGCGTCGCGCGCCAGCGACTGCGCCTGCACGCGGCCGGAGAGCGACATGTTTGCCAGCGGATTGGCTACCACGCACGGGACGCCGAGCTGTTCTTCGATCAATTCGGGGACGCCTTCGATCGATGCGCAGCCGCCGGCGATGACGACCTGGTCAACCTTGCTGTATTCGCTGCCGGCGAAGAAGAATTGCAGCAGCCGGCTCAACTGCTGGACCATCGCTTCCTTGAACGGCTCCAGTGCCTCGCTCTCGTAGGACTCGGGCAGACCGCCCCGGCGTTTGGCGAGGCCGGCCTCCTCGTAACTCAAGCCGTACCTTCGCATGACTTCATCGGTGAGCTGCTTGCCGCCGAACACCTGCTCACGCGAGTATATGGTGCGCTGATTCTTGAGGACGATCAGAGTAGTCATCGTCGCACCGATGTCGACAACCGCGATCACCGCATCCCTGGGAACCGACAGCTGGTCCGCGATCAGCCGGAACGCGTTCTCCATCGCAAAAGCCTCGACATCGATGACGCGCGTGGTGAGGCCGCCGAGATCCAGTGCGGCAACGCGCAGATCAACGTTCTCGGTGCGCGAAGCGGCGAGTAGAACGTTAACCATATCCGGATTGTCCTTGAGCGGACCAAGCACTTCGAAATCGAGGCTGACCTCGTCGATCGGATACGGAATGTACTGGTTCGCCTCAACCTGTATCTGTGCCTCCATATCGTCTTCGGACAAGTCGGCCGGCATCGGAATGATCTTGGTTATCACCGCCGAACCGGCAACGCCGGCAGCCGCGAACTTCGCCTTGCTGCCGGACCGATTCAGCGCACGGCGAATCGCGTCGCCGACCGCCTCGACCTCGACGATGTTTTTCTCGACCACTGCATTGGGCGGCAGAGCCTCGACCGCATAGTGTTCGACGCGGTAACGACCGTTGGCCTGACCAAGTTGCAGCAACTTGACTGCGGTCGAGCTGACGTCAACGCCGACCAGCGATGGAGTCTTTGGAGTGAACGGGCTCACACTTTTCCCCTTCCCACGGGCCCTTACGAGCGAAACATGCGCCTTGACATTAAATCTAAACTCTAACGAATTATCAACACGGCTTTTACCAGATTGGCAAACCCGTGCCAAGACAGTGGCTTAAGGGCGCTCTGGAGCTGTTCTACGCACGCGGCACCGGCTCTATCTGCGCCTCGCGACGCCTGTGCCGAACAGATCAGAGCATTATTCAACCGCAGCCCCGCTTGCAGATAGCGCCCTCGCGACCTGTAAGCCATCCGCCACGCGATCTATACTCCGATGTCGGCCTCGCTGACGTTGACTGCCATCACATCCTCGCCAATCGGCATGAAAATACTCGTTCGTCTCCTGCGTTATGCGCTTTATCTTGCGTTGGCCGGTGCATTGGTCGGCGCGCTCGGCATCGGCATCGCCTATTGGTTGATCGCGCCGCGCCTGCCCTCGGTCGAGGCGCTCAAGGACGTGCGTATGCAGATTCCGTTGCGGGTCTACTCCGCCGACGACAAGCTGATCGCCACGTTCGGCGAAACGCATCGTCGGCCGGTGAATATGGCAGATGTGCCGGAGCGGCTGAAATATGCCTTCCTCGCCGCCGAAGACGCGAACTTCTACCAGCACCCAGGTGTGGACTGGCAGGGTACGTTGCGCGCGGGACTGCATGTCGTGGTCTCGGGCGGCGGCAAGTCCCAAGGCGGATCGACCATCACCCAGCAGGTCGCACGCAACTTTTTCCTGAGTCCGGAAAAAAGCTACACGCGCAAATTGTCCGAGATATTTCTTGCGTTCCGCATCGAGAGCGCATTGACCAAGAACGAGATACTCGAACTCTATCTGAACAAGATCTTCCTCGGCCATCGCTCCTACGGCGTCGCCGCAGCCGCCGAGTTCTACTATGGCAAGACCCTGCCGGAGTTGACCTTGGCCGAATGCGCGATGCTGGCCTCATTGCCGAAGTTCCCGTCGACCGGCAACCCACTGTACAACCGCGAGCGCTCGATACAGCGGCGAAATTACGTGCTCGGGCGCATGCTCGACAATCATTTCATCGACAAGACCGCGTACGATCAGGCAGTTGCCACGCCCGAGTTGGCATTCGCACACGAGCCACCCATCGAGGTCAATGCGCCCTACGTGGCGGAGATGGTCCGCCAGCAGGCCATCGACAAGCTCGGCAATACCGCGCTGACCGATGGGTATGTCGTCAGGACCACGATCAACTCCACCCTGCAGGAAGCCGCCAACCAGGCGCTGCGAAACAACCTAATGGACTACGATCAACGCCACGGTTATCGCGGGGCCGAAGCGCACGTTGATCTGGAAAGCTCTTCGACGCCCGAGGACTGGAACCGGATGCTGGCCGATCATGACCGTACCGCTGGCCTGGTGCCGGGCCTGGTGACGCAGTTGAGCGCCACTACTGCACTGGTCTATCTGGACGACGGGCAAAGCGTGCCGCTTACCCTCAACGCCATGTCCTGGGCGCGCCCGTACATCAACGAAAACCGGCGCGGCCGGGCCCCGAAAAAGGTAGCCGACGTGCTCAGGGTCGGCGACATCGTGCGTCTCGGACGTGACGACGATGGAGACTGGCGACTGTCGCAGATACCGGCGGCGCAAGCGGCACTGGTGTCACTCGATCCGGAGAATGGCGCAGTGCGCGCGCTCAACGGCGGCTTCAGCTTCGTGCGCAGCAAGTTCAATCGCGCCACCATGAGTGCACGCAGCCCCGGATCGGGTTTCAAACCCTTCATTTACTCAGCCGCGTTCGAGCATGGCTTCACACCGGCGTCGGTGATCAACGATGCGCCGGCGGTTTTTCCGGATCCGTCCAAGCCGAACGGCATTTGGGCGCCGCAGAACGACGACGGCAAGTTTTCCGGACCGATGCGCCTGCGCGAAGCGCTGGTCAAATCGGTCAATCTGGTATCCGTGCGGCTGCTCGACGCGATCGGCGTGCATTACGCACGCGAGTACGCCACGCGTTTCGGTTTCAGTCTCGATCAGATACCCGACAACCTTTCGATGGCCCTCGGCACCGCGGCGGTGTCGCCGATGGAGATGGCGCGCGGCTATGCCGTGTTCGCCAACGGCGGATTCCTGATAGATCCCTTCGTTGTCAACACGATAACGGACCGCGATGGTCACGTCGTGTTTCAGGCCGACCCGGCAGTCGCGTGCCAAAATTGTCCGGAACGCTCGCTTGCCGGTGATCAGGCGGCGACGCCGGAAAGCGCCGCGAGTACGAAACCACCCGTCGCATCCGGCGCCGGCCTCAGTCCGATTGCTTCCGCCCAGGCAACGGTTGCGACCGCGGCGGCGGCGAACACACAGCCGCATCTCGCGCCACGCGTGATCGATCCGCGCAACGCATATCTGCTTACCTCGATGATGCGCGATGTCATAAGGCGCGGCACCGGCTCGGCGGCAATGGTGTTGAAGCGCACGGATCTTGCCGGCAAGACCGGCTCGACCAACGACCATCGCGACGGCTGGTTCACCGGGTTCAATCCGGATCTGGTCACCAGTTGCTGGCTCGGGCTAGACGACTTCGGCTCGCTCGGCCATGGTGAATTCGGTGCCAAGGTGGCGTTGCCGATCTGGATCGACTTCATGCGCGCCGCGCTGAAAGATGTGCCGAACGAACCGTTCGACATGCCGGCCGGCATCACGACTGCACGCATTGATCCGGATACCGGTCTGCTCGCGCCATCGAGCCAGCCCGGAGCGATACTTGAAATGTTCAAGGTCGAAGACGTAGCGCGCCTGGAGGCGCAATCGGACGAGTCGCGCCGGAATACCGAGCAGCGCGAAGCCTACGACGTATTCTAGAACCCGTGCCAAATCAACCAGCACGCACCCGGCAACGCCGCCGCAGCATCGCTGTCGAAGCGGCGCGTCTGATCAGTGAGAGCGGTCTGCGCGACTACCAGCATGCCAAACACAAGGCAGCTGAACAGCTCGGAATACCGGGCGAGCTGAATTTTCCGGACAACGGCGAAATCGCGGACGCCTTGCGCGAACACCAGCGACTGTTCCAGCGCGAGTCACAACCTCGCATCCTGCGCCGCTGGCGTGAAGCCGCCCGTGACGCATTGCGATTCTTCGCGGCCTGGGACCCACGCCTGGTCGGCCCGGTACTTGATGGCAGCGCCGACGAACATTCCGCGGTGTGCCTGCATCTTCATGCGGACGATGCGCTCGAGATCGCCCGATTTTTGTGCGAACGCGCGATTCCGTATCGCGAAAAAGACCGCCGGTTACGCCTGACGCGCGACCTTGTCACACAGTTCCCGGTATTCCTGTTCGCCGCCGGCGATGTTCCGATCGACCTGACCGTGCTGCCCTACGATCGGCTGCGCCAGGCGCCGCTGGACCGCTCCGGCGCGAAACCGATGCGGCGAGTGACGCTCGCTGCCGTCGAGGAAATGCTTGACAGGTCCAAGGGTTAGGCCCCGCCCTGCTCTCTTATCGCTTGGCCAACGCCACGTAGTCGCGCTTGACACTGCCGGTGTAAACCTGGCGCGGGCGTCCGATCTTGGTGTCGGCACTTTCGTTTTGTTCGAGCCAGTGGGCGACCCAGCCCGCGGTGCGTGCAATGCCGAACATGACCGTGAACATCTCGGTCGGGATGCGCAGCGCCTTGTAGATCAAGCCGGAATAGAAGTCGACATTCGGATACAGTTTTCGTTCGACGAAATACGGGTCCTTGAGCGCGACTTCCTCGAGCGCGAGTGCGATATCGAGCAGCGGATCCTCTGCGCCAAGTTCATCCAGCACCTGATGGCACATCTCGCGGATGATCGCGGCGCGCGGGTCGTAGTTCTTGTAGACCCGGTGGCCGAAGCCCATCAGACGAAACCCCGACTCCCGGTCCTTGGCCTTGGAGACGGCACTGGCGACATTCTTCACGTCGCCGATTTCCTCAAGCATTTTCAATACCGCTTCGTTGGCGCCGCCATGCGCCGGTCCCCACAACGCGGCAATTCCGGCGGCGACGCAGGCATAAGGGTTGGCACCGGTCGAACCGACCAGTCGCACGGTCGAGGTGGACGCGTTCTGCTCGTGATCGGCATGCAGGATGAACAACAAGTCCAGCGCCCGGGCCGCCACCGGGCTTATCGTCAACGGCTCGCTCGGCACTTCGAACATCATGTGCAGAAAGCGCGTAACGTACTCGAGGTTGTTGCGCGGGTAGCGGATCGGCCAGCCGATCGAATAACGATACGCCGCCGCGGCGATCGTCGGCATCTTCGCGATCAGACGCACCGCCGCGAGCTTGCGCTGGGCCGGCTCGCCGATGTCGAGCGTGTCGTGATAAAACGCCGACAGCGAACCGATCACGCCGCACAGCATCGCCATCGGATGCGCGTCGTAATGAAAGCCGTTCAGAAAGTTCTTGAGCCCCTCGTGCATCATCGAGTGATGCGTCACGTCGTCCTCGAACTTCGAGAATTCGGCGCGATCGGGCAGTTCGCCATTGATCAACAGATAGGCGACTTCGAGAAAATTGGACTGCTTGGCCAACTGCTCGATCGGGTAACCGCGATAGAGCAATACACCCGCATCGCCGTCGATGAACGTGACCGCGCTCCTGGTGGAAGCGGTCGCCATGAAACCTGGATCGTAGGTGAAGTAGCCGGTTTCCTTGTGCAGCTTGCCGATATCGATCGCAGGGTCGCCGAGGCTGCCGGTGATCACCGGCAGCGTGGCACTGCGATTGTCGGCAGCATCGATGAATTGAACGGACTTGTCGGACACGGCTGGCTCCTCGCACAGGCCCGGTAAGGGCGAACTGGTGCGCCGGCGGACTGCTCTCCGGCGCGATCGTCATGCGAACCTGAGACCGGGCCGAAAGAGCCGGTCAAGCGGTTCGCCACTATCTATAGACCCCGGGTCGCTGCCGTCCATCAGGACGAGTCGCGACCAATACCCTTTGCGCTTTGCGGCCGGCGGTCCGCAGTGTCGCAATCAGCGGTAACGACGGCGGAACTTGTCGACGCGTCCACCGGCATCAATCGACTTCTGCTTGCCAGTGTAGAACGGATGCGAATGGCTGGAAATCTCAACCTTGATCAGAGGATATTCCTGACCGTCTTCCCACTTGATCTTGTCGTTGCTGGACATGGTCGACCGCGTCAGGAAGGCGAAGTCGCTCGATCGGTCCTGGAAGACAACGGGTTGATATTTCGGGTGAATGTCGGCTTTCATGACCTGTCTCAGCGGGACTGCGGAAAAGCGCGCCATAGTAGCGGCAGGCCGGGACTGACGCAAGTTACCGCGGCGTGCCTCGGCTCCGACGGCGATTCACTCGCAAGGATGCACTCGCCGCGCGACACACCATCGTTGGCGCGCGGGAATTTTCCCGTCAAGCCTCGTCCGCAACGATCACGTCACGCGGACGCGCGACGGAATACGGCCGGCGCAGGACAGGCGCTCGGCCCGACGGGAATCCCGCAGCGCGCAAACGATCGAGAATGTCGCTGCCGTAATCGCGAAACGCGAGAATGCCACGACTGCCGTGCAACGGATCGGTGTGATACACCGGATCGAGCAGATGCTCGATTTTACGGCCACGCAGGTGCGCGCGCTCGACTGTGTGCTCGCCGGCATCCACGGAACCGTGAAAACCATCAATCCGCACGGTCGCAACACTCCTCGCAACGAACGCCATCGCGCGATACGCCGGGCGGCAGGTCGGAGAAAGATTCCGGCAAGGCGCCGCTGCGCGCCCAGCGGCGCAGATATTCCACCAGCGGACCGCGCGCGGACAACTCGCAAACATTCAACGCTGCCAGGTTGTCAATTCTCGCGCGGATCGCCCAACCGGCTGCGATATGTTATGGGTGCCGATCCACAGCGCAGGCAGCGTACGCCGGACACGTTTCCATTCAACCGCACGGACACGCTCGGCCCGCAAGAAGGGCATCGCGCGGAGCGTATGGCGAGTTCGCCCGGCTGCAATTGCGACAATGGAAACAACCTTACGCGGACGCGTGCTTGGGATCCCCAGCGCCTAGGCACCCGCGAAGCGCGTGGAGGCCCCGAGCCAACGAGCCAGCAGCCGGTCGGCGCGTTCCGGCTCGTCGCACAGCAGTTGCTCGCCGACCCGCTGAACGGCCGGCAGCAGCCGCGCATCACGCATCAAATCGGCAATGCGGAATTCAAGTTTCCCGGTCTGACGCGTCCCGAGCACTTCGCCCGGACCGCGCAGCTCCAGGTCCCGCTCGGCGATGCGGAATCCATCGCTGGTCTCGCGCATCACCGCAAGCCGCGCGCGCGCGAGATCCGAAAGCGGTGGCCGGTACAGCAGTACGCAACTCGCCGCGGCGCTGCCGCGGCCGACGCGACCGCGCAGTTGATGCAGTTGCGCGAGGCCGAGCCGTTCGGCATTTTCTATCACCATGAGACTTGCATTGGGTACATCGACACCGACTTCGATCACCGTGGTCGCGACCAGGAGTCGTGTCGCCCCGGCCTTGAATGCGTCCATCGTCGCCTGCTTGTCGGCCGCCTTCATGCGCCCGTGCAACAGGTCGATCACCACGCCAGGCAAAGCGGTACGCAGTTCCGTCAGCGCGACTTCCGCCGCCTGCGCTTCAAGCATCTCGGATTCTTCAATCAGCGTGCATACCCAGTAAACCTGGCGACCTTCGGCACAGGCCGAGCGAATGCGCTCGACCACATCCGCTCGTCGTGCATCGGAGATCGCAACCGTCCGGACCGGCTTGCGGCCGGGCGGCAATTCGTCGATCACGGATACATCGAGATCGGCATAGGCGGTCATCGCGAGCGTGCGCGGGATCGGCGTCGCGGTAAGCACCAGTTGATGCGGAATGGTGTTTCCGGTCGTTCCCTTGTCGCGCAGGGCGAGCCGCTGGTGAACGCCAAAGCGATGCTGCTCATCGATGATGGCAAGCGCCAGGCGGGCGAACGCAACACGCTCCTGCATCAGCGCGTGAGTGCCCACCACCAGTGGCGCGCCGGCCGCCACTTGGGTGAGCGCCAGCTGGCGAGCGCGCCCGTGAACGTTACCGGCCAACCAGACCGGTTGTATTGCCAGCGGTGCCAGCCACTCGCTCAACAGTCGCCAATGCTGTTCGGCCAGCAGTTCGGTCGGCGCCATCAGAGCAACCTGGCAACCGGCCTCGATCGCATCGAGTGCGGCAAGTGCGGCAACCACCGTCTTGCCGGAACCGACATCTCCTTGCACCAACCGCAACATCGGCACCGCCTGAGCCAGATCGGCAATGATTTCGGCGACGACGCGCTGCTGCGCCCGGGTCAACCGGAACGGAAGTCGCCCGAGCAATGCGCTGCGCAGGCGAGCATCGCCCGCCAGCGCCGGAGCGGCACAGCGGCGCACTTCAGCGCGCAGGCGCTTCAAGCTCAGGTGATGGGCCAGCAATTCCTCGAAGGCGAGCCGCTGCTGACTCGCGTGGGTGCCGCCGGCGAGCGCCAAGAGATCGATATCCGGCGAGGGCCGATGCACCACCAGCAACGCTTCGCGCAATGAATGCAGCCGCAACGGTTCGCGCAATGCCTGCGGAATCAGTTCGAGTGCCACATCGTCCGGCAACCGTTTCAGGCCGAGCGTGATCAACTCGGCCAGACGTTTTTGTCCAAGCCCTTGCGTGGTCGGATAGAGCGGCGTGAGACGGTCCGCGGCTGCCACAACCTCGCCATCGCGCAGACGTGAATACTGCGGATGCACCATCTCCGGGCCGTGCGTGCCAAAACGCACGTCGCCATAGCAACAGATTCGTGCGCCGGGCGCGAACTGCTCGATCTGGGTACGGTGAAAATGGAAAAACCGCAGCGTCAGTGTCGCATGTGACGCGTCGGTGATCGCCACGCGCAATTGCGACCGATAGCGAAAGGCGCGTTCGCTCGCCTCGACGACACCGATCACCTGCGCAGCCTCGCCCACGCGCAGATCGGCAATCGGAGTAATGCGGGTGCGGTCCTCGTAGCGCAGCGGCAGATGAAACCACAGATCCTGCACCCGCTGAATGCCGAGTCGTTCGAGTGTGCGCGTGAGCGCCGGTCCGACCCCGGGCAGCGTGGAAACCGGCAACAGACCCGGATCCGTGACTGCTGCGGGCAACGCGGCGCGCTTCGGCGCGGCTGATTTCATGGCGCGTGTGCGAGCACCATGATCGCGTCGATCTCGACGGAGGCACCAAGCGGCAAACTGGCCACACCGATGGTCGAGCGCGCGGGGAAACCGCCTTCGCAGTATTCGGCCATCACCGCGTTGACCGCCGCAAAATCATCAAGATCGGTCAGATAAATACCGACGCGTGCCAACTGTTCCAACCCGCCACCAGCTGCCGCGCAAACCGCTGCGAGATTGTCAAACGCGCGGCGTGCCTGCGTTGCAATATCGCCATGTACCAGTTTGCCGGTCGCGGGGTCGAGTGGAATCTGCCCGGACAGATAGACGGTGTTTTCGACGCGAACGGCCTGTGAATACGGGCCGATCGCCTTGGGCGCATGTTCGGTGTTGACAATGCTGCGGTTCATCGGGACTCCGGCGCGAGGTATGGAGTACGAAGAATGCGCGCTTCGGGTGCGCCGATCAAAGCCTTACGCGAGGGATGCTTTGCACTTGTGCAGAGCATCCCTGTCAAATCGGATGCCGGTATACACCGGTAACGACGCCAAGCCGGCGCACGCCGCGCATGACGTCGGCGATATGTTTTCGGTTCCTGACCTCGATCGTGAACAAGAGCAAAGCGGCGACCAGATCGCGTTCGCGATATTCGACGTTCTCGATGTTCGACCCGGCTTCGGCTATCGCCGCGGCAACCTGCGCGAGCACGCCAGGCTGATTGTTGACACCGATGCGCAGTTCGACCTTGTAGTCGCCGTGCACGTCGCGGTCCCATCCGATTTCGATGCAGCGCTCGGGCGACTTGCGGAATTCCGCAACGTTCGGGCATTCCAGACGATGCACGACAATACCCTTTCCGGCAGACAGGTAGCCCATGATGTCGTCCCCCGGCACCGGGTGGCAGCAATTGCCGAAACTCAACACACCACGCTCGGTTCCGCTGATCAGGATTTTCTCCCGGCTGTGCTGCGGTGGCACGGTGGACGAAGCTCCCTGCGCCAGCAGCAGGGCATCGGCGACCTGATCGGGCATGCGATTGCCAAGCGCAATGTCCGCCAGCAGTTCCTCCAGACGTTTGAAACGGCTCGCGCTGAGGTAGCGCGTCAATACCTTGCGTGGAATTGCATCCAGCGATGCACCGCGATTGTCCAGCGCGCGATCGAGCATGCGGTGACCGAAGTCCACTGCGTCCTCACGTTGAAGATGCTTGAGGTAGTGACGGATCGCCGTGCGCGCCTTGCCCGAAACCACCCACTCGAGCCACTGCGGACTCGGCGTGGCCGATGGCGCAGTAACGATCTCGATCGTTTGTCCGCTGCTCAACGGCGTTCGCAACGGCACCAGTTTGCGGTCCACGCGCGCGGCGACCGCATGATCACCCACATCGGTATGCACGGTGTAGGCGAAGTCCAGCGCGGTCGCATTGGCTGGCAACGACAATATCCGGCCTTTCGGTGTGAACAGGTAGACCTCGCCCGGAAACAGGTCGATCTTGACGTTCTCGATGAATTCCAGCGAGGACGAGCTCCGGGTTTGCTGATCTACAAGTCCGGATACCCATTCATGCGCGCGGTTCTGGGCGCTGTTGGCGGGGCTCGCCTCGGTCTTGTAGACCCAGTGTGCGGCTACACCGCGCTCGGCGATCGCATCCATGTCCTCGGTGCGGATCTGGATTTCGATCGGTGCACCGAATGGTCCGAACAGGACGGTGTGCAGCGACTGGTAACCGTTGGCCTTGGGAATTGCGATGAAATCCTTGAAGCGCCCTTCCAGCGGCTTGTACAGCGCATGCACGGCACCGATCGACTGATAGCAATGCATGACGTTGTCGACGATCACGCGCAACCCGTATACATCCATCAGTTGCGCGAACGAGCTGTGACTGCTGCGCATTTTCGAGTAGATGCTGTAAGGCGACTTGATGCGACTGACGATGCGATGCGGTATTCCTTCGGCTTCGAGGCGCGTATGCAGGGCATCCTCAATCCGAGCCATGGCTTCACGGCGATTACCGAGCAGTGTACGGATGCGTGCGGCAATCACGCGATAACGATCAGGATGGAGTGTGCGAAAGCCCAGGTCCTGCAACTCGGCCTTGACCCGGTTCATGCCAAGGCGCTGCGCGATCGGCGCATAGATGTCGAGCGTCTCCGTAGCGATGCGACGACGTGATTTGGCGTCCACTGCATCGAGCGTTCGCATGTTGTGCAGGCGATCAGCCAGCTTGATCAGGATCACTCGCAGATCCCGGGCCATGGCCAGCAGCATCTTGCGGAAACTTTCGGCCGCCGCTTCCTGACGATTCCTGAAGCGCACCTTGTCGAGTTTGGTCACGCCATCGACCAGTTCGACCACGTCTTGCCCGAACTCGGCCTTGATGCGTCTGGAAGTAAGGCGCGTGTCTTCAAGGGTGTCGTGCAACATCGCGGCGATGATGGTTTCGGCATCCATGCCGAGATCAGCCAGGATGCTGGCCACTGCTACCGGATGGGTGATGTAGGGTTCGCCGCTCTTGCGAGTCTGGCCCTTGTGTGCGCGCGCGCCGAGTTCATAGGCACGGCGCACGTTCTCGACCTGCTCGGGTGGCATATACGCGGCCAGCCGCAGCTCGAGCGCGTGCAGATCGACAGACGCTGCACTCGCAATCGGCGCCCGAGCAGTCAGGGCCGCCTCCATTTTCATCTCGGCGTGCGCCGGCCTCTGAGGCCGTTCCGGCGCGACCTCGGTTGCGCAACCGGCACGAAATTCAATTGCGCGGCCGGCCCGCAAGTGATGCGCAGATGTCGGACCCGGCGCGACATTCGACTCGACGGTCCGATGCACGCGGTGCCGCAGAATCGGGCGCGTGCAACTTGGCCACGCAAGGCCGCGAGAGCTTGAACCGCCCCGGGGGGGCGGTCAAAGGTCGTCGCCGGCCTTGAGATCATCGTCGACCTCCGCTGCGGCCCATTCGAGCGCCTCGCGCTCGGCCTTCTCGCGTTCCTGCCGTTCAATTTCGTCGATCAGGTTCTGGTCAACCTTGCGATCGGCAATTTCGCGCAATGCGATGACAGTCGGTTTATCATTGTTGGGGTCGACCGCGGCGTCCGCACCTTTGGCCAATTGGCGCGCGCGCTTGGTCGCCATCAATACCAATTCGAAGCGGTTATCGACCACTTGCAGACAATCCTCTACCGTAATACGTGCCATCCGACTCTCCGAAAGTAAAATTAAAAGCAATTCAAAATCTTAGCATGCAACCATTGTAGCCGTGCGCTTTTGCGCGGCGCAAACGGCCGTAGCGGCCGAGCGCTGCCAGCACTACCACTCGTTTGCAGGGACTCGGGGCTCGTCCGGACCCGGACTCCGCTCTCGATCCGTACCATTCATGAACGACGCAGCGGACGCGTCACGGGAACGCCGTACATGTTGCGCATTTCTTTCCGACTCGCTCTGGTAGGTGTAGCGCTGGTCACCCTGATCGTCACTCTGGCCGGCTGCGCCATCGCCCAGCCTCGCACCGATGACCCATTGGAGCACTTCAATCGCAAGGTCTACCGGTTCAATGATGCGCTGGACAAGACCGTGATCCGACCGATCGCGGCCAGTTACCGCACGATCACATCGTCCAATGTTCGCCGTCTGATCTCCAATTTCTTCGCCAACATCAAGTTGCCGATCACGATCGCGAACGATGTATTGCAGGGCGATCCGCGCGACGCATTGCACAATACCGGGCGTCTGGTCATCAATACGACGGTCGGAATCGCCGGGCTTTTCGACCCGGCCAGCGAAATGCAGCTGCCCCCCGAAGAAACGGATTTTGGCGTGACACTGGCCAAATGGGGCGTGCCCGAGGGACCCTATCTGGTCCTGCCTTTCATCGGCTCAACCACGGGACGCGATGTGTTCCGGATTCCGGTCGACACTTATCTGTTCGACCCCTTGAGCTGGTATGCACGCAATCGCGATTTTCGCTATCAGGCCCAGTATTTTCCGAACTATTTTTATCTGGTCACGCTGCGTGCGCGCGGCATCGAAGCAGAGAATCTACTCGAAGGAGTCTACGATCCGTACGTATTTTACCGTGATGCGTATCGACAACGTCGGCTCTACAAGATCTATGACGGGCAGCCGCCGGCCGCGATCATTGAACAAATGGAAGGCACCAACGACATCGATGTGGACAAGCTGCTTGAGCAACAGGAACATTATGAGGACCAGCACAACCGCCCGTCGGACCATGACAAGCCCGCAAAACACGGCGGTGGCGGACGCTGACGCTCATTTCGGAACGGTTCGCCTGATCTCGCGTCGCGTCCCATCGCACAGTAACGCTCAGTCGCGCTCCGTCGACAAGCATACCGCAATGTCGCCGTCATCATCGACGCTGAGCGCGATATCGATCGGCTGGCAGCAAACCGCGCAATCCTCGATGTAGCGCTGCGATCCGGCTGACCCATCGGCGCTGATTTCGAACGTCTCGCCGCACCAGGGGCAACTGACACATACAAATTGGAGCTCCGTCGCACTCTGGTTGGTCATGCCGGCAGGAACAGACCGATCAGGTCGTTGAGGAATCG
This sequence comes from Rhodanobacteraceae bacterium, assembly GCA_049583635.1. Lineage (GTDB taxonomy): Bacteria > Pseudomonadota > Gammaproteobacteria > Xanthomonadales > Rhodanobacteraceae > Dokdonella_A. The sequence goes on from JBAUWF010000045.1 coordinate 20,357, forward strand.
TTGTCCGAGTGCCGTCGGCTGCAGACGATCGAATTTTTCATGCAGCCATCCTCTTGCGCAGGCGTCGGCCAATGGCGCGGCGATGGTCGACAATGGCAATCCCGTACGTTGCGTGAAATCGGCAAGCGACACACCACGCCCAAGTCGCAACGCGTTGAGCATGAACTCGAATGGCAACTGGTCGGCGGCAACCGCAGCGCAGTTGCCGAAATCGGCGCGGCGCGCGGCACGCGCGAGATAGCCGCGCGGCAATTTGACCTTGGTCGTGCGGAAAATCGCAGCGCGCGCGGTATCGCTGATCTTGCCATGAGCACCCGCGCCGACGCCGAGATAATCGCCGAATGTCCAGTAATTGACATTGTGCAGGCACTCGCGCTTGTCGCTCGCCCATGCGGATACTTCGTATCGCGCATAGCCCGCTGCGGCGATCCGCTGCTGGCAATGCTCCTGCATGTCCCAGGCCGCATCCTCGTCGGGCAGCGGCGGCGGTCGTGCCGCGAACAGCGTGTTGGGCTCAAGCGTGAGCTGATAATGCGACAGATGCGCCGGCGCGAGCGCAATCGCGCGATCGACATCGGCCAGCGCCTGTTCCAACGACTGTTTCGGCAGTGCGTACATCAGATCGAGATTGATGTTGTCGTAGCCGGCTTGCTGTGCGTCTCGGATTGCATTCTCCGCTTCGACGACCGAGTGGATACGACCTAGGCGACGCAGCTTGTCATCGTCGAAACTCTGCACTCCGAAGCTGATGCGGTTGACGCCGGCGCGCCGGTAGCCATCGAAGCGTCCATGTTCAACCGTACCCGGATTGGTTTCGAGTGTGATCTCGGCGTCAGTCTCGATAGACATGCGCGCCGCGACGCCGTCGAGTATCCGCGCGATCGCATCCGGCCCGAACAGGCTCGGCGTGCCACCGCCGAAAAACACGCTGATCAGTGCGCGCTTGTGCAAAGCGGGGGCGAACGAGGCGAGATCACGCTCCAGATCCACCAGCAACGCATCTATGTAGGCGTCCACCGGCAGCGCATCGTTCTGTGCGTGCGAATTGAAATCGCAGTATGGACACTTTCGCACGCACCACGGAATATGCACGTACAACGACAGTGGCGGCGCAGTCAGCGGCGTGGCTTTTCCATACCCCATCACGCCGCCACTCCAGCCGGCAGCCGCTCGCGCAGACGCGCCAATGCTCGCGCACGATGGCTCACGCGATTCTTCACCGCTGGATCGAGTTCGGCAGCGCTCAAGCCGGACTCGCCATCAAGGAATACCGGGTCATAGCCGAATCCGTGGTCGCCACGTGGCCGCTCGAGTATCGAACCCTCCCAGCATCCTTCCGCGATAAGTGGCGCCGGATCCATCGCCGAGCGCAACACCACCACGCTGCAATAAAAACTTGCGCTGCGCTGTGGCGCTCGCACATCGCGCAGCGCACCGAGCAGCTTGGCGATATTGGCCGCCGCGTCGCCGTGGCGCCCGGCATAGCGCGCGGACAACAAGCCCGGTGCGCCATCGAGCGCATCGACGCATAAGCCCGAATCATCGGCCAGCGCCGGCAGCCCGCTTATTCGGGAGGCATGACGTGCCTTGAGCAGCGCGTTCTCGACAAACGTCGTGCCGGTTTCGTGAATGTCAGCTATGCCGAGGTCCGATTGCGCGACCAGATCGGCAGCAACACCCACCAGGATCGCACGCATCTCGGCTAACTTGCCGGCATTGCAGCTGGCGAGGACAATTTTCCGCATTGCCATGTCTCGTTCTGGCGTCGATATAACTGGGTAGCCGAACGGCGACGCCGTAGCTGTCGTATTCTGCATTCGCGGTCCCGATTCTTCGGATTATTACGCAGTCGCAAGCTTGTTCGATCGCCTCAACGGGGAGCGGATCAAGCGCAACATCCCGGCTCGCGCCTTTGCTTCTCGCCACTGACGACCGTCGCGACGGCATCGCATCGAGCGAGCCATGTGCCGACGGCGTTCAATCCTTCTTGCTGTCGGGCAAGAGTTCAGTCGCCATGATCAGCGCGTCCTCACGCCCGCGTCCGCCGGGATAATAATTCGGGCGGCGGCCGATTTCGTTGAATCCAAGGGAGTGGTACAACGCGATCGCCGCATGATTGCTCGGGCGCACCTCGAGAAACACGCGCTCGGCGCAATTCCAGCGGGCCAGATCCAGCAGGCGTTGCACCAACCGTCGGCCGAGACCCTGGCGTCGCGAGGGCGAAGCAATGCAGGCGTTGAGCAGATGCGCCTCGCCAGCAGCGACGGACAATACACCGTAGCCGACGATTTCCTGCGCTCGCGCCAGCACCCAGCATTGGTGTCCCGCAAGCACGCAATCGCGAAAAATCCGCCGCGTCCACGGGAATTCGTAGGCCCCGAATTCGATCGCAGCAACCTCGTCGAGATCGTAGTCGCGCATCGGGCGCAAATTCGCAAACGGCTCTTTGAAGATCGCGTCTTTGGGCATCGCAGCCATGATTCATGCTCCGGCGTGCGCATGCCCGGGGCAGGCGTCGATGTGAGCGCGCGTCGTGTCTCGAAGCTGACACAACAACCATCTCAGTTCCAACCATGACGCCCGTTTGGTGCGGACATCGCCGCGCCAGGTTGCAGGCGCGCCGACCACCACCACCATCGGTTCGGTGTTTCCGGTAGTCCCGAGCGCGGTGCGCGCGCACTCGGCGGCGGCCTCTCCGAAGGCGACGATACCGGCAATGCTGCCGTCTATGGCGCGATCGAATCCGCGATCGTCGACGATCTCAAGCGAGCAAGCGAATCCGGCCATCCGCAACGCACGCTTCACCGCGTCGATGACTGCTCTGCCCGCGGCAGCCCGCTGCCGGTCGACCACACACAGCACCTTGGCGGACATGACCGAGTGCGCATGGCCGCCCGCGGAAGTCGATTGGCCGGTGCGACGCGACCGGTTCGCCGCATGCTGCGGTCGCCCCGGCGACGCCTCACGCAATCGGCACGCATCGATGCCGATCGCAGCAAGGCGATTCCAGGTTGCCTCAGTGCGCATCACCGTGTTCATCTGCGCGGCTGTGATACGCAGCGGCGCTTCGCGCGAGATCGTGGTAGAAGTGCGCGGTGATCCGGTCAAGTGCGACGCCGTAGGCAACTGCAGTCGCCTTCATGTCCGCTCCGCTCGCTACGGCTTCGGCGCGATAGTTCCCATCGAGAATGGGCGGACCGTTCGGCACATCGACACGCAACTTGAGCGCAACCTCCACACCACGGCCACCATTGGATTGCGGAATCCGATCGAGCCTCAGAATCACGCCACGAATCCGTACGGCGTTTTGACTCGCGGCGAGCTCGTCGGTCACACGAGTACCTGCCTGCGCCGCACGCAATTGCGCAATCAGGCGACGCTGCAGCATGCGCGACGGCGGATCGATCCACAGTTGATAGTGATACTGGCGCAGCTCCTCCGCACTCGCATCGGTCGCGTAGACCATGGCCTGGTCGGCATACAGGCCATCAGCCGAGTATTCCTCGACGACGATTGGCAACTTAAACAAGGGGGCCTTGGCTGCCGGCAACGGCGCGCCGCGCGGCAGACGGTAGTAGCTGAAGTCCGGCACGGTCGGTGCATTGCAGCCGGCCAGTGTCAGCAACGCGATGAGCATGCCCAGTTGGCGCTTCATTGCGACTCATCCTCGACCTTGTCGGCCTTCGGAGCCAGAATCAGGCGGTTCGGATTCTTGCGGATTTCGCGGCTGAATTCATTGAGGTTGCGGCTGGCCGAATCGAGGTGGTGCGAGATCGCGTCCATGCGGCTCGACAGTGTCTTGAGGATATTGTCCAGATCGTCCACTGCGCGGTGGACTCCCGGGCGGTTTTCCTTCGCGATCGCCGCAATCGACCCGACCGCTTGATCAAGCGTCACTCTGGTTTGGCGCAACTCCCGGCTGAGTCCTCTGACCTGACCGAGGATATCGGAAACCGCCGCACGGTTTTCCGGCTTGAGCACGTCATTGAGCGCGTCCGACGCCTTGTTCATGCGCGCGAGCAGCTCGCTTGTCTGGGCCATGATTTGTGGGGCTGAGCGGTCGATCGTACCTGTGATCGAATCCACGCGTTGAGCAAGATTGCGGATCAACGGGCTCAACTGGTTGTGCGTCAGATCGGAGACTTCGGCGGCCAACTCACTCATCGCTGCAAACAGGTCGGCTCCCTCCTCTCCGTGCAACTCGCCGCCCGGCTTGAGCATCTCGCGGCTGGCTCCCTCGCGGATCGCGATCGACACATCCGCGAGCAAGCCCGTCGACTGCAAGCGCGCATGGCTGTCCTTGGGTATCGGCCAGTCGTGGCGCACCGAAAGGGTCACCCGGTAGCGCGTGCCGGTGGCGTTGCGCTCAGGCTTCACCGCGGTGACCTGACCGATGCGGTAACCCTGATAGAACACCGGCGCGCCATAGCGCAGACCGGTGACGTTGCGATAATGCACCCTGTAGTCGGTGGTTGCGCCGCTTTGGCCGGTGATTACGGCGAGGCCGGCCAGCAGCACCACCAGTGCCGTGACGACAACGCCCCCGACCAGCGCATAATTGACGTTGTCGCGTTTCACGCGTCCTCCTCGGTCAACCGGCGCAGGTAGGCGTCGGCGTCTACCTGGATCTCGCGCGGCCTGCGGTTGAGCAGCCCCCGGATGCGCTCGTTGTCGGACGCGCGCACCTCCGCCGCGCTGCCGGTCATCAGGTTTTCGCCTTGATCCAGCACGGTGATTGTATCGGCAATGCGGAACGCGCTCTCGAGTTCGTGCGTCACCACTACTATGGTCATGCGCAGCGCATCGCGCAGACGCAGGATCAATTCGTCGAGTTCGGCTGATACCACCGGATCAAGGCCAGCGGACGGCTCATCGAAAAACAACAACTTCGGATCCATCACGATCGCGCGCGCCAGCGCAGCGCGCTTGACCATACCACCCGACAATTGACTCGGCATCAGATCCTGAAAGCCGCCGAGGTCGACCACTTCGAGCTTGATGCGACTCATGATCCGAATGGTGTTCTCATCGAGTGTCGTATGTTCGCGCAGCGGCAAGGCGACGTTGTCGCCGACCGACAGCGATGTCAGCAACGCACCACCCTGGAACGACACGCCGATCTTGCGCCGCAGCGCGAGCTTTTGCGCCGGTGAAGCGCGCGCGATATCCGTGCCGAGCATGCGCACGGTACCGCTCCTGGGTTTCTGCAGCCCGAGCAAGTGACGCAACAACGTGCTCTTGCCGGATCCCGAACCACCCATGATGACGCGGATTTCGCCAGCGTTGACCTTGAAGTCGATGTCGCGCAACACGCGACGCCGCCCGTACCATGCCTCGAGGCGTTCGACTTCGATCAGGGCAGGCTTCTGCGTCATAGCGAGTCTTGGGGCGAATTGGACGCCTCACCGATTCAGGAAGAAGCTGAACACCATGTCAGCGACGATGATCCAGCAGATCGACAACACCACCGCGCGCGTGGTTGCGCGACCGACGCCTTCGGCGCCACCGCTGACCGAAAATCCCGTACTGACGCCGATCAGCGTGATCAGCAATGCGAAAACGACGCTCTTGCCGAGACCCTGCCACAGGTCGCCGGGGGACAGCAGCGCGAGAGTCTGCAACACATACGCCGCCGGCGTCACATTGAGCGCGGGCGCGCTGTAAAGCGCAGCGCCGAGGATCGCGACCGCATCTGCGAAAATGGTCAGCACCGGCAACATGATCAGCATCGCGATCAAGGCCGGTGCCACCAGATAGCGCACGGGCTCGATGCCGATCACGGCCAGCGCGTCGATTTCCTGCGATACCGTCATCGATCCGAGGCGGGCGGCGAGCGCCGAACCGGAACGCCCGGCGACCAGGATCGCCGTGATCAGCGCGCCGAATTCGCGCGTAACCGACTTGGCCACGGCGAGCACTACCTGTCCCTGTGCACCGAATTCGCTCAGCGCCGCGATGAACTGTATGCCCAGCATGAGACCGATCGTCATCGCGAGCAACGCAACAATCGGCAATGCATCGGCACCGATCTGGCGCATTTGTGCGACGATCGCGTGCAGTCGCACCGGCTGACCACTGCGCCAGCCCAGCGCGCTGAACTGCAGCGCTTCTAGCAACAGCATTGCCGCGTAACCGAGACCGGCCAGCGCGCCGATCGTGGCGCGACCGATGTTGGCCAACGGTCTTAGCACGCCCTCCATCAGTCACCGCCGGACGCCAGCGCGTCGATATCGTCGATGATCAGGAACACGCGGTCGAGGCGCGCAAGTTCGAGTACCGCGCGCACCGCGTCGCTGATGGCGACCAATGCGAACCGGCCGCCATTGGTGCGCGCGTGCTGGAAGCCCTCGACCAGCGCTGCAATACCCGATGAATCGATATAGCTGACCCGCGACAGATCGACGCCGAGCGTGTCGTTGTATCGCAATGCGTCCAGAATCGCGTTACGTACCTGCTGCGACCATGAAAGGTCGACTTCGCCGGACAGCCGAATCACCATACAACTGCCGACATTCTCGCTTTCGATATCACTCACGTCTCGCTCCCCTCGCCGACCACGCGCTTTTGCAGGATCAACCGGTTACCACGGCCGCCCACGCGCGGCTCGACGCGCCATTCGTCCATGACCGAATCGATCAACGCAACACCGAAGCCGCCAGCGCGACATTCACCCAGCGGCTTGGGCTTGACGCAGGCCGGATCGATCGTCGGCGCATCGTCGCTCAATTCGAACCGCAGCACATCATCAACGCGGGTGAGCCGCAAGCGGATGTCGCCGCTGCGTTGCGGACCGTAGGCATGGCGAATGATATTGGCACAGGCCTCATCGATGACCAGCACCAGTTTGTCGCGTAACGCGGGCGCGATACCGCCGGAGTCGAGCACCCGGCGCAACGCACGACGCAACCCTTGCAGATGCTCGGGCACAGCCGACAACCGCCGGTCGAGCAACAGTTCCGGCGCGCGCACGCGCGGTGCCTCGATCAGCAACACCGTAGTGTCGTCCACCAGTTTGAGGCGCTTCAGATCGCCGAACAACGCACGCAGGCGCTGTTCGGGCGCCGCAGCGGCATGTCGCGCGATCATTTCGCGCAGGCCTTTAGCACCGATCGGCTGGCGCGCGGCGTCACGCACGTCGGTAGCTCCGTCGGAAAAGAAATACAGCGCATCGTTTCCGAGTTCGATGGTGTGGCCGTCGAATGCGACGCCGGACACAATGCCGAGCGGCGGTCCACCGGAAGCAAGGTCGCTGAACTCACCGCCCCGGTGCAGCAGAGCGGGTGGAAATCCCGCGCCGGCAATTTGCACGCGTCGTGCAGCGCGATCGCAGTAGCCAACCAGAGCACAAACGAAGCGACCGTCCTGCGTGGTCTCGCACAACTCCTCATTGACACGCACCAGCCAGTCGCCCGGTTCAAGGCCGCTCTTGCCGACCCAGCGCAGCAAGCTGGCGGTACGTACCATCAGCAGTGCGGCGTCGAGCCCCTTGCCCGACACATCGCCGATCACGAAACCAATGCGTCCATCCGACAGCTCGAAATAATCGTAGAAATCGCCCGATATCTCGTGTGCCGGCAAGTTCACGCCAAGCAGCGGAAAATCGTCGCGGCGGCGCTTGGGCAGCAACGACTTCTGCATACGCCGCGCGAGGTCGAATTCGCGCTTCAGGCGCTGCCGTTCGATCACGTCGTTGGCCATGCGTGCGTTGTTGATTGCAAGCGCAGTCGGTGCCGCCAGCAAACGCAACGCCTCGGCCTCCTCGGAGCAGAATGCGCCGCCGCCGCGACGGTTGATGAGTTCGATCGCGCCGATTGGCCCGTCAGCGGTAGCCAGCGGAACGCAAAGCAGCGAGCGCGTCACAAAACCGGTGTCCGCATCGCCACCGCGCCAGACGTCCGGATCTTCTGTGGCATCGAGCACGATCTGGCTCGCGTTTCCGGCCACCGCGCGACCGACCACGCCCTGCCCTACATCAAGCCTGAGCCCGGTGAGATCGACTGGACCGACGCAGACGCGGCACTCAAGCACGCCACTGTCCGTATCGAGTAGAAACAGCGAAGCGGCCTCGACCTGCATGAAATCGGCGATCCGGTTGACCGCCTCGGACAAGGTCTGTTGCAGATCCAGCGACACCGCAAGCGCCTGGGACAGATCCGCAAGAAACGCGAGGGTCCGCGTTGCGCTCCCGGCATCGCCTACCTGCGCACGCGCTGCGACGCTCATTCAGCCTCCCGCCGCCCGCGCAATGCACGGCGTCCACGGCGTCGGCGCAGCCCCCAAAGCGTCAGCACCGGACCGGAGACCACATACGACAACGCAATGAGAAACAGAACACGGGAAGTGTCCACAGCCAACGCGACGAACACCAACACCAGCGCCGGAATCCAGATAAACGGGACGCGATCCGAACGCGGCCACGCCTTGAAACTGAGATAACGCACCCGGCTGACCATGAGCAGGCCGGCAACCAACGCAACCAGCGGCGTGACGAACTGCACCGTGCCGACGTCAATGCCGAAAAGTCCGTTGTCTTCGACGGCCCAGACGAACGACATGCACAAACCGGCTGCAGCGGGGCTGGCCAGCCCCTGGAAATAGCGCTTGTCGGCAACGCCGACCTGTGTATTGAAGCGAGCCAGGCGCAACGCCGCACACGCGGCATAAATGAAGGCGGCCGCCCAGCCGACCTTGCCCCAACCCGATCCATACACGCGCAGCGACGACAGCGACCAGGTGTAAAGAACCAGCGCCGGAGCCAAGCCGAAACTCACGAGGTCGGAAAGCGAGTCATACTGCACGCCGAACTCGGTCTGCGTGCCCGTGAGCCGCGCTATGCGTCCGTCCAGGCCATCGAGCAGCCCGGCGACGAACACGGCGATCGCCGCGTCGGTAAAACGACCGCCGATGCCTGCAACAATTGCGTAGAATCCGGCAAACATCGCGCCGGTCGTGAACAGGTTCGGCAACAGATAGATACCGCGCGGCGGTTTGCGGACGCCGGTCGGGTTTTCGTCCATGCCATTCAGCCTGAGCGGGTGGCACGGGAAGTGTACCCGATCGGGCTCTCGACGCGGCCTGACTTGTATCGCGCCGCCGCAGGTGCTATCCAATGCGGGCACGGGGACAACAGCATGGCCGGCGGCCATCGCCGGAGCAGAGGAAATCCATGAAATCGACAGCGCTGCTGCTTGTTTTGATGATCGCACCCGCAGGCGTGTGTGCCGAGGAAGTGTATGCGTGGACGGATGCGACCGGCGTCAAGCACTTTTCGGACTCGCCACCGCCAGCGGATGTACACAACGCCAGGCGTCTGACCCTGCACGGCGGCACGGCGGCAACGACCAGCGCGCCGGCCAGCAGCGGAACCTCGAGTGAAACTGACACCGGGGCCGATGTGACCGATGCAGCGACCGCAGGCCAAGCGCCCGGCAGCAGCGCGGACAGTCAAGCAAAAGCGTGCGAAACCGCGCGCAACAATCTCAAACTGCTGCAAAGCAACTATCAGATCAGCATGCCCAACGGCGCCGACGGCAAGCCGCAGGTCATCGACAAGGGCCGGCGCGATCTGGAAATCGCGCGCGCAAAAGACCAGATTTCTTTTTACTGCAAGTAGGCGCTGCGCTCGCACTTCGCGCGCCTCGGCGGCGAGCGCTTTCGCCTGGACGTTTCGCCGTTTTGCTTCTCTGATGCGACGCTGTCGCCCAGGTTCCGTTCGCCTCGACGGCTAGCGTGTGCTGGTCTGTCTCGCTTCTCTCGCCTGATGCAACGCTGTCGCATCGGGCGAGAGAAACGAACCCAAACCAACCAGTCGGGCGCGAACTTGCAGCCGCCGACGGCCGAAAACCAGACACCCACGGCGCGCGAACCGCCAATTCCCCTAGAATGGCCAACCCGGCCATTGCGTCTGTGTACTCATGCGACTTTCACAATTTCATCTCGCCACCGTCAAGGAAGTTCCGGCCGACGCCGAAATCGCGAGTCACCAATTGATGCTGCGTGCCGGCATGCTGCGCAAACTTGCCGCGGGCATCTATACGTGGACGCCGCTCGGTCTGCGTGTACTGCGCAAGGTTGAACGCATCGTGCGCGAGGAGATGAATCGCGCTGGTGCGATCGAGATGCTGATGCCGTCGATACAGCCCAAGGAGCTGTGGGAGGAGTCCGGGCGCTGGGAAAAATACGGCGGCTTGCTGCTGAAATTGCGCGATCGCAAGGAACAGGAATTCTGCTACGGCCCGACGCACGAAGAAATCGTGACCGATTTCGCGCGCAGCGAATTGGTGAGCTATCGGCAATTGCCTGTTTGCTTCTATCAGATCCAGACCAAGTTTCGCGATGAGATACGGCCGCGTTTCGGTGTGATGCGCGCGCGCGAGTTTCTGATGAAGGATGCTTACTCGTTTCACTTGACCCAGCAAAGCCTCGACGAGACTTACCGGCGCATGTACAACGCCTATGCACGGATATTCACTCGCCTTGAATTGAGCTTTCGCGCAGTCGAAGCCGACTCCGGCGATATCGGTGGCGATACCAGCCACGAGTTCCAGGTACTGGCCGACTCCGGCGAAGACGCAATAGCATTTTCCAGTGAGTCGGACTACGCGGCGAACGTCGAACAAGCTGAGGCGCTGGCACCAGCGCGGGCACGCCCTGAACCCGCCGCAACACTACAACGCGTCGACACACCGATGCAGAAAACCATCGCCGAGATTTCCGATTTTCTCGGCGTGGATCCGAGCCGGTGTCTAAAGACCTTGCTGGTACGCGGCGAAACCGGTCCGGTTGCGCTGTGCCTGCGCGGTGACCACGAAATCAATGAAGTAAAGGCAGCCAAACTTGTCGAACTTGCGGGCAAACTGGAGTTTGCGAGTGACGAGGACATCCTTTCGGCAGTAGGCGTTCAGCCGGGTTTTATCGGCCCGGTCGGACTGGCACAAACGATTCCGGTAATCGTGGATCGCAGTGCCGCCGTGCTGGCCGATTTCGTTTGCGGCGGCAATGCCGATGGGACGCATTACACCGGCGTGAACTGGGAGCGCGACGCGCATATCACGCGCATCGCCGATTTGCGCAAGGTTGTCGCCGGCGATCGCTCGCCGGATGGTCACGGCACCTTGTCCATCGCACGCGGCATCGAGGTCGGCCAGGTGTTTCAGCTCGGTACCAAGTATTCAGAGGCCATGGGCGCGACTGTGCTGGACGAGCACGGCAAAACACGTACCTTGCTGATGGGCTGCTACGGGATCGGTGTCAGCCGCATCGTCGGCGCTGCGATCGAACAAAATCACGATGCGGCCGGCATCATCTGGCCCGAGGCGATGGCCCCATGGCAGGTTGCGATTTGTCCGATCAATGCGCACAAGAGCGAGGCGGTAAAAAAGGAAGCCGAACGCATTTACGACGCATTACTGGCAAAAGGTGTCGATGTCTTGCTGGATGATCGTGGGCTGCGACCCGGTCCAATGTTTGCGGATATCGAATTGATCGGAATACCGTGGCGCGTCGTGATCAGCGATCGCGGACTCGATGCCGGTATCTACGAAACCCGCTGCCGCCGCGAACACGAAAACCGTTCGATGAGCCGCAGCGAGTTGTTGACGCATTTCACGACCGCGTAGTGAACGGATGGATTTTCCGTCAGTGCAATGGTATCAATGCAGCCACGGATGCCGCTTTCGCGGACACGAAGTCCGGGAAATGTGTACCAACCTCCCAAAACGCGGCGGTCGCTTTTTCAAATCGAAATAAACCGAGGATAACCATGGCTATCGACATCAGTAATCTCAACCACAATCAACTGGGCAACCTGATTGAGCGCGCAACCAAGCGGCAGCAGGAACTGGCCAAGGAAAAAGCCGTCAAGTTGCGTGAAAAGATAAACACGATGGTCAAGGCCGAAGGTCTTGCGCTTGAAGATGTACTCGGCCGCAGCGGGGCGCGTGGTGCACGCCGCAAGGTCAAACCGAAATATCGCAATCCGGCTGACTCGAGCCAGACCTGGAGCGGTCGCGGCAAACGCCCACGCTGGTTCCATGCCGCGCTCGCCAGCGGCAAGAAGGAGAAGGACCTGCTGATCGGTTGACCGCGCCTACCGCTCGGAGCGGGGCAAGGTCAAGCAACCTGGACGAAAAACGGTCGCCCGCCGCAACGATGCGATACCCAAGGACGATAAATCGAGCGATCCGATGAGCAAACCGATCTGGGAGCCCGCCGACGAGCGGGTGGAGCGCGCCAATCTGAGCCGCTTCATGCGTTTCGCACGCGAGCAAACCGGCAATGGCGATATCGACCGGTACGGGTCGCTGTACGATTTTTCGATACGTCATCCCGAAAAGTTCTGGCCGCTGGTATGGGAGTTCTGCGGCATTCGCGCGAGCGGCAATGCCGATGAGGTTCTGGTTGACGGCGAGCGCATGCCCGGGGCCAGATGGTTTCCCGGGGTGCGCCTCAACTTCGCGCAGAATCTGTTGCGTCATCGCGACGACAAGCTCGCGATTGTGTTCCGCAATGAATCGGGTCGGCAACGCGAACTGAGCTACGCCGAGCTGCACGGCGAAGTCGCTCGCATCGCGCATGCACTTGCCGAAGCAGGCGTCGGCGTCGGCGATCGGGTCGCAGGTTTCCTGCCGAATTTGCCGGAAACCGTCATTGCGATGCTGGCAACGACATCGCTTGGCGCGATCTGGTCATCGTGTTCGCCGGATTTCGGCATCGACGGCGTGGTCGACCGCTTCGGCCAGATCGAACCGAAGGTCCTGTTTACGGCCGATGCCTACCATTACGGCGGCAAGCGCTTCGATTGCCTCGGCAAGATTCGCAGCGTGCTCGACCGCATTCCCGCGATCGAGAAACTCGTCGTGATTGGCTATGTCGACGAGATGCCGACATTCGGCGGTTTGCGCGGTGCTGTGACCTGGTCCGATTTTGCGGGCAGCGATTCGCATGTTCTGACCTTCGAGCCGCTGCCGTTCGATCATCCGGTCTATATCCTGTATTCGTCCGGCACCACCGGCGTGCCGAAGTGCATCGTGCACGGCGCCGGCGGCACCCTGATCCAGCACTTGAAGGAGCTCGTGTTGCACACGGATCTGAAGCGCGAAGACCGCATCTTCTACTACACCACCTGCGGCTGGATGATGTGGAACTGGATGGTATCGAGTCTCGCGGTCGGAGCCACGCTGGTGCTGTACGACGGTGCGCCTTCATATCCGGACGGCAACGCGCTGTGGGATCTGGCCGACCAGGTCGGGATCAGCGTGTTCGGCACCAGCGCGAAGTGGTTGGCCGCGATCGAGAAAGCCGGCATCAAGCCCGCCGGCACCCACAAGTTGCAGTCATTGAAGACGATACTGTCGACCGGCTCACCGCTCGCACCGGAAAGCTACGACTATGTGTACCGCGACATCAAGGAACGCGTACTGCTCGCCTCGATTTCGGGCGGCACCGATATCATTTCGTGTTTTGCGCTCGGCAACCCTCTGTTGCCGGTATATCGCGGCGAGTTGCAGTGCCGCGGACTCGGCATGAAGGTCGAGATTCTCGACGAGGACGGAAAACCGGTGCGTGGCGAACCCGGCGAGCTCGCGTGCAGCGCGCCGTTTCCGTCGATGCCGGTCGCGTTCTGGAATGACCCCGACGGCGAGAAGTACCGCAATGCGTATTTTTCGAAGCAGCCCGGAGTCTGGTGCCACGGCGATCATGCGATGCTGACCGAACACGACGGCATCGTCATTTTCGGCCGTTCCGATGCGACCCTGAACCCGGGCGGAGTACGCATCGGCACCGCCGAAATCTATCGCCAGGTCGAACAGATCCACGAAGTGCTCGAAGCCATCGCGGTCGGCCAGCAGTGGCAGGATGACGAACGCGTGATCCTGTTCGTTCGGCTGCGCGAGGGTGAGCTCCTCGACGACGCGCTGCGCGCACGCATCGTCCAGCAGATCCGCGGCAACACGACACCGCGCCATGTGCCGGCGAAGATCGTGCAGGTGACGGACATACCACGCACGATCTCGGGCAAGATCACCGAGATCGCCGTGCGCGACACGATCCACGGGCGCGCGGTCAGGAATAGCGATGCATTGGCCAACCCCGAAGCGCTCGCACAGTATCGCGACCTGCCGGAACTGGGTGTTTCGTGAACTTGCCCGCCGGGCACGACAGCCCATGAATGTCGCCGCTGTCAATACCGACGACGCCACGGCAGGAATGCCTTACCTGACCGTGGCCATACCGATCTACAACGAGGAGGAAAATATTCCGATCCTCTATCAGCGCATCTGTGCGGCGCTCGACGCGCTCGATCGCACGTGGGAGCTGGTGCTGGTCGACGACGGCAGCCGTGATGGTTCACCCGCCGCGCTGGATGCGATCGCGCATGCCGACTCGCGCGTGACGGTCGTGCACTTTCCGCGCAACTATGGACAGACGGCCGCGATGATGGCGGCGATGGATCATGCGCGCGGACGCATCATCGTGCCGATGGACGGCGATCTGCAGAACGATCCGGACGACATCGTCCGCTTGCTGGCCAAGCTCGGCGAGGGTTTCGACGTCGTTTCCGGATGGCGCAGGGATCGCCGGGACGATGCGCTCCGGCGCAACCTGCCCAGCCGCGTCGCCAACCGCATCATTTCGCGCGTATCGGGCGTGAACCTTCACGACTACGGTTGCTCGCTCAAGGCCTATCGGCGCGACGTACTCGATGGCGTCAAACTGTACGGCGAGATGCATCGGTTCGTGCCGATCTATGCGGCCTGGAACGGTGCACGCGTCGGCGAGATCGAAGTGCGCCATCACGCGCGCCTGCACGGCAAATCGAAATATGGCCTCGAACGCGTCATCAAGGTGGTGCTCGATCTGCTGGTGGTGAAATTCCTGTTCCGTTATGCCGACAAACCGATGTACGTGTTCGGCAGCTTCGGGCTTCTTGGCATCGTCGCCGCATTCGGTTGTGGCCTGTGGGCGCTCGCATTGAAGTTTTTTGCCAACACCTCACTGGTCCAGACGCCGCTTCCGTTGCTGACGGTTTTCCTCGGCGCGCTCGGCGTGGTCAGCATCCTGATGGGGCTGCTCGCGGAAATGCTCAATCGCACGTACCACGAATCGCAGGCCAAACCGGTGTACCGGATAGCCAGTGTCGTGCGCGCCGACACGCCACCGGCGCAACGCTGATGCACCGGAACAGCCAATCATTCGCAGGGTGGGTAGGCCGACGCAGGCGGCGCCGTGCGCGGAAACGTCTGGTCATTTCAACGGCGCCGGGTCCAGCAAAGCCGCGCCGGGCCTGACGGTACAGAGCGAACGTCGAGCATGTGCGGAATTACCGGTTTCTTCGGTGCGGGCGACGCGACCGTGCTCAGGCGCATGGCCGATCGCCTGGTCCATCGCGGACCCGACGACGAAGGTTTCACCATCGACCCTGAACACGGCATCTTTCTCGCATTCCGCCGGCTCGCGATTCTCGATATTCCCGGCGGTCGCCAGCCGATGACGAGCGAAGACGGCGCGCACACGCTGGTCTTCAACGGCGAGATCTACAATTTTCGTCAACTGCGCACGGAACTCGAAAGACTCGGCGCGCGCTTTCGCAGTGATCATTCCGACACCGAAGTGCTGCTGCACGGTTATCGCCAATGGGGCAGCGAACTTCCACGCCATCTCAACGGCATGTGGGCGTTCGCGATCGTCGATCGTGAACGCCGCCAGGTGTTTCTGTCGCGCGATCGTTTCGGCAAGAAGCCGCTGTACTGGTACCTGTACCGCGACACATTCGTGTTCGCGTCGGAACTGACGGCACTGCGCGAGCACCCGCTGGTACCGGCCGAGCTGTCGGCCCGCGCACTGCGCAAGTATTTCGCCTACGGCTTCGTTCCGGCGCCGCTGAGTTTCCTTGCCGGCGTTTGCAAATTGCCGGCCGGACATTCGCTGACGTTCGACCTTGCAACCCGGACCACACGCGTCGAACGCTACTGGGAATACCGGCCGGAACCGACCGATGCGAGACCGGTCGGCATCGAGCAGCGCTGGAGCGATGAATTCACGGCCTTGCTCGATACCGCGGTTGAGCGTCGTCTGGTCGCCGACGTGCCGGTGGGATGTTTCCTGTCCGGCGGCCTTGATTCGTCGACGGTCGCGGCGCTCGCGATGCGACATGTCGGGCGCGAACGTCTCAAGACTTACTCGATCGGCTTCGGCGAGGCGAGCTTCGATGAGACGCACCATGCGCGCGCTGTCGCACAGCATATCGGCGCCGATCATCATGTCGAGACACTGTCGATCGAGCGCGCCCTCGAACTTCTGCCCGCGCTTGCGGCGCGCCTCGACGAGCCGATCGCCGACGCCTCCATCCTGCCGACATCGCTGCTGTGCGAATACGCCCACCGCGACGTCACCGTCGCGCTCGGCGGCGACGGTGCCGACGAATTGCTGGCCGGCTACGATCCGTTTCGCGCGCTGCGTTATGCGCGCTGGTATGAGCGATTCGTGCCGAAGCCCGTGCATCGCGCGATTGCCCTGCTCGCGGCACGTTTGCCGGTATCGCACCGTTACATGAGCTTCGACTTTCGACTGAAGCGCATGCTGCGCGGCCTCGATGCAGCACCGCATCTGCGACTGCCGGTGTGGATGGCGCCGCTCGCACCGTCGGAACTCGAGCAATTGTTCGGTGAGACGATCGATCCGGTCGATCTCTACAGCGAGGCGATCGATGCGTGGGATGCCTGCAAAAGCCGCGATCCGGTCGAACGTGCCATCGCGTTCTACATCCGTCTTTATCTGCAAGACGATATCCTCGCCAAGGTCGACAGGGCGAGCATGCTGCACTCGCTCGAAGTGCGCTCGCCGTTTCTCGATGCCGATCTGGTCGATTTCCTGCGATGTGTGCCGTCCGACATGAAGTTGCGCGGCGCCACCAGCAAATGGATTTTGCGCCGGGCAGCGCGATCGCTGTTGCCGCGCGAAACCCTTGCGCGCAGCAAACAGGGTTTCGCAGTACCGGTCGGCCGCTGGTTTCGCGATGGGGTCCTGTCTGTCGGCGACGCAACTGCGACCAATCCCGCATTCTGGCGCTCACGCAATGCCGAGCATCGTGCCGGACAATCCGATCAGCGCATGGGTCTGTGGGGCGAGTGGATGCTCGATGCCTCGCCGCTGGGGAACCTGCCCATTGCATCGCACTGACGAACCAGTTATTGGTGACCGACTTGCGCGCGATAAAGCGCGCGCGACAGCGCGAAACGTCTGGTTGCTGCGCAGTTCGCGACCTTATCGCAGCCCGTTCGCGGCCAGGGCCGCTTCTACAGACACGGCTCAATTAAGAGATGTTGTAGGAGCGCGCCCTGCGCGCGATCAAACGCTCAATCGAAGCCATCGCGGAAAACGACATCGAAAACCTCGATACCGCCGCCATCGTAGAAACGGATCTGGTCATCCAGCGCGGTCCACAGGACACCATCTTCTACCGCGCTCGGTGAATCGACGATGGAATCGGCGCTATCGAGAGACAGAGTCGAAGACGTCCATGTCGCGCCATCGTAGCGAAATTGCGCGAGTTGATTATCGCTGGTCCGCACATACACGCCGAGCGACGATGCGTCCGCGATCGGCTGCGCGGGACTGCCCGCAAGTTCGAGCCCGCTGCCTTGCGAAAGCGACGTTTCGAGCCAGGGTGGCACGCCGACCGATGAGGCGGTTTCCCACAAGGCGCCGGCAAGATCGGTGTAATAGACGCGATCAAGACCGTCGTAGCGCCGCGCGCTCGGGAATCCGCGCAACCTCCCGTCCATCCCGCTGATTCGCTGCGGAGCCTCCCATGCACCGCCGCCGTCACGCAGCAGGCCATACAGAGCGCGTGGTTGCTCCACGCAGGACGTGACGTCGGGCGGCACCGGCGCAGGATCAACATAGGTTAGATCGCCGCTGCGGTAGCTTGCATCGAGTCGCCCGACCTCATCGGCGGTGACAGCCGGGCGTCCGACCGCGTGCGTCGCCGGGCCGGCGAATGTCAGAGTCTGGCCGCCCGCCGTGACATGCCAGTGATAGAAATCGGTTCCCGGCTCGTCGTTGTCACGCGGCGCCTGCGCGAGTGCATCGAGCTGACCCGGT
Organism: Rhodanobacteraceae bacterium; assembly: GCA_049583635.1. Lineage (GTDB taxonomy): Bacteria > Pseudomonadota > Gammaproteobacteria > Xanthomonadales > Rhodanobacteraceae > Dokdonella_A. Next base: position 38,462 of record JBAUWF010000045.1, read on the forward strand.
GCAAGCGAAATTCCGATCGGGTTGGTAACCACCCGACCACCCGGAACCACCACACCGCTGCCGTTATCGGTAATCAAGGGTACGGCGGTCCATTGGCCGTTGTCGTAATACACGAGTTGCGGCTGATCGGTTTCGTTCCGGATCAGCACGTCGATCGAATGTACCGCGTTTTCCAGAACGAATGGCGCGCCGACAACCGGAAAACCGAGATCCTGCCAGCCGCTGGTGGCGTAGTACCACAAGTTGCCGTTGGTCCCGCGTTTGACCACACTCGCTGGTGACGCGGCGCCGAACCGTGCGTGTGCGCCGTCCAGTGCAGCGAGCAGCACGTTGTGCGCGGCATCGCGCGAGATCTGGTGAATGGTTGCGGCCTCGTCGGTATCGAGCGTGAAGCTGCCGCCACCACCAAGCCCATGCAGCGCCCGCCGCACTTTGCCTTCATAATTGCGCAGGTCGCTGTCCCAGGCCGAAGGATCGGCATGTTCGGCTTGGCCGAAACAGCAACTGTCGCGGCGGTTGAGCACCTGAATCTGCTCGCGACCAGGACCGTATCCTCCGAGCAGGTACAAATCCAGATAGCCCGCGATGCTGTACATGTCGTCCTCGTGCTGCTCGAGGTCACCCAATTCGTCGCACGGCGATTGCGTTGGATCATCCGGTCGGCGACCGTCGTAATACATGCGCCCGAGCGCCGTGACCAGCGTTGCGTTGCGCAGATACAGTGGCAGTGATCCCGCCACCGGTACGCTGAGCCGGATACGCGGATCGAGCGCGGCATAGATCGTCGTGGTCCAGCCGCCGCCGGAAAGCCCGGTCATGCTGACATCGGTATAGCTGTCGTGGGCAAGCAGGTAATTGAGACTGTGCAGCGTGGTATCGAGAAAATAGCGCATGCCGCTGCCACTTGCGGGTGCCTGCTCCGGAGCAAACAACCAACCATGGCCGTGTGTCAGGCATTGGTCCGCCGTATAGAGCGGCATCAGCACCGCGAGCACATCGTAGCCATCGGCAACGAGCGCGTTGATCGTCATTTGCAGGCCCATGTAGTAGCGCGGGGCAAAGAAATGCAGCGCATCCTCGCCGTCGGCGAACGTGTCCTGACACATGTCCGGCGCCATGTGCCCGTTGTGGACGATGACGAGGCGATTGCGCCGGTTGGCCTGCGGCACGAAATGCCAGGCCCGGCCGTCGATGATCGTGCCGTTCGCCGTCGGCATATCGAGCTGGAACGCGTCGACGCGTGCGAGATTGACGTTGCAGCCGATCGGACTCGCGACATCCGGGACAACGGTCACATCATCGTCGGTCGGCAGCGTCGGCTGCCCCCAGATGTATTCGTAGAGCTGCTGGCGCGTGGCCTCGACATCGGCAGCGCTTGCGATATGGACCGCGCTGTCGTCGACGACCGGAATCGGGCAGACGTCGAGCGCATGGCTCGCGGGCGCGACCGAGATCAGGCACATGCCGACCAGGAGCAGGCTGCGGATGTCGAAACGGCGGGCGTCTGGATGTGTGATCACACAGCCTCCCGGGCGCGAACGGGATCGGTCGATGTGCGCATCCCACGGCATACCGGAAACGTCGGGGCTTGGCCCCAGCCGGACCGTCGATGCGCTGTTCGGCGCTCCATTGTAACCTAGCGTTCCTTCTGACTTGTCATTCAGCGGTTCACCGCCGTATTCGCCATCCTGATCAGCGCTGCCTCTCCGCTCGCTACCTCCGCGCTGCGCGGGTTGGACCGGCATTGCATTGAGCAGGGAGCGAGCGACTTCCTCGAGGTCATGCATGAACACCCCATTGATTTCCCAGGACAGTTCGCGCCTGTTCGGCTTCGCCGCGCTGGCATCGGTCGTCGTCGGCAACGCGATCGGCAACCTGCTGCTCAAACTCGGCGCCGATGCGCGCGGCGCAAACACGCCGTTGTTCGGGTTCGCAACCTGGCAGACGCTGGGCGGCATCGCCTGTTTCGGCTTCGGCATCCTTGCCTACGCGTGGGCCCTGAAACAATTCGACCTGCATGTTGCGCAAGTCGTCGTGTCGCTGCAATACGTCGCGGCGATCCTGCTTGCCGCGCTGGTCCTGGGTGAGCACGTCACGTCATCACAATGGCTCGGCATGGCACTTGTCGCGGTCGGCCTGTATATCTGCCTGCGCTAGGCGATGCACCATGGAGCACGTCTACGACGGCCGTTTCATGCACTACACAGATCGGGGCTCACGCTATTCCGCGCAAGCACTGATCCGTTTGCTGAGTGAGACACTGCCGATCGCGAGCGTGCTGGATATAGGCTGTGCAAGAGGCGCCTGGTTGCAGGCCTGGCGCGAAGCCGGCGTCGAGGACGTCTTCGGAGTCGATGGCGATTATGTCGATCAGAGCGCGCTGCAAATCCCGCCGGCGCGATTCAGCGCGGCCGACCTCGCCGGGCCGATCGACCTGGAACGCCGCTTCGATCTGGTGCAATCGCTTGAAGTCGCCGAACACGTCCGCGCGGGTGCGGCTGATGGTTTCGTCGAAAACATCGTGCAGCACAGCCGCGGGCTCGTCCTGTTCTCGGCCGCCCCGCCCGGACAAGGTGGCGAATTCCATGTCAACGAACAACCCTACGACTACTGGCGTCGCAAGTTCGCTGCACGCGGTTTCGCCGCGTTCGATTGGGTGCGCCCGCTGATTGCCGATGACCGGCGCATCTCGTTCTGGTATCGCTACAACACGTTGTTGTATGTCCACGAGGACAAGATCGGCAGCTTGCCGGAGCGCGTGCGCATGACGCGCGTCGACAGTACAGGCGTCGCGGATATCACGCCGGCATGGTTTCGTTTGCGCAAGTTGCTGGTGCGCCACCTTCCGCATGCCGCGCAACACGCGCTCGCGCGCAGCAAGGCCCACTTGTCCCGGGTGCGAACGCGATGATTCCGGGCGTCGGGCGACCGCTGTCACCAAGACGCACCGTTCCTGCGGTTTTCCTGACGCAGGAACAAGGCAACGCGCAATTCAAGGGATTCACCGCCTATCTGGCGATCGCTGTGGCGATCGCGCTTGCGTTTGCGCTCTACTACCTTTGCAACGGCTACGCGTTCTGTTTCTGGGACGTCGGCAGCGACACGTTCTTGCAGTTCTATCCGTTGCAGATCGCGGTTGCGCATCAACTGCGCGCGCTGCACTCGATCACCTGGTCGTTCGAACTGGCGCTCGGCGGATTTCTCGGCACCTTGTTCGATCCGCTATGGCTGCTTACCTCGTGGTTTCCGGACAGCTGGCAGCTCGGACTGCGCCTGCCGATGTTCTTCGCACGCGTGTTGCTGGCCGGCGGCTTCTTCTACGGTTATCTGCGTCAGGTCGGCTTTTCACCCAGGCTCGGCGCGATCGGCGCGTTGTGTTACGCATATTCCTCGTACGGCATGATCAATGCGCAGTGGGAAATCCTGCACGGAACGGAGTTTGTGCTGTTTTCGGCTTATCTGTTCCTGTTTGAGAGATACCTGCAGACCCGTTCGCACTGGAATGCCATTGCAGCGGGAATCGCGATCGGCATCGGTAATCCGTTCGGCCTCTATCAATTCGGATTGTTCACGCTGCTGTATGCGCCGCTGCGATGCCTTGCGCCGGGCACCCTGCGCGTGCGCGAATCCGCGGGTCTGATCGTGAGGTTTGGCCTCTGGTGCCTGGTTGGCCTCGCACTCGCTGCGCCATTGCTGCTGCCGGCGGTCTACGCATTCCTCGAAAGTCCACGCGTGTCGGGCAACCAGTCGATCGTCTCCCAGGTTCTGTCGAAGATCTTCTCGGTCAACGATCACATCGTGCTTGCCAGTGAGTTCGGTGGTTTGCTCGGCAAGGACATACTGGGCACCGGCAATCTGTATAAAGGCTGGGGTAACTACTTCGAGGGCCCGGGTTTCTACATCGGCCTTTTGCCATTGCTGTGCATCCCGCAATTGCTCGGCCCCACGGCAACGCGCAAGGAACGCCGGACATGTGTGTTCGCGCTGGCAGTCGTCGCCGCCTATTTCGTGTGTCCCCCGCTGCGCTTTCTGGTCTTTGCGTTCGGCCACGCAGCGTTTCGCACCTCGACTCTCGGCATTTCCGCGCTGTTGCTGGTGCTCGGGCTGGCGGGTTTGCGCCGGATGCTGATCTCGGGGCCGTGGATTCCTGGCATCGTGGTCGCTGCAATCGGCATCCTCGGCATCGCCCTTGGCGGTTTCGCAATCGCGCCCTGGATCGCGCCGGGTGCCGTCAATTTCCATCAGGTCATACTGGTCACCGCGTTTGCGTTGCTGGATACCGCCGCCCTTCTGGCGCTGACCCGGACAACGATATCTAACAAACCACTCTCGACGCTCTTGCTGGTACTGGTTGCTTGCGAATTGGCCCTGTTCGCCACCCCCGCACTGATAGAGCGCAAGCAGGTTCCGTTGAGCGGCATTACCGGCGTCGGTCGCTACGACGACGGCACCGAAAAAGCACTCGCGCTGGTGCGAGCGCGCGAACCGAACGACCGCTTCTATCGCGTCGCCAAGACCTATCATTCGGTGTTTCTCGACGACCCCATGGCGCAGAGCTACGCCGGCACCGAATCGTATTACTTCCACAATTCGTCGGTCACGCGGTTCGTCAACCGCATGCAAATCCACAGGGAAACAAATCATTCCAACTACGTAAGCCCACCGACCGGACGCCCGGCACTGCTCGATCTGCTTGATGTCAAGTACGAATTGACCCGAGCGCGCAGCCTTGATGGTCGCGTGGATCGCCAATACATCGGCAGTGCCGGCGGAGTGGATGCGTACCTCAATAATGCAGCGTTCGGATTCGGCCACTTTTTCGATTCGCTCGTCAGCGAAACCGATGCCGACCGCTTGCCCATTGCCGATCGTGACCGTCTGTTGCTCGATACACTGGTTGTCGAGGACCCAGGCGCACTTCGCCAAGAACTGACCTCTGCCACACAAGAGAAATCGTCCATCACACGCGCCGATCAAGTGAACCTCAAGATGGTCAGCGACACACGGTTCAGCGGCGTACTGGATGCGTCCAGGTCACACGTATTGATGCTGGCCATGTCGTTCGATCGCGGTTGGCATGCGACTCTCGACGGGGTACGCAAGGAGATCTTCGTCGTCGATTACGGCCTCAGCGGCATCATTGTTCCGCCGGGACAGCACCGGTTGACGCTCGATTACAGGCCGGTTGGACGCGTTGCCGGCTGGTGGCTCGCCGTGATGGCTCTAGCCCTCATCATGATAGTGACGATCAAACAGCGGCGCCGGCGCCGGCAACCATGAGGCCAACGAAATTCGTCGCATGATCATCCGACCCGCACCCTGACATGGCGATCGTACCGGCGCCGGCAGTAGCTTACCCACGATAATTTCGACGGTCCACGAAACAGGCCAGAACGACCGCAAGGTCCATTGCAATTCCCATGATTTCAGAGGTAACGGAATGATCGATCTTGCCGATACTTATGTCTCCGGCATGCCCAATTCGCAGAACGTGCTGGACATTTTCAAGGATGAATGGTCGTCACGACTCCCGGATGAATTCGGACTCACCACCACGCCGGGAACTGCAAGGCTGTTCGAGGACGGCCGCGTGGAATGGGCACGAGAGATGTTCGGGGAGTTTTCGGACTGGAGCGTTCTTGAACTGGGTCCGCTCGAAGGTGGGCATTCGTACATGTTGCAACGCGCGGGCGCCGGCAAAGTCATATCCGTGGAAGCCAATCGCCGCGCATTCCTCAAGTGCCTTTGCATGAAGGAAGTCCTGGATCTCGGAAAGGTACGATTTCTGCTAGGTGATTTCATCCCGTTTCTTGAGCAGTCGAAGACACGATACGACCTGACTTTTGCCAGCGGCGTTCTTTATCACATGGAAGAACCGTGGCGCCTGCTGCAGGGGATTGCGAATGTGTCTGATCGAATGTTTCTATGGACTCACTATTACGACGAAGCGATTATTCGCGGCAACCCGGCGCTGGCAGGCAAGTTTTCCGACACGGAGTTGATGGAGTTTGGCGGTTGCAGCTATGAATGCTCCATCCAGTCGTATCAGGATGCGCTCGAATGGAGTGGATTCTGTGGGGGACCGAAACGCGTGAGTCGCTGGCTTACCCGGGCCAGCCTGATGGACGCCATCAAACGGTTCGGGTTCAACAACATCGAGGTCAATTTCGACCACAGCAATCACCCGAATGGCCCCGCATTGGCGGTGTGTGCAAGCAAGTGACCGCGAACGCGAGGATATGGCGTCGACGCTGCGGCTTACAGACGAATCCTGCGTCCTTCACGGCGCCCGAAAGTCAGGTAGTGCGTCACCGCGTCGACCCCGGCTCGCGCAACGTCCGGATTTGCAAGCAGATATCGAGCTTCGTCAAAATCTGCCGGCAAGTCATCCAACGCAACGGGCGTTTTGGGCTCGCCCTTTTCCAGTACCGCAAAAAACTCGATCGACCCGTAAGTACCCGGGTAAATCCGTGCCACACGCAGGTCCGATAGTCCGATTTCATGTAGCGAATCGATTATCTCACCGAACGATTTTGGCGTGAACTGCCAGGCATGCACATCGACGTAGCTGCCACGGGCGGCGACATACCGTTGAACGCCGGCGCTCAGACGCTTGGGATCGGAACGATACTCAGGCTCCCCGTGATCACCCTGCCAATGCCGTGCCGGATCATTGTGAGTGATCATCCCAGCCTGGCGAACGTGGCTCGCAGCCGTGTGGACGACTCGCTTGTTGACATGCGCATCGATGACATCCGCGATGGTACTTTCCGGATTGAAATGATCGAAGCAATAGCGCTTGTCCGGAACCGCCAGGAAATAGCGCCTGCCGACATCGAGTAGATCGGCAACTTCCCGAAGGTGTCGAACGAGATCGGGCTGATGTTCGATCGCGTGGCTGCTGAAAACACTGCCGAACCCAGGGGGAACAATCGAAAGGTCCCCGGTCGGCGAAACATAGTCGACGGCCGGACAATTGTCCGGGTCCAGTGAATGCACGACCGCCCGTTCCTTGAGCTGCTCCGTGGTCAGGACGTCGAAATACACGACTTGAGGCCCGCGCAGTGCGGGATTGGCAAACGGACCGATCTCGAGAATCCTTTCCGACCGGTTTATCAGTGCGATGAAGTCCGTGCGTCCGGTGATCGCCGATGCCACTCGGCCTTCAACGACTCCACAGGTCGAGTAGTGATTTGCCAGGTCGGCTTCGGAGAGCCGCTTCAAATCGGCGTTCGCGCTTCGATAAATGGCGCTGTCAAACGCTGTGGGCAGCTCGGAATTGTTATGCGGGTCGCTGCTCATTTGAACCTGTGCAATATCGAGACTTGCCCACACATCGTGTATGCATGGCGTAGTCAGGCTTGCTGCTTGCGCAGGATGACTGTGCTCTGGCCAAGCGGCGCCCCCCCGTGCGGCGCGGCGTCACCGTCAATGAACTCGACGACGGCGCAACCGAGATGTTCGGCCCACATCTTGATCGCACAGCGCTCGATGAACATGTTTAGCGGGGCCTGTGTCCGTGTGCGCTTCTGTTCTACCGAGGCTGCAAAGATTCGCCAAGGGACACCACCGTGGCCCCCAAGTTCCAGAAACGAGAACACGATGCGACCGCCAGGCTTGAGCACTCGCAACATATCCTCGAGATAGATATAACTTTCCTCGTGCAGGAGGTGCGTGAATACGCTGAACGCGCATATCATGTCCACCGAGTCGTTGCTTGCAGGGATCGACAGTTCGCGGTGCAGCTTGAAGCGATAGGCGCTCGGACACTTTGATTTCGCATAGTCCAGGAGCGTCTGCACAATATCGGTTCCGAGATAGTCGATCGACATCGACTCTCCGAGGACGTGACCGAGACGTGCTGTACCGCAGCCAACGTCGATCAGACTCATGCCGTCGGCAAGGCCGGCGTAACCAACGATCTGCGCCTCAACCTCGCCAATTGCACGATAAGCGCCACCAACCGCCCGGCTCATGGCCTCGTCCAGCGGCAGCGTGGCCACAAGATCGGCGACATGCCGCTCATAATCCTCGACAAAATGAAATTCCGCCATCAGCTGGACTCCGGTTCCGGTAAAACGTGCAACGGACTCGACGCAAGATGAGCGCCCTCGTCGCGAACAAGATGCAGACCATCTACAGACGCCGCCCGGGCGCTCTCGCCAATTCCAGACGGTCAGCATTCTACCCGGTGACCTGGTTCGTTCCGCGTCGAAGCCGAACTGCCAGCAGAGCCCATGCCACCGAGCGGCCAGCCACATTCCGATCGCCCGGCGAGTCTTCGCTCGCTCCACAAACATCGAACACGTCCGCATCAAGATTCGCCATTGCGCAAAACGAACGCCCCGATTGATTGCACAAAACACGTTCCACCGGTTCACCGGAAACAAGTCCAAAAGACCATGCGACACGCCGGATGCTATCGGTCTGCGGACCTTGTACAGGTAAACTACCAAGTCGGCTTGTCCATCTGTGGAGAGCACCAAGTCCTCATGCCCGACTCGAAGCCCACGCACGGCAACACCTCAAATCACCCGATACTGGTTCTCGGCATGCACCGCTCCGGGACCTCGGCGGTTACCGGCGTCCTCGAGCTCATGGGGGCGTGGGTGGGGGATGAGGACAATGTGCTGCCGGCGCATCCAGCCGACAACCCCACCGGTTACCGGGAACGCGTCGACGTGCTGATCCAGCATGACCGCATGCTTGAAGAGCTGGGTTTTGCCTGGGACCGGCTGGCTGGCTTTGATCCGATGTCCATCGATCAGGGCACGCGTCGCAAATTCGCGGCGGCTTTGTCACGCATCGTCGGAACCATCGATTCGGGCGGTAGACCGTGGGCCCTGAAGGATCCGCGCTTGTGCGTGCTTTTGCCGCTTTGGCGCGAACTGCTGGAAAAGCCGGCCTTTGTCGTCGTCGTGCGCGACCCCTCCGAAATCGCCGCTTCGATGCATCGCAGTCATCGCGGCGGCTATCCGACACCGTATCTGTACGCGCTGTGGGAAAAATACATGCGTACGCTGCTGGACTCGCTCGATGGCGAACGCGCCCTGTTCGTTTCGTATTCTACATTGTTGTCGGAGCCACAGACTCAGTGCCGGCGTCTGCTGGAAGGCCTGGCAGACCTTGGTCTCGGAGGGCTGCACGTGCCGACGCCCGACGATCTGGGCGCCTTCCTCGATCCGTCGTTGCGACGCAACCTGGATGGAAGCACGCTGGATCCTTCGGCCGAACAACAGGCACTTTACGATTGGCTGCAAGCACGCACGCTCGAACCAGGGCCTGCGCTGGTGTCCGGATTCCCGCGCGCGCCGGAACCCGACGCGGTGCTGCGCGATTACGAGCGCGCTCGCTCTCACCAGGACGAGTGCATCCGTGAACAAAGTCTTGGAGGACTCGCTGATCGCCTGGCAAAGATCGAATCCTCGCTCGCGCAAGAGCACCAGCGACTGGTCAACGAACTCGCCGAGCAGCGACGCATTGCCGAAACCGCTCACGCCCATATCCGCAACATCGAGCTTCACAACAAGCAACTTTCGCACGATCTGACGCAACGCACCGACACACTCGAGCGCGCACAACGGGAGTTCGACCGCCTGCAGAAGGATCTTGCCGACGTATCGACCCATGCGACTGAACGCGAACGAGCCGTGTTTGCCCTGAAACGCTCGTTTTCGTGGCGGCTGACGGCTCCTCTGCGCTGGTTATTGGACCTTCTTGCGCTGCGCTTGCCGCACGCGCTGGAACAGGGTGCGTACAAACTCTATTACGCGATCCCCGGTTTGACGGACGAGCGCAAGCGTGCCGCGATCGTCTGGTGTCACGAGCATGCGTCGTGGCTGACCCGGAACACCGATTCCTATCGGCTGTACAAGCTCGACCAGGCCGTCTCCGGCATGCGCGACATGCCGCGGCGCATGGATGCCGAGCGTGCCAGAAAATTCGTCGAAACGCTGACTGATCCGCCGTTGATCTCGATCGTGATGCCGGTCTACAACGTCAAGAGACGCTGGCTCTTGGCGGCAGTCGACTCAGTCCGCAATCAGTATTACCCGCACTGGGAGCTGTGCATGGTCGACGATGCATCGACCAATGCAGAAACGCGGGAAGTCCTGGACGAGCTCGGCAAAGACACCGACAAACGCATCCGGATTCGCAGGTTGAGTGAAAATAGGGGTATCGCGGGCGCGTCCAACGCAGCGCTGGAAATGGCCGAGGGGGACTACGTCGGTTTTCTCGATCACGATGACGAGCTGACCCGCGATGCGTTGACCGAGACGGCATCCCGAATCCTGTCGGACAATCCTGATCTGGTTTATTCGGACGAAGACAAGCTGCATGAGTCTGGCGGGCATTTCGAACCACATTTCAAACCGGATTTCAGCCCCGACTTTTTCCTGTCGAACAACTATCTCTGTCATTTCACCGTCATCAGGCGCGCGTTGCTGGATCGCGTCGGTGGGTTCCGCGTCGGTTTCGATGGAGCGCAGGATTTCGATCTGTTTCTGCGCGTGAGTGAGCAAACGCAGAACATCGCGCATGTACCGCTGGTTCTATATCACTGGCGCGTAATTGCCGGTTCCACGGCCGGTGGCAGCGAGGCGAAGCCCCAAGCGGCAGATGCAGGCTTGCGTGCAATCAAGGAATCGCTGGCACGCCGTGCCATAGAGGCAAAGGTTACGCATGGCCCGTTGCCGGCCACCTACTGCGTGCGTCGCAAGATTCTGCGCAAGCCGTTGGTCAGTATCCTTATTCCGTTTCGAGACAATGCGGGGTTGCTGCAAACCTGTGTCACATCGATTCTGGAGAAGAGCACGTATGCCAACTATGAAATCCTCGGTATCGATAACGGCAGTGTGAAGGCGGAAACCCACGAATTGATGCGTGGGCTAGTCGCTCGTGATTCACGCGTCCGGTTCGTGCGCCACGACATTCCGTTCAATTACTCTTCGATCATGAATTTTGCAGTCGGGCAGGCGAAAGGGGAACATCTGCTCCTGCTCAATGACGATACCGAAGTCATCAGCATCGACTGGATCGAAGCGATGCTCGAACATTCGTTGCGGCCCGAGGTCGGCGTGGTCGGCGCCAAGCTGCTGTATCCGGACAAGACGATCCAGCATGGCGGCGTAATCATCGGTCTTGGTGGTGTAGCTGGGCATGCACATCTGCAGCTGCCCGCAGATCACCCGGGCTACTTTCTGCGGCCACAGCTTATCCAGAATGTCAGCGCCGTCACGTTTGCCTGCGCCATGATAAAACGTTCGATATTCGAGAAGGTCGGAGGCCTCAACGAGCGCGACCTGACGATCGCCTACAACGACATCGATTTCTGCCTGCGTGTGCGGGAAGCCGGTTATCTGATCGTATACGCGCCTCATGCAGTGCTGTTTCACCACGAGTCGAAATCGAGAGGGCAGGATGACACACCGGAAAAACAGGCCCGCTACGCAAATGAAATAAGGTACATGCAGTCACGCTATGCCACGCTGCTGGCACATGGCGATCCCTACTACAACGTCAACCTCTCGCTGACCTGCGGTTATGAGCCGATCATGAGTTACGTCGACGCGCTACCGCGCTAATGCGCCACTGCCCGCCAGCGAGGTTTTGACGACACCAGGCACTAGCGCAGCGCCGCCGCCAGCTCGTCGCGCAAATCCGCGACATCCTCGACGCCGACCGATAGCCGCACCAGTCCGTCGCTGATCCCGAGGCGCTTGCGATTGGCCGGCGGCACCGAGGCGTGGGTCATGATGGCCGGGTGCTCGATCAGGCTTTCGACGCCACCGAGCGATTCGGCCAGCGCGAACAACTTGCAGCGCTCCAGCAAACGCCGGGCCTTGCGCAAGCCGCCGTTGACCTCGATCGAGATAATGCCGCCATAGCCGTCCATCTGGCGCCTGGCAAGCGCGTGCTGCGGATGCGATTTGAGGCCCGGATAGATCACGCGCTTCACGGCCGGGTGCTTCTCGAGCCATTGCGCGAGCACCAGCGCATTTTCGCAATGGGCACGCATGCGAAGGTGCAGGGTCTTGAGGCCGCGCATCGCGAGAAACGCATCGAACGGCCCGGCCACCGCGCCGGCCGAGTTCTGCAGGAATCCCATGCGCTCGGCGAGCTCCGCGTCGTCGCCGACCACGACGATACCGCCGACCATGTCGGAATGGCCATTGAGATACTTCGTCGCCGAATGCACGACAAGATCGGCCCCGTATTCAAGCGGCCGCTGCAGCATCGGAGAGCAGAAGGTGTTGTCGACCACGAGCAGCACACCGTGCTTGCGCGCGAACGCGCCGAGCTTCGCCAGATCGACCAGTTTCAGCATCGGATTGGTCGGCGTCTCGGCCCAGATCATGCGCGTATTCGGCGCCAGCGTCGCTTTCAGAGCCTTGGTATCGTTGAGGTCAACGAAGCTGAAGGCGAGCCCGGCCGAACGTCGGCGCACACGCTCGAACAATCGGTAGGTGCCGCCATAGAGATCGTCCATCGCGATGACATGGCTGCCCGAATCGAGCAAGTCCAGCACCGTGGCGGCCGCCGCCAAGCCGGATGCAAACGCAAACCCCGCGCGCCCGCCCTCGAGATCGGCGATGCAGCGCTCGTAGGCCATGCGTGTCGGATTTTGCGTGCGCGAATACTCGTAGCCCTGGTGCTTGCCCGGACTTTGCTGCACATAGGTGGAGGTCGCGTAGATCGGCGTCATGATCGCGCCGGTCGACGGATCGGGGCTCTGGCCGGCGTGGATCGCGCGGGTGGCGAGGGCGAGGCTGCTGGGCTTTTTCGGCATGATGGAACCCTTGCGTTGATCGACGTATTTGGACCTTGGTTGGCGGACGCAGCGGCGATGGCTGGCTGGCGCGAAGCGGTGCCTCTGACAGATCGTGGCCCCAGGCGAATCTTCGATCCATCCGAGATCCCGACAAGCGCTCGTCCCGAGCATGGGCCGGGACGGGCGAACTCGAACGACACACGCCTTTCGACTGCGCGACACCAGCTCAGAGCGACCGATTGGGGAATCCGTCTATTGTACGCGGCGGCGCAGGTAGTTCAGCAGATCGATGCGCGTGATCAGGCCGAGGAACTTTTCGCCGTCCATCACGATCGCGACGTGACCGGCGGCGAAGACCGGCAACAAGGCCTCGATCGGGGATTGGACGTCGAGCACCTGCAGGCGGCTGACCATGGCGGTAGCGACCGGATCGGTGAAGCGTGACTCGTCGCCGAAGACGTGCAGCAGCAGATCGGATTCGTCGACGAGGCCGACGATGTGCTCGCCATCGATCACCGGCAACTGCGAGACGTCATACAACTTCATGCGATTGTAGGCCGTGACCAGGAGATCGGTCGGCGCGACCACGACGGTGTCACGCTGCGCGTACGGGCGCAGCACCAGGTCGCGCAAGTCGCCGTGCAGCGGACGCTCGATGAAGCCGTTGTCGACCATCCAGTAATCGTTGTAAAGCTTCGACAGGTATTTGTTGCCGGTATCGCAGACCAGCGTGACGACGCGTTTCGGTGTGGTCTGCTCGCGGCAGTATTTCAACGCCGCGGCGAGCAATGTGCCGGTCGACGAGCCACCGAGGATGCCTTCCTTCTCGAGCAGTTCGCGTGCGGTCAGAAAACTTTCCTTGTCGCTGATCGCATAGGCCTTGTGCACGCGCGAAAAGTCACTGATCGGCGGCAGGAAATCTTCGCCGATGCCCTCGACCATCCATGACGCCGACTTCTCGGACAGCGTTCCCTCGTTGATGTATTCGGCGAGGATCGAGCCGACCGGGTCGGCCAGAATGAATTCGGTGTCGGGCGAGACGCGCGCGAAGTAGCGCGAGAGACCGGTCATCGTGCCCGAGGAGCCGCAACCGAAAACGATCGCATCGACCCGGCCATCCATCTGCTCGAAGATTTCCGGGCCGGTGGTGTGCTCGTGCGCGGCCGGATTGTCCGGATTGCCGAACTGGTTGATGAAATACGCGCCGGGCGTTTCCTCGGCGATACGCGCTGCGAGATCCTGGTAGTACTCCGGATGGCCTTTGGCGACATCCGAGCGCGTCAGCACCACCTCGGCGCCCATCGCCTTGAGATTGAAGATCTTCTCGCGGCTCATCTTGTCCGGCACCACGAGAATCAACCGGTAGCCTTTCTGCTGCGCCACGAGCGCGAGACCGATGCCGGTATTTCCGGCGGTGCCCTCGACCAGGGTGTCGCCCGGCTTGATCTTGCCGGCGTTCTCGGCGCCTTCGATCATCGACAGGCCGATGCGATCCTTGATCGAGCCACCCGGGTTGTGGCTCTCGAGCTTGAGGAACAAGTCACAAATGCCCGAGTCGAGGCGTTGCGCCTTGACCATCGGTGTCGAGCCGATCAGTTCAAGCACGCTTTGGTTGATTGCGGTCATCGCACGATGATAACCGACGTGCCAAGTCTGGTTGCCGCAATGTGCGGTGCGCGCGATCGACGGTCGCGACCTTTCATACCCGATCGCAGTTGGGGAACAGGATCACGTTGGGGGCAACAAGCGTCAAAGGCGAGTGCTGTTGCTGTTGGTTTTCTCGACCTGCGGAGCCCCCGCCCTGCCCGCTCAACCGTGCAGCCGTCGCGGACGAGGGGAACGATCAGACTCAGCCCGCCGACAATCCGCACGCTGCACCAGCGCGCGTTGAACGCAAATGGATCGTCGCAGCAACGCGCTGTGTCGCAGCAGCGCAGGCCGGGCTAGGCCGTCTGCTGTCCTTCCCACATGTGAATCAGCTTGTCCTTGGCGTGCAGTTTTTCTTTCTTCATCTTGTGCAAGGTGATGTCGTCCATCGGCAGAACACCCAGTTCGGCATCGCGCACCTTGCCGTCGAGTTCCTTGTGAAGGTGGTACAGGCTGCGAAACTCGGCGTTGTTTTGCATCATTACTTCGACTTCTTTTTCCTGATGTTCGAACATCAGCCAGCCTCCTGTTTTGGTTACGGGTCGATCATGCGAGTGGATTGATACCCGAATACGAACCGCGGCGCGTGTGGTTCGCCGGAATCGACTACGGGTGACATACGGAGCTTCGGCACTGAGACACGGCGCGATCGGCGTCGGACTACCTGCCGGTCAGACAGGAACGAGGGTATGCAACGCTGTCGCGGGAGGGCTGCGGGCGACTGGCGAGCTTCGCCCGCCGCGACGACGAGCCCGTGTGCAACTGAGGCAATATCGTCGTCGGTCGCTGTCGCTGCAATCATGGGTCAGACGTGATCCAAGGGGTTTCGGCGGCGCCGGTTCGCTTGGAATTTCGAAATTACTCTCTTGCTGAACGTTTCGCAACCATCCAGCCAATTCATATGTAACATGTTGATTATCAAAAACTATAATTCTTGTTACTGCTGGCCGAACAGAGCGGTCAATTCGGGCAGCTGTTCGGCATAGCGGCGCCATCGGCTCACCGATTGCGTGTGTACCGGCTGTCGGGCCTGCCACACGCTTGCGGTGGAAATTGCGCCATTTCCCGGGCCCGTTTCAGCGTCCGGAATCGTGGTATCGAGATCGAGAAACGCGCTGACACGGGCGAGTTCATCCTGCGGCGCAGCGACCAGCGACTCGTAGTCCACATCGAGCAGCGGCAGGACATTGAGGTCGCGCCAATGCGTCATCAGCTGCGCATAACCGTCGGCGAACGCCGCGATATCCGCAAAATCGTAGGCGAACGCGAGATCGGCGTGGGCGAACTGCCGGGACCACAGCGACAGTGCCACATCGCGTCGATCGCGCCGGCAATGCACAATGCGCGCCCCGGGAAACAGCGCGGCGATCACGTCGAGGTAACGGAAATTCAGCGGGTTCTTGTCGATGTAGACGCGCGCCGGCGCATCGTCCCGACGCAACTGTGCAGCAAATACGCGCGCGATGCGCTCGGTCGCGGCACTGTTGATCCCCGCGGCGTTGGCAGTGAGATGGCGGGCGAACGCGTCGGCCCAGTTGAGTTCACCGCGACTGCGCACGTCTGCATGGCGGTCGAGCAGGGTCGCAAGCAACGTCGTCCCGCTGCGCGGCAATCCGACGATGAACACCGGCAGGAAACCCGGATCAAAGCCACTGGACGGCAGTGCCGGCGCGGTGCGGCGTGCGGCGACCACCGCCTGCCAGTTGGCCGCGCTCCATGCATACTGCTGCTTCGCCGCGCGATTGGCCGGAATCAGCGCGGCTACCGCCGCCGCGTAATCGCCAATGTCGTCGAGCGCCTTGCCGAGCGCAAACGCGACACTCAGACGCGCTGCCTCGGTCAGGGCGGGATTGGCCGAAGCCGCACGCAGGCGGACGATATCGGGATCGCCGGCACGTTCGTAGCGACACGTCTGCACCAGTCGCAACCACGCCTTGGCGATATCGGGATCGAGATCGAGTGCCGCACGGTAACGTGTGGCGGCCGCTTCGAAACCACCAAGGGCCAACTCGAAATCGCCGGCCAGCCCGAGCAGCCGCGGCTGCTCCGGCGTCAGGCGCAGTTGTTCGTTGCAAACCGTCAACGCCAGGTCCCACGCGTCGCATTCGCGCAGGAACCGTGCCGTCCGAATGCTGTCGTCAATCCGTTTTGCGCGCGCCTTCCATAGCCAGAACATTGCATCGGCGGCGGCGTTCAGGCGGCCCGATTCGCGCAGCATGAAGGCGAGCGCCGTGGCGGCATTTGCATGCCCCGGATAGACGGACAAGACAGAGCGGTAAGTGCGCTCGGCCTCATCCAGGCGCCCATCCATGCGCAAGGCATTGGCACGCTGGTAGGTGAGTTCGAGCTCGGTCGGCGGCTTCTGCCCGGTTGGCTCATCCACGGCGGGAACACCCGCACGTCATTGTTTCTTCCGCCGCGATTTCTTGTGCGCGGGCGCGTCCTTGACCGGCTTGGTCGCCTTGTGGGCGTCGGCCTTGCTCGCCGCTTCCATGAGTTCGGCTTCCTTGCGTGCGAGTGCCGCCGCTTTGGCTTGTGCTTTCGCGATGCGTTTGCTTTGCTCGGCCTCGGCGCGCGCGGCTTCGGCATCCTGCTGTGCCTGGTCACCCGCCGCACGCGCCGACTCGGCTTCCGCGGCGTAGCGCGCGGCTTCCTCGGCACGAATCTGCGCCTGCAAGCGTTGCTGTTCGAGTTCGCGGCGAGCCTGCTCGGCGTCGCGCCGCGCCGCGGCGAGCAACAGGTGATCGTGTTCCTGATCGAGTGCACTGCGCTCGCGCTCCATGGCGGCAGCCTGGGCGGCGGCCCAGGCTGTGTCCACCCTGCGCTGCGCCATGTAGAGATTGTGCGCACCTTCAGCGTCGCCGCCATGCGATTCCTGCAACGTCTGCAGCCCAGCGCGCGCGCGCGTCATCTCGTTCGGAGCGAGATCGCCGAGTTTCGGGTCCGCTGCGAGCTGGTCGAGACTGCGTTGCAATCGAGCGGCATCGGCTTCGTGAGTCGGCCCGCCAGCGCAACCGCACAACACGCTCATCGACGCGAGCACACACAACGCGATCCACCACGCGGCCATGCGTGGCGCTCGAACGCGGGCAATACACTGAGCAGGATCTTCCGGCCGCCTGCTGACGCTGTGCGGCTGTCGATGCATGTGTTCGCCCGGCAACTCGCTGCTACGACGCCCGCCGGCGCTCACGACACGGCTCACTGCTGCTGTCCTGCGTTGCCCGAATCGAGATCCTGTCGCAACGCGGCATTTTGCTGCTTGAGCGCCTGCACGGCCTCGCGTGCCTTGCCCAGGTGTGATCTGCTGATGGCCAGGTCCGCGCTCGCCTGCGCTTCGAGCGCAAGCCGCGCCGCGCTGTCATAGTCCTGTGCGGCTTCGGCGGCACGGGCCTGGCCGAGGCGTTGGTCGGCTTGGTCGAGTTCCTTCGGCGCATAGCTCGACGCAGCAGCCGCGCGCGCATTTTCCACGCTGCGCGCCGCCGCCGCCAGCGTGTCCGTTGGTGGCGGCGTGCTCGCACAGGCCGCCAGCAGCGAACCGACCAAAACCACGACTGGCACACGAAGTTTTTGCCGATTTCCTGTCATATAGTTGCCTGCGACGGGTCCTATTGCCTATTGTGGGAAGTCCGGACCCGATTATGCAACGGCTGACGGACGATCGGGGCGATTCCCGCAGTTCGGCAGGTGCATGCGTAGCGCGGCCGCGTCGCCGTCGATCGGGACCTTGCGCCGGTTTTGTCGCAGCCTGGTCCGCTGTGGAAGTTGCAACATCCTGGCAGGAGCATCCATGGATATCGGCTATTTTCTTAAACTCATGACGGAGAAAGGCGCCTCGGACATGTTTCTGTCTACCGGCGCGCCCGTGAATATCAAGGTCGAGGGAAAGATGTTTCCGCTTGGCAACACCGGTTTGCCGTCCGGCATGGTCAAGAAGATCGCGTACTCGCTGATGGACGAAGGCCAGGTGCCGCAGTTCGAACGCGACCTCGAATTGAACATCGGTGTCGCCATTCAGGACGCCGGGCGCTTTCGCATCAACGTATTCAAGCAGCGTGGCGAAGTCGGCATGGTGATCCGCGCGATCAAGCAGGAAATACCCAGCATCGAGGAGTTGCGCCTGCCGCAGCTGTTCAAGAGTCTGATTATGGATCCGCGTGGTCTGATCCTGCTGGTAGGCACCACCGGCTCGGGCAAATCGACCACGCTCGCATCGATGATCGATTATCGCAACACCAACACGTCGGGCCATATCTTGACCATCGAGGACCCGATCGAATACCTGCATCGACACAAGCGCTCGGTGGTCAACCAGCGTGAAATCGGTCTCGACACACACAGTTTCCACACAGCGCTGAAAAACGCGATGCGCGAAGCACCCGACGTGATCATGATCGGCGAGATTCGCGATGCGGAAACCATGGACGCGGCGATTGCATTCTCCGAAACCGGGCACCTGTGCTTGGCCACCCTGCATTCGAACAACGCCGACCAGACCCTCGATCGCATTCTCAATTTCTTCCCCGAAGCTGCACATCGCAACGTGCTCATGAACCTGTCGCTCAATCTGCGCGCGGTGATCAGCCAGCGTCTGGTGATCGGCAAGGACGGTCACCGCCTGCCGGCAATCGAGGTCCTGCTAAACACACCATTGTTGCGCGACATGATCCGGCGCGGCCAGGTGCACGAAGTCAAGGAGGCCATGGAGCGCAGCCTGCAAGAAGGCATGCAGACTTTCGATCAGGCACTGCACAATCTCTACAAGGAAGGCACGATCGAACTCGAGGAAGCGCTGAACCACGCCGATTCGCGCGACGGATTGGCGCTCAAGATACGTCTGGCCGAAGGTGGCGAGGCGCCAATGCACGATCCATTTGAAACCGAGCATTTCGGATGATTCACCATTTGCAAAAGGTGCTGCAACCCGAGGAACTGGGCAGACTCCGATCGATCGCCGAGAGTGCGCATTTCGTCGACGGGCGCATCAGCAATCCCAATTACCAGCTCAAGCGCAATCAGCAGGTCGCTCAGGACGATCCGGCCAACGCGGAACCGGGCCGGATTCTTCGCGATGCGCTTAATCGGCACGCCGACCTGCAACGCGCCTTTCCGCGCCACATGGCGACGCCTACGCTGGCGCGTTACGAGCCGGGAATGAGCTACGGCTGGCACATGGACGCGGCTTTGTTTCCGTCGCAGCCGCCAATGCGTTCAGATGTCTCGTGCACGGTTTTCCTGTCGGCGCCGGAGGACTACGACGGTGGCGAGCTGATGATTTCGCTCGGCCAGCACGCGCTCCCGTGCAAACTGCCCGCAGGCGATGCGGTACTTTATCCGGCAACCACCATCCATCAGGTCGCACCGGTAACGCGCGGCGTGCGGCTGGTCGCCATCACCTGGTTGCAAAGTTACGTGCCCGATGTGCACCAACGCGAGTTGCTGCAACAGGTCGAAGAAGCACGCGCAATCGAGATGGCGCGTGGCAACGCCGCCGAGATGCGCATGCTGTTGCTGCTTGGATCCCTGCGCAACAATCTGTTTCGTCTGTGGTCGGATGCCTGAAATGCGGTCTCGCGGCACCACGTAACGCCCTGGGTGGATCATGGGGACGCGGTTTGCAGGGGGCTCACGATCGAAACGTCGCAGCACACCGCTACCGTCGCAAGAACGGCTCCAGTGACTCGAACTGCGGGTAGCGGGCGATGAGTTGTTCGGCCCAGGTCATGCCGAGGGCGATCTCGGTGGCGAATCGACGGCGCGACAGATCGAGATCATGAGCGCGATCGGCGGGCGAATACGGATGATCCGGCTTCTTGGCATAGGCGCGCAGCACATCCGGTACCTTGGTCAAGGTCGATGACGATGTGGGCACACGCAATCCCAAGTATTCACGCACAGCGCCAAGCTGAGCATCAAGCGCATCCAACACGATCTCGAAGTCGAGCGTCAGCGCGCGGCTACCGTCGGTTGATCGTGCGATTTCGTCGAAGCGCACGAGTTCGGCAACCCAGCCGAGAGCGAGTGTCTCGACGTGATTCAATTGGTACAGACACAGACTGTCGTCACCAAGATACCGGTGCAGGTAGTGCAGGCGCTGGGCAACGAAGGTCAAGGCGTCGCGACCGCCACCGGGTGCCTTGAGCAGTGTCGCAAGATAACTTTCGAGCGGAATGTGCAGCAGCACGACGCGCAAGGTCGGAAATGCAGCCAAGAGCGGTGCGATGAGATTGTTGCAACTGCTGGTGGCCTTGATGACGATCTGCTGATCGCGCTGAAACTTGCGACCCAGCGTGCGCAGCACCCACGCGAGCAATATCGGGAAGCGCGCCGGATCGATGCGCGCCACCGGCGAATCGCGATCAAGTTCGACCGCCGCGAGCTGACGCAATGCCAGCGGCTCACGCAGGCCGAGTACGCCGGGCGAAAGATCGAGCAGGCGACTCAGCAAAGTCGAGCCACAATGGCCGATATGAAAGATGAAAGCCGGGGCTGGTTGCACCGCCTCTGGTATTGGTGCGGCATCGAGCAGCGGATCCAGAGGCGACCAGAACGAACCGCGTCCGTCGACACCAAGACGCTCGTCGAGAAACGAAGCATCGCGCAGTTCACCTTCGCCGACGCGCACGAACAATGCGCGCCGCTGGATCAGATCGAGCTGATGCAGGAACAGACCCGCATCGTGCCGAATTGCCTCGATGACGGCCGCGTCGCTCAACGTGATCGATCCGCGGCGACATCGGCGCTATTCTTCCACGCTGCCTGCCATCGAATCCACGACAACCCGAGGCTACCCGAGCGCCGCTCCCAGCGGCGCTTCATCGCGGCGTGGACCGTGCCGGGTCGGCATTGGTCGGCGACCGGTCGAACAGCATGTAGGTCGATACGATGTACTTGTCGTTCGACCGCGGCGGCAGACCCGCATGCTGAAACATCCAGTAAGGCGGGAACATCAGCAGACGACCAGCGCGCGCCGCAACGTTCAAGTCGATGTCGCAAAAGCGCGTTTCGCCGCCCTCGGCCACGTCGTTCAGATACCAGAGGAATACCAGATAGCGGTCGGATTTTTCGTTGATCGAATCGAAATGCGGCTGAAAGCATTCATCGTCGCCGGCGACGTAGCGCTTGATGATGAGGTCGGCGGTCAGATGGGTCGGTGGAATCGGCAACCCGACGTCGATCTCGGCGTTGTAGCGCTCGAGGTAGTGATCGATCCGGCTCAGGAAAAATCCCTTCATCGCCCTATCCGCCAGCGGCGTGAGATTGAGTTCGGTCCAGGCGCTCTCTTCGAGTCCGGCGCGCACGCCGCGCCCGTTGCGCACATGCGCGGACTGCGTCTGTTCGAAACCGCTGATCAATCCGTCGCACAACTCGCGCGGCAACGCGTCGTCGTACCAGCGCACGAAGCGCCGCAGATCGTTTGGCGGCGCCGATGGCGCCGTGTTTCCGTCAGACTTCATAACCCCAATGTCGCATGACCGGCGCCAGCAATGGCAGCACCGGTTCGAAGGCGTTACGGTAACGTCGCCAGCGGCCGATCGCATCCGCACTCAGCGGCTGCACGACTTGCGCATAGCTTGGCGTCGTGATGAATCCGCGTGCGAGCGCATGTTCGGCAAACGAACGCATGCCGGCAACGTCGTCGATCCCGAGAAATGCGCCGAATTTCTTCGTCTCGGCATCGAAATCCGTCACCAGCGTTTCATAGCGGCACACCTGCACATGATCCGGAAACGACGCGTAATCGTGCAACCAATGGTCCATGAGGCGGGCATATTCGTGCGCCAGCCGATCGATGCTGACGCACACCGCCGCCAGCTGCGGATCGCGAAATTGCTGCATGTAACAGCTCAGAATCACATCGCACGGATGGCGCACGCAGAAAACCATCGGCGCGTTCGCGAATATCCGCCGGACCAGCGGCAACGCGAGGAAATTGAGTGGATGCTTGTCGATCAGTCGTTGCCCATCCCGCAAGTTCGCGAGCTTGCGGGCCTCGGCCCAATAGAGCGAACGCAGCGCATTGCGATCGACCGCCGCCAACTTTCCAAGATCGGCCGGATAATCGAGACCGCGCTCGCGAATCGAGCCGATCAGCCGCTGCACGAACGGCTGCTCGTCGACCGACACAAGGGTTTCGTGCGCCGCCAGGATCTGTTCGACCAGAGTCGTTCCCGAGCGCGGAAAACCGACCACAAACACCGGTGAGTCGGCCGCGTCGGGAGATTCTATTGCGTTCCAAGAGCGGTTGTCGTCGGGCGCTGGATGACGCGTCACAAGTGACAGCAAACCGTTGTGCGCAATGGCACCCGGCCGCTCCTCGTCGGTTGCCTGGGTTGATTGATCCGCATGGTGCGCGTCCGCCAGTGCGGCCATTGCGGCGTCGGTGTCATCAAGCTTGTCGCATGCGCGCGCGAGACCGAACTGGAGCGACTGTCGAAATGGCAGATCGATTGCCAGCGCCCTCTCGTAGTCGCGCCGTGCCGCGGCGAAATCATCTCGTCGCATCGCGATCGTCGCTCGCGCGTTCAAGGTTTCCATGCGCGTTTGCGGGTCGGAAATGGATTCCGCCGGCGGCAGGCCGTTCACCACATCGGCCGCCTCGGCGATGCGGTTGATACGTTCCAGCGCGAACGCATGGCGCGCACGAGCCCGGAGACGAATGTTCTCATCGGCAAAGTTGCCTTGCAGGACCGATATGCCTTCGTCCACGCGCCCCAGTTCGACCAGCAGCCAGCCGAGCTCGAGCGTCGCCTCGTCCGACTGGCGCGGCCACTGGCGCCAGTCACGGATCAGGTTTCGGGCGTTCGCATCGTCCGCACATGCGCGGCACGCAACGGCAGCCCAGATCGCCATGCCGGGTTCGGCGCCATCCATCGTCACGGCCCGGCAAAGCCGTGCGCGCGCTCCCGAAAAATCCGCCTGATTGAGCAGCAACAGACCGAGATTCGCATGCAACCGTGCGCTCGCATCGTTGAGCTCCAGCGCCCGGAGGAACGCCCGCGCGGCGCCCGTGGGATCGTCGAGTTGGCGCAGCACATTGCCGAGGTTGTTCCAGTGCTGCCAGGTGCCCGGATGCGAGCCGGTCAACGCTTCGAGCAGGTGTCGGGCCTCGACCAGATTGCCGAGATTCTGCTCACTGAGCGCCAGCAGCGACAGTGCGCCCTCATCGCCCGGCAATGCATCGACCAGCGAACGTGCGCAAGCCCGCGCCTCGTCGTAGCGCCTTTCTTCGAGCGCTCGCACCGCGTTGATGATCAATTGCTGCATCGCGTTTTTGTATCGGTTACATGCATCGCTGCGCTGCCTTTCAGTCCTACCCGTTGCACGATTGCCATGCACGCTGAGCCCGTGGACGGAATCAAGACGGACCCGTAGGCAGTTGCTGTTTGCACCTTCGCGTTCGCGCTGAATGTAGCGACCTAAGGCCGCGAAATGGAAGCGCCAATCCTACTCGGATCGATCAGGCCGTGTAGCCCCAGCGCCGCATCAATGGTTCGAGAACCGGCAACACCGGTTCGAAATATTCTCGATACCGCTGCCAGCGTCCGAGAGCCTTCTTGTTCAGCGGTTCTACCACTTGCGAGTAACTTGGCGTGCCGATGAATCCCTTCTCCCGCGCGTGCTGGTCGAACCGTTGCAGTGCCGTTGCATCTCCGAGACCAACGTGCCGGGCAATGCGCTCAGTCTGCGCACCGACATCGTCGAGCAGATCCTCATAACGCAAATCGATAGCATCGGGCTGGAGCACGTCGGCGTGGCGAAGCCAAAAATTCATCGCGTTGACATAACCACGCGCGAGGCGTTCGAGTGACGAGCACATCATCTGATAGGCCGGTGCGCTGAAACTCTGCATGTAATTGCTGAGGACCACATCGCACGGGTGACGCAGGGCCAGGATGATGCGCGCCTGCGGAAACAGGCGGCTGATCATCGGCAAGCGCAATATATTGAGTGGATTCTTGTCGACCAGACGTTCGCCGGGAGCAAGATCGACCACGCCGTTGACACATTTCCAGTAGACCCCTCGCAGTTGCTCGAGCGTCGGCGGATCGAGACGTTCCAGATCCTCGGGATATTGCAGGTCCCGCTCATGCATGGCCGCAACCACATCCTGCAGAAATGCTCGCTCATCCATCGCCTTGAGACCCGGATGGGCGTCGAGCATCTGTTCGAGCAGCGTCGTACCCGAACGCGGAAAGCCGACGATGAAGATCGGCGAGCGTTCGGCGCTCGGCGCGTCCGGATCATCGAGCCAGCGTGCGTAGGCTTCGGCGTCGACCGGGTACTTGGTGATCTCCAATGGCTCCGAATCGGCCGGAACCAGATTCGGTACCAGGCGCGAAGCATGTCGCACCTGCAGCTCATGCGCGCGCTCGAGCGCCTGCATCGTGCCCGCAGTGTCGCCGGTCGCATCGCAGGACTTGGCCAGCGCGAACCAGCGCGGGGCACGCGTCACGTTCTGCTCGCCACCCCCAAGTTCGCTGCGATACAGCCCGATCGCTTCCTCGTGGCGACCACGGCGCGCGGCCAGGGACGCACGGACACCCAGTACCTCAGCCGCGTCGGCGCCGCTGGTTTCGGCCAGTCGCAACATGTCCTCGGCTTCATCGAGCCGATTGAGGCGCTCGAGGAGGCTCGCCAGTCGCACGCGCACGGCCGGCTCGGCTTCGCGGTGGGCGAGCAAGGCACGCAGGCGTGCCTCGGCATCGGCGCTGCGTTCGAGTTGCATCAGGGCCAGTGCCAGGTCCGGACCCATGACCGGTCCGAGATAGGGCCAGCTCTCGTGTCCCTCCAGCAGCTTTTCGGCGATCCCCTTGTCGGTGCATTCGAAGCACGCCAGCGCGCCGTAGATGCGCGGCTCGGGCAGTGAAGGATCGCGCCGCCAGGCCTCCAACATCAGATCACGGGTCTCGACGGCATCGCCCTGCTGCCAACGCAGCAGGCCCAGATTGGCCAGTGTCCCTGCATCGTCGGGCCGCAACGCCAGCGCCTCGCGATAGGCCTGCTCGGCTCCGTCCAGGTCGCCGGCCGCGCGCAGCACATTGCCGAGATTGTTGCGGTGACCCGGTTCGTCGGACTCAAGCTCAACCAGGCGCCGGTACAGATCAGCCGCCTCGCGCGGGCGATTCTGCATGTCGAGCGCAAGTGCCAGCAGGCTCAAAGCCTCGGTATCGGTTACACACGAATCCAGGCGTGCGCGAGCCGCCTGCTCGGCATCGCGCGCGCGACCGGACTTCAGTGCGGCAACTATCGAGGGAATCGATTGATCGATCATGCAGATTTTGTGCTTTCGGGAAAAACCCGATTGGTGTCGAAGTCGAGGCGCCGATGTTGGTCATCGTTGCAGCGCGCGATTTGCGCACGAACGAGCCACCCGACACATTGTGTCTGTCCCTGAACCGGGTGCGCATAACCTGGCGGATGGGTCGAGCGCAGCGATAACCATCGCAACCTGGTCCCACCCGCATGGGCATCGCTGCGCTCGACCCATCCTGCAAAGCATCGAAACGGCGATGGACCCGCGAGGCGAATCCCATCTCAACTTGGTAGTTGCGATGACGCCAAAAAAAATGCCGCGCGGCCGTGGCCGCGCGGCAATGATGACACAACAACCGGCTGGATCAGAACTTCACGGTCGCACGCGCGTAGTAGAAGCGCCCGACGGTGTC
>JBAUWF010000046.1:0-12697 GCA_049583635.1 Rhodanobacteraceae bacterium
TACGTCAACGTCGTGGTCGCGGGCAAACACCCGGCGCCGCAGTGGCTGAGCATGGACGCCGCCGTCAAGCACTGCACCGACGGTATCGGTATCTGGCAGTGGGCCAGCAATGACCAGGGGGATGAGACCGATGTGGTCATGGCCTGCTGCGGCGACGTGCCCACGCTGGAGACGCTCGCCGCCGTGTCGATCATGCGCGAGCATCTGCCGGAACTGAAGATCCGCGTGGTCAACGTGGTCGACCTGATGAAGTTGCAGCCGCAATCCGAGCACCCGCACGGGTTGAGCGACATGGGTTTCGATGAGCTTTTCACCAAGGACAGGCCGGTGATCTTCGCCTATCACGCCTACCCGTGGCTGATCCACCGGCTCACCTACCGCCGCACCAACCACGACAACATCCACGTCCGCGGCTACAAGGAAGAAGGCACGATCACAACGCCTTTCGACATGACGGTGCTCAACGACCTCGACCGCTTCCACCTCGTGATGGACGTCATCGACCGCGTACCGAAGACCGGCGACAAAGGCGTCTACCTAAAGCAGCAGCTCAAGGACAAGCTGATCGAGCACAGGCTGTACATCGACAAGCACGGTGAAGATATGCCGGAGATTCGCAACTGGAAGTGGAAAACATGATGCCGCGATGACGCCGCCATCGATGGAAATGATCGAGCGCGGACCGGAGTGCACAAGGTTCGCGTCAATCCCGGAAGCAGGATGGTCCTGCACGCCGGCAGGGCCGGCGATAATAAGTAGAGGCGCCAAAGCAATGAACGATCCGCGCAATTTGCCAACGCGTTCGAAACGGCGACAGGCACTCTTGCCCCTGCGCAGATGCCTTGTATGTTCGCTGTCGCACGGAAGCGGTCCTCGCCGTGCGCGTAGCATGCGGAACTGCGTTCGCGGGGCCGGTCCTGGTTCCGTTCCGGCCGCATCCTGCGCATCAGGAGTCAGACATGAATACCTCATGGGTCCGAAGTTCCACTGTTCTGCCGCGTGAAGGCGAGCCGGTCGAATTCGTCCTCGACCATCGCGAAGTCGCGATGGACGGCACCTACGCTGGACGGGCCTTCCGGTCGCGCTGGACCAGCTACGACATCGAGCGCGTTGGCGCGTGGCGGCTGGCCGACCCGACCTCCGCCGAGCGCGTGTTGGAGACGCGGACCAAGCCCCCGCGGCGTTCGTTAAACGGACTGTCGGGGGAAGTGTCTGCGAAAAAGGGCGCAGCCAAAGGTGCTCGCAAGGCCGATTTCTGCGGGCGGCGACCCGCTCCGAAGCAGTCGCCTTCGAAAGAGTGGCGGCCTTCGTTCGCTGGCGAACGGACTGGAGCCAGCATGAACAGACTGGAGCTGGGATAGTCGTCAATCTGCAGAGCAGCGGATCCTCGTCTGTCCAGGCGCTCAGGAGCAAAACACGTGTTGCGCAATTTGAACGACCTGCACGACTACGCCATTCGTGCGACCGATGGCGTCATTGGTCGCGTGAAGGATTTCTATATCGACGATCAGTCCTGGGTGATCCGCTATTTCGTGGTCGAAACCGGCAGCTGGCTGGCCAGCCGAAAAGTCCTGGTGTCGCCGATCGCGATCGGTAGCCCTGACTGGCAGCAACAGATACTCCCCGCGTCGATCACCAGGGAACAGGTGAAAAACAGTCCGCAAATCGACACCGAAAAGCCCGTCTCGCGGCAGCACGAAATCGATTATCTCGGTTATTACTCCTACCCGCTTTATTGGGGCGGCCCCGGGCTGTTGGGAGCAGAAGCGCACCCGAACCAGCTGATGCCGGAGTTTGTATCGACGCCCTCAATGATACGGCCGCAAGCCGATGGCATTCAGGCCGATACTTCGGCCGCGAGCCAAAACGCGAGCGATACCCACTTGCGCAGTTCCAACGTGGTGATGGGCTATCACGTCCATGCAAGCGATGGTGACATCGGCCACGTGCAGAGCCTGCTTGTCGACGAACAGACCTGGGCGATTCGATACCTCATCGTGAACACGAGCAACTGGTGGCTTGGACACCAGGTGCTCATCGCGCCCGAATGGATCCGCGATGTGAGTTGGTCCGACAGGATGGTTTCGCTCGATCTCACACGGCAAAAAATCAAGGACGCACCGCCCTACGATTCCGCATTCCAGGTGGATCGTATGCACGAGATCAGCGTCTACAAGCACTACGGGAATATGGGCTACTGGGTGAAAGAGCAGGTACCTGATGCCCCGCGCGCGGCAAGCCCGCGATAGGCGTTCGATCGCAACGCCAAGAAGGTCATGATCGCCCGGCATACGCTGGACACATTCGTTCAACGCGGACGGCGAATCAGACGACGGAGATTTACCGGAAGTTCGCAGCCGGCCGTTGCATGCGTCCCCGAAACCCGCGGCCGCAGCCTTGAACAGATCCAGCGGCAATTCGGCGTCCATCCATGCAAGTGAGCATCGTGCCGACAGCCATCTCGAGCAGGACTGCTCGAAATTGTCCGCCGCAGCGAATGACACGCGCGGCGGCATATCGACCAAGAGAACAGCCCTCATGAAGTCCGATACCAAGCAACCCGACCGCTCTGCATCGAAACCGGAGCCAAGGAAGTCCGACCCGAACGACGATCTGAAAAGTCTGCCCTTGGGGGAGCTTCAGAAGAAGCTGCAATCGTCGCCGGATGGACTTACCCGGGCCGAGGCGCAGAAGCGCTTGGCCAAGGACGGGCCGAACGAAATCGAGGAAAAGAAGCCGAACCTGATCCTCAAGTTCCTCAGCTACTTCTGGGGCCCGATCCCGTGGATGATCGAGGCCGCCGTGATTCTGTCCGGCGTTGTTCGGCACTGGCCGGATTTCTTCATCATCCTCGTGTTGTTGGTGACGAACGCCGTGGTGGGATTCTGGGAAGAACGCGCCGCGGGCAACGCCATCGATGCGCTGAAGGCCAAGCTGGCGACCAAGACCCGGGTAAAACGCGACCGAAAGTGGGTCACGCCGCCTGCGCGTGAGCTGGTCACCGGCGATGTCATCCAACTGCGGCTCGGCGACATTGTGCCTGCGGATGCCCGCCTGCTGGATGGCGACCCGATGTCGGTCGATCAATCGGCCCTGACCGGCGAATCCCTTCCCGCCACGCGTAACCCCGGCGATGCCGTGTTTTCCGGCTCCATCGTTCGCCGCGGTCAGAGCAGCGCACTAGTCTACGCCACGGGCACCGACACGTATTTCGGCAAGACCGCCAAGTTGGTCGAGGAAGCACACACCGTCAGCCATTTCCAGAAGGCCGTGCTGAAGATCGGTAACTACTTGATCGTTCTTGCCGTGACGCTTGTGGCGGCAATCATCGGTTTTGCAATATTTCGCGGTGACGCGATCCTGATGACGTTGCAGTTTGCGCTGGTGCTGACCGTGGCCGCGATTCCGGTGGCGATGCCAACCGTGCTTTCGGTGACGATGGCGGTCGGCGCGCGCCTGCTCTCGAAGAAGAAGGCGATCGTCAGCCGGCTGGTGGCGATCGAGGAGCTGGCCGGCGTGGACATACTGTGCGCGGACAAGACCGGCACCCTGACCCAGAACAAGCTGACACTCGGCGATCCGTTCTGCGTGGAGGGCGCCGAGGCGTCGCAAGTCGTCCTCGATGGCGCGCTCGCATCGCGTGCGGACAATGACGACACGATCGATTTGGCCGTGCTGGGCGGCGTCAAGGATGAGCAAGCCTTGAAGGGCTATGAGGTCGTTCACTTCACGCCATTCGACCCGGTCCACAAGCGCACAGAGGCGAGCGTCAAGGGTAAGGATGGAAAAACATTCAAGGTAACCAAGGGCGCGCCACAGGTGATCCTGGCGATGGTGACGAACGCCGGGCAAGTAAAGTCAGCGGCGGAGAAGGCAGCAAGCGAATTTGCAGCGCGCGGCTTTCGTTCATTGGGTGTGGCGCGCGCTGAGGCAAACGGCAAATGGCAGCTCGTTGGTGTACTGCCCTTGTTTGATCCGCCACGCGACGATGCGAAAGCGACCATCGCTACCGCGCTGGCGATGGGAGTCAAGGTGAAGATGGTGACCGGCGATGCGCTGGCGATCGCCAAGGAGACCGCCCAGAAACTGGACATGGGCACGAACATCCTCGATGCCGGCAGTCTGGGCGATTCAAACAAGCAAGAAACCTCGGCGGTATCGGAATCCATCGAGAATGCCGATGGTTTTGCCGAGGTATTCCCCGAACACAAGTTCCACATCATTGACGTCCTGCAGAAGCACGGTCACATCGTCGGAATGACCGGCGACGGCGTGAACGACGCGCCTGCCCTGAAAAAGGCCGACTGCGGTATCGCGGTTTCCGGTGCGACGGACGCAGCGCGCGCGGCGGCATCCATCGTGCTGACGACGCCGGGTCTGTCGGTGATCATCGACGCGATCAAGGAAAGCCGCCGCATCTTCCAGCGCATGAACAGCTACGCGATGTACCGCATCGCCGAGACGTTGCGCGTGCTGTTCTTCATGACGTTGGCAATCCTGATCTTCAACTTCTATCCGGTTACGGCGGTGATGATCGTGATGCTGGCATTGCTCAATGATGGCGCGATCCTGTCCATCGCCTATGACAATGTTCACTACCGGGACAAGCCCGAGGCGTGGAACATGCGCCTGGTGCTGGGGATCTCCACTGTTCTGGGTGTGATCGGGGTCGTGGCCGCGTTCGGATTGTTTTATCTCGGGCTGCGCGTCTTTCATCTCGATCACGCACACATCCAGACGATGATGTACCTGAAGCTGTCCGTCGCCGGACATCTGACAATTTTCCTGACCCGCACGCGCGGCCCGTTCTGGTCCATCCGCCCTGCGCGAATCTTGTGGGTGGCGGTACTCGGCACGCAGATACTGGCGACGCTGATCGCGGTCTACGGGCTGTTCATGACACCGCTTGGCTGGGGTTGGGCACTGTTCGTGTGGGGCTATGCACTGGTGTGGTTCCTCGTCAACGACCGCATAAAACTGTTGGCATACCGGGTTTTTGACCGCACCACGACCGAGGTCGAACCTCAAACAGCAGCCGCGCCAAAACCGGTAGCCAAAACCGAAACTCAGGCTGAACCGAAGGCCGAACCGACGTCTGATGCGAAGCCGGACACGAAGACTCCGCCGAAGCCCGGTGCCAAGGCCGAAACGAAGCCGGACGCGAAGTCTCAGCCGGAGCCCGACGCAAAGGCCAAAACGAAGCCGGACACGAAGGCTCAGCCGGAGCCCGGTGCCAAGGCCGAAACGAAGCCGGACGCGAAGTCTCAGGCAGCACCCGACGCCAAGGCAGAGTCCAACACTGTGGTGAACCCCGAAGATGCCGCCAAGGTCAAGACTGAAGCGAAAACGGGCTCACACTCCGAGGTGACCCCTCAGCTCGTCGAACGCGTCCATGCGCTCTACGAGCAACTGGGGCGCGAGGATGTTAGGGCCG
The DNA here is from genome assembly GCA_049583635.1 of Rhodanobacteraceae bacterium. Classification (GTDB taxonomy): domain Bacteria; phylum Pseudomonadota; class Gammaproteobacteria; order Xanthomonadales; family Rhodanobacteraceae; genus Dokdonella_A. Next base: position 5,435 of record JBAUWF010000046.1, read on the forward strand.
TCGAGGAGTCAGAGAAGGCGCAGGCGGCGCTCGGCAGCACGGAAACACCGAAATAGGCGCGCTCCCCCAATACGCCACATGGCCAATATGATGAAGATCAAGATCGAAGCAAAGCAGTTCCAGGTGAAGCCGGGAGAAGGCGTCACACTCGAAGACTGGCCGACAAGCGTGCAGTCCATCTGCAAGTCGAAGAAGCACTACAAGAAGCTCCTGGAAGAACACGTGGAGTCCTTGGCCGAGTTACAGCGTCTTCACTACGCGTCTGCACGTTTTGCGATGCTGCTGATCTTTCAGGGAATGGATAGCGCAGGAAAGGATGGTGCGATCCGCCATGTCATGTCGGGGGTCAATCCGCAGGGCTGCCAGGTATTCAGTTTCAAGCAGCCCAGCGCCGAGGAGCTCAGGCACGACTTTCTGTGGCGCAGCACGTGCCGTCTGCCGGAGCGTGGCCGGATCGGCATCTTCAATCGCTCGTACTATGAGGAGGTACTGGTCGTCCGCGTGCACCCGGAGATACTTCGCACGCAACAGCTTCCGGACGGCTTGCTCGACCCGAAGACGATCTGGGAAGGCAGGTATCGCTCGATCGTGGAGCTGGAGGAGCATCTGCATCGCAACGGGACGCGGATCGTAAAAATCTTTCTCCACCTGTCGAACGAAGAACAACGCAAACGCTTCCTGCAGAGGATCGACGAGCCTGACAAGAACTGGAAATTCAACCTCTCGGATATCCACGAAAGGGGCTTCTGGAAGCAATACATGAAGGCCTACGAGGCCTGCATGGAGGCCACCAGCACGCATCACTCACCGTGGCATGTTGTTCCGGCCGATGACAAGGACGATGCGCGGTTGATCGTTTCCCGGATCGTCCTTGATGCGTTCAACGAACTCAAGATGGCCTATCCCAGAACGACCGCAAAGCGGCGGCGGGAGCTCAAGTCGATCCGCGAATCGCTGGCGAAGTGATGATCCCGCCGCGATCAGGGCCCGGTCGGCACCAAGGCGCCGACCATCGAAACACAAAAGTTGTCCATTCCGGCATTGCCCTCGCGCGAACAGTGCGCCGGGTGGCGCCAATCACCGCCATGCCAGGAGAGCAGCATGCAGATTCAGATCAACACCGACCACAACATCGCTGGTCACGAGGCGCTGAGCGCGCATGTGACCGGGGTCGTGGGAAACGCACTTGGCCGATTCAGCAACCACATCACGCGAGTCGAGGTGCATCTCACGGACGAGAATGCCAACAAGAGCGGCGAGCACGACAAGCGCTGCGTGATGGAAGCCCGATTCGAAGGCCGTCAACCCATCGCGGTGACTGACCATGCTGCGACCCTGGACAAGGCGATCCATGGTGCTATCCACAAGTTGACCAGCCTCATCGAAAGCACGCTGGGGCGTGCTGCGCATTCAGATGAGAAGCGGTAGCCGGCGCGACTTGGCCCGAGCTGATGGTACCAATGGTGGCGCGTTGCAAACCGTGGCCAGCCTGACTGCCAGCCCAGCCGGCGGAGTGTGCCTGCAATTGCCGGGCTTGCAGACCGCACGATCAAATCCCCGCGCGACCGGGCGCGTTGCTTGAACGGCGAACGCATGGGCAACGCGCCGATCGCGTCACGTCGTGGCGGCGTCGGGCAGCAGCCGGTCGAATTCCTTCCTGACGACCTCGTAGCACTCGCAGGCTCGCGCCTCCAGACGCGGCCGATCCAGCACGGTGATGTGGCCGCGGCTGTACTTGATCAGCCCGCCGAGCTGCAACTTGCCCGCGGCCTCGGTGACGCCCTCGCGGCGCACGCCGAGCATGTTGGCGATGAGCTCCTGCGTCATGCTCAGTTTATTGGCAGGCAGGCGATCCAGGCTCAGCAACAGCCAGCGGCACAATTGCTGATCGACCGAATGATGCCGATTGCACACCGCGGTCTGCGCCATCTGCGTAAGCAGAGCCTGCGTGTAGCGCAACAGCAGCTGCTGTAACGCTGCCGCACGATGGAATTCGTCTTTAAGGAGCTGACCTTTCAGCCGATAGGCGTGACCCGCGCTCTGCACGACGGCACGGCTGGGCGTCGTCTCCCCACCCATGAACAGCGCTACGCCGACCATGCCCTCATTGCCGACCACGGCAATTTCCGCCGATGCGCCGTCTTCCATGACGTACAGCAGCGACACGATCGATGTGGTCGGGAAATAGACGTAACGCAACTGGGTGCCGGACTCGTACAGCACATCCCCAAGCGGCAACGTCACGAGTTCCATGTGAGGAAGCAGCCGCTCGAACTCCGTCGCGGGGAGCGCATGCAGAAGATGGTTTTGTCGCGGGTCAGGGGGGGAAGGCATGAACAACCTGAACCTCTTCGCACCTTACACTGAACAGATACTTGCCGCCGCCAGCATGGGCAAGCTCCGCCATGCTAGTCCGAACGGACAGAAAACGCGAGCAGCTATGTACGACAGCGTACAGTATGACTATTTCCGTTATGTTCGCTCCCGCACAGACGGGAACAGCTGCGCAGCGGCACCGTAGTCACGCGCTGAAGGAAGGCGAAGTCGAGAAATGGGCAACCACAGTCTGACGTTGCGGATGTGCAACCCGGTCGGCGCGCTCCAAAGCTCCCCGCTTTGGACCGGCCGGGTTACTTGCGGCGGGCGGGGCATCGGCGTCGGATGTTTTCCGCGCCGCGCCGCGCTCGTCTGGTCACTTTTCCACGCGCCGAGCCATGTTCGAATCCCTGCTAAATCTCGCGTCGAACGGAATCACCCAGTCGGGTCTTGCCGCGAAGCTCGTATTCCTGCTGGTCATGACGCAACTGACCATATTGACGGTAACGCTGTATCTGCACCGCAGTCAGAGTCACCGCTCGGTGGACTTCCATCCCGCGCTGGCGCACGCCTTCCGCTTCTGGAGCTGGTTGACCACCGCGATGGTCACCCGGCAGTGGGTGGCGATCCACCGCAAGCATCACGCGCACTGCGAAACCGAGTTGGACCCACACAGCCCGCAGGTCTTTGGCATCGGCAAGTTGCTCTGGGGCGGGACAGAGCTCTACGTGGATGCGCGCGCCGACAGGAACCTGCTTGCCAAGTTCGGGCGCGGCACGCCTGACGACTGGATCGAACGGCACCTCTACGCGCCGCATTGCAATTGGGGTCCAACCTTGCTCGCGGTACTGGAAATTGCGCTGTTCGGAGTCGGCGGCATGGCCATCTGGGCCGTGCAGATGATGTGGATTCCGTTCTGGGGCGCCGGTGTGGTCAACGGCATCGGTCACTGGTGGGGCTACCGCAATTTCGAAACCGCCGATTGCTCGACCAACCTGAGTCCGATCGCGATCTGGGTCGGCGGAGAAGAACTCCACAACAATCATCATGCATTCCCGGGTTCGGCGAAGTTTTCCGTTCGCCGTTTCGAATTCGATCTCGGTTGGCAGGTCATCCGGATCCTGGCAAAGCTGAGGCTCGCCAAGGTCAAGCGCATTGCATCCGGGGAGGACGTGCGATCGAAGGACCGGATGCCCGTCGTGTGGCAGCCCCTTCAGACATCCCTGACTGAGCGGGTCCGAGTCATGACCGGATTCTTTCGCGATGTCATGCTCCCTGCCGTGCGCGACGAGTTATGCCGAAGTCGCGCCGGCGTACCGCCCATGCGCCTGCGCCGCGCGCTCGCCAATGGCGGCTGTTGGCTCAACGACGATGATCGCGGACGACTGAACGCCTGGATCGATGCGCGACCGTGCCTGCGCACGCTCTGCCACTTCCGCGCCCAGCTTGCCCTGCTCATGGAACAGCGCGATATCGACGCCGAAAAACGCGGACTGTCGCAATGGCTTCACGCCGCCCGAGACAGCGATATCGGTTCGTTGCGGACATTTGCTGCCGCGCTGGCGGGAGACACGTTCGCCAAGCCGTGAGCGCCGGACGCCGCCGAAGGCGGTATTGCCGATGCGCAGCGGGATCGCACGGGCTTCCGGCGCCTCGATCCGACACCGGCTCGATTGCGCGCCGACCATTTGCTCAGGTCATCGTCTGCGCCATCCACCCGACTTCGCGATTGCAGGTCGGGTACTGGTTCGGCGAGCGGAAGGCCTCGGTTCGGCTCCAGTGCCCGTCGTTACGGTCTTTGCCTTTCTTCTCCGGCGCATTCTGTTTCGGCGTCGGCTTGCGTGACACCTTTGAGTGCGCTGTCTTGGTGCTCAGCAACGATTCCATGCGGTGAGGCCTTGCGCACTGCCACGTGCGGTTCGGCCGGCCTGCCTGAGCGGATGCCTTGTATGTTCGCTGTCGCACGGAAGCGGTCCTCGCCGTGCGCGTAGCATGCGGATCGCGGGGCCGGTCCTCGTTCCGTTGCGGCCGAATCCTGCATATCGAGAGTCAGACATGAATACCCCATGGGTCCAAAGTTCCACCGTTCTGCCGCGTGAAGGCGAGCCGGTCGAATTCGTCCTCGACCATCGCGAAGTCGCGATGGACGGCACCTACGCCGGACAGGTCTTCCGGTCGCGCTGGACCAGCTACGACATCGAGCGCGTTGGTGCATGGCGGCTCCCCCAATTGTCCTCCGCCAGCCACGCGTAAGACGCGCAAGGCCGTACCGCCCAGAAGACGATGGCCAGGGCGGACCATCGGCGCGAGCAGGCGCACGTCGCCAGGGCAGCCGACAAGCTGCGCTCAATCCCGCACGCGGCGTATGCGCCGGCGATCCGCTCGCATCGCAACGCTGCTGCGGCACCTACCTGCGCATCAAGGCGAACCCGGCTGCCGACGCCGAGCTGATCGAGGGCGCACGCAACCCGCGCCACCGCGCGCTTGCCGTCGCCGAGCTTCGCGCGAATGGGCAACACATCAGCCGGCTTCCGGCCGTGGACCGCGCGCTGCTGCGCTTGCACCGGCTGGCGGGCAATCGACTGACCATCCTCGAACGCGTCAGGCTGAAGGGTTGCGACACCGACGCGCACACGCTCATGCTGACCGACCCCCGCATGGCCGCCGCTCGGAACTGCGCAGGCGTGCGGTGCGGGCGGTGTCGGCCGCGATGGTCGAAACGGGGCAAGCCATGTTACCGGGCAGGCGGCCCGGCTGCGGAACGTCCCGACGGCGCATCGCCGGACAAGCGGAGCCGCGAGGTGCGGCGCGGCCTTTTTTTCCTGCCAACCGTGACATGAGTTCGCCAGCACTATAGATTGCGATTTTCGGGCCGCACGGGAGCATATCCATGAAGATCCGCGTCTTGATGTGCTTGCCGCTGGCTGTGGGGCTTGCACTATCCGGTACTCTGCCGGCGGCGACGCTGCAGCCGCTCATTCATCAGCCTCCGGCATTCGTCGACGCGGGCCCGCCGTTTCTGCTGACCGACGGCACGGTGATGTTCCAGGGCGACTCCTACACCGATTGGTGGAAGCTTACGCCCGACGCATCCGGCAGCTATCTCAACGGCACCTGGACCGAGCTGGCAAGTCTTCCGGCGGCATGGAACTATGGTCCCTATGCGTGCGCATCGGCGGTACTCGCGGATGGCCGCGTCCTGATCGAGGGCGGCGAGTACAACCTCGGTGGCCCGTTTTCGCTGACGAACATGGGCGCCATCTACGATCCGGTGGCCGACAGCTGGACACAGGTGGATCCGCCGCCGGGCTGGGATTACATCGGCGACTCGGCATCGATCGTGATGCCGAACGGCAAGTTCCTGCTCGGCGACAAACTGACCATGCGCATCGCCGAGCTCGACCCCGCAACGCTGAGCTGGACCGAACTCGGCTCCGACGGCAAAGCGGACTTCAACGCCGAGGAAGGCTGGACGCTGCTGCCGGATGGGTCGTTCATCACGGTCGACGTGCTCGACATGCCGAACACCGAGCGCTATGCCTATACCGACGCACCCGCCGCCGGGCTATGGACGAGCCTGGGTTCCACGCCCGAATCGCTCGCGTGGAATTACCACCTCCCGCCGATCATGTTCGGCGGCGGCACCTACACACCGCCGGGTGAAACCGGGCAGTGCATCCTGCGGCCGGATGCCACCGTATTCTGCACCGGTGCATCGGACGATCAGCCCGCCGACCTGGCGCATACGGCCATCTACGACTCAGTCAGCATGACCTGGGCCTCCGGTCCGGATTTCCCGTCAGGCGACGATGCCGGCGATACCAGCGCGGTACTGCTGCCGAGCGGCAACGTGCTGGTTTCGAGCGCGTTCGGACGGCTGTACGAATTCGACGGCTCGTCGCTCACGCCCGGCCCGAGCGGCGGCGGTCTTCTCGTGACGCTGCCGAGCGGACAAGCCATCGTGAACGGCAGCGAGGTCCGCATCTACACGCCCGACGCGACGCCGGCACCCGATCCCTCGTGGGCACCGACGATCACGGATTGGCCGACCACACTGGCGCCGGGCGCGACGTATGTGATCTCCGGTACGCAGTTCAACGGCCTTTCGCAGGCGCAGGCATTCGGCGACGAGCTGCAGGCGGCTACCAACTATCCTCTGGTGCAGATCACGAACAACGCGACCGGCGATGTCACCTACGCACGCACACACGATCACAGCAGCATGGGGGTGGCCACCGGCGATCTGCCTGTCTCGACGAATTTCGACGTGCCGGCAAACATCGAGCCCGGCACGAGCAGCCTTGTCGTGATCGCCAACGGCATCGCCTCGCCGAGTGTTTGCGTGTCCGTGCTGCGTGCAGCCGACGAGGTCTTTACCGACGGATTCGACGGGGGCGTCGGCTGCCCACCGTGATCGTCTTCATCGCGCGCGCGTGAAATGCAGGGCGGCTTCCCTAGCCGGCGACATCGAAAAAGGACTGCGGACGGATTCGGCTTAACCGTTGAATTGAGTGGGCCGTGAAGGGATCGAACCTTCGACCAATGGATTAAAAGTCCACTGCTCTACCGCTGAGCTAACGGCCCCGTTTCAATCAAAATGTCGCTTTCGCGCGAAGCGCGACGATCACTGCGCCAACCCGCCGGCGTGGAGGGCAAGCGGCGGACGCAATCCCGCGGCCAGGCTCGGGACCCGAGCCGATCGGGTTTCACATCCGGCGCACACGCTGCTCGTCGTCGTCGCACGGCGAGGGCTGCGAATTCTAGCCGCATACGCCGATCAACGATACCGCGTGGGGTCGGCGACACCGGCCGCGCGAAACCCTTCCGCGCGCAACCGGCATGCGTCGCAGCGCGCGCATGCGCGGCCGTCGGCGTCGGCCTGATAGCAGGAAACGGTCGCCGCGAAGTCGACGCCGAGGCGCGTTCCTTCGCGCACGATTTCCGCCT
>JBAUWF010000047.1:0-3271 GCA_049583635.1 Rhodanobacteraceae bacterium
ACACCGGGCTCACCTAATTTCTGTGCAGCAGACGCTGCAGCCACGCCTTGGTAGTCGGGCCAAGCATGCCGCGCGCAACGCCTTTCGCATGCATCCAGTGCATCGGCAGCGAATCGCCGAGGGCCACTTCAACGATTGTGACACCTCCCGACTCGAGCGCGGCGCGCAACACTGCGTCCGGATCATCGCGCAAACATGAATGCGCGGCACCAACCGTTTCGGCCAGCGCGGCGATGTCCGGGCCGGAAAACTCGGTCCCAAAGGCGTGCCCGGACTCATCGAGCTGCTGAGCGCGGATCAGGCCATAGGCACCGTCGACAAAAACGATCACCGTCAGACGCAAACGCTCACGCACGGCCGTCAGCAGTTCCAGACCGGACATGGCAAGACCGCCGTCGCCGATCAGCGCCACGACCGGACGCTCCCGATCGGCCAGACACGCGCCGATCGCCGCGCCGATCGCAAAGCCCATCGATTGCAAGTTCGTCGGCGTGATGAAGCCGCGCGGATGCAGCACGCGAAAATGACGGCGCGCGAGCACCTGATGTAGCCCCGAGTCGGTGACCAGGCAGGATGCGCGCGGCATGACCCGACGCAGCGCGGCGAAGAATGCCTCGGGACTGCCGCCCGGTACGCCGTGGATGCGCGGCTCGACGTGTTCGCCCGCGCCCTCGGTGCGGCCACGCTCGCGAAAATCGGCAATTTCAGCGGCTCCGAATCCGCCTTGGTGCACATCCTGCGCGTCGAGTCCTGTCAGCAGCTCGGCGAGGAACGCACGCGCATCGGCGCAAATCGCCAGGCGCGCCGGATAATTCGCGTTGAGTACATCGGCCGAAGCGTCGATGTGGATGAGTTTGTCCTGGGGGATCCGCAGACGAAATCCACGGCTGGCGTTGTGCGAGAACTTGCAACCGATCGCGAGCACGGCATCGCCGGCCGCGATCAGTGCGTTGAGCGTTGCGGCGCCGGTGCCGCCCAGTTCGAACCCTAGCGATAATGAATGGTCCTCGGCGACGACACCGCGACCCGACGTCGTGGTCACGACCGCGGCCGACAGCCGCTCGACGAGTCGCTCGACGAGATCGGCAGCCCCGAAACTGCCCTGGCCGGCCAGGACCACACAGCGCTTTGCCGCAGCCAGCGCACGCGCGACATTGGCGACATCGGAGCGGTCGACCGCGATGGGTGACGCGCTCAGTGGCAGCGTGCTACCGGCCACGCGCTGATCGAGCACCTTGCGGGCAATGTGAACCAGTATCGGACCGGGCTCGCCGCCCAGCGCCTGCGCATGTGCGGCGGCAAGGGCGGAGGTGATCGCCTGCGCTTGCTCGATCGGCTGGACAGACTTGACCACCGCTCCGGCCATCGCGGCCTGATCGATCGCCTGCAACTGGAAGCGCTCGCCGGGCGCGGTAGCGGGCTGGCCAACCAGATGCAGCAGCGCGGCGGAGTCGAGATACGCCTCGGCCACTCCGGTCATCGCCCAGGTAAAGCCCGGCCCCGGAATCGTGGCCACAGCGGCCAGCCGCCCCGACGCGCGGTAATAGCCATTGGCCATCATCGCTGCAGACAACTCGTTGGTCGCCACGACCGTGCGCAATGCCGACGTCCGCAGCGCTTCGTACAGCGTGACGTTCTGCGTCCCGGGCAGGCCGAAAACGCAATCGACGCCGAGTGCGTGCAGCGTCTCACAGATCAAACCGGCCCCCGTCTGTGGCGTCGACATCATCGTTCCCTGCGTACACCGCGACGCATCGCGCGCGCCAGCAACCGCTTGCTCCGGCGCGGCAGCGATGCGGCCAGATCGGCGGCGCGCCAGCGCAGCGAATCGCGCCGCGCAATTTCCAGGCACAAGGTCAACTCGCCACCGAGCTGGCTCTTGAAGTGCGTGACCGGATTGAGTTCGGCATCGGTCAGGTCGTTGGCCCGGTAACCGGCCTCGGCCAGATCTTCGAACACCCGCCAGCGCAGAAACGCCGAGGCGCCGAGATTCAAGAATTCCCCATCGGCACCCGCACAGACGGTGTGCGTCACCGGATGCGGACCGAGCAGCACGAGTTGCGACGCGATCGAGCGTCCGTCCGGCAGGCGCGCTTGATACAGGCGACCCAGGCCGCGTTCGCGCAGGCGCTCGACAAATGTCGCGAACGCCTTGCGCGGCAGATACAACGGCGCGCCTTTGCGTTCATGCGTTTCGGCATGCAGGCGGAAGAACGCATCGAAATCGTCGTCGATGCTGAACGTGATGCCTTGTTCGCGACAGCGACCGATGAGCCGGCGCAGGTTCTTGTCCACGCGAGTCCAGGCCGCGGCGAGGTCGGAGATATCCACGACATACGAATAGGTCGGCTCGGCCGACCAACCCTGCGCGCGAAATATACGAACATCGGATATCACATTGCGACTCTTGATTCGAAGTCGGGCATAGCCAAGCTGCGACAAGGCCCGTTCGAGCGCCGCAAGCGTATGCAACTGCCATGACGTTTGTTGCGACGGATACTTCGTCTCGTGCGGAACCAGTACAAAGCCGTTGTAGTACAGAAGCCGCCGCGGGGAAACAAAGGCACCATGTGGCGAGGCTCGCTCGAACAACGCGATGCCACCGACGATATGGGCGTCGCGCTCGGCAACCAGTATGCGGTAGCTCGCACCCCCGGCACTGCACAACGCATCGAGGTAGTCCGGCAACGAGTAGGCGCTGCCTCCGGGCGAAGCCGCCACCAGCGAAACCCACTGAGGGTACTCGCTGGTGGCGAGAAACCGCGTTGTGACCTCCGCCGCCATGCCACCCCATCTCCCGTTACCTCAGCACCACATCGATCCGACTTCGACGGTGTCATTCATGGGTTGCGCGTTCCATTCTTGCAGATTTGTCACGCTTTGGTGTGGCGTCATGTACGATGAGCATGTTTGCTGACTCCGACGAGCCGACAACCGAGATCGGCGACGGGCGCTCATGGATCGCCGGCCGGAAGTTTGCGTAACACGCTTTTGCGGAGGTAGGCACCGGCGCCGCAAGCGCAGTGATCGATACGTAGATCGCAGCTCCAATGGCCCGCACTGTTGCAGGATGCAAGGAAAATCGGCATCTCGACTTTGTTATGGGCAGAAATGACTAATCCTGTTCAGGACCGACCGCCCGCGATTGTGCTGGGGCGCGACGCAACCGGCCTCGGCGCCCTGCGTTGCCTGCACCTTGCCGGGATACCAGCGTACGTCGCTTGCCCGCCGAGCGACCTGCCGACGCGCTCACGCTGGTATCGGCCGATCC
>JBAUWF010000048.1:0-36125 GCA_049583635.1 Rhodanobacteraceae bacterium
TGGTGCGCTCCTGCGGCGTCAGGATCACGTTGAGCGGCTGGTAGTTGTAGAAATCCGACCCCGTGAAACAGCGATAGTCGCTGAGCGAACCGCCGCTGGTGCCTGCGATACGCGTCACCGAACCGCAACCGAACTGATCCTGCAGGTTGCTCGGCAGGAAGATGCGGCCGGTCGGCGTACGGCTCGAACCGCCGGAGAGGGCGCCGCCGTACTGCGAATAGTAGTACAGCGCGTCGCGCGAGAAAGCACGAGCGCCGGCACTGACCGCATCGAACTTGTTGTAGTTGAGGCCGGCCACGACGCTGCCGCGATCGGTGGTCTGACCGATCGTGATGCTCGCGCCCTTGCGCTCGCCATCGTCCTTGTCCGAGATACCGTAATCGCCGGTGAACTCCGCGCCCTGGTAATCCTTGCGCATGATGAAGTTCACCACGCCGCCGATCGCGTCGGAACCGTACACCGACGAGGCGCCGTCCTTCAGCACTTCGATGCGCTCGACCACACTGGCCGGAATCGTGTTGATGTCGTTGTTCAGCACGCGCTGGCCGTCAACCAGGATCAGGGTGCGTCCCGAGCCCAGGCCGCGCAGCGAAACCGTCGACGATCCGCCGCCGCCGCCGTTGTTGACCTGCGGGTTGGTCGCCGCGCCCGCGATCGACGGCAGCTCCTGCACCAGATCGCCGATGGTGAGCTTGCCGCTCTGCTCGATCTGCGCGCGATCGATCGTGATGACCGGGTTGGCGGTTTCGATATCGACACGACGGATGTTCGAACCCGTCACCGTGATGGTTTCAAGCTTTTCCCCCTGCTGCGTGTTCTGGTCCTGCGCCGTATCCTGCGCAAAAACCGGGGCAGCGGACAAGCCGACCACCGCCGAAGCACCCGCGTACAACGCGTAGCGCACGGCCTTGAAAAGCTCGTTGCTAGTTAGCCTCATTACACTCTCCAACGTCAGTTGTTGTGTCACAGTTCGGGACATTCGGGACATGCGCTTTCCCTTCCTGGGATAGCCGGGACCGGCCCACCTCGTTCCTCGGTAGCGAGCGATACTAACAACATTCTCACGCCATGGGAATCCCCTTACCGGCGCCTTAACGCGAAGTTGCACAAACAATCATGCCATTGTTATTCAACGCTATTTTTTCGACAACGGCACTTTGGCGCCGGCGTTGACCGGTACATCAGCCGCGTTCTGCCCGCGAAATCCGCCTCTTCGACGTGCCTTGTACACGAAAAATATACGGATGACGCCGCGTTATCATCCTCCTTGACATCCGAGTATCCGCAAGTCATGACGACGAAACGGCCAGACAATCGGGGTAACGCGACGCCTCATGACGCCATGCCTGGCGCCGATGAGGGGTGGTTACCTGCACCGATACAGGACGCGCGAGCATGCGAGGTCCTGTGCGCTGGGCTGACCGGCCAGCCGCCTGCAGACTGGCTGCAGTGCGCGCAAGCCATGGTGCTGCAACACGATCTCGATGGCGCGCGCGGCGTCTTGTCCGCCGCGCTGGAAACCCACCCGGATTCACCGGAACTGGCCCACGCGCTGAGCGGCGTGCTGTGGGAAGCAAAGCGACCACGGGCGGCGGAAGACTTGCTGCGCCGGTTGATCGAACGCGATCCGACGCATGCCGCATCGACGTTTCTGCTCGCCAAGGTACTCAAGGAACAAGGTCGGATGGGCGCAGTCGAGAACGTGCTGCGCGCGTTGTTCGAACACACGCAGCCTTCGATTGATACGCTGATCCGGGCAATCGAGTTGCTCGACGATTGCAATCGCAAACAGGCTGCAGCGAACCTTTGTGAGCGCGCAATCGAGGCTGGATCGACGGACCCACGGTTGCACGCTTATGCCGGCATGCTCGCGCTGCACCTTGGCCATTTCCACCGGGTGCGCGAGCGATTTCGGTTTGCACTCGACGCCGATCCACGCGCACTGGAATGGCAGGCGGCGACGGCTCTCGCATCCGCACAACGCTATGTCGAGGCGACACACGCGGATTTCGGGTTGTTCCGAAGCTCACTGGAACGCGTGGACTTGAGCACCGCTGCCCGCGCATCAGTGCTTTTTGCGCTCGGCAAGGCGCATGACGACATCGGTGACCCGACGCAGGCGGCGGACTATTTCCGGCAGGCCAACACAATCGTCAACGCGATCAGCGGCTGGCCGCGCAAGAATTTCAGGCGCACGGTCGAAGCCAGACTCAACGCCAAGCCGCTGCGGCGTCGACGCGCCGCCATCAGCGATTGCGTACCGGTTTTCATCGTCGGCGCGCCACGCTCGGGAACCACGCTGGTCGCCGAGCGGCTGTCGCGCCATCCGGCCGTTTGCAATCGCGGCGAACTGGGCTGGTTGCCGTACCTGGCCGGGCAACTCGCAGGCGCCGACACGTCCGACAGTTCGGCAACGCAGAAAGCGGCGGAAACCTATCTCGCCCAGCTTCGCCAGGATGACTCCCCGGCGCGCTGGTTTATCGACAAGCGCCCGCTCAATTTCCTGCACCTTGACATTGTCGCCGCGCTGTTTCCGAGCGCCCGAATCATCCACTGCGAGCGCAACGCGCGCGACACCGCGCTTTCGATCTGGATGCAGAATTTCGTCGGTCCCGACTACGGCTTCGCCTACGATTTCAACAATATCGCCGCGTTGTTGCGCGGCAACGATCGTCTGATGGCGGCTGCGCACAAACGCGGCATGCTGGACATCCACCGTGTGCGTTACGAGGACATGGTTCGCGATCCGGACATCTGTGTCGACGCGCTTGCGACCTGGCTCGGTTTGCCGCCATTCGACTGGTCGACGTCTGCGGCGCAAACCGCCGCGATCGCGACCGCCAGCGCATGGCAGGCGCGCCAGCCGATTTACACCCGCTCAGTGGGCCGAGCGCAAGCGTACCTTCCATATCTGTCCGAGTTGCGACAATTCCCCGCCGGATAACTGTGCCCCGTGCGACCCGATGCGACGGGATAGCCCGCAGCATGGTTTGCAGGACGGGTGCGAAACCATCCCATGTGGAACCGGATCGAAAAGCACGGCGTCCCAGTCTCGCGACGGTCAAGCAGGACCGCCGAAAAAGCCGAACGTTGTGCAAGGCCGTGCGAATGATGGGACGACGGATTGGTTTCGCTGCGCTCATATGCAACGCGAGGTACCGGGTCGGTATCGACGCGGCTTGGCTGGCGTGCGCCCTGCGCACGCCGCAACAGGGCGTCAGAGATCCTGACGATACTGGATATAGGGCATGCGCGTCTGCGCCGGATCCGCATCGCGCGCGAGCGGCGGTTTGCCGGGCAAGGCGAATAGATTCTGGGCGCCGACACTGAGTTCGCCCTGCCACGGTGTGCGCCACGACACGCCAAGGTCGAGCGCGGTCCAGCGTCCGCCGGGCAATACCAGTGTATCGCCGGTCAGGAGACGGCCTACGATGACACCGCGAATGGAACCGGTGCCGACGCCGAGGCTCAACGAGGCCTGATTGAGATCAATGCCCGGCACCAGCGCGTCGCCTTGTCCGAATGAAAGGAAATGGCCTTGGCCGACGCTGGCGCCAAAATCAAGCGTCGTCGGCCCGCCGATCCGCCAGCTACCGCGAGCGACCAGCGCCGTGCTCGATTCAAGCTGGTAAGGCAACATGCCGGGCAGCGCAAGTACGGGCAGGGCTGCGGCAGAGGCGTCGGTCAGCGGCAGCGAACGATCCGGCGCTCCGGATTGGAGCCAGGACAGACCATAGGACAAATCGAGATCGCCGTCGGCGGACGTCCAGCCGAGGCCGAGCGACCCAGTCAGCAGATCGTTGGTGAACGACACCGCACCGGTGTCGGTCGCACAAGTCGCCGTCGCGCAGACAACCGGTGCAGCGAGCAGATTGCCGAGCAGCGTATCAGCGTGAAACCCGTTGCCGAGATCCCAGCGCAACCCGCCGAAGCTGCCCCCTGATGCGCCGAGCACGCGCCAATCGGCCACGGCATCCAAAGTTGGTGAACGTGGCAACACCGGCGCACCGACAGGTTCCGAAAGGGCTACGATGGTCAAAAGACGCCCGTCGGGACTGGTCCACAACGGAATCACCGGCTCGCCCTGAACGAGCAGCGGTTGCTGTGCGGAGCGATTCTCGAGCGGCAAGCCAGCGGACGAAAGCATGCCGAGTCCGGGCACGATCCCGGCCGGCGGCGACGCAAGCGCCGACGTCGTTCCGCCCAACAGGGTCACCCCGCACAGGAACGTTAGAGCAAACGCAGCGTTAGCGAGTCGCAGCAACATGGATTTCCCACAACGACAACAGCACCTTAACTGACCCAAGGCCTGACTGGAAGTTCCGGTCTGCGCAGTTTCGAGTCGGACGCGAGTCGGACGCCAAGTATAGCGCGATTTACGGAAATCTAACAGGGGTTTTGCGCTTTGCGGGCTGGGGAATAATCAAGCAACAGTCGGCTGTTGGCGCGCTTCGACTTCGCCGGCTTCGGCCGCTGCGCTCAGCGCGAACGGAAGGGAATTTCGTCGCTTGCATTCGGACCGCAATGTTCGCGCGAGAGCCGAGAATGTCGCCGCTGCGGGATGGCGTACACTGCGCCGTCACGGATTGCTTCCTGCAGGGTTTCCACATGCCGGCTCGCCCGGTCGGGGTATTGCCTACATCTTCGTCCGCTTCGCGCAAACTTGCGACGCACTCGGCCTCGCCCGAAGCGTTGATGCGCGAAGTGGAGGCTTTGCGTCAGTCGGTTGCGCGCCTGCAGCAGGCCGAACGACTGCAACGCGCATTGTACTCGATCGCCGAACAGGCCAGCGGCGATCGCGAGATGTCGGAAGTGCTGCGTTCGCTGCATACCATCATCGCCGGATTGATGTATGCGGAAAACTTCTTCATCGCTCTGTATGACCCCGATGCGGACACCTTGCGATTCGCCTATTTCGTCGATATCGCCGACACCGACGTACCTGACCCTGCCGGTGACGTGCCCCTCGACGAGTTGCGCGGCAGCCTGATCTGGCATGTGCTGCGCAGCGGCGAGGCATTGATGGGGCCTCCGGCTGAGATTGAACGGCACATCGGCGAAACCTTGACGCGCTTCGGACCTGACTGCGTAGACTGGCTCGGCGTCCCGTTGATGCGCGATTCGGAAGTGGTCGGGGGCTTGGTGGTGCAGAGCTACGACGAAGCACAGCGCTTCTCGGAAGCCGACCGCACGCTGCTGACCTATGTTGCCCAGCACATTCTGACGGCATTGGATCGCAGGCAGGCGCATGGTCTGCTCGAACGGCGCATCGCCGAACGCACCGATGCGCTGAGCGAGGCCAATGCCATCTTGCAGCAGCAGGTGCTCGAACGTCAGCGTGGCGAGCGGCTGCAGGCCGCCTTGTTTCGTATCGCCGAACTGGCCAACACGACCGACAGCATCGCGGAATTCTATGCCGCATTGCATCCGGTCGTCGGCAGTTTGCTGTATGCGCGCAATTTCTACGTCGGACTGTTGTCGGACGATCGATCGCAATTGGAATTTCCGTATTCGGAAGACGAATTCGATCAGAACCGCGCACCGCGCAAACTCGGCATGGGGCTCACCGAGTACGTGCTGCGTACCGGCAGTGCACTGCTGGTTGATCGCCCGGGCATCGAACAGCTCGAGGCAAAGCACGAGGTCGTGTCACACGGAGCGCATTCGACCTGCTGGCTCGGCGTGCCGTTGATCAGCGACGAGCGCGCGATCGGAGTGCTCGTGGTGCAGAGTTATTCCGAGGACCACCACTACACGCTGCGCGATCAGGCCTTGCTGACCTTCGTGTCCTATCACGTCGCCAACGCGCTGGAGCGCAAGGGCAACGCCGAATCGCTAAAGCGCGCCTATGCCGAACTCGAACTCCGCGTTGCAGAGCGTACCGGCGAGCTGGCCAAGGCCAATCAGGAGTTGCGCGCCGAAATCGGGCAGCGTGAACGCATCGAGCAACAGCTCAAGCACGAAACGCTGCATGACTCGCTGACCGGATTGCCCAATCGCGCGCTGCTGCTCGATGGCCTTGCGCAGGCGCTGGAGCGGTATCGGCGCGATCCGCGCCAGCTTTTTGCGGTGCTGTTCCTGGACCTGGACCGGTTCAAGATCGTCAATGACAGCGTCGGCCATCTGGTTGGTGACGAACTGCTCCAAGAAGTTGGACGCCGTCTCATCGCCTGCGTGCTTCCGGGTGACGTGGTCGCGCGTCTGGGTGGCGACGAGTTCGCACTGCTGCTCGGCAACGTGACGGACGCCGCAGATGCCTCAAGTCGCGCCGCGCGGCTGATCGAAGCGCTCAACGCACCGATACGCCTCGGCGGCAAGGAGGTGTTCACGTCCGCCAGTATCGGCGTCGCCCTGGTGGCCAACCGCTATCGCAAGGCCGAGGATCTGCTGCGCGATGCGGATGCCGCGATGTACCGCGCCAAGGCCGATGGCCGACGCCGCCACATCCTGTTCGACGAGCGTCTGCGCCACGATGCGTTGGATCTGCTCGAACTGGAAGGCGACCTGCGGCGCGCGATCGATCGCGATGAATTCGAGCCCTACTTCCAGCCGATGGTCGAACTCGAAACCGGGCGCATGGTCGGTTACGAGGCGCTCGTGCGTTGGCGCCATCCCCAGCGCGGGCTGCTTGAACCGGGCGAATTTCTCGGCGTGGCCGAAGAAGTCGGTCTGGGTGAGGCAATCGACTGGCGGGTGTTCGAACGCATCGGTGCGTTGGTGGGGGGGCTGGTCCGCGGGGGCCGCTTCGTCAGCATCAACCTGTCGGGTCGTCACTTTCGTTCGCCCAAACTCGCCGAGCGCCTGCTTGGGCTGCTCACGTCGCACCACATCGAACCGGAAAACATCCGCATCGAGGTGACTGAACACGTATTGCTGGACGATCCGCCACAGGCCAAGGCGATACTCGAACAGTTGCGTGCGGCGGGCATTACCGTCTCCCTGGATGATTTCGGCACCGGCTATTCCTCGCTAAGCTATCTGCACCATTTTCCGCTGCAGGCACTCAAGATCGACCGCTCGTTCGTCGCCGAACTCGCACTGCCGGGCAACACCAGCAGTGGCGCGGTGGTGCGTGCAATACTCGCGCTGGCCAGCGCGCTCGACATGCAGACCATCGCCGAGGGCATCGAGACCGAAGCCCAACGCGCCTTGTTGCTTCGCCTGGGTTGTCGCTACGGGCAGGGTTTCCTGCTCGGCAACCCACTCCCAGCGAGCGACTGGATCGCCGCCAGCGCCGCCTGATCGATTCGACGCGAGCGCCGCAGTTGGTGTTTTGATTTTGGACATGCCGAAAAACAGGACGCGGACCCGGAGCTTCGCGCCCCCGGCCGACGCCCCCGTTCACGTGTCCCGCGAACGCAAGATCGGTCGGTGCGCGCAAGTGCATCGATTTTCGGCCAGCGCTGCGCCCACACCGTGGCCATGATATGCAAGCCACGCCGACGGCTGGGGCGGAAGCTCTTCAACGCGTTGTTGTGGCTGCTGTGCGGCTGGGTGGTGCTCAGTATTCTCGCCGTGACCGTGCTGCGCTTCGTGCCACCGCCGATCTCGGCGGTCATGCTTGAGCGTTGGCTGGCGGCCCAGGTGCGCGCTGAGAAGGCATTCCATCTGCATTACCAATGGACCGGATGGGACAGGCTTTCGAAGCAGCTGCCGCTCGCGGTCATTGCCGCGGAAGACCAGAAGTTTCCATTCCATCACGGCTTCGATGTCGCCTCCATCCGCGACGCGCTGGCAGATGCCGACGCCGGCGAGCGCCTGCGCGGCGCCAGCACGATCAGTCAGCAAGTTGCAAAGAACCTGTTTCTCTGGAACGGCCGCAGCTTCGTGCGCAAGGGACTCGAGGCGTGGTACACGGTGCTGCTGGAAACCTTGTGGCCGAAACGCCGCATCGTCGAGGTGTATTGCAACATCGCCGAGTTCGGCGATGGCATCTACGGCGCCGGCGCTGCCGGCGAGCGATTTTTCCATGAACCCGCTGATCGTATCGACGCGCATCAGGCCGCGCTGATGGCTGCGGTGTTGCCGAACCCGCAGCGACTTCACATCGATCGTCCGTCGGCCTACGTGCTGCGCCGCGCACACTGGATCGAACGCCAGACCGAGCAGCTCGGTGGTGTCAGTTACGTCCCATGACAGGTGCTGAAAAGAACTTCCAGCAGCCCGCCTATCGAGCCGGCACGATTTATCCAATAATTCCCGTTCACTGCAAGGCGGTCATCCAATTCCGTCGCAAGGCGGAGTCCGCTAGGATGCGCTGTCCTCTGTCCCAGCGCCGCTCATGTCCAGACTGGTCGTCGTTGTACCCGCTTACAACGAAAGCGAAGGTCTGCGCGAATTCCACGCGCGGCTGGCGACCGTGCTCAATGGCGCTGAACTGCAAAAGCTCGATGTGGCGGCTTCGGTGTTGTATGTCGATGACGGCAGCCGCGACGACACCTGGGATGTGATCTCGATCCTGCGCGCGGCCGATGCGCGCGTGGCCGCATTGCGGCTGTCGCGCAACTTCGGCAAGGAACTGGCGCTGACGGCGGGTCTCGATCACGTCGATGCAGACACGATAGTCGATGCGGCCGTGGTCATCGATGCCGATCTTCAGGACCCGCCGGAACTGATTGCCACGTTTGTCGAGCGCTGGCGCGAGGGTTACGACGTGGTGTACGGCACGCGCGCCTCGCGTGCCGGCGAAAGTGCGTTCAAGAAGTGGACTTCGTCGGCGTTCTATCGCGTGATGGAGCACTTGAGCCAGACACCGATGCCGCGCGATACCGGCGATTTCCGCTTGCTGTCGCGGCGCGCGTTGGATGCGCTCAAGCAGGTGCGCGAACGCCAACGCTTCATGAAAGGGCTGTTCGCCTGGGTCGGTTTCCGCCAGATCGCGGTGGTGTATCGGCGCGATCCGCGTCACACCGGCACGAGCAAATGGAACTATTGGCGCTTGTGGAATTTCGCGATCGACGGCATCACTTCGTTTTCTAGCGCGCCGCTCAAGATCGCGACCTATGTCGGCGTGGCCAGCGCACTGCTCGCGTTCGTGTTTGCCTTGTGGGTGTTCGGCAAGGCGCTTGTGTTCGGCGACCCGGTGCGCGGCTATCCGTCGCTGATGGTCGTCGTGCTGTTTCTCGGTGGCCTGCAATTGATGGCACTCGGGATACTCGGCGAATACATCGGTCGGTTGTATATTGAATCAAAGCAGCGACCGCTTTATCTGGTCGGTGATTACCACCCGCCGCGGCTCGTCTCCGGCGATTTCGCAACCTCGTCACAAACAAGGGAAACAGACTCATGCGCAAGTTGATCGCGGCGATCCTCGTCGCAGGTATCGCCGTGGCTGCCATTGCGGCGGTGCATTTTGGGTCGTGGGCCGATTCTGGCCATGTATCGCGCTTCGCCGCGCACGAGGAACACGACCGCAACGGTCCGCCGGATGGCGACTACTGGGCAATCCGCGTCGGCTACGGCGGCGATCCGTCGCATCTGCGTTTCGAACCGCGCTGGTTGCTGGCAGCAAAGGCCCAGGATCGAACCATCATCGCGAGCGTGCCGGCGGGAATCAAGAACTATCGGCATTCGGCACACTCTCCGCTCGCGCTCGATCCGAATCAATTCACGCTGCTCGGCCCGATGCCGTTGCATGGAGAGGGATTCGGCGCCAACAGCGCGGCCGGGCGTACCAATGTGATCCTCAGCGATCCGGACAATCCAAGCGTGGCTTTCATCGGATCGGACGGAGGCGGCGTCTGGAAGACCACCAATTGCTGCACCGCTTCCACAACCTGGACCATCAAGACCGATTTCCCCGAGATCGCCAGCATGGCGATCGGCGACATCACGATGGATCCGAACAACCATGACGTGCTCTATGCAGGCACCGGCGATCTGCGCTACGGCTCGTTCACGTTCGGCGCGGCCGGCGTGCTCAAGAGCAGTGATCGCGGTGAAACCTGGGAGGTGCTCGGCGAGGATGTGTTCAATCCATTTTATGGTCCGTCAGCCGGCGGCTTTCCCCAGTACCAGGCAATCGGCAAGGTCGTGGTCGATCCGAACAATTCGGACAACGTGATCGTCAGCACCAAGACCGGCGTGTTCTTCTCCTACGACGCCGGTCAGAACTGGACCGGGCCGTGCTACACCAACGATTTCGCCACCGGCGCCAATCCGCAACGTCAGGACGGCACCGGCCTGCTCGCCGTCGATGAAGGCGGCACGACAAACCTGTACGTCGCAATCGGCACACGCGGAGCGCCGACGCCGGTACAACCGGATCTCGGCATGAACGGCGCCAACGGCGTGTACCGCACCACGATGCCGAACAGCGGTTGCCCGGCAGTGGCGGACTGGACCCTGCTCAACAACGGCTGGCCGGCCAACACCGGCAACGGCGTCGCGGGTGCGACGCAGATCGGGCGTCTGGAGCTAGCGGTCGCGCCGAGCGATTCGCAGACCCTCTACGCCATGGTATCGAGCACCAACCTCGGCAGCGGCATCCTGGCAATCTACAAGAGTAGCGACGGTGGCGATTCCTGGGTCACGACCGGCATACCCAGCGGCGCCGGCACCCAGATGTGGTACGACGCCGGCCTTACCGTGTCGCCGACCGATCCCCAGGTACTGTTCCTGAGCGCGGTCGATCTTTATCGTTCTCTCGACGGCGGCGCCAGCTATACCAATCTCACCCAGGCCTACGGCGGCGGGCCGGTGCATCCGGACAATCACGCGCGCGCCGTGGTGGGTGGCGATGCTAACCATTTGCTGAACGGCAATGACGGCGGCGTCTATTACGTCGACAATGCCCTGACTGCGACCAGTGCGTTCAACGCGAACTGGATTGCACTCAACGACACCCTGCCGACCATCGAGATGTATCACGGCGACATCACGGCGAACTTCGCAACCTCGACCAGTCCGGGCGCGACAGCCGGCTTTCAGGACAACGGCAGCGCTTCGGTGGTTTTTTCCGGCGACCCCGATGCCCAAGCCTGGCAGTCGACCAACGGCGGTGACGGCATCGTCTCGCGCATCGAACCGGTGCTCGGCCAGTGGTGGTATACCTCGATCTATTACGCTGCCGTTTACGTCAGCACCACCGGCCCGTTCGGGAATCAGCAGAACGCCTCGCCGAATCTGCCCAGTAACGAACGCGCGAGTTTCCTGACACCGTTCGATCTGTACCGCTATGGCGACGTCGATGTACCCGACAGCGGCTGTGACGCAACGGTGGGCTGCAAGCACATCATCCTCGGCACGCAGCGCGTGTGGGAATCGCTGCAGGGCGGACGGCCGAGCAGTTCCTGGGCGGCCAAGACCGGCGACGTGACCAAGGGCAATCTGGTGGTCGGCGGCGACAACCGCTCGTACATCAACCAGATTCATTACTCGGTCAGCGATCCGACCGTCGCGGTCGCCGGCACCAACGACGGCAACGTGGCCTACATCTTCGGTCTCGGCGGCAGTGGCGCCGCGACCGCGGTCGATGTAACCGACAACAACAACGTGCTGCCGAACCGGCCAATGCAGGATGTCGGCACCGACCCGAACGATCCGTTGGTCGGCTATGCCGCGGTTGGCGGATTCAGCGAAAACACGCCAGCGCAACCGGGCCACATCTTCCGCATCACCTGTATGGCCGATTGCGCGAGCTTCGTGTGGGAAGACAAGTCCGGCAACCTGCCGGACATTCCCACAGACGCCGTAATCGCCAATCCCAATATCCCGAACCAGGTCTTCGCCGGCACCGACTGGGGTCTCTATTTCACCGACGACATTACGGCTTCGCCGCCGGTCTGGCAGCGCTTCGAAGGCTTGCCGCACGTGATGATCTGGAGCATGAGCATCGATCGAGGCTTCACGACGCTGGCCGTTTACACGCGATCACGCGGCGCCTGGGCATGGCCGCTGCCGCAGCCGGCCGGCGGCGACATGGCCGACCTGGCGGTCAGCATGACGCCACCGGCAATCGCCGAGCCGGGTCTGCAATTGAATTACACCATCACGGTAACCAACAACGGCCCGTCCGCTGCAAGCAACGTGCAACTGACCAGTGCGCTGCCCGCCGGCGTTTCGTTCAAGAGCAACAGCGGCGATTGCAGCGGCGCGTTCCCATGCGTATTCGCGAGCCTCGCTTCGGGTGCTACACGAACCGTGACGACGGCAACCTGCGTCGCGCGCAACTACACCGGTCCGGATCCGCTACCCCTGACGGCGTCGGTCACGTCCGATACCACCGATCCGGATCCCGGAAACAATCAGGCGGATGTTGGCGCACCGCTGGTTTTTTCGGTGTTCGCGGATGGTTACGATTGCCCTTGAACCGGATTGTCCATCTCGACGCACCGATGTACCCGCCCGCGCACCAATCGCTCGCGGTACCGCTGTACCTTCTCCAGCTGGTGGGAGAAGGTACAGCAGGCGGATGAGAATGGCCTGGCAGGCGCGAAGCGTGCCCTTCGACTTCGCGCCTTCGGAGCGCGCTACACTTGCAGGGCAGCGGCCGTTGCGAGCCGCGCGCGTCGGAGGTGCGCCATGCTGCAAGTGAAACATCTGTTGCAGGAGAAAGGCAGCGAGATCTTTACCATCGAAGCGGACAAGCCGGTGCTCGACGCCATACGGCAGATGGCCGAGCGCGGCATCGGGTCGCTGCTGGTGATGCGTGGCGAAGAGTTGGTCGGCATCGTGTCCGAGCGCGACTATGCGCGCAAGGTCATTCTCAAGGGTCGCTCGTCGGCGCAAACGCCGGTTGCCGAAATCATGGCCACGTCGGTTCTGACCATCGGTCCAGCCGACACCGTCGAGACCTGCATGCGTCTTTGCACCGACCAGCGGGTGCGCTACCTGCCGGTGATCGAGGACGGCAAGGTGGTCGGTCTGCTGTCGCTCGGCGACTTGATCAAGGCGGTGATCAGCGAACAAACCGAACAAATCGAGCAATTGCAACGCTATATCGCGGGCTAGCGAACCGGGCTTGCGTTCCGGGCAACTGGCCGCTGCGTCACTTGCGTGCGGTGTGCGTCACTGCCGATGAGGCAGGCAGCCGCGCAAGCACCCAGGCAAAATCATGCGCGTTTGCGATACGCTGCAATTCGCTGCGCCGCGCCGCTGCACGCACATCGCCACTGCGATCGAGCAGCCGCACCGCCGCCAGTTGCGCTTCCAGCGACCAGGCCAGCCAATGGCGTTGGTCCGCGTCCGCGGCAAGCGCGTCGAGAGCGGCCACAGCGGCCGCCGGCGCACCACGTTCGCTGCGCAGTTGGGCCATCGCGATATCCACACCGAACACTTCCTGATGTTCGGTGATACGGCTGCGCAGTGTCTTCGCACGCGCTGCCGCCCGATCGCGTTCGTCACCGCGCCCCAGCCCCTCGTAGCACATCGCGAGCTGGCTCTGCGCGATCGCTTCAGCTGTGGTCAGCTCGCTGGAAACGGATGTCTTGACGGCGTCCTGCAAGTAAGGAATCGCGGTGTTGCAGTCGCCTCGCCCGACCGCGATCTGCCCCTGCAGCAGGTCGACATTGCCTAGGGTGACCGCATCATTGAGCGGAGCCGCGCCAACGCGCGCCTGTTCCGCCGCGGCTCGCGCTGCCTTCACATCGCCGCGATCGAGCGCGATTTGCGCGCACTGGAACTGCGCCGAAGCGACACCATCCGCATCTGCGACTTCGCGAAAGCCGGCCAGTGCCTCGACACAGGTTGAAGCCGCTTCCCGCAAATCGCCACGCAGACGTTGCAGATCGCTGTACTGCATCAGCGTGAACGCGCGGTGCGTGCGCTCCCCCGCCTGCTCGTCCAGCGCGATCGCCTCACGGTAGTCGTTCGCAGCCTCGTCGCTGGCCGCGCTGTCCAGTTCGATCGAAGCCAGCGCCGCCAGGTTCCAGGCCTGGCCGCTGAGATCGGCCGTCTCACGACGGATCGCGAGCGACTTGCGCACTGCGGTCTCGGTCCCATCGCGATCGCCCGAAGTCCACAACATGATGCCGAGGTCGCTGTATATCGCGGCCTCGCCATTGCGATCGCCGATCGCCTGATAACCGTCCAGCGCACGCTGGTAATACTCGCGAGCGCGAGCAGGATCATCGTCGATGTGGACATTGCCGAGGTTCTGATCGACCCAGGCTTCGCCGTGCGGATTGTTGATACGCACATAGTCTGCACGCGCCTGCTTGAGCATGGTGTCCGCGCCTACGATATCGCCCAAGCTCAAGCGTGCAATGCCAAGCTGTGCGGCGGCCTCGGCGGCGAGCCCGGTTTCATCGCGCTGGCGCGCCTGCTGCAGCGCGTGCTCGGCGTGCGCGGCGAGCTGCTTGATGTCGCCGCGCGCAAACGCGACGCGCGCCTGCTCGAGTTCGATGCGCGGATCGCCGAGAATGGGTCCACGCAATTCCTTCATTGCGATCGTCAACGCGTTCTGCGCGTCATCCGGCTTGCCACCGGCAATCAGCGCGGCGATCAACTGAAAGCGGTATTCGGGATTTTGTGGCCGCAGCTTTACCAGCGCGCGATCGCTGTCCACGGCTTTCGCCCAATCGTGCTGCGCCATATGCACCTGCGCATCGATCTGCAACCGCTGTTCTTCGGGCAAGCCTTGCATGTGCGCGGCCGCCTGCTGCGCCGCGGCCAGCGCTTTCGCCTTGTAGCCGAGCGCAGACCAGGCCTGCGCCAGATAGCTGTAGGTTGGCGCGTAGCCCGGCGCCTGTGCGACTGCATCGAGCAGTTCGTCGCGTGCACGCGCCGGGTCGTTGCGCTGCAGCCCGTCCAGTGCAAAACCGATACGGCGCGCTACATCGGCACTCGGCGGCTGCGCGCTGGCGATGCGCCGCAATTCGTCGTGGCTCGCAGGTGCGATGCCCAGATGTTTGCGCAGGTCGTCGCCGGCGCTGGTCACCAGCGCCGGCAGATCAGCGACCGCGCCGTTGCGCACCAGCGTCGCGACCGCTGCACCCGTGCGCGCATCCTGCAGGGCAAGGTCGAGTCGAAGTTGCGGTTGGTCGGGTGAACCTGACACCAGATAACTCCCGCTCAGCACATAGTCCGTACCGAGCCGTTTGCGCAGCGTCGCGAGGCTGCGCGCCGCATAGCCGCCCGCGAGCGGCACCGGAAGGTCCGCGCGTGCCGGTCGCACCAGCTCATCGGGCATCGCGTGCAGGCGGTCGCTGGCCGCGATTTCGGTCGCCAGCATCTCGCCCAGTGCCGGACCGAGCCAAGCGTCCTTGGCGTTCTGGGAAAGGTTGTTGAACGCCACGATCGCGATCGCAGTGCCGGGCGGTGCACCGGGCGGCTGCAGCGGCACTTCCCGCGAGCGATCGTGCAGGAACGCCAGAACAACCACGACGACGGCCAGTATCGCCATTGCGATCAGCACATGCGGCATGTGCGGCACCAGCGGTGCAGCTGCGGGCGCCGTGTTGTGCACGGGGACGAGGCGCCGATCCCCATCCCGATCAGGAAACCGCGCCAGCTCCTCTGCAGTCATCGGCAACGCAGACGGCGGCGTGCTGGAAGGAAGCGGCGGCGTGCCGGTCGGCAATCCGGTAGGAGACGCACCCGTGTCATTTAAGGTCATGTCCCCGAGCACGACACGTTGCACCGGAGCGACGAAACGGTAACCGAGCTTCGGCACCGTCTCGATGCAGTGGGCGCCGTGGCCGGCGCTATCGAGCGCCTTGCGGATCAGCCAGATGTGCTTGGTCAGGTTGGATTCGTCGACGAAACCGCGCGGCCACAGCGCATGCATCAGCTCGTCCTTGCTGACCGCGTGTCCGGCGCGCTCGACCAGCAGGACCAGGGTATCGAACACTTTCGGCGTCAGCGTGACCGGCTCGCCATGTTGCAGAAGGCGACGCTCGTCCGGATCGAGTTCGAACTCGCCGAAGCGATAGACCGGATTTTCCATCGCCGACATGGGGTTTGGTCACGGCAGTAAATCTGCCAGAAAAATACCAGAGAAACGCCCAAGACGTCGCAGCGCAGCGGCACGATCTTGCAGGCAGGTCGGTTGGACCTGCTCCCTGGCGTGGGTGACGCAAACTGGGCACGCGAGCCGCGCAGGATGCTTCCACGCACTTCCAACGAAGATCACGCCATGAAACGTGCGACTCTCGTACTACTGGTCACACTGATTTGCGCATCGGCTCCAACGGCCGTCATGCAAGCGTTACCGCTGCGCGAGACCGTCACCCTGCCCAATGGAAATTTGATCGACGCGCGATCCGACTATGCGAACGTGCAGCTGCCGGCCGGCGTGAAGTAATCAAACTGCGCGAAGGTACACGCCCTTCCCTCGCTCCAAACGACGGTCGGACCACGCTCCCGCGCGGCTGAAGCATTCCACTGGCGGATTATCATCGACGGCGTTTGCGCCAACAGCCCCAAATACGTAGCGACTGAGGTTCTCCCGGCACTGCAACAACCGATGGACCGAGCGGCCAGGTCGTCGATGGCATCTACACAAAGCGCTGGTCGACCGGCAGGCGATACGCCGGAAGTCAAAGGTAGTCTTGAGCGGGGATCCCGCAGTGCTGCACGCTGCTCTCGACAACGCGTCGCGATAACTGGATCGCGGCAGGAAATCTGCCAGAAAAAAACCAGAGAAACGGAAAGGATCCGCCCGGAATTTTCGCGCAGTTTCGCCTCCAGATGCGAATCGTGCGGAGAAACCGGATCATGCGTCATTGGGCGAATCGTTCGACCAGGTCACCGCTTGCGTTGCGCATTCTGGAAGAACGCGTTTGCATAGCAGCGGCGTCGGTGCCAGCGTCCGGGTGGTTGGCGCGCCTTCCGGCGTGGGTCGATCATGTCCAGTGCCTCGGCATTGCGTCAACGCGATGCACCCTGTTGTGTCTGCTCGCGATCACTGACCTCGCTGCTGCACAACTCCCGCTGGCGCAGTCCATCGACTGGCAAACCAGTCCGCTCGATCTCGACCTGCGCGGCATGAACGGTGAGCGCTACACGTTCAATTGCCCAACCGGCAAACCGCAACCCAGCCGCGTGACCGGTAGCGGTCCGTACACCGACGACTCGTCGATCTGCACGGCCGCCGTGCACGCCGGACTGATCCGCCCGAAAGCCGGCGGCGAGGTCACGATCGAAATCCGGCCAGGGCAGCAACGCTACGAGGGCTCCGTGCGCAACTACATCAAGACGGGCGACTACGCGCGTCCATGGAGCGGCAGCTTCGTCATCGTCATCCCGCAGGCCGTTCCCAATCCCTAACCATTCATCCACACGAGGAGACCACCATGTTCACCTCAATGCGTTTTTCGGCACTCGTTGCCGTGACGATATTCGCCGCTTGCGCGCGTGCGCAGAGCGTGGATCCGTTCAACCCGGTTCCGGGCGCGAACCCGATCGCAGTCGCGGTGCAGGCCGACGGCAAGATCCTGCTCGGTGGCGATTTCTCGGATATCGGAGGAACCGTCCGTGGCGGGGTCGCGAGACTCAACGTCGACGGTTCCATCGATACGAGTTTCGTTGATCCAAACGTTGATAGCGAAGTCAGGGCAATCGCCGTTCAACCCGACGGCAGGATCCTGATCGGCGGCGCTTTCGATCAGGCCGGTGGGCAACCACGCCACGATCTTGCGCGGCTGAACGCCGATGGATCGCTGGACACGGGCTTCTCCGATCCGGACCTGCACAACGGAGCAGCGTCCGGCACGGTATGGTCGATCGCGTTACAACCGGACGGAAAGATCCTGATCGCCGGCGACTTCACTGAAATCGGTGCAACCGCACAGAGCTATCTCGCACGCCTGAGCGCGGCGGGCGCGCGCGACACCGGTTTCGCCGATCCGCAACTGTGCTGCCTTCCCGCGCGAAGCGTGGCACTCCAGGCAGATGGCAAGATACTCGTCGCAGGCTCTTTTTCCCAAGCTGGCGGCTCTACCCACTTCTACCTCGCGCGTTACTCCACCAGCGGTTCTCTGGACACGGCATTTCCGGCCGACGAACCACCCGGCCCTATCGGAAGCGGAATTGCGGTCGGTGGGGACGGGTCGATCTACGTCGATGGCGGCTATCTGACGTCCAACCAAATGAACTCGCGTCTGGTGTCGGAACTGTCGACGAGCGGTGCCCTCGTCAGCAGCTACGATGATCTGTCCAATGACGGCTCGGCCGACACGTTTGTGCTGCAACCGGACGGAAAACTGCTGATTGGCGGAACCTTTGAGACGGTGGCATCGCAGTCTCGCCACGCACTGATGCGACTCAATGCGGACGGTACGCTCGATACGGATTTTCGCGATCTCGCGTTCAGCCTTGATGCAACGCATCCGAACGGCACCATTTACGGCCTCGCTGCGCAAGCCGACGGCAGGATTCTCGCGGTCGGCAATTTCACGCTTGTCGACGGACAGCCTCGCCAGCTTGCGGCGCGTGTCGCAACCGGTGACTTCGTGACCAGCGCGCTGGTCGTGCAGGGTTCCGGCAGCGCCCTGACCGCCACTTGGTATCGCCTCGGCGACGGTCCCGAACTCGCGCAGCCGCCCGTCCTTGAGCATTCGACCGACGGCGTGAACTTTACCGCGTTCGGTCCGATGGTGCGCGTTGCCAACGGCTGGCAGGTGACGGCGCCGTACAACGTGCACGGTGCTTTGTTCTATCTGCAGGCCATCGGCACGACCGCGAGCGGCGCAGAAGACGGGTCGGTGGGTCGAGTCGCAAGTGGGACCTACACCAATGACACGATCTTCCACGGCGACTTCGAGTAGACCGCCTGCGCGTAAGTCATCGCAGGTTTTACTGCGCGACAGCCCGACGCGAAGCTCCCGGCCGCGTGGAGTTCCACGCCATTCCTGTACAACAGCTAGCTTGCTTCCGGAGCATCCGGTTGGCGTTCCGGACGTGCAGCGTCGAAGGCGGGCAGCGACAGACACTGTCGGCAAATGCGATCGACGGTCGGAAACGCCGAAACGTCGACGCCCCAGCGTTGCGCGTTGTAGACCTGAGGAACCAGGCAGATATCCGCAACAGTCGGCGCATCGCCTTCGCAATAGATGCCGGTGCTTGGATGATCGACGATGAGTTCCTCGAATGCGCGCAGACCTTCGGTGATCCAGTGCCGGCTCCAGCGCTCGCGCTCGTCGCGCGGCAACTTGAGCTCATGCTCGAGAAACCGCAACACGCGAAGATTGCCGAGTGGATGAACGTCGCACGCGATCAGCAAGGCCAGTTCACGCACGCGGGCCCGCGCGCGTGATTGGGGCGGCAGCAACGGCATCTCGCCCTCGTGTGTTTCGTCGAGGTATTCGATGATCGCGAGCGACTGCCGGATCACACGTCGACCATCAAGCAGTACCGGTACCAGTTCCTGCGGATTGAGTACATGGTAGGTGTCGCTGTGCTGTTCGCCATCGTTGCGCACCAGGTGCACCGGCTCGAGTTCGTACGTCAACCCCATGAGATTGAGTGCGATGCGCACTCGATAGGCCGCGGTTGATCGCCAATAGCTGTAGAGCTTCAGCGTGTAGTTCACGATGCCCTTCCCCTGCACTCGATGGACGGGTTCACGAATCGTCAGGATAACGCGCAATGCGCTGTTCGATCGCCCCGAAAATCGAGTGCCCGTCGCGATCGAGCATTTCGATACGCACGCTGTCACCGAAGGCGAGGAACGGCGTGCTCGACTCGCCGTCGCGCAATTTCTCGACCGTGCGCCGCTCAGCCAGGCATGAAGCGCCCTTGGAGGTATCCTGATTGGCGATAGTGCCCGAGCCAACCAGCGTACCCGCGACCAGCGGACGCGTCTTTGCCGCGTGCGCAACGAGTTCGGAAAAACTGAACTGCATGTCGACGCCGGCGTCGGCCTCGCCGAACCAGTTGCCGTTGATGAACGTGCGCATGGGCAGATGCAATTTGCTGTCCTGCCACGCGTCGCCGAGTTCGTCAGGTGTGACGAAGACCGGCGAAAGCGCCGAACGCGGCTTGGATTGCAGGAACCCGAAACCCTTGGCCAGTTCCCCCGGAATCAGGTTACGCAAGGATACATCGTTGACGAGGCCGATCAGTTGAATATGCCGCGTGGCGTCGGCCGGCGGGACCGCCATCGGTACATCGTCGGTCACGACGACCACCTCGGCTTCCAGATCGATGCCGTAGTCTTCGCTGACCGCCGGAATCGGATCGCGCGGCCCGAGAAACCCCGCGCTCGTTGCCTGGTACATCAGCGGATCGGTGTAGAAACTCGCCGGGACGTCGGCGCCGCGCGCCTTGCGCACGCGCTCCACGTGTGGCAGATAAGCCGACCCGTCGACGAATTCATAGGCGCGCGGCAATGGCGCTGCGAGTGCATTCATGTCCACAGCAAACGCGGTTTCGGCTTTGCCGGCATTGAGATGCTCGTACAGCGCATTCAATCGCGGCGCGCTATTGGACCAATTCTCCAGCGCCGCTTGCAGTGTCGGCGCGATGCCGTCCGCCTTTGCCGCACGAGAAAGGTCGCGACTGACCACGATGAGGGTGCCGTCGCGACCGCCTTGTTTCAAAGATCCGAGTTTCATTTGAAATCCTTACGTGGGATATCAGCCCGGCGATCTCCTCCTGCAACGCGGCCAATCCTTGTCGCGGATAGCCAGCCAACCGCCGCGTTTGCGCCAGTGCTGCCATTACATATCAACAGCCTGCTTGTAGCCGAGAAGCCACTGAAACGCACCGATTCGTAGCTCCTCGATGCCCGTCACTGCCTTTGCCACAGAACAGATGCAGCAAGGTGCTTTGCTTGCGTGACCGGACAGGTTGCAACGCCGCTTCCCTGCCCGGCCGACTGGGGGCGCACGGGATTTTCCGCCGCCGCCCTCGTTCTCTTCTCACGCCGCAAAGGCACCGTGACGCGATGCCTCACGGTGCCTTGAAATGCTTCGCGAGACCCTGCCAACACTGCAAATAGTCGCTCTGCAGTTGCGGCGAATCCAGCGCTTGGCGGCTGGGATGAATCACGAGGCGAGTCTCGAACATGAATGCCATCGTGTCGGTGATGTGCTGCGGTGTCGTCGTGTCGCTGACCGAGGCTTTGTCGAAACTGGCCGCATCGGGGCCATGACCGCTCATGCAATTGTGCAGACTCGCGCCCCCCGGCGCGAAACCGCCGGACTTGGCGTCGTATTCGCCGTGAATCAGGCCCATGAATTCGCTGGCGACGTTGCGATGGAACCAAGGCGGACGAAACGTGTGTTCGGCCACCAGCCAGCGTGGGGGAAAGATCGCGACGTCCAAGTTGGCCGTGCCCGGCGTATCGCTCGGGGAGGTCAGCACGGTGAAGATCGACGGGTCCGGGTGATCGACGCTGATCGAGCCTACGGTGTTGAAGCGGCGCAGGTCGTAGCGATATGGCACGTAGTTGCCGTGCCACGCAACCACATCCAGCGGGCTGTGGCCAATCTTCGCCGACCACAAATTGCCCTGGAATTTGGCGATCAGATCAAAGTCGCCCTCGGTGTCCTCGAAGGCGGCGACGGGCGTCTCGAAATCGCGCGCATTGGCCAAACCGTTGGAGCCGATCGGACCGAGTTCCGGCAGGCGCAGCACTGCACCGAAGTTCTCGCAGACATAACCGCGCGCGTCGCCATCGGGCAATTCGACCCGAAAGCGCATACCGCGCGGAATTACCGTGATCTGCTGCGGTTCGATCTCGAGCACGCCCAGTTCGCTGGCAATACGCAGCCGTCCTTGCTGCGGAACGATCAGCATCTCACCATCGGCGTCGTAGAAAAATCGCCCGCGCATGTCGCAATTGGCGACGTACAGATGGATGCCGACCCCCATCTGCTCTGCCGCGCCGCCGTTGCCACCCATGGTGTACAGACCGTCGACAAAATCCGTCGGCGCTTGCGGGGGCGGCGGCGGACTCCAGCGCAACTGGTTGGGCGAGACCGGCACCGCGTCGAAGCGATTGTGGAACGTCGCATGCAACAAGGGCTCGAACTGCCGATGCAATGCGGCCGGGCGGATGCGATACAACCAACTGCGTCGATTGGCGTGGCGCGGTGCGGTGAACGCGGTACCCGACAACTGCTCGGCATACAACCCGTGAGCCACGCGCTGCGGTGAATTCTGTCCGATCGGAAGCGTGCCCGGCAGCGCCTCGGTCGCGAATTCATTGGCGAAGCCGGATTGATAGGCTGGGTCCGTCATGCGTTGTCGAGGATTTCAGATTTCATCGCTACGCAGCTACAGGACGCCGCGCCTGATCTGATCGCGCTCGATCGATTCAAACAGCGCGGTGAAATTGCCTTCGCCAAAGCCCTCGTTGCCCTTGCGCTGGATAATCTCGAAGAAAATAGGTCCGATGCAGTTCTGCGTAAATATCTGCAACAGAAGTTTTCGTTTCGTTTCCGTGTCGGCATCGATGAGAATCTTGTTTTTCGCAAGTCGCGGCACATCCTCGCCGTGGTCGGGTACGCGCTCGTCGATTACCTCGAAATAGGTATCCGGCGTGTCCAGGAACAACATGCCGGCATCGCGCATTTTTTCGACCGTGGTGTAGACATCGTCGGTAAAGCAGGCGATGTGCTGGATGCCCTCGCCCTTGTACTCATCGAGATACTCGTTGATCTGACTCTTCGGATCCGACGATTCGTTGAGTGGAATGCGCACCATGCCATCGGGCGCGGTCAACGCCTTCGACACCAGGCCGGTCTTGACCCCCTTGATGTCGAAGTAGCGGATCTCGCGGAAGTTGAACAGCCGCTCGTAGTAGCCCGACCATTCGGCCATGTTGCCGAAGTACAGGTTGTGGGTCAGATGATCCACGAAGGTCAGACCGAAACCCTCAGGGTGGCGATCGACGCCTGGCAGGTAGTCGAAATCGGCATCGTAGATGCTGCCGCGCTCGCCGTAGCAATCGACCAGATACAGCATGCACCCACCGATGCCCTTGATCACCGGCGCGCTGACAACGCGCGTGTTTTCGTTCGCGCCTATCACCTCGGCGCCATTCTTGAGAGCCTGTTCGCGCACCCAATCAGCGGGCTTCTTGAAACGGATCGCAAACCCGGCCGCACAGGGTCCGTGCGCGGCCGCAAACCCGCTGGCGAACGAATCCGGTTCCGCGTTGACCAGGAAGTTGCAGTCGCCCTGCCGATACAAGGTCACGTTTCGCGACTTGTGCTTCGCGATTGCGGTGAATCCGAGTTTTGGAAACAGCTCGTGCAACAAGTCCGGATTCGGTGCCGCGAACTCGACGAACTCGAAGCCGTCGACTCCCATCGGGTTGTCGAACTGCACCGGTTGCACGCCGGCATTGGGTTGCGCATTCATGGTGTTCTCCAATCAGTCGGCGCGCCGAAATGGACGATCGACAGGCAATACTTTATAGTTTCATTTGAAACCTTTTGCAAGGCACGACGCAACATGACGCACCATGCCCCGCTGGCGCTTGAGCGCTTTCTGCCGTACCGGCTGTCGATCCTGTCGAACACACTGAGCCAGCAGATCGCGCGCGAATATCAACGGCGTTTCAAGCTTTCGGTGACAGAATGGCGCGTCATGGCAGTGCTGGCGCGATTCGACAGCGAGGACATGTCCGCGCGACTCGTCGCCGAGCGAACCGCGATGGACAAGGTTGCGGTGAGTCGGGCAGTCGCCGGTCTGCTCGCCGCCGGACGTGTCGCGCGGCGTCGGCACGATGGCGACAAGCGCCGATCGATTCTGCGCCTTACGGCAAAAGGCTGGAAAATCCATGACGCCGTCGCGCCGCTGGCGCGCGCACACGAACGCAGCGTCCTGACCCGACTCGATCCAGCCGAACGCCGTGCGCTGGTGACGATACTGGACAAGTTGCTCGACGAAGCCGGGAGACCGAAGCAGTAGAAGAAGAACACGCTGGACGCCCCTTGTCGTCGAACACCGATGCCGAAGATTTCCGGCGAGTCGGTCGACCCCCATCGTCTCCGCTCCCTTCCCAAATGTTTGAGTCGTCACTTGACGCCATGCATCAGGCGCGCGATCCACGGCGCCGCCAGCAGATACACGATTGCGATCGCGATGCCGCTCCACAGCAGCGTTGCAAAGACGTGCGCATAGCCGGCAATGCCGGTCTCGGCGCCGGTGGTCGTCATCGCGGCAATCTGACCTGATAGGTCGTAGGACACGCCTACACCGAAAAACCAGCCACCCATCGCGAGCGACGCCTCTTCAGGCGCCGCCAGGCGCGTCACCATCGAATAGCCGATCGGCGACAACGCCAACTCACCCAGCGTTGCCAGCAGATAGCAGCCGGCCAACGGCCACCAGGTGACATGGCCATCGCTGCCCAGCATGTGCCGTGCTGCGTACATCACCACGCCGTAACTCAACGCCACCAGTAACAGCCCGATGCCGAACTTGCGCGGCGTGGACGGATTGAGCCCATGCGCGTCCAGCCACGGCCACAACCACGCGATGAGTGGCGCGAAAATCAGGATGAACAGCGGATTGGCCGCCTGAAAAAGGCTGAAATCGAATGGCGCATCGACATAGTCGCGCGCGAAGAAATTGAGCGACGACGCTCCCTGCAGGCTCCACGCCCAGAATGCCACGAGCGCGATGAACAGCAAAAACATTGCGATGTAGCGCTGGTTTTGCACGCGATCGCCGCGGCGCACGCATGTGACGACGAAATACAACACCAGGATGCCCATCAGCAGATAGACCGCAACGTGCATCATCTGCGGATGCGCCAGCAGCAATGCGCAGGGATACACCAGCGCCAGCATCACCACGATCACTACCGGAGTCGACCAGGCGCGTGCGAAGCGCACCGCATCGTCGAAGCCGGGTACGCGTCGATGACGCCATTCGAAGATTGCCGCGCCCACGGCCATGCCGATCGCTGCTGCAACGAAACCCCAGCGGTAGCCGTAACGGTGGCCGACCCAGTCCGCACACACGAACGGAGCGGCGAACGCGCCGAGATTGATCGCGAGGTAAAACAGCGTGTATCCCGCATCGCGGCGCGGATCGTGTGCAGCGTAGTTGCGCCCGATCAATACCGTCAGCGGAATACTCAACCCAGCCGCCAAGACGAAGAACGCGAGCGCCAGCGTGAAGCCTTCGCGGCCCGGCCACGCCATGCCGACCAGGCCTGCGGTGGCAAGCCACAGGGAAATGCGCAATGCCCGCACTTCACCGAGCACATTGTCGGCAACCCAGCCACCGATAATCGCCGTCGCGTAAGTCAGGGTACCGAATCCGGCCAGCAACAGATTGGCCTGTTTGAGTGCCTCGGCGTTGGTCAGGGCGGCGAAGAAGGCCTGTGCGGCATATGGCGCCAGAAACGCGCGGAATCCGTAGAACGCGAAATTGAGCGCAACCGTGACGGCGAGCAGCATCCACAACAGGCGCGGATGACCCCAGCGCTCGTTGACGGGGTCGTGGAGACTCGGGGAAATCGCGCTCATTCGATCGATGTCGGCTACCGGATCCCGTGCATCAATCGATTGATGAGTGGTGCGATCAGGAACAAGAACACGCCGGCGCCGAGCAATAACCAGAAGCTGAACGTGAAGCCTTTCAATGCGGAGGCCACGGTCATGCCGCTTTCGCCGCTGACTCCCGCGGCGAAGATACCCGACAGATTGTTGCCGATTGCGGTCGAAAGAAACCATCCACCCATAGCCAATCCGACCACCCGCAGTGGCGCAAGCTTGGTCACCATCGACAGCCCAATCGGCGACAGGCACAACTCGCCGAG
This sequence comes from Rhodanobacteraceae bacterium, assembly GCA_049583635.1. Taxonomy (GTDB): domain Bacteria; phylum Pseudomonadota; class Gammaproteobacteria; order Xanthomonadales; family Rhodanobacteraceae; genus Dokdonella_A. The sequence continues at coordinate 25,664 of JBAUWF010000048.1, forward strand.
TGTCTGCAAGACATAGCACAACACGAGCGGCCAGAAAGGAATATGGCCGTCGGTGCTGACCAGATGTGCGAGCGCATACATCAGCACCAGAAAAGCCAATGCATTGCCGAGCAGGCCAAGCCCGAACTTGCGCGGAATCGACGGCTCGCGGCCGCGCTTGTGCGCGTAACCCCATAGCAACGCAACCAGCGGCGCAAAGATCACGATCGCAAGAGGATTGACCGACTGGAACCAGCCGGTCGGAAATACGAAGCCACCGGTTCCGAACACATCGCGGTTGACGATGTTTTGCGCGAGAAAGTTGAACGAGGAGCCGGCCTGCTCGAAAAACATCCAGAACAACACGTTGAAGGCGAACAACACCAGCATCGCAATCACGCGATCACGCTGCACGTGACCATCGCGCGTCCCGGTTGTTGCGAGAATGGCAGCGACCCCGATGAACAGAATGCCAAGTACCCAGGCGATCCCAACCGCACCAACGCCCGACATCAGGAAATAGACCACCGGAATCGCCACCGCAATACCAGCGACAACGTACAACAGCATCGCGCCGCCGTGGCGATCCGGCGGCGGTTTGCCGACATCCTTCAACTGGCCGCGGCCAAACAGGAACCACAGCAGGCTGATCAGCATGCCGACGCCGGCTGCCGCAAATACCGCCTTGAAATGCTGATGCATGGGCGTGCCGAACACCTCGCTCGCAAGCCAACCGGTGATCAGCGGCGCAATCAATGCACCCCCGTTGATACCCATGTAGAAGATCGTGAAACCGCGGTCACGCCGCGGATCGCCCTGGCCGTAAAGCTGCCCGACCATCGATGAGATATTCGGCTTGAACAGGCCATTGCCGACGATGACGGTCGATAGGCCAAGCACGAATACCTCGTGGTTTGGCACCATGATCAGAAACAGACCACTGGCCATCACGACCGCGCCGACCAGGATAGAACGCTGATAACCGAGCACGCGGTCGGCCACGTAGCCACCGAATATCGCGGTCGCGTACACCAGCGCAAGATAGGCGCCATAAGTGCGACTCGCCGAAGCCTGACCCGCGGGATCGCCGCCGAAGAACTGCGCGACGATATACAGCGTGAGCGCCCAACGCATCCCGTAAAACGCGAAGCGTTCCCAGAACTCCGACATGAACAGCATCCACAGCGGCTTCGGGTGACCGAGGAACTGCGGGTAATCGGGCATCATGGCCGGATCGTTGGTGGTCGTGGCGTTCATCGGATCCCCTTCTCGACGTCTGGTCGCGGTTGTTGATGGATCAGCGAGTCTGCGCGCCCGTGTAGCCCACGACGATGCGTCGCGTCAAATAGGCCGGTGTAAATTTTCCGGCGACTCAGGGCGACGCGTCGAAGCCGTCGGAGAAGATGCGATCGTAGCGCAACTCGAACGCGCCGATATCGCAGTGCAGACGTTGTGGCCGCGCCACACCGCGCTGGTCGGTCGCGGGACAATTGGCGTCGTCCCCGGTGTCGATCGCGGCGCTGCCTTCTTGCAACGCAAGAGTCGGCGTGAAACCCCCATTGTTCTGCAACGGATCCAGTACAGGATCGGCATCGAGATTGCCGCCGCCGTCCACGATGCTGCCACCGTCTCGATTGTCGATACCGTCTCCGCTTACACCACCTTGCACAATGCTGTAGCGGATCGTCGGCATGCCGCCATCATTGTAGATTTCGGCGCCGCTGTTGGTGACGCTGTCGCCCCAAAGGATCGTGTTGGACAGCGTTGCGATGCTGGTGCCGCCGACAGCAAAGGTGTATATCGCGCCACCGAAGTCGGAGCCGTTTCCGTTGAAGGTGACGTTGGTGAATATCGGAGCGCACAGGCCGCCGTCGACGCCATTGTCGATGACCGCGCCGCCGAACGTCGCACGGTTGTCGCTGAACGTGACATTGGTCAGCGTCGTGCGACTGGTACCATTCTGACCATCGTTGTACACCGCGCCGGCATAGGTGGCAACGTTGCCGCTGAAAGTCGCTCTGCTCACGATGGGGCTGCTGAAGCCACCGACCTCGCCGCTGTTGACCAGAGCGCCTCCGTACTCGGCCATGTTGCCGCTGAAAAGGACATCGGTCAGGGTGGGACTGCTGGTACCGCTGTTCCGGCCATTGTTGTATATCGCGCCACCGCTGTTGCTGGCGCCATTGCCGCTGAAAACGATCCTGGTCAACTGCGGACTGCTGGCACCGCCATCGCCATTGTCGTAGATCGCGCCACCGTATTCGGCGTAGTTGCCGCTGAAGACGAGATTCGCCAGTGTCGGACTGCATTCGTGGCCGGCGGCGATTCCGTAGCAGAGCAGACCACCACCGACGGAATCCGGGAACTGGGCGCTGCTCGCATCGCCCGCCGTAATCACGAATCCGTCGAGCACCGTGTTGGACAGTACCGGCGTGCCGGTCACGCCATCCATCGTTGCCACATGCCAAGCATTGTTGCCCCGGATATCGTCGGTGTTTTCGTCAATATGGTTGCCATCGACATTGATATCGTTGGCATCGATATCCGCCGACAGAACGGTGATATGCAGATCCGGGTTGCGCTCGTCGCGTACCGTTTCTGTGCCGACAAAACCGCCGTAGACAGCAACGCCGGGGCCAATAACAAAATTGTCCGACTGTGCCGTACCGGGCTTGTACACGCCCTCGGCCACCCAGATCTCCGAGCAATCGAGGTTGCCGAGTGCCGACCGCAGATCCGTGTAGGCATTGGCCCATGAATCACCGCCATTGCCTCCGACGGCGCCGGCATCGACGTAGCACAGTGCGGCGTGCGCACTGCCGATCCCTGCAAGCGCAAGCCCCAACCATGTCGCGGCGGCCCTGGCTCCGAACGTTCCGTGAAGGTGCCCCACCTGGTTCTCCGCATTGCGTGATCATCTTAACGAACGCGCACTTGACGCCGGTCATGTCGCGCCGCCTCTGGCTCAACCCTACAGTCACGCGACGAGGTTTGTCACGCCACCCAGTCGCAATTTGCGGAGATGAGTCGTTGCCCGACTGCTTGGCGACCTGATAAGCGATCGCATCCGATGTGCAAACCCGTGCCGAGAGCTCAGCCGAGTTCCGTGCGTACATCCAGCAGCTCCGGAAAAAATGCGAGATCGAGCGCCTTTTGCAGGAAGTCGACACCCGACGAGCCACCGGTGCCACGACGATGGCCGATGATTCGCTCGACTGCCTTCATGTGCCGGAACCGCCAAAGCTGGAAGTTTTCCTCGATATCGACCAGGGTTTCGCACACATCGTATTCGGTCCAGAACTCGGTCGGCGCGCTGTAGATGCGCTTGAATACCGGCAACAGTCCCGCCTCACGCCGCCACGGTCGGCGAACATCACGTTCGAGCACCGCGGCCGGTACCGCATGACCGCGGCGTGCAAGCCAGCGCAGCACTTCATCGTACAGCCCCGGCGTTTCGAGCACCTCGCGCAGCGCGTTCTCGGCCGGCGCATCGTGCGTGAATACCTTGAGCATGTCAGCCTGCTTGTTGCCGAGCAGGAACTCGACCATGCGGTACTGGAGCGACTGAAATCCGGATGAAGGGCCGAGCAGATCGCGAAATTGCAGATACTCGTGGGGCGTCATCGTTTCCAGCACAGCCCACTGGTTGAACAGTTGCTGCTGGATCTGCTTGACGCGCGCGAGTACCTTGAGTGCGGCATCGATCTGGTCCAGCCGCACGCGCGCGAGCGCAGCGCGAAGTTCGTGGATTGTCAGCTTGAGCCACAACTCGGCCACCTGATGCTGCACGATGAACAGCGTCTCGTCGTGATACGGCGGCTGCGACAGCGGTTGCTGTGCCGCCAGCAGCATATCGAGGTGCAGGTATCTGCCATAGGTTTGCTGGTCGGCCAGATCGGTGCGAATGCCCGCTTCAAGTTCGCGCTGGTTTTCGTCTGCCATTGTGGGTCCGATCGCCATGAGGAATTGTCTAGCGTAGCAGCGCCGCACGGCAGCGGATGCCATGCGCAACGATCGGCGCACGCTCGGGCCGCGGCAGTCCGGAGTTGCTGCGCCGTGACTTGCGTCATGATGAGGCCCTTGTTATCAAGGTTGCACGAACCCCACCAGTGAGTCATCGCAAGGTGCCTACGGGGGGTTCCCCGCCGAGTCCTGGACCCGGCGCGGCTGCATATCGAGAGCGCATGTCAGGATCTCGCAGTCCCGACACGCGGCCCCTGCAGGGCTGCGTGAAGTCGGTTGCGAGGCAGGAGTCGGGGCGGATGCCGAAATCGCGCAGGCATGGGACAATCGCCACTGCGCGGACCGTTTTCCGCCGAGGCGCCTGCAGCTCAACGTCGTGAGCGGTCCGACCACCTGCGCCAGCCATTGTGCGCAACAACACCGTCTTTCGGAGAGTTCCGTGTCGATCGCCGCCAAGTTCGAAATTGAATACCTGCAGTACCTCGACGCCGACGGCAAACTCGTGCGCAAGGATCTGCCCGAGTTCGCCAGGGATCTCGATCACATGGTCGAGTTGTACAAGCTGATGCTGTCGACGCGCGTGTTTGACGCCAAGTCGATCGCATTGCAGCGCACCGGCAAGCTCGGTACCTACGCCTCGTGTCTCGGTCACGAGGCCGCGCATGTCGGCATCGGCAGCGCGATGAAGCGCGAGGATCTGCTGGCGCCGAGCTATCGCGAGTACGGCGCCCAGCTCTATCGCGGCGTGCAACCGCGCGAGGTCTACATGTACTGGGGCGGCGACGAGCGCGGCAGCGATTTCGCGAAGGCGCCAAAGCACGATTTCGCCTGGTCGGTGCCGATTGCGACACAGTGTCTGCATGCGGCCGGTGCGGCGCTGGCGTTCAAGATCCGCAAGGAGAAGCGCGTTGCCGTGTGCACCTGCGGCGATGGGGGCTCATCCAAGGGCGATTTTTATGGCGCGATCAATATCGCCGGCGCGCAAAAGTTGCCGCTGGTCGCGGTCATCATCAACAACCAATGGGCGATTTCGGTGCCACGCAAGATCCAGTCCGGTGCCACGACACTCGCGCAGAAAGGCATCGCCGCGGGTCTCCCATCGATTCAGGTCGACGGCAACGACATCATTGCGGTACGCAAGGCAATGGAAGATGCGCTCGACCGCGCGCGCAAGGGCGAAGGCGCCAGCGTCATCGAAGCGGTCACCTATCGGCTCGGCGACCACACCACGGCAGACGATGCGCGACGCTATCGCGGCGAGCAGGAGGTCAAGGACGCCTGGATGCGCGAGCCGGTCAAGCGCCTGCGCACCTGGCTCGAATCGAAGAAGGCCTGGAGCGACAAGAAGGAAGAGGCTTGGAAAACCGAATGTGGCGAGTGGATGGACAACGAGGTCAACGCGTATCTCGAAACCAAAACCCAGCCGGTCACGGCGATGTTCGATTTCACCTTCGCCGAAGTGCCTGCGGACCTGGCAAAGCAGCGCGAGCAAGTGACTGCGCTTGAGTCAGAGGAGCGCTGAGCCATGGCACAGATCACGATGATCGAAGCGGTGACCCAGGCGCTGGCTTACGAGATGAAGCACGACGAGAGCGTGGTCGTGCTCGGCGAGGATGTCGGTGTCAATGGTGGCGTATTTCGCGCGACCCAGGGTTTGCAGGAAAAATTCGGTGCGCTGCGTGTACTCGACACGCCGCTCGATGAAACCACCATTGCCGGTGTCACCGTCGGCCTCGCTTCGCAGGGAATGAAACCGGTCGCGGAAGCGCAGTTTGAAGGCTTCATCTACGCGATGATGGAGCAGATCGCATGCCACGCCGCGCGTCTGCGCAACCGCACGCGCGGACGCATCACGGTACCGGCGGTGTTTCGCGCACCCTGGGGCGGTGGCATCCGCGCACCGGAGCATCACTCCGAGGCCAACGAGCATCTGTTCACCAATATTCCAGGCCTTCGGGTCGTGTTGCCGTCCTCACCCGGACGCGCCTACGGTTTGTTGCTGGCGGCGATTCGCGACCCCGATCCGGTGATGTTCTTCGAGCCCAAGCGCATTTATCGCCAATACAAGGAAGAGGTGCCCGATGACGGCGAGGCGCTGCCGCTCGACGTGTGCTTCGTGTTGCGCGATGGCGAGGACGTGACCCTTGTGACCTGGGGCGCGCAGGTCAAGGAAACGCTCGAAGCCGCCGACGAACTGGAAGAAGAAGGCATCAGTGCCGAAGTCATCGATGTCGCCACGCTGACCCCGCTCGATTTCGACACAATTGCCGAATCCGTGCACAAAACCGGTCGCTGCGTGATCGTGCACGAAGCGCCGAAGACGGCCGGTTTCGGCGCGGAAATCGCCGCGCGGCTCGCCGAGGAATGTCTCTACGATCTGCTCGCGCCGGTTGAACGCGTCACCGGCTGGGATACGCATATTCCGCTCTTCCGGCTGGAGATGAAGTATTTGCCGAGTGTGGAGCGCATCGTGGCGGCGGCCAGACGCGCGATGGCGGCGTCGTGAACTCGCTGCGGTGAACGGTCGAATTGTGTCAGCCTGGTTTTTTCCCCGCTCGCCGCTGAGCGCGGAGCGCTCGGCAATCGAACACCCAAACTCCGAACAACGAGCACGCTGATGAGCACAATCAAAACATTCCACCTGCCCGACCTCGGCGAAGGTCTGCCCGACGCGACCGTGGTCGAATGGCATGTCAAGGAGGGGGGCGACATCAAGCTCGATGCGCCGCTGTGCGCGATGGAGACCGCCAAGGCCGTGGTCGACGTGCCGTCGCCGTACACCGGCAAGGTGGTCAAGCTGCATGGAGCGCCCGGCGACGTGATTGAAACCGGCGCGGCGCTGGTCGACTTCGAGCCGGATCCGAATGCGAAGCAGCGCGCCGAATCCGAATCGACAGGCCATCACCACGGCCCGAAGAAAGGCGCAAAGAAGGGTGCGGGAGCGCCGACGCCCAATCCCGACGACGCGCAGGATACGGTGATTGCGTCCGACGAAGGCGGTGCGATCGAGGAAAGCGGCAAGGCCGGGCGCGAGGACGAAGGCACCGTGGTCGGCGCCATGGTCAGCGGCAGCCATGTGCACGTCGAACGCACCTCGAGCGTCGGCGGCGTCAAGGCGGTGCCGGCGGTGCGTGCACTCGCGAAGAAACTCAAGGTCGATCTCGCGCGCGTCAAGGCCAGCGGTGCCGGCGGCGTGGTCACTTTGAAGGACGTGAGAGGTGCATCGGCGGCGGGCTCCGCGGCGCTCGCCTCCGCATTAGCCCCTTCCGCAGCACCGGCGGCGCCACAACGCAGCACCACCTCGCAGGGCGGCAAGCCGATGCGTACGACGCCGCCGACTGTCAGCGCCAGCGGCCAGCCCGAACAATTGAAGGGCGTGCGCCGCAACATGGCGCGCGTGATGGCCGAGGCGCATGCGCAGGTGGTGCCGACCAGTATTGTCGACGACGCCGACCTCGATGGTTGGATCGGCAAACAGGACATCACGGTACGCCTGATCCGTGGCATCGTTGCGGCGTGCAAGGCGGTACCGGCGCTGAACGCATGGTTCGACGGCAGCAATCTCTCGCGCACGCTGCACCCGCATGTCGATATCGGCATTGCCGTGGATACCGAGGATGGCCTGTTCGTGCCAGCCTTGCGCAACGCCGACACGTTGGATGCAGACGCGATCCGAGCCAGCGTCACGCGCCTGCGTCAGGAAGTGATGGATCGCAGCATCGCAGCAACCGAACTGGCCGGTTACTCGATCAGCCTCTCCAATTTCGGCATGTTCGCAGGACGCTATGCAACACCGGTCGTGGTGCCGCCAACCGTCGCCATCATCGGAGCCGGCAAGCTCAGCCATGATGTGGTCGCGGTGATGGGTGGCGTCGAGGTGCATCGGCGGTTGCCGTTGTCGCTCACCTTCGATCATCGCGCCGCAACCGGCGGGGAGGCAGCCCGTTTTCTGCGGGCAATGCTGGATGATCTGGCACTGCCGCAATAGTGACGCATTTGTTCGGTGCATCCGCCGGTCGGACCATCGTCGCAGGGACCGACGGTCACCGTGACATCCCACATGTCGACGATGCGAATGGCGACGCATGTGTGCAACGGATCGGTCTCTGCGACGAAGTGCTTTTCACCAAGGCGCTGACCGTGGCAACGAACAGTGCAAGCAACCCCCATCCATCAGCGTGTCCTCAAATTAGGTAAGGCCGGTTTGCAACGGGCTCTTGACGGCGGATTTGGTGCGGCATTTTCTCTTCGAGAAAGCGCCCACGCGATTACCGGCTTCCGACCGTTGCGCGTGCCCTGGGCGCTGCTGTAATAGGTGCGCGCGCATGTATGATGTGCGCCAAATTATCATCCTTACATCCGTATCGAAGGATATTTAGCGCAATGAGCAGCAGTTTGTTCACGTCTGAATCCGTCTCCGAAGGTCATCCGGACAAGGTCGCCGACCAGATCTCCGATGCCGTGCTCGATGCTTTGCTGGCTCAGGACAAACGCGCGCGCGTCGCGTGCGAGACCATGGTGAAAACCGGTGTCGCGATCGTCGCGGGCGAAATCAGCACGACGGCATGGATCGATCTTGAGGCGCTGACGCGCAAGGTCATTCTCGATATCGGCTACGACTCGTCCGATGTCGGCTTCGATGGCGCCACCTGCGCCGTGTTGAACCTGATCGGCAAACAATCACCGGAAATCAGCCAGGGCGTGGACCGCAAGAAGCCCGAACAACAGGGGGCCGGCGATCAGGGGCTCATGTTCGGCTACGCAACCAACGAGACGCGCGCGATGATGCCCGCGGCGATTCATTACTCCCATCGTCTGGTCGAACAACAGGCGCGTGTACGCAAGGCGAAGAAAACCGAGCTGCCCTGGTTGCGCCCCGATGCGAAGAGTCAGGTCACCCTGCGTTACGAGAACGGCAAGGCGGTAGCGATCGATGCTGTGGTGCTTTCGACCCAGCACGATGCATCGATCAGGCAGAAGGACCTGAAAGAGGGCGTGATGGAGCTCATCGTCAAGCCCATGCTGCCGGCGAAGTGGCTGCACAAGGGAACCAAGTTCCATATCAACCCAACCGGCCGGTTCGTCATCGGCGGCCCGGTTGGCGATTGCGGACTGACCGGGCGCAAGATCATCGTCGACACCTACGGCGGCTGGGCGCGCCACGGCGGCGGCGCCTTTTCCGGCAAGGATCCGTCCAAGGTGGATCGTTCCGCGGCCTACGCGGCGCGTTATGTCGCCAAGAACATCGTCGCGGCGGGTCTGGCCGATCGCTGCGAACTGCAGATCAGCTACGCGATCGGCGTGGCGCATCCGACCTCGATTTCGGTCACGACATTTGGTACCGGCAAGATCACCGACAATGAGATAGAAAAGCTGGTGCGCAAACATTTTGATCTTCGCCCCTACGGCATCCTCAAGATGCTGGATCTGGTGCATCCGATGTATCAACCCACGGCCAGCTACGGTCACTTCGGTCGCGCGCCCTGCGATGTCACTCTCGACAACGGCGAGAAGTTCACCGCTTTCTCCTGGGAAAAGACCGACAGGGCCGCTCAGTTGCGTGCGGATTCCCGTCTGAAGGGCAGCTTGTAATGCGTGCTGGCACGGTGCCTGGCTCAACGACCAGAACACCCCATTCCGTCTGGCCGTTTGCGTGCGTCTTGCTCGCGTTGATGCTCATCGCACCGGCAATGGGCGGTGAGAAAGTGGAGCCACCGCTCAAGGTCCTGTATGCACCCGAAAATACGCTGGTTGTCGGCAAATTGGTCGAAGTCAGACCGGCCGGCCGGCTGGTATTCGCGGTCGACGAGCAGCTTGGTGGCAAGCCGACCCCGCCTGCGCGCATCGACGTACTCGTGCCGAAATCCACGCTATCCGACGTAAAAGCAGGTGATCGTTATATTTTTGCGTACTCGCTGTACCAGCAAGATTCATTGCGTCCCGACAGGGCCATCGACAATCGCGACGGCGCCGTGATGCTGGTCGAGCCGGGGCTTGAACCCGCGTTGTTTCACGACAACCGCGCAACGCGCGCGATCCTGAGCGCTTCGCGCAAGGAAGAATCAGGCGAGTCCGGGCGCCTGCTGCGCTTGCTGATCGCAGCCCTGCGCGGCAAGGATCCCGCGTTGCAGAATCTGGCCGCGAACCAGATCGCCCTTGACCCCGGTCTGGCCCGTCATCTGTCGCCACGCGACCGCAAGGCAATCGAACATCTCGTCGTCGACGCCCGGGCATTGCCCTCGGCGCGCAGCGCGTTGCTGCTGGCCGCCTCACGCAATCCCGGGCATTACGGCGGTTGGTGGGCACGGTCCTCACAGCAGATACTGGCAACTACGCCCACAGGCGGATATGCTAATGGCGCCCCGGACCCAAGCGGACTCGTCCTCCTGGCTTTCGAGGTGCTTGGGATGCACAAGATCGAACTGCCGTCCAGCGCGCTGAAGCGATGGGTTGGTGCGGACAGTCCGGCCTTGTCAGAACAGGCTTTGCTGACAATGCGGCGACAGTCGCCGGCCGAGGA
>JBAUWF010000049.1:0-26532 GCA_049583635.1 Rhodanobacteraceae bacterium
GTCCGGCGCTAGACCTTTTGGTTCCTTTTGGGGCAATGCCAAAAGGAACCCGCTCGCCGCCGAGGCGAGCGGAACCCCTGCGACCGCGTCGCATCAACCGAGCAAAGCGAACTGCAAAACGCCGCCATGCGAGTCGACACTCGGCACCGAGGCAACCAAACGACTCCGACCGTTACAATTGCCTCCTCACTCATGACGAACCGCCCGTGACGACCACACTGGAATTATCCGACCTGCCCGGCCTCGATCTGATCCATCGAGGCAAGGTGCGCGATGTCTATGCGATTTCGGATGCCGAATTGCTGATCGTCGCGAGCGATCGGTTGTCGGCGTTCGACGTGGTGTTGCCGGATCCGATCCCGGGCAAGGGTGAAATGCTCACGCGGTTGTCGAACTACTGGTTCGCGGACACCGCGCACTTGATGCCCAACCACCTGACCGGCAAGGCCGTCGCCACCGTGTTGCCGCGCGATGTCGAGCCGGCGCTGTACGTCGATCGCAGCGTCATTGCGAAGCGTCTGACGGCCTTGCCGGTCGAAGCGATTGCGCGTGGCTGGTTGATCGGTTCGGGCTGGAAGGACTATCAGGCAACCGGAGCGTTGTGCGGCATCAAGCTGCCGCCGGGGCTGCGTCAGGCCGAACGTCTGCCCGAGCCGATCTTCACGCCGTCGACCAAGGCGCCCACCGGCGCACACGATGAGAACATCGGTTTCGATGCCGTGGTCGCGACCATCGGCGCCGAGTTCGCCGAACGAGTGCGCGAGGCGACGCTTGCGATTTACCGGTATGCGGTCGCCCAAGCCGGCGAGCGCGGTATCCTGATCGCCGACACCAAGTTCGAATTCGGCACCGATGTCGAGGGTACGATGTACGTCATGGACGAGATGCTGACGCCGGACTCGTCGCGCTTCTGGCCGGCCGATTCCTGGCGCGTCGGCACGAGTCCGCCGAGCTTCGACAAACAGTATGTGCGCGATTACCTCGAAACCCTGGACTGGGACAAGCGCGCACCCGGTCCGCACCTGCCGCGCGAAATCATCGAAAACACGGCGGCGAAATATGCCGAAGCCGTGCGACGATTGACTGCGGCCTGATCGGGCAACTCGATACGCTGCAGGAACCCGCCTCGACATGCGCAACGTAAACGACTGGTTCGCAAGTTACAGCTCCGACCATTTGAATCCGGTCAACCGGGCGATTCACTGGGTTTGCGTGCCGGCGATCCTGTGGGCGGTGATTGCGTTGCTCTGGGTCATCCCGGTATCGCCGGCGATCGGACGTGCGGGATTCTGGTGTTCGCTCGTGATGGTCGCGGCAATGGCGTTCTACTGGCGGCTGTCGCGCCCGATCGCGGCGGCAATGTTCGTCGTGCTGGTGCTGCTCGGTCTCGCCACCGAAATGCTATATCGCTTGGTCGGTGTCGGGCCTTTGTTGGGACTTGCCGTCTCCGTGTTTGCGCTGGCCTGGGTTGGTCAGTTCGTCGGGCACGCGATCGAGGGCCGCCGCCCATCGTTCGCTACGGACCTGACTTACCTGTTGATCGGTCCGGCCTGGCTTGCGGGGAAGCTGCTCGCGTGGCTCGGCGTTGCCCGTTGATCCTCAGCCCGGATTTGAGTTTCGTCGGATGGCTTGAGCGCAGCGAAACCCATCCCGCAAAACGCTGGTGAAAACGGGTGCCGCCGCGCCGGGCGTGCACCAAAGTGCACGCTACGGCGGGTCGGGATGCCGTCACTGTGTGCGAATCACTGACGGGTTGGCTACTTGCACCACCGTTCCCTGGCTCACAAGCATGCTGGCCATTTCGCCCTGCATCTCGGCGGTGACCGCCGGGAAATCGGTCGGATCGAGAATCGAGCCGTGTTCACCGGAGGTGAATCGCACCGCACCACGGATGCCGTCGGCCGATTGCGTGGTCATCGTGATCGTGGCAAGGCCGAGCGTCGCGATCAGCGGCTCGGTTCCGGACAACGGCGCACCGACGACACTGTTCGGAATCACCTGATCGCTCGGCGACGTATCGCTGCCGACCACTTCCTGCAACAGCAGCCGATCGGCGGTCAGCAGCGTCTGGTTGCTGGCGAGCGCGAAATTGATCGGATCGGCTGAATCGATCGCGCTCTGTGCGGCAACGAAGAACGCCGCGTAATCGGGCGTTCCGGGCTCGAGACCGGCATCGGCGAGACCGGCCTGGATGCGTGGTCCGAAAGTCGGAGATGCTTCGAGCAGGCTGGCGATACCACCTCCCGGAACATTGAGCACACCGACCGTCGCCGCGGGATCGACGGCAAGGAAATCGGCGCCGAGGATGCTGCCGAGCGACTGGCCGACGAAGCTGATGCGTGCACCATCGAGATCACCACCGGCGGGGGAAACCCGCATCGCCGGAATCGCATGCGCCAGTTCGGTCAGATCAGCCACGCCCTCGCGCAGATTGTCACGCGAAGTCAGCAGGCTCGAGAGGTTGATGAAATACGAGCCGGATGGATCGATGACGCCATCCGGCCCGGGTGCACCGGTGGCATTGTCCTCGAGATCCAGATCGAAGGTGCGCTCGTGTGCGCCGAGCGCGGCAAACGGCGTATTGCCGATATAGAACGGGTTGCTCGTGTCGGTGATGCCGTGCAGCGGAATATCGATCGCGACCACGGCGAATCCCTGCGCGGCCAGCGTCCCCGCAACTGCGAACATGTCGGTGCGGTTGCGGGTAATGCCGTGCTGGAAGATTACCACCGGCCAGCCGCCCGGCGGCCTGATCCGACCCGATGCGGCATTCGGCAACGTGAGCAGCAACGGTACGGTCTGGACCGACGTCTGCACCGGAACCGGATTGGCGTAGGTTACATTGGTCGAAGTCGGATCGAGTCCGAATTGATCGAACGGTGGCACATAGGCCCCCGGCGCTGCCTCCCAGAAGTCGGTCAGTGGCGCAGTCGGATCGCCGGCATCCGGCACGCCGAGGTAGTACGGAAGGTCGATCGTGCCGATGTAGATGTCCGCCACCGGCGGCAGACCCACGCCGAGATCGCCGAGCGTCTCGCCGGTCGGCGCAATATGCGTCACCGCCGGCGGACTTTGCGCGACTGTCGCGGCGAGCCGGCCGAGCACCGGCGTGATCGCCTCGGTCGTCGCAACCCATGACAACACGATCTGGCTGGTATTGACGCCGGCCGACGCCGCCGCACTTTCCTGCGCGTTGACCAGAATGCGCAACGGCTCCAGTGCGCAGGCGGTCGCATCGTCGAGCGAGGGATCTGTGCTGTGCCCGTCGACACAGAGCACGTCGGGACGCTCGGCGAGGAAATACGGAATGTCCTGCACGGCCGGGTTGCCATTGGTATCGGTGATGCCCTTGGTCAACACCGCCATGTAAGAGGTCGCCTGCTTGAGTGGCCTGGTCGGCACGATCGCCAGCGTGTGCCCGCTGCCGTCCGACGGTGCCAGAACCGCGACGAACTCCTGGGGCGATTGCAGTTCGCGCACCACACCGGTCACGGCGCCGCCGGGCCCGGACAGCGTGACCTCGAACATGCGCACGTCCTGTCCGCCGACGATCGAGTTCGCGTCAGGCGCCATCGAGAACGTGGTCGTCCACGGCGCAACGGTGCTGAAACCATCAAGCGCGTCGAGCGCGACCTTTGGATCGCTGAAATCGCCCGGATTGGCAACCGGAATATTGAGGGTCAGGTCGGTCGTGCCCGATAGCAGCAAGTCGGTCGGAAACGGCACCACGCCCGCGGACGGATCAAATTGCGCGGCGAGCACGACCCCGTTGCCGGGTGGGCCGGGGGGTGGAGGTACGACCTGCGAGCTGTTGCTGCCGCCGCCGCACGACGCCAGCAACCACGACGACAATGCCAGTACGATGATCGCTCGGATGCGCATGCCGGTGCCTCGAATGGTGGCGGGAAGATGCCGCATCTTAGCAGTGCCGGGGGCTTGCGGCACCGCCTTCATGGCAATGATCGAGGGACCCAGCATCCGCTGTCGGGCCGGAATGCGCGCGGCGCCCAGCCCAGAGCCGCGCGTGCCGCATCGTCGTCGGCGATCAGGTCGACGTGCAGACGGGCAACACCGGCCATGCTCAATGGCTGTCGTGGGAAAAACCGCGCTGCCCGCGCGACCGTTCGCAGCGCAATTGGCGGCAACGGCAACGGCAATGTGGCGACCGGCAGCGATGCGCGCACACGCTCGAGCATGACATGGAGCGCGAGGCGTTCTCCACCACCAAGCGCATAGGTTTGGCCGTTCGCATTCGGGCTGTCGAAGGCAGCCAGACATGCGGTCGCCAGATCGTCCGCGTGCACCGGCTGGCGCAAACCGGCCGCACCCCAGAGTCGCGGAAACACCCGCCAGCGCAGGCCGAAGTGCGCCAGCGGTGTCAGGCTGCGGTCCAGACCGGCGCCATATATCAACGTCGGGCGCAACAGGGTCCAGTTCATGCCACGCCGAGTCGCCGTTTCCACAAGTGCGCTCTCGGCCAGCTCGAGTTGTTCGGCCATGGCGCGTTCGGCCGCGTCGGGTGAATCGCGCTTGCTGACGATGCTCATCGATCCGAGCGCGATCAGTCGCGGGCTCCCGTTGAATACGGCGCGTGGCAGCCAGCGTGCCAGACCATCGAGGGGACCGACGCTGAAGATCGCGTCGAGCTTCGGCAACGCAGGCATCCGCGCATTGAGATCGCCGGTCAACCAGCTTAGCGCAGGGCCGTCAACGTGCGTCTCGCGACTCAGTGCGAGCACCTCATGACTCGCCGCGCGAAGCCGTGGAAGCAGGAATCGCCCGACCGCGCCGCTGGCTCCGAGGACAAGTGAAACCGGCATCGACCGCGTCGATTGCGAAGCTTCAGCCGGCGCTGGCCAGCCAGATCTCACCGATGAGGAACACCGCGTAAGCCGCGACGAGGACGATGCCCTCGCGCCGCGACAATTCTCCATCGCTGCGCATCATCGGATAGATCGCCACACACAGCACAAGTAGCGCCGGAATCTCGACGTGCTGCAACGAACGCGAAACATCCACGTTCTGCCACAGAGCGAGACCACCGAGCAGCAACAACAGGTTGCCGAGCACCGCGCCGAGCGCGTGACCGATCGCGAAATCGCTTTGCCCGCGCCGCGCCGCGAGAACCGTAGGCCAGACGCTGGCAAGAGCGGTCGCTACACCGAGCAGCACCAGCCCGATTACCAGCGAAGACAACGCGAAACCGTGCGCAATGGCCAGCGCGCCATCGACCAGCCATACCGCGGCGAACGGCAGCACCAGTGCACCGACCACAACGCGCAGCCCGTCGCGCCAGACCAGCATTTCGGTGCCGGTTGCATTCTCCAGTTCGTTGCGCAAGGCGTGGTCTTCGCGACGCACACCGCGCACGACCATCGCCACGATAGCGACGTAGGCGACCAGCAGGACGGCGCCGTCGAGCCGAGAGATGCGCGCATCCAGCGCGAACAGCCACACCAGGATGGCCGCGCCGATCACGGCCGGATCCAGCCACGCGAACAGCTTCATGCGCGCGCGCAGGGACGCAGTCAGCGCGCAGATGCCCAGGATCAGCCCCAGTTGCGCGATGCTGCTGCCGATGAGGTTGCCGAGCGCGAGCTCCGGGCGACCGGAAAATCCCGCAGCCAGGGTCACCGCGAGCGCCGGCACCAGCGCACCGAGCGCAGTGGACAGCAGCGCTACGGCGTAGCTGCTTGCACCGCTGCGAAGAGCCAATCCTGCCGCACCGCGAACGAACGAGTCGGCACCGATGATGAGCAACAGCGTTCCGAAAACGAAGCCCGCGATCTGTGCAGCCATACTGGTCCCCTCTATTTTTTCCTGGGCAGATACAAGTCGGTGATCGTACCCTCATAGGCTTCTGCCGCCATGCCGACCGATTCGCTCAAGGTCGGATGCGGATGGATGGTCAGCGCGATATCGGTGGCTTCGCAGCCCATCTCGATCGCAAGCGCGAGTTCGGAAATCAGGTCGCCGGCGTGAACGCCGACGATGCCCGCGCCGATGATGCGCTCACTGGCTTGGTCGAAAATGAGTTTGGTGAAGCCTTCGGTGCGATCGATGCCAATCGCGCGGCCGCTGGCGGCCCACGGAAACTTGCCGACGCCGATCGCAAGGCCCTGTTGTTTCGCGTCACGCTCGGTCATGCCGACCCAGGCGATCTCCGGATCCGTATAGGCCACCGACGGAATGGCTCGCGCATCGAAACCGCTCTTCATGCCGGCCGCAACTTCTGCGGCGACCTTGGCTTCGTGCGAGGCCTTGTGTGCGAGCATCGGTTGACCGACCAGATCGCCGATCGCGAATAGGTGCGGGACATTCGTGCGCATCTGCCGATCGACCGCAATCAGACCGCGCTGGTCAACGCGGACGCCGGCCTTGTCGGCGCCGATCCTGCCGCCGTTCGCGCTGCGCCCGACCGCCACGAGCACGCGATCGAAGACCGAGGTCTCGGGAATGCTGTCGCCCTCGAACGTCACCTTGATGCCGTTCTTCTGCGCTTTTGCCTCCACCACCCTGGTCTTGAGGTGAATGCCCTTGTAGCGCTTGGCGATGCGCTGCTGCAGCGGTCGGACCAGATCCGCATCGGTACCGGGCATGAGCTGATCCATCAGCTCGACCACGGTCACTTCGCTGCCCAGTGCCGCGTAAACGGTGGCCATTTCGAGTCCGATGATGCCGCCGCCGACCACCAGCAATTTCTTCGGCACATCGGCCAGTTCGAGCGCGCCGGTCGAATCGACGATGCGCTCGTCGTTCCATGGGAAACCCGGCAGCTTCAACGATTGCGAACCGGCGGCGATGATCGCCTGGTCGAAGCGGATCAGCATGCCGGCGTCTTTGCCCGGCTTGCCGGTCTTGACTTCGATCTCGTGTGGCGAAACGAATGCTCCGACGCCCTCGACGACACGCACCTTGCGCTGCTTCGCCATCGAGGCGAGGCCACCGGTGAGCTTGCCGACCACCTTGTTCTTGAAATCACGCAGTTTGCCTAGATCGATCCTGGGGCTGCCGAAGTGGATGCCATGCGCCGCCATCGCCTCGGCTTCGTCGATCACGGCGGCGGCATGCAACAGCGCTTTCGAAGGGATGCAGCCGACATTGAGACAGACGCCGCCGAGGGTCGGATAGCGTTCGATCAGTACCACATCGAGACCCAGATCCGCGGCGCGAAATGCAGCCGTATAGCCACCCGGGCCGGACCCGAGCACGCACAGCTGGCACTCGAGATCGGCTTTGCGTCCCGAAGCCGCGGCGGCCCGGGTCGAATCAACCGCGCGAGGTGCCTCCTTTTGACCTTTGGTGCCGTGGTCGGGAGAACCGTCGCCTCGTTGCTGACTATCCGGCTCGGCTTTGGCTACGCCGCTGCCGGCATCCTTGGCTGCGGACTTGCTCTCACCCGCCGCGCCGGCCCCATCCGCCTCAAGCAGCGCGATCACGTCGCCTTTGGATACCGCGTCGCCCTCTTTGACCTTGATCTCCCTGATGACGCCGGCAATGGACGCCGGCACATCCATCGTCGCCTTGTCCGACTCGAGCGTCAGCAGACTCTGCTCCTTTTCGATGCGCTCGCCGACCTGCACGAGTACCTCGATCACCGGTACGTCGCCGAAATCGCCGATGTCCGGCACCTTGAGTTCGATAATTGTGGCCATGTCTGATCCTGTGGTCCGTGATTCGTGCCGTGCAGGCGATCAGTCGCGTCGTTCGGAATCGGCATCGGTATAGTTATTGGAGCCGGCGTCGCGCTCGTGCCCGACGTCGTCGCGATCATCGGCATCGTCCGGGAATCGGGTGTGCGAACGCGGAGCACTTGTTTCGGCAACAGCCACCGGGCTGTCGCGGTTCGCGCTGCGCTGCCTGGCCTCTCTCGCCTCGTGTTCCACGTCGTGTGCGGCGTCGTTTTCAGCCAGTCGGGCGCGCTCGTGGTGCGCAACCTGCCGCTTCGATGTCGATTCGCCCGATCGTTGCTGATCCTGCGCTCGTGCTTCGCGGATTTTTCCTTCGGCACGATCGGACCACGAACGCACGTGCAGATCGCGTTGCGGAAACGGTATCTCGATGTCATATTTCTCGAGCGCAGTATGCAGCGCCCAGTTGTAGGCCGCGGCGACGGCGCCGGGGCGCTTGACCGCATCCGCATTGAGCCAGACCACCAGCGCGAAATCGAGCGATGAATCGCCGAAGCCGGTCAGCCAGACCTGCGGTCGACGCTGGCCTTCGTACGCCAGCGTGAACGGCACTTCGGCCGCTGCTTCGAGCGCGGCCTTCTTGACCAGTTCCTTGTCACTCCCATAAGCGACACCGAACGGAATGCGCTGACGCCGCGAGGCTTCGCGCAATGTCCAGTTGACCACATTGTTGGTGACGAACGCGGAGTTCGGCACCAGAATATCGATGTTGTCATTGGTCGTGACCAGGGTCGCGCGAATATGGATGTCACGTACCGTGCCGTGCACGCCACTGGACAACTCGACGAAATCGCCGACTTTCAGGCTGCGGTCGAAAAGAATGATCAAACCCGACACGAAGTTCGAGAAGATCGCCTGCATGCCGAAACCGAGGCCGACGCCGAGCGCACCGGCGAAAATTTCGAACTTGCTCAGTGGAATGCCGGCAACGGACAACGCAAACATCACGCCGATCACCAGCAGCGCGTAGTGCACGAGTTGCGAAACCGTATAAAGCGCGGCCTGATTGGACCTGTGTTTGCCCGCGTAGCGATTGATGCCCGAACGCACCACGCGCGAAATCAGCATCACGATCAGCAACGTGACCAACGCCGCAATCACGGCGCCGATGGTCAATTTGATGCCTTGCGTATTGATCAGCTGGGTATTGAGAAAATCGCTGATGTGCCGCAGAACCGAGCCGAATGTGCCCAGCGCGTCGGCGCGGGTGTGCTGTATCTGCTGAGCGATTGAATCAGGCATCGGGCTTTCAGAGCAGCAGTCGACGCAGATCCCCGAGCACCTCGGCCAGATAGGCGGTAAAACGCGCCGCGGCGGCGCCGTCGATGACGCGGTGGTCGTAACTCAGCGACAGCGGCAGCAGCAGACGCGGCGCAAACTCCTTGCCGTTCCAGACCGGTCGCAACTGCGACCTGGACACGCCGAGAATCGCGACTTCCGGCGCATTGATGATCGGCGTGAACGCGGTGCCGCCGATGCCGCCGAGACTTGATATCGAGAAGCAGCCGCCGGACATGTCGGCCGGGCCGAGTTTCTTGTCGCGCGCTTTTGCGGAAATCGCGGAGAGTTCGCGCGCGAGATCGAGCAGGCCCTTTTGATCGCAATCGCGAATGACCGGCACCACCAGACCATCCGGCGTATCGACCGCGATGCCGATATGGAAATACTTCTTCAGTACCAGATTCTCGGCGCTCGCATCAAGCGACGCGTTGAAACGCGGAAACTGCTTGAGCGCGGCGACCACGGCCTTGATCAGGAATACCAGCGGCGTGATCTTCAGGCCCTCGCCACGCTTGCCGGCCTGCTCCTCGCCGAGCTTGCGGCGAAACGCTTCGAGATCGGTGATGTCGGCGTCGTCATGCTGCGTGACGTGCGGGATCATCGCCCAGTTGCGCGCGAGGTTGGCGCCGGCGATCTTGTTGATGCGCGACAGCGGCGCGCTTTCGATTTCGCCGAACTTGGCGAAATCCACCTGCGGCCAGGGCAGCAGCGTAAGTCCGCCCGCAGCGACTGCCGCTGTGGCCGCGCCTCCCGACAGCGCGCGCTTGACGAACGCCTGGACATCCTCCCGGGTGATCCTGCCCTTGCGACCGCTGCCGGTGATCGCGGCGAGATCGGCGCCAAGTTCGCGTGCGAACAGACGCACGGCCGGACTCGCGTAAGGGAGTTTGTCGGGCACCGCGATGCTCGGATCGAACGGTACCGGTGGTGCATGCGGCACCGCCGAATCCTCGCTGTCGCCTTGCGAAGACCGAGACGCAACAGCCGCGTTGTCATCTTCCTCTTTCGGCACCGCGTCCTTCGCCTCACGCGCCGGCGTGGGCTTGGGTGTCGGGGCGGTTACTTCATCGTTGGACACGGACTTTGCGGCAGTCGGCGCGTCCTTGGCCGTCTCCGGTTTCTGCGCTTCGGTCTCCCCGGCTGCCTCGATCAATGCGACGACCGCGCCTTCGGAAATCTCGTCGCCAACCTTGAGTTTGACCTCCTTGATCGTTCCCGCGAACGGCGCCGGCACTTCCATCGTCGCCTTGTCCGATTCGAGCGTGATCAGGCCCTGATCCCGGTCAACCGTGTCGCCCGCCTTGACCAGCACCTCGATAACCGGCACGTTGGTGTAACCGCCGATATCCGGCACTTTGGCTTCCTGGATGGCCATGGATCCTCCTGTGCTGGCGCGTGATTGCTGGCCTCAGTTTCGCCGATAACCGGCGCGACGTCATGTCCCGGTTGCAATCGCGCCCGCTCCACACCTGCGCGCGACCCTAATCCGGCCCGGCCGATGCCTCGGGCAAAGTCGGGGACTCTCAGGCGGATCCAGCCGTCGGGCGTTCGCGCTACCGTGCCTACGCGCCATACATTTCAATGCGGCGCCGCAGGCCGCGGCACTGCCGGCAGCGGCGCGTTGGCTGTCGGGTTGTCCTGGTTTTCCTTGAGCCAGATCATGGCGCTGCGCACCCGCGTGTATCCGCTCGGGTGATCGTAGAAGATCGCCTCCTCGATCGGGCCGGGCTTGATCTTGCGATAGGTCGACAAGCGCATCGCGACCATCGCGAAACCGTTCGGTTCGCGCGCGGCGTTGAGGCCGAATGCATCGGCCTCGCCTTCGGCCTGACGCGTGATCGAATTGGTCAATGGCGTCGCCAGCAGGAAAAACGCCGACAGGATCACGACGGCGAGTGGCAGTGCCGCAGGATCATCCCGTCCCTCGAGACCGAGTCGCCCGCCCCAGTGCACAAGCGCACGATCGAACAGACGGTGCACAACCCAGAAGCCGAGCGTCAACACCAGGGTCAGATAAACGACCAGCCGCAACGCGTGATTGAGCACGTAGTGGCCCATCTCATGACCGAGCACGGCCTTGATTTCCGGCAGCGAGGTGTTGTTGAGCAGATTGTCGTTGAGCGCAACGCGGCTGGTGCCGAGGAAGCCGGCAACGTTCGCGCTGATGCGCGTTGTCTGACGCGACGCGTCGAACTCGACCACGTTGTCGGTCGGGATCCGATTGGCGCGCGCCAGCGAAAGCACCGCATCGCGCGCCGGACCGGCGCGCAGCGGCTTGTAATGATTGAACAAGGGTTCGATGAAAACCGGTGCGACCATCGCGAAAAACAGGATCAGCACGAACGCCCCAGCGCCGGCTGCGACCCACCAGCGCGCACCGAGGCGACGCACACCGGCGTAAAGCAGTGCGAGTACCGGCGGACCGATGACAAGGCTGACCATGAGCGCCTTGATCTGATCGCCGAACCAGCCACCGAAATCCTGCGTGGCCAATCCGTATTGGTGTTCGCGCACGAAACCGGTATAGATCGCGAGCGGCAGACTCAGCACGAACACCGCGATGAGCCAGAGAAAAACGTAGATCATCGTGTACAGCCACGGACGCCGGCTGATGCGGCGCGCAAGATCGCGCATGCGCTGCGACAGGCCACCCCACAGCAGGATCGCGGCGACGACGACGCCATAGAGAAATCCCCACAGTTGCAGCCAGTAGCCACCCTCGAAGTAAGCATCCGAACGAGCGCGCTGTTCAGGCGACAACAGGTTGATGTAGGCGTCGGTCGCCCGATCCACGTCGAAGCCCGGACCCGGGCGCGCAGCATCCGGGATCTGCAAGCCGGGCGGCAGCACGTCGGTCCCCGGCGGCGCGGCGTGAAGCGGCGCAAAACCGCACAGCAACAGGAATAACCCAACGACAAAAGCGAGACGCCGCATGACTCCCTCCCCGGTTGATCCGCGCCCGACGCGGTGCATGATACACAGCGTCGACAAGCCGCACACCGGCGTCAAGGGCCGATCGGCATGGCGGCCCGACCTTCGCATGCTGCTAGGATGCGCGGGGTCTTGGTCTGCGGAGATTGAATCATGTGGCTGCTCAGCTTGATCCTCCTGATACTGCTCGGATTGTTGGGCATTTCGTCCTGGCTCAAGGTCAGGCGCCCCGGTGTCGATGACCATTTGCGTCCGCTCGAGTCGGTCGAGGGCTGGATCGGGCTGATTGGCCTGATCTGGGGTCTGTTCCTGTTGCTGCGCTGGATCGGATCGCTAGGAACGGTGCGCTACGCGCCCGGTCTGATGCTGATCGCACTGATCACGGCGCTCGTGATCGCGGCGACCGGCCTGATCATCGCGATGCCGCTGCTGCGCTCGCTGATCGGGAGCAACCGTTTCACCGGCTCGCTCGAGGAATTGACCTCCAAGCTCGTGCCATACAAGGTCGGACTCGGCTTCGCCTGCCTTGCGCTTGCGCTCTATTCCCTGCTGAACGCGGTGTTCTGATTCCATTGAGGCGAAAAAAACCGCGGCGTCATCGCATGACGCCGCGGTCTTGATGTGCCGATATGAGTTGACGTTTACTTCGAACCGGCGCGACTGAGCGTGAACGCGCCAAAGCTGACGCCGAGATCAACGCCCTCGCCCTTTCCCGCGAGAGCCAGCGATACGGTGCCCTTGGTCATGACATGCGCGCCCGCGGAACGGCCGGCGCCCGCGCTTGCCTCGCCCTGCGCGTAGGTACCGAGCACGTCCGAGATTCGATGGACATCGGTAAACGTCCCTTTGCCGTTGTCGATATGCGACTTTCCGACAGTCAGGCCACCACCCTTCGCGACGATGGCGACCCGCATGGTTTCGCCGTTCTCGCAACGCACCACGCCATGCCCTTCGGCATGCTTGTAGATGGCCGCCCAGCCGGTCAGTGAATAGGTCAGCTTGCAATCAAGATTCGCCTCGCGCGCCTGCGCCGGCGAAAATACCGTCGCCGCGATCGCAAGAGCCACAGCCGAACCCAATATCGTCATAACGCGGTGCTTCATTGCTTCTCTCCTTGGGTTGTAAGACGGCCCAAGTTTCGGCGTCATATGCTGAACAACGAGAAACCGCCGCGACAACGGTTCAGGAGCCGGCAAGCCGTTGCATCGGGAAAGTCGCACGTCACATTCGGCAATTGCAGCCCTTCATCACGAGGCGGCGCCCGGAATCGGGTACCCGGGGCACCTTGTCGCGTTCAGGCCCGTGCGTTTAGGGTAGCGACGGTGAGCAATAAACGCTGGCGAACGCAATGATCCTCAAGAAGCTTTACGCCGCTCACGGCAGCGACGGCAAGACCTACGAGATACATGTGTATGCCGAGCCGGTCGATGCATCGGGCAAGACCAAACACGCTGCCATCGAGGCGTTGACGACCATCTGCACCTCGGCGGGCCAACCGCTGCATGTCCTCGGCAAGGGGCATTACGAGATATCCGAAACCGGCATCACGCTGCGCTCGGACGATCCGGAAGCCATCTGAGGTAGTGCGACCACTGCCGGCCGATCAATACCTGCGGCACGGATCGCGCCCGAGATTGCGCTCGTAGGTCGACACCTGCTCATCGCGCACATAGCCGAAACGATCACTGACGGTGGTCGCGTTGATCATCCGGCACGCCTGCGCACGCGCAACCGGGTGACCGACCACGCGCAGCGTGCCGACACGCGAACGCCCGCGCTGATGCGCCTTGCGCGAAGCCCGCGAACTGCCGCTGACGGTTTTCGGGCACGGTCCGTGGCGATAGAACACCTCGCCGTTGGCGACATGGCATTCCCAGGACATCGGTTCGCGCACCGCATGTCCATGGGTCCGGCCAATTCGGCGGCGCGCGGTGTGACGAACCCGCGTCGATGCCGTTCGCGGCGTGACCGCCCGCGACGGTGACGCGGCAGCCTGCACTGGCGGCGGCATGATTGCGACCAGCGTCTGCTGCAAGCCGCGTGCGCAGGGTTGGTCCTGGTACGCGGGCAAACCATCCGCATCGGTGCACCTGTAGATCGGCCCGGCGCACGCCGGCGACGCACAAGCCATCCACGCCACCACTCCGAGTGCCCCGCCGGCCATTGCAGACATCACCGGTTTGCTCCGGCGTTTCATCGTCATCGCGCGATCCTTGTCGGGAAAGCGCGATGATGCCGAGTCCGCAATGACGCGACGAGCGCAGGACACAGCGTCGTGCTGTAGGAGATTCCCCCGCGCAATTCTTCAAGCACCGACCCCACGCAACAGAAAAACGGCGGTGCAGGCAACGTCTCGGGCGATGCCAGCCAATCGGTGTCATGCTGCAGTAATGCGGCGCAAAGCGGCTTCCGAAGATCGCGCTATTTCGCTCTACCGTGCGCTGCCTTGGGCAATTCCGGAAACTTCGACGCGTCGTAACCGCCGACCTCGATCACGACCCTCTGGCTGCCCTTGTCTTTCAGTGTCACATCGAGCCACAACTTGTGCGCTTTCTGCATCTCGCTGATGAAACGCGCATCGTCCTCGATGAACAGTGCCGGCTCGCCGGTGGGCGGCAGATATGCCCTGAATCGCCGGGGAGGTTTGTCATCGAAGTGAATCGCCAGACTGCATTTGCCGGCACACACGAAACCGGCGCCATGACCAAACAGATACACGCTTTGCCCCCATTGCGAATGCCGGCGCAGCACCAGTCGAATGCGATCGTTCAAGCCTTGCGGTTCGCTGCTGTAAATCGACGCGGTGTTCTGGACGCCGCCCGACTCCGTGCCGGACTGATACGACCAAAGGCGCTTCATGCGTCGTTGCTCACTGCTGGCTTTGGCTTTCGCCACCACGTCGGCGAGGGTTTTCTGCACTTCGACCGCTGCCGTCGTACGCGCAAACCTTGCGGCAATTTCCTGACCGATCGGCGCCGCGAGTTCGTAGTTCTTTTTCGCAAGCAGCGATCGGTACATTGCCAATTCCCTGTTGGCCTGCGCCTGGACCGCCTGCGCGGCCACATCGGCCTGGCCGCGACGGTTGTCTTGCGGGCTGTTCGACGATTGTGAACACGCTCCCAGCACAAGCGCTGCGATCAGGCCGGCGGCAAACGCGCGCGGGATGCTGAAAGGCATGGCAGGACTCCGGATCAATGATGGCTGCCCGACTATAGGGGAATTCGATGCACTGGAGGATCGCCACGACTACACTGGCGGCGGCCATCAAGGAGCCCGCTTATGCTGAAACAAATACTGATTCTTGTCTGTCTCGCGCCTGGTCTGGGCGGCTGCGACACGGCGCCGACGCGACTCTCCACGCCACAATATTTTGCGATGGCCGGCGCGGATAAACTGCATCTGCCGTTTTCCGAAGCGGTGCGTGCGGGACCGATGCTGTTCCTTTCCGGCGAGATCGGCGTGCGACCCGGAACGCTCGAACTCGTTCCGGGCGGTATCGAACCCCAGACACGTCAAGCCATGGAAAATATCAAGGCAGTCCTCGCGCGCCAGCACGCGAGCTTCGATGACGTCGTCAAATGCACCGCGTTTCTTGCCGATATGCGCGAGTGGCCTGCATTCAATCGCATCTATCGCACCTTTTTCAATGCGCATTTTCCCGCCCGCAGCGCCTTCGGCGCGACCGGACTTGCGCTCGGCGCACGCGTGGAAATCGAGTGCATCGCCGCCGTACCGGCATCGCCGCATCCCGGATGAGCAGACAGGTCGTCGCGAGGCGGGTCCCGAAAGAGGCCGGCACCGAACTGACGAGGCGTCTTGGCCGCGCGGTAATGGATTTGGTATCGGAAATCCCCGCGACCAGGGAGAACGCGTCGTCGGGTCCGGAACGAGCAGCGCAACGCATCTCCCACGCCGCAGCAAACCGCGCCGCGCTGGCCGCCGGCACGCTGGCGCTGCCGCCCGGCGCGTTCGGATGGCTGACGCTTGTGCCGGAACTCATCGCGATATGGCGCATCCAGGCGCAAATGGTCGCCGATATCGCCGGTGCCCATGGCAAGAGCGCAGATCTTGGACGCGAGCAGATGCTTTTCTGTCTGTTTCGCCACGCAACGGCCCAGGCGCTGCGCGATGTCGTCGTGCAGGTCGGCGGACGCGTGTTGATCCAGGATGTTCCGGCGCGCGCGATCGAGAGCATTGCCCGCATGATCGGCATCAAACTGTCGCGACGGCTGGTTGGTCGCGGCATAGCACGCTGGCTGCCACTGATTGGCGCAGCCGGCGTCGGCGCCTATGCCTGGTACGACACGCTGCAAGTGGCGAGGAGCGCGACTGCACTCTTTGCGCCAGCCGACACGGAGGAATCGCCGTGAAGCTGCCTGCCGCTCGCCGGCATCCCGAACAACCTGGTTGATCAACCAAGGACGCCTTGGCCATGGCCAACAGCAACCGCAAGGAGAAGACGCCTCGCGACCACGGACTCTCGAAAAAAGAGAGTCGCAAGGTCGAGGATCAGACCGGAATTCCCTCCCCGGTCGTCTATCACACGGTTCGCGCGGAAGGAGAAGTGGAGCTCGCGCGCCCGGTCCAATCGCTATGGTGGTCGGGTCTCGCCGCCGGCATCGCGATCAGCAGCTCCGTTTTCGTGCAGGGGATCCTCCACGGTTATCTACCCGCCACGCCGTGGCGCGAAGCCGTCGTCAGTTTCGGCTATTGCACCGGCTTTCTGATCGTCGTGCTGGGGCGCATGCAACTGTTCACCGAAACCACAATCACCGCGGTGTTGCCACTTCTGGTCGAGCGTACCTGGCGCTCGCTGCTGTCGACGCTGCGTCTGTGGGGAATCGTGCTTGCGGCCAATCTTGCCGGCACCGCGCTGGCGTCGGTCATGGCGATCTACGCACGCGTGGCGACACTGGAACAATTGGTCGATTTCTATGCCGTCGCGCAAACCCTGGCGCAAAAAAGCGCTCTCGATATCCTGCTGCAGGGGATTCCGGCCGGTTTCTTCATTGCCGCGATGGTCTGGATGCTCGCCGCTTCGAAGGAAGGCCGGTTCTGGATCATCGCGTTGATGTCCTACATCATCGCGCTGGGCGGGTCGGCGCATGTGGTGGTCGGCTCAACCGAGGTTTTTCTGCTGATGTTCAGTGGCCAGCTGACACTGACGCACGGCATCTTCGCGGTGCTCGCCCCGGCGCTGGTCGGCAACGTGATTGGCGGAACCGGTCTGTTCGCGCTGCTGGCCTATGGCCAGGTCAAGGAAGAGATCTAGTGGATTCGAGCGCCCTGCTGCGCCTCGGCATTTTTTTCGGTCTGTGGCTGCTGCTCGCGCTCGCCGAGGCACGCTGGCCGCGGCATGTGCAGCGACGCGAGGCGCGTCGGCGCTGGTCGGCCAACTTCGGCCTGTCCGTGATCGACGCCGTGCTGCTGCGCCTGTTGTTGCCATGGCTCGCCGTGGACGCCGCGTTTTGGGCACAGGCACACGATTTCGGAGCATTGAACGCGTCCGCGGCGCCCTTATGGCTGCGCTTCGGCATTGCGTTCGTCGTGCTGGATCTCGTGATCTACTGGCAACACCGGCTCATGCACTTGTGGCATCCGTTGTGGCGCCTGCATCGGGTGCACCACAGCGATCTGGCGCTCGATGCCAGTTCCGGCGTGCGTTTTCATCCCGGAGAAATCCTGCTCTCGATGGGCATCAAGATAGGCGCCGTGCTGCTGCTCGGTGCGCCGCCGGCGGCGGTCCTGGTGTTTGCAATCGTACTCAACAGCTTTGCACTGTTCACCCACGCCAATCTGGCGCTGCCGGCGCGACTGGACCGGGTCATGCGCTGGGTGTTCGTCACGCCGGACATGCACCGTATCCACCACTCGATCGTGCGCGCCGAACACGACAGCAATTTCGGTTTTCACGTCTCGTGGTGGGACCGCCTGTTCGCAAGTTACCTGGCCGAGCCGGCACAGCCGCAACGTACGCTGCCGCTTGGTCTGGATCAGTTTCGCACTGCCCGCGACCAGCGCCTCGACGCCCTGCTCGTGCAGCCGTTTCGCAGCGACGAGACCTGACGTGGAAACACGCTGTCGCCGGGCGAGTCTCGGCCCGGTCGTTTGGGTTTCGCTTCGCTTGCGCGATGCGACGCTGTCGCCGCGTTCCGCTCACCTCGGCGCGGTGTGTTCGCCTGGCCGTTTCGCCTCTTTCGCTCGATGCGATGCTATCGCGAGGGTCCCGCTCGCCGCAGCGGCGAGCAGAAACGCGCGGCACCGTGCATTGCGCGACGATCATTTCGCATGGTTCGGTTCGATCGGTTTGTCGCCCGCGGCTTTCAATGCCACGTTGAGCGCGACCAGATCCACGCGCTTGAACGCCGCCCACGACTTGAGCACGGGGTCAACCAGCGCCGAGAGGTTCGTATACCCGGCGCGGGCGTCGACAGACGGGGCCGCGTCGGCGCCGTCAACCGCCGTCATGAGCTGGCCGAGCGCGCGATTGAGAAACGCAAGTGTCTCAACATTGCGCGGCGGGAAAGCCCAGGCGTTGTAGGGATTCGGTGACGGTTGCGTGCCGGACAGCGCGTTGAGTCTCGCGTCGAACCTGTCCAGTGCAGCAGACGCGGCACTGCCTGCCGAGCTGCGGCGTTCCGCGGCAGCCTTGCGCAACGCACCGGCTTCCTGGTTGGCGGCGCTGACGCGCGATTGCAGCGCCTCGATTTTCCGTGCCAGCGCGAACTCGCCGGCATAGGCGCTCGCCGGCAGATCGACGCGTGGATCGGGGGCAACGGTCAATTGCTGTCGATAGGACTTGCCATCGACTTCCAGTTCCACCGTATAGCGTCCCGGGGGCACCCATACGCCATCGGCGTAGGCCTTGCGATCGGCGGATGTTGCGATCGACGCATAGTGCAGTGGCCAGATGAAGCGGTGCATGCCCGGACCCGTTGCGAGCCTGATCGGCGGAGTAATCCATTCCGGTGCGGATCCGATCGAGGTCAGATCGACCTTCGGTACCGCATCGGCGCTCGAATAGCCCCGCACCAGCTTGCCGTCGGCATCGCGAATGGTCAGCTGCACCGGCTTGCGCGGCGTGCTCGCGAGCACGTAGTCGATGCGCGCACCGCTGACCGGGTTCGCCGCCATCGGTTCGTCCTTCGGCAGCGGCGTGCCGGTGAAACTCGCCTGGCGATAACGAATCGCGGTTGCAGGCGCAAACAGACGCGTCCCACCGGCATCGGTGTTGGCATCGAGCTGCCGCAGTGGGCTGATATCGTCCATGATCCAGATGCCGCGCCCGTGCGTGCCGATCACAAGATCATCGCCGTGCACCTCGATGTCGCGTACCGACGTGCGCGGCAGATTCTGCTGCAGCGGCTGCCAGTGGCCGCCGTCGTCAAACGAGACATACATGCCGAGCTCGGTGGCCGCATACAGCAAGCCCTTGCGTTTTGGATCCTCGCGCACCGCGTTGACGAAGTCGCCGTCGCGGATGCCGGCGACGATGAGTTGCCAGGATTTCCCGCCATCGCGCGTGCGATAGATGTACGGCTTGCGGTCGTCGAGACGATGACGATCCACCGCCACGTAGGCCGAAGCCGCATCGAAATGCGACGGTTCGATGATGCCGACCTTGGACCATGGCGTCAGTGCAGCCGGAGTGACGTTGTCCCAATGCGCGCCCGCATCGTGGCTCAGCCAGACGAGCCCGTCGTCGGTACCGGCCCAGATCAACCCGTCGGTCAGCGGCGAGGAGGCGATCGCATAGACCACGCCACGACGCGGTCCGGCACCAAGGTTGTTGGCGGCCGTGACCGTGTCGAGATTGGGCGGCACACCCGGATTCTCGCGCGTCAGATCCGGACTGATCGCCCGCCAGTGCAGGCCGCCGTCGCCGGTGCGCCATATCTTCTGATTGCCGAAATACAGCAGCGCCGGATTGTGCTGGTCGAACGCGAGCGGCAACGTCCACGTATGCCGGTAGATATCGGGATCGGCCAGCGTTGGATCGATCGATCGGGTCTGTTCGGTGCGAAGGTCGAGCTTGTCGACGTCGCCGCCATAGACGATGTCCGGATCGCGCGGGTCGGGCGCGATCATGCCGGCCTCGCCTCCTGCGGTGATCTCGTGAAACTGCTCCATGGTGATGCCATTTCGATTGATGCCGCGATTGGGCAACGCGATCGCGCCGGAATCCTGCTGCGCACCGTACACGCGGTACGGAAAGCGCGAATCGGTGCTGATGTGGTACATCTGCGCAGTCGGCTGGTTGTGCCAGCTCGACCAGGTCCGGCCACCATCGATCGTTACCAGTGCGCCTTGATCGACCGCGAGCATCTGCCGGTCGGAATCGGCCGGATCGATCCACAGATCATGGAAATCATCGCCGGTGTTGTCGCCCTTGACCGGAATGAAGGTCTTGCCGCCATCCTCCGAGCGCAGCACGATCATGTTCATCGCATAGATGCGATCGGCGTTTTTCGGATCGACCGTGATGCGCCCGAAGTACCAGCCGCGTTCCCAGATCCGGTTGTCGCTGCTCGTTCGACGCCAGTTGGCGCCGGCGTCGTCCGAACGATACAGGCCGCCCTCGTCGGCATCGACGATTGCATAGACACGCCGCGGCGCGCTCGCCGAAATGCCGATGCCGATGCGCCCGACATGTCCGCCGGGAAATCCGTGACCGCGGATTGCGTGCCAGGTATCGCCGCCGTCGCTCGATTTGTAGAGACCCGATTCGGGGCCGCTGGCCGGTGGATAGATGTTCCACGGCGTGCGACGCGCCTGCCACAACGCCGCATAAATCACCCGCGCGTTGCCGGGCTCGAACGCGAGATCGATTGCGCCCGTCGCATCGTCCTTGCCGAGTACCTTCTGCCAGCTTGCCCCGCCGTCGCGCGATCGATACACGCCGCGCATTGCGTTCTGGCCGTATGGATGGCCGAGCGCCGCGACGTAAACGAGGCTCGGATCGTCGGGGTCAACCAGCACCTTGCCGATCTGCTGACTGTCGTCGAGACCGATGTGGGTCCAGGTCTTGCCTGCGTCGGTCGACTTGTACATGCCATCGCCCTGCGCGATGTCCGAGCGCATGTCGGCCTCGCCGGTGCCGACGTAGAGCACGTTCGGATTCGATGGCGCGACCGCGAGCGCGCCGATCGATCCGACCGGCTGCTTGTCGAAGATCGGCCGCCAGGTGCGTCCGGCATCCTTCGATTCCCATACGCCGCCGTTGACCGAACCGAAGTAGAAATGCGCGGGTTGACCCGGCACACCGCTCACCGCAAGCACACGGCCGCCCCGAAACGGCCCGATCAGGCGCCAGTGCAGATCCTGGAACAGACGCGGCACCGCGGCTTCGACGGCGCCGAGCGCCAGCAGCAGGACGAGACTCAGCAACACGCGCAACACAAGCATGATCGATCCTGATGGCAAGGAAGGTCCGTGATGATAACCAGCACTGCGGATGCGCGGCACACCCATTGGTACCGGATCGCGTCGGACGGACATGCCACGCCTCGCGAAGACGCCGCGCAAACGGCGCTCGACGAGCACGCCCGGTGATGATCGCGCCGGCGCGTCAGCCCGCGCCATCGACGAGGGCGGCCCAACGGAACTTTTGGTAGTCGAAGCCGCGCTCGATGGTCGGCTTGACGACGGTGAAATAGGGTGACAAGTCGAAGTCTCGTGGCGTGAAGAGACTGAAATGCTGCGGCGTGTAGGTATAGCCGGCGGTCGGCACCAGCGAGAGGGTGGCGTCGGTGTCTTCGCTGCGTGCCTGAGGCAGGATTGGATAACGCACCGCCTGGAAACCCTGCGCGATGATGGTCGAGCAGATGCCCCGCGTCGGGTCGCCGCTGCCGAAGTCGAGCAGTTTGCGGCGCATGCGGCTTGGCACGGGCGGCGTCTGTATCAGATAGCGCGCCAGGTCGATCAGGTTGCGCAAATCGTATTGGTGTCCGAGTGCGTCGATCACGTGCGCGATCACGCGTGCCCTGTCGGCGTCGGTCAAACCGACCGGCCGGCAGATGCGCGTGTTGTAGTAGCGATACTTCGAGAGTGGCGACGCGATCACTCCGTCGGCCAGTTCCGCCTCGACCAGCTCGCCATGCCAGCGCGGATGAGCCGCCAATGCTTCGCCCACATACAAACAGGCATGCGACCAGGTCGACTGGGTCAGATACTTGATCGCCACGCTGACGCGCGCGTCGCCCTCGACCAGAAGGACATCTGCCGGTCGCAGCACGGCACGCATCGTGTTCTCGTCGCTGACCGCAAAGGTTTGGTAACGCCTGACCGGATGGGTCAGGAAGCGCGCGAGTCCATTTCCGCCCCAGCGGGCAAGGCGGCTGACCGGATTCATGACCCGCAACGGCCCGGGTCGGGCCACCGGTGCCGCGGCCTCGTCCCCGGAAACAGGAGAGTCTGCATGGGGATATCGTTCAATGCGACGCGTTCGCGGTCAAGACGACCGCATCCGCCTGACCGGGCGGCGACATGCGGAGCAAGCGGTTCAAGGTGGCGCTCCGGCGGGAACGAGCGCGAGATCGCCGAAGTCCGCATGCGCGCTGCCGTGCGTGTTGTCGGTGTCGCTGGCCAGCGCGACGCCGCTGATGCGCGGCGGCGCGCGGTGGAACGCGGCACGATAGTCGGCGGCAAGATTGCGCGATTCGGTGCGCCAGGAACCGGCCTGATCGTTCCCGCTTTCGAGCACGATCATCTGCACCTCGCTGGTGTACGCGCTGGCAATGACGGTGCCGACCGCTGCACGATTGCCCCAGACATAACACAAGGCCCGGTCCGGCAAATTCGCACCGTACAGCATGCGTGCGAGCTTGAGACGCATGCGCGTGGCGAAACCCAGTTCGCTGTCGGGTACGTCGAAGAACACGTAGACGCGCGCCGCGAAATCGTCGCCGCTGCGACGATGGAGATCCCCGTGGATCACGGCATGATCGACCTTCCAGCGCCAGGCGAGCGTCGTTGCGGCAGGGAGGTCGAGCGCGTGTACCACCATGCCGGCCGCGTCATCGGCCGCGGCTTGCAGCACGCGTGCGCCGGCGTCATCGACCAGCGCAAAACGGGTGGCACGCGCGTTGCGCGACAGCGCGTGGTACTGCCAGCCCGGTGGAAGCGTCACGCCCGGTGCCGCATTCGAGAAACGCAAACTGATCGGGCCCGATTCTGCCGCCAACCCCCGGGGCGAGGCACAACTCAGGACCCCGGATAAGAACATGACGATGGCGATGCGGATACCGGCGCCCATGATGGCTGGTCGAAACAGAGCGGATCGTGCTGCGGATGATGCAACGAAAGATCAGAGGAGTTCATCGTACGGCGATCCGCAGCGTCAAGACATCCCGGCTCCTTGTGCCGACCCGTGGTCCGGAATCCATCGCACACGCTTTGGCCTGCGCTTCTCGACCGGTGGGCCCTGCACGAGTCGACCAGGCCCGCGACATGCCGGCCCTGCGCGGAACAATGCGCCGTGCACCTGTCCGGCAGGCATAATTGGGCTCCATTGCGCCCGGCGCGTTCCGTCTTGTCCGGAGTCCTGATGCCATGGCGCATTGCGCCTTGCATTGCGTATGTGCCCTCAACGGGGACCGTCGTTCTCGATTGAGCTCGGAACAGCCGATCGACCCTCCATGGGTCTGACCGGGTCGCAATACCGAATGCGAGCGTCCAGGAGAAACGTCCATGCCTGCATCCGACTCTGCCTGCTCCCACTTGCGGCTGACACCGCTCGCCGCGTGCCTCGGTGTCGTACTCGCGTTCGGTTCCGGCACCCGCGTGCTGGCCGATCCGCTTACGGCCCCCGCGCGCCCGGCGTACTGGATGCCGGACGCCGCGTTGACATCGCTTGCGGACCCGCGCCGGTTCAACGCCTCGGTGCTCACTGGCGCGTCCATTGGCCCGCGCGCGCCGGATCGGCGCCCCATGCCGGCCAACAGCCCGTCCGCCACGACGGTCACCGTCTCCAACTGCAACGACCACGGGACGGGAAGCTTGCGCAGCGCCGTCGCCGGAGCGGTCTCGGGCGACACCATCGATCTCGGCGGCCTGACCTGCAGCACGATCACCCTGAGTACCGGTGCGATCACGATCGATCAGAACGATCTGACCCTGATCGGCCCGGGTGCCTACCTGCTTGCGATCGCCGGCGGCGCCAGCAGCGGCTATCTCGATCGCGTTTTCGATCATTCGGGGACCGGCGCCCTGAATATCGACTATCTGACGATTACCGATGCGACCTACGCAACCTACGCCGGCACGGGAAACGACGGAAAAGGCGGGTGCATTCGATCGATGGGCAACGTCAATCTGCTGTTTTCCGTGGTTTCCTCGTGCCGGATTGCGCAGAGCGGCCAAAGCAACGCATTGGGCGGTGGGCTCTACGTGGCCGGAAACCTGACGCTGGCCGGCAGCATTCTTCGCGACAACGTGGCCTTCTCGTCCGTGCCATCCTACGGAAACGGCGGCGGGGCGTACGTGGGGGGTGGAGTGACCACGGAAGCCGCAACGATCACCGGCAATTCCGCTACCTACGTCGGTGGCGGCCTGGTTGTCTTCCACTACTACAACGGCGAGACCAGCAGTTTCATCGACAAGACCACGATCTCGGACAATGTTGCCGAGGGCGCTGGCGGTGTCGAGTTCGGGACGAGCAGCGAGACTTCCACGGTGCGCAGCAGCACGATCTCCGGCAACCGCGCAAGCTTCGTTGTCGGCGGGATCCTTTCCGGTGCGCCACTCGATGTGCAGAACAGCACGATCGCATTCAATCAGGCCGCCACCACCGTTGACTTCAACTACGTAGTCGACGTCGGCCTGGCCATGGCTGCCGCCGCGGCAAACCTGCAAAGCTCGATTGTCGCGAACAATCAGGTCTATCTGAGCCCCGTACCGCGCGACATATCGGCGGCTGGACCGGGCGCTAGCGTCAGCGGCAACAGCAATCTGGTGACGTTCGCGGACACGCCGATGCCGGCCGACACGATCTACGCCGATCCGCTGCTGTATCCGCTCAGCGGCAATGGCGGCCCGACCGAGACACATGCACTGCAGGACACCAGTCCCGCGATCGACGCCGGCAACAACAGCGCCGGCCTGGGTACCGACCAGCGCCTGCTTCCGCGCGTGGTCGGCGCCAATGCCGATATCGGCGCGTTCGAACGTCAGGGACCGGGCGATTCCGACGTGATCTTCTTCAACGGCTTCGACTGAATCGCGAAAAAAAGGGCCGCGACGCGGGTTTGCGCGTCGCGGCCCGGCCAATTCGCCCCGTG
Organism: Rhodanobacteraceae bacterium; assembly: GCA_049583635.1. Classification (GTDB taxonomy): domain Bacteria; phylum Pseudomonadota; class Gammaproteobacteria; order Xanthomonadales; family Rhodanobacteraceae; genus Dokdonella_A. The sequence goes on from JBAUWF010000049.1 coordinate 25,181, forward strand.
AGTCTTACGGTGTACAGGCGCCGGAGATTTGCACCGGTGTCAGGCGCGTGTAGTTGCGCGTGCCGCTGCCGTATTCGGGCAGGCTCGATGCGTAACTGAATACCGCACTGTCGCACGACGTAAACTGGATCTCCATGGCGCCCCACGAAGGACGAACGATCGCGCCGGGATCGAACGCATCTCCGAAGCTGCCACCGGTGGTCAGGTAGGCGTTGTCCATGACCAGCGTATCGCCCTGAAGCGTTCCCTGCCCGAGGATCCAGGCCTGACCGCTGCCGTCCGGCGCAAAGGTATAAAAGTTCGCGATACCCAGGGTCTGTCCCCCGAACGGGTACAACTCGACCATGATGCCTTCGCCGGCGCGGCCCGGATCGTACCAGCTGCCCGAGAAGCTGCCGTCGACCGCCGGTCCGATGTGGATCTTCACGACCTGCGCGCCTTCGCGCGTGAAATCCGCGGCGACCGGATCGAAGAAGATTCCGGCCGGATTGGTGCCGCCGAGTATGTTCACCGGCATACCGTCCGGGTTGCCGACCGAACCGTTGTAACCGGGATGCGGCATGACCACACCGCCTTCGGTCTCGCCGGTGTCGGGTGCGGTCTGGTTCAGAAATGCCGCGTCCATTTCGTTGTTGACCTCGGTGCCGGCATCGCGCACCTGATTGCCGTTGACGACGATATCGAAGCTGCGCACGCTGCCGTCGTCGTTGAATACCGGATATGCCTCGGGATCGTCGTTGCCGACGAACGCATCATTGGACGGAACCACCATGCTGGCGAAAGTGAAGAACCCTTGCGTATCGGGATCGAGATCGAATACCTGGGTGGCACTGTTGCCGGGATCGAATACCGGCAACCCGGGAAAGCCGCTGGGCTCGGTGATCGTGGCATCCTGGCCGGCCGGATCGGCGGCCTCGAACGCGCTGGCAATGGGCATCGTATTGGCATCCTCGGCGATGCGCTCCAGCTCCGGACTGGCCGCCGCGCCCATGTCGAACAAATCGAAACTGCCATCGTGGAACGCGACCCAGAACGGGCTCACATAAATTCCATTGGCCGGCGCGAGACTGGTGATCGTCACGCGGACTGAAGTTGCACCGGCGGGCGCGATCCCGAACAGGCAGGCTGCGAGCAAGGTGGCGGCGCCGCTTTTCAATGGATGAAGTCGTGGATTCATTGGAGGCTCCCTTTTGGCTATGGGGTGATTAGTCCCGCCATCGCTCGCCTCCCCCCGTCGCAACCTGAACATCCGTTCAGCGCAATGCCTTCATGTCATCCATCGCCGACGCGTCCGTTGCCAGCGAGTGGGCGGCCTTGCATCCACGGCGAATCTGCCGGCATCACCCGCTTGC
>JBAUWF010000050.1:0-39081 GCA_049583635.1 Rhodanobacteraceae bacterium
TCCTCGGCGTACAGGCGCACTTCGATCGCATGGCCGTTGGCCGGCGGCGTGCCGCTCCGCAGCAGCGAATCGGGCAGCGCTTCGCCGTCGGCGACACGCAACTGCAGTTCGACCAGATCCAGTCCGAGCGTCATTTCGGTAACCGGATGCTCGACCTGAAGGCGCGTATTCATTTCCATGAAGTGGAAATCGCCTTCGGCGCTTTGATCAGTGCCGGCACCGACGATGAATTCCACCGTTCCGGCACCGACATAGTCGACCGCTTTCGCCGCGGCGACGGCCGCCGCACCCATTGCCGCCCGACGTTGGGGCGACAGAAAAAGCGACGGCGTTTCCTCGAGCACTTTCTGGTAACGGCGCTGCGCCGAGCACTCGCGCTCGTTCAGGTGAATCACATTGCCGTGCGTATCGCCGAATATCTGGAATTCGATGTGGCGCGGATGCTCGATGTAGCGTTCGAGGATCATGCGCGCATCGCCGAACGCGGATTTCGACTCGCGTTGCGCAGAGGCGAGCGCTTCGCCGAACTCTTTCTCGGCACGAACGATGCGCATTCCCTTGCCGCCGCCGCCGGCTGCGGCCTTGATCATGAGCGGAAAACCGATCTTTCGCGCCGCGGCCAGCAACACCGCATCATCCTGGGCCTCGCCGTGATATCCCGGCACCAGCGGCACGCCGTGCCTTTCCATCAGCGCCTTGGCCTCGGCCTTTGAACCCATCGCCTCGATGCTTTCCGGCACCGGGCCAATGAAGACGATGCCGGCGTCGCGGCAGGCACGCGCGAAGTCCGCATTTTCGGACAGAAATCCGTAACCGGGATGGATCGCCTGCGCGCCGGCCTTGCGCGCAACGTCGAGAATGACATCGCCGCGCAGATACGATTCCGCGGGCCGCGGGCCGCCGATCGGAAAAGCGACATCGGCGGCACGCACGTGCTGTGCGTCGGCATCGGCTTGCGAATACACCGCCACGCTTTGAATGCCGAGCCTGCGACAGGTGCCGATGATACGGCAGGCGATTTCGCCGCGATTGGCAATCAGGATCGTGTCGAACACTACTCACCTTCCCAGTAGTCGCGCGTGTCTTGCTGACGGCCGAGGTAGCGCAGTCGTTGCGCAGTACCGTCCGCGTTCGTGCCGAGTTCCGCGTAAACGCCGAATTTGCCGGAATCCGGGTAGTCGCAGATCTCCAGTGACGCGAGCGTGGACACCGCGAGGTAGCGCATTTCGACACGGCCGGTATTGATGATCTGGTGGGCCGTTTCCGGACCGCCGGTCGGGCAGGCAATGAGATCACCGCTGCGGACCGGATAGCGCGCAGCGCCGATGCGCACTTCGCCATTGCCTTCGAGGATGAAGAACATTTCCTCTTCGGCGCGATGGCTGTGGAAGGGACAGCTGCGCTTGCCTGGTGCGACCACGGTAACGTTGTAGCCCAGTTTGCGCGCGCCGATCCGGCTCGCAATCTCGCCGTAGCGCAAATCGTAACGTCCGGCGGATTCACCCGCAGGCATGCGATCCGGATCGGCCGGGCGCACCTCGACATCGTCAATATTGAGGATCGGATGCGTCATGCATCGTCCCCCGGATCATTCGGGCGCATGGCACACCGCCTCGGTGTTGTGTCCGTCCAGGTCGAGTACGAATGCGCCGTAGTAGTGCGCATGATAATGGGGCCGCAGGCCCGGTGCGCCGTTGTCGCTACCGCCAGCGGCAATCGCCGCCGTGTGGAATGCATCGACCGCCGCACGCGACTCGGCCATGAACGCGAAATGCACGGACCCGCCGCGCTCAGTGCCGCTACCGATCCAGAACTGTGGTCGCTGCTCCTTGCCGAAGCCGGTGCCTTCGTAGCCGCCGCTCTGTTCGCGTGTCGCGTCCATCACAGGTGCATAGCCAAGCGGTGCGAGCGTGGCAACGTAGAACGCACGGCTGCGCGGATGATTCGATACGTCGAAGCCGACATGATCGATCACGGCAGGCGCTCCTTCACCCAGGCGGGCGCACGTTTTTCGAGGAACGCAGTCAGGCCTTCCTGTCCTTCGCCGGAGACGCGCAATTGCGCGATCAATTCGGCGTTGACTGCATCGCGGCGCTCGGTGGATTCCAGGGTCAGGCCGCCGCCAAGAGCGAGTTCCTTTGCCCGCGCCTGTGCAATCGGTCCGCCCTTGGCCAGAAAATGCAGGCTGCGCTCAATGGTTGCATCGAGTTCGTCGGCCGCGACGCAACGGTGCAACAAGCCGATCCGGGCCGCTTCGGTCGCATCGAATACTTCGCCGCTGACGTACAACCTGCGTGCTTGCCGCATGCCGATCGCAGCCGACACATAGGGCGAGATGACCGCAGGCACGAGACCAAGCTTGACTTCGCTCAGCGAAAACTTCGCGGTATCGATGCCGATCGCGATGTCGCAGCATGCAATCAGTCCGACGCCGCCGCCGTACGCCGAGCCGTTGACGCGCGCGACGGTCGGCTTGGAGAGGAAGTTCAGGTTGCGCATCAGCGCCGCGAGACGCAGCGAATCCTCGCGGTTGGTCGCTTCGTCGGCGCTTGCCATCGAGCGCATCCAGTTCAGATCGGCCCCGGCCGAGAACGTCGCACCGGCACCGGTCAGCACGACAGCGCGCACGGTCTCGTCGCATTCCAGTTCGGCCAACGCCCCAGCCAACCCGGCGATCAACGCGTCATCGAACGCATTGTGTGACTGCGGCCGGTTCAAGGTGATTCGGGCGACCGCAGCTTGGCGGCTGATCTCGATGTTTGCGGACAAGGGACGATTCCGGTGCGGATCAACGCAACATCATAAGCGCTGCACGGGCCTGTGCCGACTTCCGCGCGGACCGGAAGCGACGGCTTGCTCGCGGTACTTGCGAACGGATCACAAAGCGCTGATCATGCGCGGATAAGAATCGTTCTCACTTGGAGGGTCCATGTCACGCAGGCTTTACACCGTCTTCGCCACCTTTTCGGTGCTTGCCGCGAGCTGTTACGCAAGCGCCGCGTTCGCGAAGAAACATCATCATGCATCGTTGGACGCGCAGCAGGCCGCAATGTCGGCCGAAATCGCCGCGCTCAAGAGTCAGGTCGCGCAGTTGCAGGCGCGCGTACCGACACCCGAACTCGGCCATCAGATGCTCCAGTTGCAGATCCGCCATGATCGGCTCTGGTGGGCGGGCCAGGGCGGTAACTGGACGCTGGCCTATTTCATGACCGGCGAGCTCGGCGAGGCTCTGCGCGGCATCGAGCAAACCAACGGCGAGGCGGCCGAATTGCAGCCGCAAAAGTTGTCCGAGGTGATGCCTTCCATCATGGATCCCGCGATCAAGGAGATGCAGGCGGCGCTGGCCAAACAGGACAAGGGCGCCTTCGACAAGGCCTTCGACAATCTTTCGGCCGCGTGCACGGCGTGCCACCAGGTTGCCGGCAACCTGTTTCTGGTTATCCAGCGGCCGGTGACGCCGCTGCTCGACAATCTTCGTTACGCGCCGCCTGCAGTAGCGGCAAAGGAACCGTGATCGCAAACTATTGGTGCACTCGTTAATCATAGGCCGAAAGAACTTGCGGATCGTAATACGAACCATTATCATTCCTGTCAAATCGTTTCGGAAACTGACCGATGACCGGTTTGCCGACATTGCTGCTGACCTTGCTGCTGCCTGTGGCGGCTTCGGCAAGCGCCATGCCCGAATATCGACTCGTCATCAAGGATCACGCGTTCGACCCGACCGAACTTACCGTACCGGCTGGCACCAAGTTCAAATTGATGGTGGTCAATCGCGACTCAACGCCGTCGGAATTCGAGAGCACCGAGTTCAATCGCGAAAAGATCGTGATGCCGAACAGCACTGCCGCGGTGTTCATCGGACCGCTGGATCGCGGGCGCTACAAGTTCTTCGATGATTTTCATCGGGACACCGGCAACGGCGTCCTGATCGTGCATTGAGTTTTCCAGGAGCAGACGATCATGCTGGGTGTTGCGCTGTTGGTGTTTCGCGAAGTTCTCGAGGCGGCGCTGATCGTCTCGATTGTCGCGGCGGCGACGCGCGGTGTCGGGCGTCGCGGCGGCTTCATCGGCGGCGGCATCACGCTCGGCGTGATCGGCGCGATCCTGGTTGCGCTGTTTGCCGGCGCAATCGCCGAATCACTCAATGGGTCCGGCCAGGAATTGTTCAATGCCTGCGTGCTGTTGGCCGCGGTGCTCATGATTGCCTGGCACGTGATCTGGATGTCGAGCCACGGCCGCGAACTCGCGCAACATATGCAATCGGTCGGCAGCGCGGTGAAGGCCGGTTCGAGTTCGCTATTGATATTGCTCATCGTTGTCGCGCTGGCGGTGTTGCGCGAGGGCTCCGAAATTGTGCTGTTTCTTTACGGCATGGCTGCCGGCGGGGCCGGTGGCGGCGCGATGGCCGCAGGCATCGGCCTCGGGATTGCCGGCGGGGTGACGGTCGGTTTCGCATTGTATTTTGGTCTGCTGCGCATTCCGCTGCGGCATTTCTTCACGGTGACCAACTGGATGCTGGTGCTGCTGGCTGCGGGTCTGGCTTCGACCGCCGCACGCTACCTGGTCCAGGCCAACTGGCTGGCCGAATGGGGCAGCCAGGTCTGGAATACATCAGCGTTGTTGAGCAACGGTTCGGTAGTCGGCCAGGCGCTGCACATATTGATCGGATACGACGCGCATCCGGCCGGTATCCAGATCGTGTTTTATCTCGTGACCGTGACGCTGCTGGTGGTTGGCATGCGTTTGACCATGCGCGCGCCAACGCGGCACATCAAGGTGTCGATTGCCGACGCCGAACACGCACCGCACGCCGCAACCTGATTCGATTGCCCGATGGATTGGTTGCGCCGCTGCACATGCACTGACGCGACGGATCTGCATCTTCGATCGCGCAGCGATGTGTGGCGCTAGACTCCTTCAGATGGATACCGAAACTTTCACGTTGCATCGTGGCAGCGCGCCGCTGATGATCAGCCTGCCGCATGACGGCACCGGCGTTCCGGAGAATATCGCCGAGCGATTCACCGCGAGCGCACGGCGCCTGGCCGATACCGATTGGCACGTTGGTCGCCTGTATGAATTCGCGCGTGCTTCGCTCGGCGCTTCGCTGATTGCGCCGCTTTACTCACGCTACGTCATCGATCTGAACCGGCCGCCCGACGATGCGAGCCTGTATCCAGGGCAGAACACCACCGGCCTTTGTCCGCTGGCCCAGTTCAGCGGCGAGCCGATCTATCAGGCCGGCCGCGAACCGTGGCGAGACGAGATCGCCGAGCGCATCGAGAGCTACTGGCGGCCGTATCACACGGCATTGACCGATGAAATCGGGCGTCTTCGCGAAGCGCACGGGCGTGTCGTGCTGTGGGAAGGACATTCGATCCGCAGCCACGTACCGTTCCTGTTCGACGGCCGCCTGCCCGATTTCAATCTCGGAACTGCCGACGGCACGAGTTGTTCCGTCGATCTGCAACATCGTCTCGAAGCCGTACTTGCCGGAACCAGCGCATACAGTCACATTGTCAACGGTCGCTTCAAGGGCGGCTACATCACGCGTCATTATGGACGTCCAGACGAAAACATCGACGCCGTTCAACTCGAGCTCGCGCAGCTCAACTACATGGACGAAGATACATTCGCATACCTGCCCTTGCGTGCCGGGCCGGTCCAAGCGCTGATCCGGCAGCTGATCGAAGCGTGTCTGTAGCGCCGTGAGCGCGAGTGCGTTGGGCACGACGAGCAGATGATATGTGTACCCTGCGCCTGGCGCCAAGGTCACCTCGACGTAGGCCGGCGACGCGGCTATTCGCAGATGCGGGGTGGCGGCTGCGAGCGGGCCGCCGCGTCGCTCGATCAAGCGATTGCCCATTCAGCCGGTACACGCATTCACACATCCAGCGATGCGAGATCACCTTTGGTTTCGAGCCAATCCTTGCGGTCGGCCGCGCGTTTCTTGCCGAGCAGCATGTCCATCAGCGTCGCCGTACCGTCGTCGCCCGCATCGTCCACAGTCAGTTGAACGAGTCGTCGCGTATCCGGGTGCACGGTCGATTCGCGCAGCTGCGGCGGGTTCATTTCCCCGAGCCCCTTGAAGCGCGTGACGCTGACGGCGCCCTTGATTTTTTCGCGCGCAATCTTTTCCAGCGTTGCTTCACGTTCGGCTTCGTCGAGGCAATAGAATACCTGCTTGCCGACATCGACGCGGAACAATGGCGGCATCGCGACGAAGACATGGCCTTGGCGCACCAGTTCCGGGAAATGTCTGAGGAATAGTGCGCATAGCAACGTGGCGATGTGCAATCCGTCCGAATCCGCATCGGCGAGCACGATGATCTTGCCGTAGCGCAAACCGGAAAGATCGTCTTTGCCCGGATCGCAGCCGATTGCAACGGCGAGGTCATGCACTTCCTGCGAGCCGAGCACGCTGGCCGATTCCACCTCCCAGGTGTTCAGGATCTTGCCGCGCAAAGGCAGGATTGCCTGGAAATCCTTGTCGCGTGCCTGTTTGGCCGAACCGCCGGCGGAATCGCCCTCGACCAGGAACAACTCGGTGCGCGCCAGATCGCTCGACGCGCAATCGGCGAGTTTGCCGGGAAGCGCCGGGCCCTGTGTGATTTTCTTGCGGACGATCTGTTTTTCGGCCTTGACCCGTGCCATGGCGCGGTCGATTGCGAGCTGCGCGATCCGCTCGCCGATTTCCACATGCTGGTTCAGGTAGAGCGAGAACGCATCGTGCGCCGTGCCCTCGACGAAGCCGGCTGCGTCGCGCGAGGACAGGCGTTCCTTGGTCTGTCCGGAAAATTGCGGATCGAGCATCTTCACGCTCAATACAAACGCGATTCGATCCCAGACATCCTCCGGCGTGAGTTTGATGCCGCGCGGCAGCAGGTTCCTGAAATCACAGAACTCGCGCAGCGCGTTGGTCAGCCCGGTGCGCAGCCCGTTGACGTGCGTGCCGCCTTGTGCGGTCGGAATCAGGTTGACGTAGCTTTCCTGCACGAGTTCGCCTTCGGGCAACCAGGCCAGCACGAAATCCACGCTTGCGGTCTCGCGCGCGAAGGATTCGGCGTAGAGTTCGGCGGGCTGGCGCACGGCATCACCGAGCATGGATTGCAGGTAGTCGGCCAGGCCGTCCTGGTAGTGCCATTCCGACACTTCCCCGCTGGCCTCCTCGGTCAGGCGCACGGTGAGGCCGGCGCAGAGCACCGCCTTGGCGCGCAGCACGTGCTTGAGTTTCGGCAGCGCGAGCTTCGCGCTGTCAAAATATTTCGGATCGGGCCAGAACTGCAGTGTCGTACCGGTGTGCTTGCGTGGAACCGTGCCGATGGTTTCCAGCTTGCTTGCGGGCTCGCCGTCGGCGAACGCCATGCGATGGATCCCGCCGTCGCGGCGGATGGTTACCTCGAGTCGCGTCGACAGCGCGTTGACCACCGATACGCCGACACCGTGCAGCCCGCCTGCGAACTGGTAGGCGCGATTGGAGAACTTGCCGCCCGCGTGCAAGCGCGTCAGGATCAACTCGACACCCGGGATTCCTTCTTCCGGATGGATATCGATCGGCATGCCGCGGCCATCGTCACTGACCTCGACCGAACCATCGGCGTGAACCACGACATCCACCAGCGTGGCGTGGCCTGCCAGTGCTTCGTCCACCGAATTGTCGACGACTTCCTGAACCAGATGGTTCGGCCGCGTGGTGTCGGTGTACATACCCGGTCGGCGCCTGACCGGATCAAGTCCGGACAGTACCTCGATGTCGACCGCGTCGTAACGGCTGCTCATGTGGTTTTTCGGACCCTTTCGAGCTCGCCGCACTGCATTCATGGCGGCGCAATGGCGCGCGATACTCAACGCTGGTTCGCGGAAAATCAAGCCGCCGCACTCGCGGTGAGAAGCGTTCACCGGTAAAATACGCCTTTACCAGCGGATGGCTGCGTTCATGACTCCCCTGATCTTCGTCACCGGCGGCGTGGTGTCCTCTCTGGGCAAAGGCATCGCGGCCGCGTCGCTGGGCGCGATACTCGAGGCGCGCGGACTCAGCGTGACCTTGATGAAGCTCGATCCGTACATCAACGTCGATCCGGGCACCATGAGTCCGTTTCAGCACGGCGAGGTTTACGTCACCGACGATGGCGCGGAGACCGATCTCGATCTCGGCCACTACGAACGCTTCGTGCGCACCCGGCTGACCGGCAAGCATTCGATTACCACCGGCAAGATCTACGAGAGCGTGATCGCCAAGGAACGCCGCGGCGATTATCTCGGCGCGACGGTGCAGGTCATTCCGCACATCACCGACGAGATCAAGCATGCGATCTACGAGGCGACCAGCGGCAGCGACGTGGCGCTGGTCGAGATCGGCGGTACCGTCGGCGACATCGAATCGCTGCCGTTTCTCGAAGCGATACGCCAGGTGCGAATCGAACATGGACCCGAAGCAGCGATGTTCATTCATCTCACGCTGGTGCCGTACATCAAGGCCGCCGGTGAGATCAAGACCAAGCCGACCCAGCATTCGGTCAAGGAGCTGCGTTCGATCGGTATCCAGCCCGACGTGTTGCTCGCGCGCTGCGAGCAGCCGCTGCCGCAATCGGACCGGCGCAAGATCGCACTATTCACCAACGTGCCAGAAAAGGCGGTGATCAGCGCCGTCGATGTCGACGTCATCTACAAACTGCCGCTGTGGCTGCACGCTCAGGGACTGGACGATATCGTGGTCGAGCGCTTGCACCTGGATGCGCGGCCGGCCGACCTGTCTTCCTGGGAAAGAACAGTCGAGGCGATCGAGCACCCACGCGGCGAAGTGGATATCGCGATCGTCGGCAAGTATGTCGAACACAAGGACGCCTACAAGTCGCTGGGTGAGGCGCTGCGTCATGGCGGCCTCAAGCAGCAGACGCGGGTCAATCTGCACTGGGTCGAATCCGAGGAAATCGAGCGGCGTGGCGGCGAGAACCTGAAGACTGCCGACGGTATCCTGGTTCCGGGTGGGTTCGGCAAGCGCGGCTTCGAGGGCAAGATCGCCGCGGCGCGTTATGCGCGCGAGAACGGCGTACCGTATTTCGGTATCTGCTACGGCATGCACGCGGCTGTGGTGGATTTCGCCCGCCATGTCGCCGGTATCGAGGGAGCCAACTCGAGCGAGAACGATCGCAATTGCGCCGATCCCGTGATTGCGCTGATCACCGAATGGACCACCGGTTCGGGCGATGTGGAGCAGCGCAGCGAGCAATCGGACAAGGGTGGAACCATGCGCCTGGGAGCGCAGGAATGCCGGCTCAAAACCGGGTCGATCGCGCGCGATCTGTACGGACAGGACGTCGTGCGCGAACGCCATCGGCACCGTTATGAGTTCAATAACCGCTACCGCCAGAAACTCGAGGATTTGGGTCTCGTGATCGCGGGCAAGTCGATGGACGACCTGCTCGTGGAAATCGTCGAGTTGGCCGATCACCCGTGGTTCGTGGCCTGCCAGTTCCATCCGGAATTCACCTCGACGCCACGCGATGGCCATCCGCTGTTTCGTGGTTTCATCCGTGCCGCGCGCGAATACAAGGCGATGCGTGAAGCGCCGCGCCTCGCCGACCGGCAGGTCACTGCATGACGAGCGCACAACGGGTTTGCAGCGTTGCGCCCAATGAAACCGGGGTTGCGCTGACTGGCGGAAGTGTCGCATGAACCTTTGTGGCTTCGAGATCGGCCTGGATTGCCCGTTTTTCCTGATTGCCGGACCTTGCGTCATCGAGTCGGAACAACTTGCGCTCGATACGGCGGGGCAACTGCGCGAAATCACCCGTGGGCTCGATATCCCGTTTGTCTACAAGAGTTCGTTCGACAAGGCCAATCGCACCTCGGTCGATGGCCATCGCGGTCCCGGTATCGACGAAGGCTTGCGGGTACTGGCCGAAGTCAAACGGCAGATTGGTGTGCCGGTGCTGACCGATGTGCACGAGTACACGCCACTGGCCGATGTCGCCAGCGTTGTCGATGTGCTGCAGACGCCGGCGTTCCTGTGCCGGCAGACCGATTTCATCCAGAACGTTGCGCGCGCCGGCAAGCCGGTCAACATCAAGAAGGGTCAGTTCCTGTCGCCGTGGGACATGCGTCATGTGGTTGAAAAGGCGAGGGCGACCGGAAATAACGAGCTGATGGTGTGTGAGCGCGGGGCGAGTTTCGGCTACAACAATCTGGTCTCCGACATGCGCTCGCTCGCCGTCATGCGCGAAACCGGCTGCCCGGTCGTATTCGATGCCACACACTCGGTGCAGTTGCCGGGTGGGCAGGGTGCGAAATCCGGAGGTCAGCGCGAGTTCGTGCCGGTGCTCGCGCGCGCAGCTATCGCGGTCGGCATTGCCGGCCTGTTCATGGAAACCCACCCCGATCCGGACAAGGCGCTCAGCGACGGGCCAAATGCGTGGCCGCTCGGCGAGATGAAGCGCCTGCTGGAAATCCTCAAGGCGCTTGATGAGGTAGCCAAGCGCTCGCCGCCATGAACTGCGCAAAACATCCTGCGTTGGTTTCGGATGCCCAAGGATTTTCAGCCCTCGATTTTCATCGGCAGCAAGCTCGCGAGAGAGATCATGACTGAAATAGACCGGATCCACGCGCGCGAAGTCCTCGACTCGCGCGGCAATCCCACACTCGAAGCCGAAGTCACCCTGGGCGACGGTGCGTTCGGTCGTGCGATCGTGCCGTCGGGAGCGTCGACCGGCTCGCGTGAGGCGGTCGAATTGCGCGATGGCGACAACGATCGCTATGGTGGCAAGGGTGTCCGCGATGCAGTGGCCAATGTCAACGGACCGATCGCGATGGCGCTCAAGGGATTCGATGCCGGCGACCAGGCCGGTCTCGACCACAAGCTGGTCGCGCTCGACGGTACTTCGAACAAGAGCCGTCTCGGTGCGAATGCGATTCTCGGCGTCTCGCTCGCCAGCGCGCATGCGGCTGCGGCGAGCGCAAAGCAGCCACTGTGGCGATATCTTGCTTCTCGCTACGCTCAACCGACCCTTCCGCATTTGCCGGTTCCTATGATGAACATCATCAATGGCGGTGTGCACGCCGACAACAATATCGATCTGCAGGAGTTTCTGATCCTGCCGGTTGGATTGCCGAGTTTTGCCGAAGCCTTGCGTGCGGGCGTAGAGATATTTCACGCACTCAAGGCAGTCCTCAGGGGGCGTGGTCTTGCAACCGCAGTGGGGGACGAAGGCGGCTTCGCGCCGGATCTGAAGTCCAACGAGGAGGCGGTCGAAACCATACTCGAGGCGATCGCTGCCACTGGCTATGTCGCCGGGCGCGATGTGTATCTCGGCGTCGACGCGGCGAGTTCCGAATTCCACCACGACGGTTTGTATCACCTGGATGGCGAGGGCAAGCGTCTCGATGCCGGGCAGTTGACGGACTTCCTTGCAGACTGGTGCGCGCGCTATCCGATTCTCAGTATCGAGGATGGCATGGCAGAAGACGACGAGGCCGGCTGGCAAATGCTGACTGCGCGACTTGGTGGGAGAGTGCAGCTGATCGGCGACGACAATTTCGTGACCAATCCGGCGATCTTCCGCAGCGGCATCGACAACCACATCGCCAATGCGATCCTGATCAAGGTCAACCAGATCGGCACGTTGAGCGAAACGCTGGAAACCATCGCGATGGCGGAGCAGGCCCGTTACGCTGCCGTGATCTCGCATCGTTCGGGCGAAACCGAGGACACGACGATCGCCGATCTCGCCGTTGCGACCACGGCGACCCAGATCAAGACCGGATCGCTGTGTCGCAGCGACCGTGTCGCCAAGTACAACCAGTTGTTGCGCATCGAAGAGGCGCTCGGTTCGGGCGCGCGCTATGCCGGGTGCGCGGCGTTTCCCAATCTGCCGAACTTCGGCGCCTGATCGATTACGCCGCGCCGTGCTGCGCTACGCTGCACTGATCCTGCTGATCTTGCTTATCGCATTGCAGATCAAGCTGTGGTCCGGTCACGGCGGTCTTGGCGATATGTGGCGTCTGCGCGAGAGCGTGTCCAGCCAGAAGGCCGAAAATGAAAAGTTGCGCGTGCGCAACGAGGCCTTGTCCGCCGAAGTGCGGGACCTCAAGCAGGGCGATGAGGCGGTCGAGGAACGCGCGCGTTCCGAACTCGGGCTGGTCAAGCCCGGCGAGACCTTTTATCAGGTGGTCGAACCCACGCCGAAACCGCGCAAGGACGAGGATGGCGATCACTGAGCCGCTATGGTGCGTGGTTCCCGCCGCCGGCCGTGGGCGTCGCTTCGGCAGCGTGCGGCCCAAGCAATATGTTGAACTCGGCGGCAAGCCGCTGCTGCGTTGGACGCTGGAGCGTCTTGCCGCTCATCCACGCATAGCGGGACTGGTCGTGGTGCTCGCCGCGGACGATTTGTACTGGAGTGGTCTCGATAAGATCGTCGCCAAACCGTTGCTTGTAGCTGTCGGTGGCAAGGCGCGTGCCGATTCGGTGCTGGCCGGTTTGGACGCGCTGGCCTCGACCGTAGACGCAGACCAGTTCGTGCTGGTCCACGATGCCGTGCGACCATGCGTGCGCGCAGAGGATGTTGATCGCCTGATCGAACTCGGCGTGCCCGCCGGTGGCGCTTTGCTCGCGGCGCCACTGCGCGATACTCTCAAGCGTGCCGATGCCGATGGGCGCGCGATCGCGACCGAGTCGCGCGAGGCGCGCTGGCGTGCGCTGACGCCGCAGATGTTCCGGCATGGCGAGTTGGCCACTGCGCTGCGACGCCTGCAAGTGGACGGTATCGACGCCAGCGACGAAGCGATGGCGATGGAACATGCTGGCCACCGACCCCTGTTGGTCGAGGGCAGCGAGGACAATATCAAGGTGACCACGCCGGCGGATTTCGCGCTGGCGGCGTGTCTGGTGAAGCAGAGATCAGAGGCCGGAGTCTAGCAACCGGGAAGGGTAAGAAGGAGCGAAAATCGTGGCCATGCGGCACCATCAACGACTTCCCGAAACATGAGTATCTCAGCACCCCATGAGTGCTGGTAAGCCGATTTGGCATCCCACCCGCCGTTTCCCGTCTCCAGTTCCCAGCCGCTAATCATGCGAATCGGTCAAGGTTTCGACGTACACGCATTCGGTCCCGGTGATCACGTCATGCTTGGCGGCGTGCGTATTGCGCACGCTCGCGGGCTGGTCGCGCACTCGGATGGTGATGTGGTCATCCACTCGCTGTGCGATGCACTGCTCGGCGCGATGGCCGCAGGTGACCTCGGTCGTCACTTCCCGCCATCGGATCCGCGCTGGAAGGATGCAGGCAGCGCGCATTTCTTGCGTCACTGTGCAACGCTGATGAGCGGATCCGGGTACCTGCTGGTCAACGCCGATGTCACCGTTATCTGCGAGCGGCCGAAGATCGCGCCCCACGCGGGCGCGATGTGTGTGAATCTCGCCGCTGCACTCGGCTGCGAGACCGGTGCTGTCGCGATCAAGGCCACCACGAGTGATGGCCTCGGTTTCACCGGGCGCGGTGAGGGTATCGCGGCCATGGCCGTCGTCCTGTTGCAGGAGGACCGAGCGCGGGCGTTGCCCGAACCGCTGTCGTGACCGCAGTTGCGGAGCTGCCATACGCGCACGGTGGTCCACCGCTGCGTGGTGTCTTGCGCGCGACGGTGGAGGATTTCGAGGTCGACGAGGAACTCGGTTTTGAGCCAAGTGGCAGCGGCGAACATGTCTTTGTCCGCATCGAGAAGCGCGAAACCAACAGCGAATGGCTGGCCCGTTGGTTGGCCGCATTCGCGGGTGTTGCTCCCGTTGCCGTTGGAATCGCCGGCCTGAAGGATCGCCACGCGCTAACCAGACAGACGTTTTCGGTGCATCTGCCCGGGCGCGCCGAGCCGGACTGGAGCGCGCTGGATATTGACGGAGTTCGCGTGCTCTCGTCCGCGCGCCACAATCGCAAGCTCAAGCGCGGTGCGCATCGTGGTAACCGTTTTCGGCTGCGTCTGCGCGAGGTCACTGGCGATCGGGTCGAGGCGGCATGCAGGCTCGACGTCATCGCGGCGTGTGGGGTGCCGAACTATTTCGGTGAGCAGCGTTTCGGACACGGTGGGGGAAATCTCGTCAACGCCCGTGCGATGTTCTCCGGCGCGCGCCTGCCGCGCGCGCAGCGCAGCATGGCGTTGTCGGCGGCGCGTGCGCAGGTGTTCAATCGGGTATTGGCCGAACGTGTCGCATCAAGCACCTGGGATCAGGCATCGGACGGCGATGTGTGGATGCTTGCGGGATCGCATTCGCTGTTCGGTCCCGAGGGGCGCGATGAGCGTCTGGGCGCGCGTCTGGCCGATTTCGATATCCACCCGACCGGCCCGATGTGGGGTCGCGGTGCGTTGCGCAGCTGTGGCAGTGTCCGCGCCATTGAGCAGGCTGTTGCCGACGCCGAGGCCGATCTGTCCACGGGCCTGGCTCGGGCCGGTCTCGAACAGGAACGGCGCAGTTTGCGGCTGGCCGTGCGCGACCTCGTCCACGATTGGGTGTCGCCCGGCACCCTGGGCTTGGAATTCTTTCTGGAATCGGGAGCCTTTGCGACCACGATGTTGCGAGAATTGTGCGATTGCTCCGGCGTCGGCAACCATTGATCATCGAGCGCGTGGAACGGCCTATACTGGCAGCGCGACCGGACGTGCTGCTGGCGCCCGGTCGCCGTGACCAACCGGAGAATCGCCATGAATCGTTCAGTTCTGACGACGTCGGTAGCGATGGCCCTCTTGCTTGCCGGCTGCGCTGCCGGCACCTCGAATCTTCGCGGTGGCCCGCAGGATCGCGAGTTGGACGTGAGCAAGATCGTTGCCGTTAACCAATGGGCGCAGACCAAGGGCGCCACGGTGTTGTGGATTCACTATCCCACCCGTCCCAAGGAGGACGGAAAACTCGACCGCTGAGCATTTCGCCCGAGCGAACCCCAGCTCACGGCGACAAGCGCCGGGAGCAGCTGTGCCGTCTTTCGCAGTGCGGCGCTCGAGCCTGTGGGGTCAAAGCGGCTGCAACAACACAATAACGGCACCGGTGCCGCCCTGCGCCGGACGCGCCGAAGCGTAGGCGAGCACGTCGCAGCGTCGCGCGAGCATGGACTGGGTCAGTCGCTTGAGCACCGGACCGCGCGCTCTGGAGCGCAATCCCTTGCCGTGAATGATACGCACGCAGTATTCGCGTTCTCGCCGGCAGTCGTCGAGGAAGGCGCGGATTGCCTCGCGCGCTACGCTCGCGGTCATCTGGTGCAGGTCGATTTCTGCACGGATACTGAAGTGCCCGCGCCGCAGGCGCCTTAGCAACTGCGATGACTGGCCACTCTTGAGATAAAGAAGTTCGTCGCCGAACTCGGTTGTGGCTGGATCGACGTCGTGACTCAACAGCTCGTGCGTCACATTCGCTTCGTCCTCGAGAAACTGCCGCGGCTCGGCCGGCGTGCCCGGATATCGCAACGCTGCGTCCGCGGTGCATGCGAGCGGGCGCACCTGGCCGACCGCCTCGCGGAACAAGCGCGCGTCTTCCTCTGCGATTTTCTGGCGGCGTGGCATGACTCAAGGTTACAACACCGCGCCTTCAATCGCGCGCGCGGCGGTCGTGACGAATCCGGTATCATTCGTGCTATCCGTGACGCGCAATCGGCATGACCGGACCGGCGCATCGTCGCGCTTGGTAAACGGGATTGGCGAGCATCGAAGAACAATCCCGGGAACCCTCGCATCGTATCCGCGATGTGGGCGACCATGTAGAACCGGTAATGCGTCCACCAGCGGATCAAAACGTCGAAAACGAGGTCAACAGACGAGATGGATGTTCATTTGGAGACAACGATGCCACCGTCTCCAATCCGCACAGGGAATGCCGCATGCGAGTCCTGATCAGCAACGATGACGGTGTGGACGCGCCGGGCATCGAGGTGCTCGCGCATCGCCTGGCCGAAGTCGGCGAGGTGACGGTGGTGGCGCCCGACCGTGACCGCTCGGGCGCCAGCAATTCACTCACCCTCGATCAGCCGATCCGCGTCGTGCGTCAGGAAAACGGCCGCTATCGGGTGGCTGGAACCCCGACCGATTGCGTACACCTGGCGCTGTCCGGGCTGCTTGATCACGAACCGGATATCGTGGTTTCCGGAATCAACAACTCGGCCAATCTCGGTGACGACGTGATCTATTCCGGTACCGTTTCAGCGGCGATGGAAGGGCGTTTCCTCGGCTTGCCCGCGATTGCGGTATCGCTTGCCAGTATCGATCATCATGGCATCCACTACGACAGCGCCGCCGAGGTGGTCTTGTTGCTGATGCGCCGCTTACTCGTCGATCCACTGCCGGCCGACACCATACTCAATGTCAACGTGCCGGACCGGCCGTGGTCCGATCTGCGCGGTTTTTCGGTCACCCGGCTCGGACGGCGCCATCGATCGGCACCGTGCGTGGTCGCTGCCGATCCGCGTGGCCGGCCGATTTACTGGATCGGCCCGCCGGGTGAGGTCGAAGACGATGGCCCCGGGACCGATTTCCAGGCAGTGCGTGCGGGCGAGGTTTCGATCACCCCGATCCATGTCGACCTGACCCGCTTTCAGGCCCTCGAAAAAATCAGTGGCTGGGTGCAATCGATGCAGAAGAACCTGGGCAGCGCCGCGTGAAAAAAAACATTCATGCTTCGCTGCGCCAGTCAGCCAATGGCTTGGCGCGCCTTGGCTCGGACGCACGCGGGCTGGGCATGACTTCGCAGCGCGCACGAGACCGTCTGGTGGACCGGCTCGCGGCCGACGGAATCAAGGACCGGCGCGTGCTTGACGTGATGCGGCAATTGCCGCGCCATCTGTTTATCGATGAGGCCTATGCCTCGCGCGGGTACGAAGATACCGCACTGCCGATCGGGCAGGGTCAGACCATTTCGCAGCCATGGGTGGTGGCGCGCATGACCGAGGCACTGATCGAAGCGTCCCTGCCGCAACGCGTGCTCGAGATCGGGACGGGTTCGGGCTATCAATGTGCGGTCCTGGCGTTGCTGGTCGGGCAGGTGTACACGATCGAGCGTATCGATACCCTGCTGCGCAATGCGCGACGGCGACTACGCCGGATCGGCATCGACAATGTGCGCTCGCGGCACGATGATGGCCGTCTCGGCTGGCCTGAAGAAGCGCCGTTTGACGCGATCATCGTTACCGCGGCCGGCGCCGGTGTCGAGCGCGCATTGCTCGATCAGCTCGCGCCGCAGGGTAGTCTGGTCGCGCCGGTTGGGCCGCCCGGGCAACAATTGCTTTTGCGCACGCGTGCCGGCGATGACGGCTGGGTGGACGAATCGCTGGGGGCGGTCAGCTTCGTTCCACTGCTGGGCGGTGTCGAGTGATTGTCGGGTCAGCGCGATCGCGGCGTGCTGGCGGCCATGATCGATGAAACTGTTCAGGCCGCTTTACGAACGCGCTCTGGTTTGGGCCGCGCATCCGCAGGCAGCGTGGTATCTGGCGGCGTTGAGTTTTGTGGAGGCATTCATTTTTCCGCTCGCGCCGGAAGTCCTTCTGGCGCCGATGGTCTTGGCGCGCCCGCGACGATGGGCGCGCTTCGCGACGATCAGTTTGGTGTCCTCGTTGGCTGGGGCATTGGTCGGTTACGCGTTGGGCCACTACGCATTCAATGTCGCGCGGCCGTTGCTGGCGGATATCGGCTGGCTGGCGCATATTGATGCACTGGTCGCACAACTGGAACAGGATGTGGTTTCACATCCGTGGATGGCATTCTGGTTGCTGGTCTTGGCCGGGTTCACCCCGGTACCGCTCAAGATTTTCACCTGGGCTTCCGGCATCGTCGGTATTCCGTTGCTGGCGTTCATCGCGGGCATGGCCATCGGGCGCGGCAAACGTGTCTTCATCCTGGCAGGCTTGATACGGTTGCTAGGCAAGCGTGCCGAAGACCTGCTGCATCGCTGGATCGAATGGATCGGCTGGGCGCTGGTCATTCTGATCATTGTTTTGATAATTTACTTTAAATATATAAGGTAAATTATTGTTAATATGAAAATATTTAGCACAAGAAACTGTCGGTTCGTTCTGTGCTCCGGCATCTTGATCACCGTCGGTTGCGCATCCACGGGACCTGCTCCGGTGGTGAATCGCAGTGTCGAGGTGCGAGCGCAGGTGCCGCGGAACGCCGAAGGGAAGGCGCGCAACGTATCTGCCTTCGGCTATCGCGTCGAGCGTGGCGATACGCTTTACAGCATCGCGTTTCGCAACGGGCTGGACTATCGGGACCTGGCCCAATGGAACGGAATCGGGCCGCCGTACACGATCTATGTGGGTCAGGCGCTGCACTTGTCACCCGATCGGGGTAAGCGCAGTCGAATGATCGCTGCGGCTGGTAGCGCAGCGACCGCCCGGCGCCACGCCGCGCGACAGGGCAGCGTGTCACGGCCGACGCCGTTTCAGAATGTCAAAACGGTGCCCGCGCGTGTTTTGGAAAAGCCAAGCCACGCGCCAACAGCTCCGCGTGCCTCCACTCCAGCGCAGGCTGCACCTGTCGCGCCGGTTGTCGAGTCGCCGCCGCCCGTGGTTGCGCCGGACAATGCAAATACCGAGGGCGGTGTGACCTGGGCCTGGCCCGCCGTAGGTCCGCTCGTTGCCAAGTACGTCGCTGGTGACCCGACGCATCAGGGCATCGATATCGCCGGTAAACTGGGAGATCCGGTACGCGCCGCTGCCGCAGGTACGGTGGTCTACAGCGGCAACGGATTGATCGGATATGGCGAGCTGATCATCATCAAGCACAGCCCGACATTCCTTTCCGCCTACGGCCACAACAGCAAGCGACTGGTACAGGAGGGTGAGGACATCAAGCTTGGCCAGGTTATCGCGAAAATGGGCGCGAGCAACGCGAGCCGCAACGCGCTGCACTTCGAGATCCGCAAGAATGGAAAGCCAGTGGATCCGCTCGACTACCTGCCGGGCCGCTGACGGGCGTAAGCTCGGCCCATGAGTGCGAAAGTGCCGCCAGAGCACGCGCCGGCTGCGGAAAACATCCTCGAACTGATCGACGCCATCGAACCGAACGATGTCGAGGCGCGTTCGACGACGAGTGCGTATCTGGGCGAAATCGGACTGATAAGACTGCTCGACGCCGACGAGGAATGGGCGCTTTCCGAGCGTGTCCAACTCGGCGATGTGGACGCACGACGGCGCATGATAGAGGCCAACCTGCGTCTCGTCGTGACCGTCGCGCGAGCCTACGTCGGCCGTGGTGTTTTACTGATGGATCTGATCGAGGAGGGCAATCTCGGCTTGATCCGCGCGGTGGAGAAATTCGATCCGGCGCGGCGCCTGCGGTTTTCCACCTACGCGATGTGGTGGATTCGCCAATCGGTGCAACACGCCGTCATGCACCATGGGCGCACGGTTCGCGTGCCGGTGCACGTGTTGCGCGAACTCGCTCAGGTGTTGCGCTCGGAACGCGAGTTGACCGCCGTTCTCGGTCGCGCGCCGACCCTCGATGAACTCGCGACGGCAGTGGAAAAGCCGGCCCGCGACGTGGCCGAGCTGTTTCGGGCCGGGGAACGCATCAGCTCGCTCGATGCACCGTTCTCGGACAGCGACGATCGCGCGCTTATCGAACAGGTTGCCTTGGCCGAGGACAATGTTGCCGGTGCCACAGCCGATGCAAGCGGCGGTCGGCTCGGTGCATGGCTCGCCCAGCTCGGCGAGCGCCACCGGCTGGTGGTCGAACGCCGGTTTGGTATCAACGGGGCGCCGCTCCAGTCGTTGGCCGAAATCGCGCGGGAACTTGGAATCTCGCGCGAGCGCGTGCGGCAGATCCAGGAGGATGCACTGCGGCGTCTGCGCGCTCTATCACGCGACAACCCGTGACCAGTCCTGTCGCATCAGCCTTGCAGCATGAAAGCCGCGGCTACACGACGACCGTCGGCGGCGAGCAGATTGTAGGTGCGGCTGGCAGCATGATTGTCCATGACCTCGACGCCGACACCTCGGCGCAACAACCGCACGATTGATTCGCGCGACGGGAACTGCTGGTGCGCACCGGTGCCGAGCAGCACGACTTCGGGATCGAGGCCCAGCAGCATTTCGATCGCCGCCTTGTCTAGGTTGGCCGCTTTTTCGACTGGCCAATCCTCGATTACCCGTTCCGGGGTGACCACGAAGCTGCGCGTCAGTTCACGATCGACGACCGTGATCGCCGCTACCGTGCAGGCGCGGATGTACAGGAAGCCTTCTGGTTGGTCCCGGGTCAGCTCCATCGTGGCATGGAAGCCTCGTTCGGCCGCGGATCCGCCATTGCTGTCATGCCGGCAGGGTCAGGATCGTGTGTTCCGGATTGCGCCGGTAGTAGCAGGCGGTGTGCCCGATCGCGTGCACGATATCGGCTTGCGCGGATTCGGCCAATTGCACGATCAATGCCGAGCGGTGATCGCGATCGTGCGCGGCGATCTTCACCTTGACCAGTTCATGATGTTTAAGCGCATGGTCGAACTCGTTCCGCACTGCGTCGGTGAGACCCTTTTGCCCGATCGCGATGATGGCGGAGCGTGCGTGGGCAAGACCTCGCAGGTAGCGTTTCTGGTTGGTGGAAAGCGGCATGAACAGCAATGCAATGCGTGTGGCTAGAGCGCCGTAACCGATTGGGGTACAGGGTATCATGGGCATGTTTTTACCACGCACATCGCGTGCATCGCGGTACCATGGACCACATTTCGAAGGGCTTCGGGGAAACTGCTCGCCAATCGTGGAGGTTTCCTTGCCGCACAATCCCCTTGAATCAAGGGGGCGATCAAGTCGTTGCGTCGCAGGGATCAACAAGATGAGGCTGCTGTTGTCTGCCGCATCTTCGCGGCACGCCTTGCAAGGGCAGCAAATCCGCCTGCGTTGGCGCATCTTGTGCTGCGCGCAGACAGAGCCGCTCACGCATGCAGTGATTGGATCGGAGCATCGCTAAGATGGCGCGCAGCCATTCCAGCACGCGCTGGCTTCAGGAGCATTTCACGGACCCTTATGTCAAGCGTGCACAAGCTGAAGGCTGGCGTTCGCGTGCGGTGTTCAAACTCGGCGAGTTGATCGATCGGGGCCGCCTGCTCAAGCCGGGCATGGTGGCGGTCGATCTTGGAGCGGCACCGGGTGGTTGGTCGCAGATGATGCGCGAGCGGCTGGGCGCGGACGGTCGCGTGATTGCGATGGACATGCTGCCGATGCAGGGTATTGCCGGCGTCGATTTCGTGCTGGGTGATTTCCGCCAACCTGAGGCACTCGAACGTTTGAATGACATGCTCGCGGGGGCTCCGGTTGACCTTGTGCTTTCCGACATGGCCCCCAACCTTACCGGCATGACGGCCATCGACCAGCCGCAAATGATGGAGCTGGCCGAGTTGGCTGACGATTTCGCCATGCGTCATCTGCGGTTTGGTGGAGCGTTTCTTACCAAGTTGTTCCAAGGCGCCGGGTTCGATCAATACGTTCGGCGCTTGCGCTCGCGCTACAGGCAGGTCAGCATTCGCAAACCGAAGGCATCGCGCGCGCGCAGCCCCGAGGTGTACGCGCTGGCGATCGGCAAGCGCGCCGACAGGAAGTGATGCATGACGATTGGTTGCTTGATTACCATTTTTCGTGAACAGTCTGCGCGAGGATGTGCGGGTTCTCTCGAAGCATTCCTCGAAGCACTCGCATTTCGTGAGCAGTCCGAGCAAGGATGTGCGGACACTTACGAAGGATTCGCATAAGTGAATGACATGGCCAAGAATCTGTTGCTCTGGGTGATCATCGCGGTGGTCCTGCTGACCGTGTTCCAGAGCTTTACGCCGCATACGACGACCAGTCACGACATTGCGTATTCGGATTTCCTGGCGCGCGTGCGTGCGAGCCAGGTCGATGATGTGCTGGTGCGCAACGACAACAGCACCATCGACGCCAAGCTCAAGGACGGCTCGAGTGTGCACGTCAATGTGCCGTTGACGCCCGCGTTCATCGCCGAAATCACCAAGGACGTGCCGAAGGTGCGCTTCGAGGCGGCTGATACCGGCATGCCGCTGTTGCGTATGCTGCTCGACTGGGTGCCGTTCCTGATCTTCATCGGCCTGCTGGTCTATTTCATGCGCCAGATGCAGTCCGGCGCTGGCGGCCGCGGTGCGATGTCGTTCGGGCGCTCGCGCGCCAAGCTGCAGGGCGAGGATCAGATCAAGATCACCTTCGCCGATGTTGCCGGTTGCGACGAGGCCAAGGAGGAAGTCAGCGAACTGGTCGAGTTTCTGCGCGATCCGGGCAAGTTCCAGAAACTCGGCGGCAAGATTCCGCGTGGCGTGCTGATGATTGGTTCGCCCGGTACCGGCAAGACGCTGCTGGCCAGGGCGATCGCCGGCGAAGCGAAGGTGCCATTCTTCTCGATATCCGGCTCGGATTTCGTCGAGATGTTCGTCGGCGTCGGCGCCGCGCGTGTGCGCGACATGTTCGAACAGGCCAAGAAGCAGGCACCGTGCATCATCTTCATTGACGAGATCGATGCGGTCGGTCGGCATCGCGGCGCCGGTCTCGGCGGTGGCCATGACGAACGCGAGCAGACGCTCAACCAGTTGCTGGTCGAGATGGACGGTTTCGAGGGCAGCGAAGGGGTCATCGTAATCGCGGCGACGAACCGCCCGGACGTGCTCGATCCGGCATTGCTGCGCCCCGGGCGTTTCGACCGCCAGGTGGTCGTGCCGCTGCCGGATCTCAAGGGTCGCGAGCAGATACTCAAGGTGCACATGCGCAAGGTGCCGGTATCGAGCAATGTAGAGCCAATGGTCATCGCGCGCGGCACACCCGGATTTTCCGGTGCCGATCTGGCTAATCTCATCAACGAAGCGGCGCTGTTCGCTGCGCGCGCGAATTCGCGCGACGTCACGATGGCGCATTTCGAGCACGCCAAGGACAAAATCATGATGGGCGCTGAGCGCCGTTCGATGATCATGAGCGAGGATGAGAAGAAGCTGACCGCCTTCCACGAAGCTGGTCACGCGATTGTCGGCCTGTTGGTGCCCGAGCACGATCCGGTGCACAAAGTCACGATCATTCCACGCGGGCGCGCGCTCGGCGTCACCATGTTTCTGCCGGAGGCGGATCGGTACAGTCACAGCAAGAGTTCGCTGGAGAGTCGCCTCGCCAGTCTGTATGGCGGTCGCGTCGCCGAGGAACTGGTGTTCGGCGACGAGAAGGTCACTACCGGCGCCTCCAATGACATTCAGCGTGCAACCATGCTTGCGCGCGACATGGTTACCAAATATGGCCTTTCCGAGGAGCTCGGGCCGATGACCTACAGCGACGAGGAGGACGAAGTATTCCTTGGCCGTTCGGTCACGCAGCACAAGAGCGTCTCCGAAGTGACCGCACGCAAGATCGACGAAGCTGTGCGCGGCGTGATCGATCGCGCCTACGAGCGTGCGCGCGAGATACTGACAACCAACCGCGACAAGCTGCAATGCATGGCCGAGGCGTTGTTGCAGTACGAGACCATCGACCGCGATCAGATCGCCTCGATAATGGCCGGGCGCGAACCTGGTCCGCCCAAGGACTGGAGCGGCGAATCGAAACCCGGTGGCAGCGGCGGTCCCGGCACCCGCAGTGGAGAAAGCCCGATCGGCGGTCCGGCGGTACAACCGCGCAGGCGTCTCGACTAGCAGACTTCTGGAGTTCGGTCGAAGAGTGCACTGAGGGCCGCCTTCCCGGCAGCCGTCTGCGTGCGGTCGTCGCCGCGAATGTCGGCTGCACGCGTGTTGCGCTTGCGCCAAGGCGGCAAACTGATTTGAGGCGTTCGGGGAATGCAGCGCCGGGTGACGGCAGAACCCAGAATCGGTGTCTGTGGGCGGCCTCCGCAATTTCATGCTTTTTCGCGCAGAATACAGCTGAGCCGCCTTGCCGAAGGCGCCAACCCGGTGCAATGACAGCAGGGAACATGCACTCGTGAAGCGCAGCTTTTTCGCCGAACTCAAACGCCGCAACGTCGTGCGTGCGGGTGCGTTCTATGCCGCGGCGGCGTGGTTGCTGGTGCAGATCGCGACGCAGGTTGCACCGTACTTCCTGATTTCCGAGTGGGTCGTGCGCATCATTGTCGTTGCGGCGATCATCGGCTTCCCGTTCGCGCTGGCGTTCGCCTGGTTCTACGAGCTGACCCCCGACGGTCTGAAGCGCGAAAGCGCCGTAGTGCCGGAGCAATCGATCACGCGCAGCACCGGCAGGCAGCTCGATCGCCTGATCATTGCCGTGTTGGCTGGGGCGGTCGTGTTGCTGCTTGCCGACAAGTTCGTGCTGCGTCACGATGCGGGAGCCAGGACTGCCGACAAGTCCATTGCCGTATTGCCTCTGGTCAACGAGAGCGGCGATGCGCAACAGGATTACTTCGCCGACGGCTTGTCCGAGGAGCTGATCGCGGCGCTGTCGCAAGTGCACGAGCTCAAGGTGATAGGGCGCAATTCCTCGTTCCAGTTCCGCGGAAAACAGCAGGACGACACGGCCGGAATCGGCGCCAAGCTTGGCGTGGCGACTCTGCTCGAAGGCAGCGTGCGCAGGTTGGGCGGCCGTGTGCATATCCTCGTGCAACTGGTTCGCGCTGCGAACGGTCAGTTGCTGTGGTCGCAATCCTACGATCGCGAAATCATGGACGTGTTTGCCGTCCAGAGCGAGATCGCCACGTCGGTGGCCGGAGCGTTGCAGGTGACCTTGCTCGGCAAGATTGCCGAATCGAACGACAAGCCGCCGAGCGGAAACCTCGACGCCTACAACGCGTTGCTGCAAGGAAAATTCTATGCCGCGCGGCGCAATCGCGCGGACTACGAGAAGGCGGTTGGCTACTACAAGGATGCGATCCGTCTGGATCCCGGTTACGCGTTGGCTTATGCGCAAATCGCGATCGCCCAGCAGTGGTTCATTGACTGGGTAGCGAACGGTCCGGGAGAGCGCGAAACGACGCGGCCGCTCGCCCGCGCGAATGCGCACAAGGCGGTCGAACTCGATCCGCAACTGGTCGAGGCACAGGGCGCGCTCGGCGTTACCGAGGCGTGGTCCGATCTCGATATTCCGGCTGCGCACGCGACCATGAAGACCGCAGTCTCGATGGATCCGACCAACGCCCAGAACCTCTACCAGTTGGCGGAAATGACCGCTTCGCTCGGTCGCGTCGATGACGCCGTCATACTGATCCGCAAGGCGCTGGTTCTTGAGCCCTTGAACGCCACCTATCACTTTTCCCAGGGCTGGTATCTGCTGTCTCTCGATCGCCTCGAGGAATCGCAGGCGGAATTGAAGCGCGCGATCGATCTGCAACCCGCGGCGGTTGGCTGCCATTACTTTCTGGCGATCGTACAGATCAAGCGTGGCCAGGCGGCACGAGCGCTGGCCGAAGCGCAGGCCGAACCGGGCCCCGGACAACGTCGCTCGGCGCTCGCGCTGGCTTGGTTTGCGCTGGGCGATCACGCCAAGGCCGATGCGGCGCTGGACGACATGATTCGCGCGGACGCGCAGTTTCGTCCCGTGGCCATCGCGATGGTTTACGCTTATCGAGGCGAAAAGGATCAGGCTTTGGCCTGGCTGAATCGTGGCTGGCAAGCGCGCGATCCGACCGTGACGACGATTCTCTATTACCCGTTCATTGTGCCGACTCTCAAGGGTGATGCGCGCTTCTCCACCTATTGCAGGAATGTGGGGTTGCCGATTCCGGCCGGGGTTTCGGCTGTTGCGACGCACACAAGCGCAGTGCCGAAACCGGCATCCGGGAAATGAGCGGCAAGCGGTCGTTCCTGGTCGAATTGAAACGCCGCAACGTATTACGCGCGGCAGCACTGTACGCATCCGGCGCCTGGTTGCTGGTCGAGGCCGCAACGCAGGTCCTCCCGTTCTTCCATGTCGCCGATTGGGTCGTGCGCGCGATCGTCGTCGCAGCGGTGGCGGCATTCCCGATTGCGCTGGTTTTTTCGTGGTTCTACGAGTGGACCCCGGATGGCATCAGGCGCGAGAGTGAGGTCGACCATTCCGCCGTGTCGCCATCGCTTGAGCGCAGCAGGCGGCTCGACCGCTGGATCGTTGCCGCGCTGAGCCTGGCTGTCGTGTTACTGCTTGCCAACTCGCTGGTGCCGCACAGGGATGTCGTGCCTGCGCCGGCGGACCTGTCGATCGCCGTACTGCCGTTCAAGAACCTTTCCGGCGACAAGTCCGACAGCTATGTCAGCGACGGTATCCAGGAGGAAATTCTCGCGCATCTGGCGAAGATTCGCTCGCTCAAGGTGATCTCCCACACGTCAACCCAGAACTACACGGTATCGCCCGACAACGTTGCCGATGTGGCGCACCAGCTTGGCGTTGCCAACGTGCTCGAAGGCAGTGTGGAAAAGTCCGGTGGCAGGGTGACTGTCTCCGTCAAATTGATCCACGCTGCTTCCGGAGAACGCCTCTGGGCACAGAGCTATGAGCGTGGATTCGATGATGTCTCCCAGACCGAAAGCGATGTGGCGCAGGCCATCGCGAGCGCCTTGCAGATCACTCTCAGTGGTGGCGAACGCGCGGCAATGCAGGTGCGCCCGACGCAAAACCCCGATGCGCACGATGCGTATCTGCGCGGTCTCGCTTTCGAAGCGCGCAGCCTGGGGTCCTCGGCCGAGGTATCGCGTCACACCGCAACGCTTTATGCCGAGGCGACCCGGATCGATCCCGGCTTCGCGCTGGCCTGGGCACGCCTTGCAATCGTCAAGAGCTACATGTACTCCAATTTCATCGACCGCACGCCGGCCCAGCTTGGCGAGGTCAAGCGGGCGGCCGACACCGCACTCAGGCTGCAACCCGATCTCGGTGAGGCGCATCTGGCGGTCGGCTATTACCGTTATCGCTGCCTGCGCGACTTCGACGGTGCGCTGCGCGAATTCGAGCAGGCGCGCCAACGCCTGCCCAACAACCCTTCCGTGCTTGCCGCGGTTGCCTATGTCGAGCGTCGTCAGGGCCACTGGCGCGAATCCATCACGCATCTGGAGGAAGCGATTCGCCTCGATCCGCGCGAGACCAGTTTGTTCAGCGGCCTCGCGATCAACTATGCGGCCTTGCGCGACTTTGCCAACGCGCGCGCGACGCTCGATCGCGCTCTGGACATCGAGCCGGACTCATCGAGCCTGATCGCGGCAAAGGCCGATGCGTGGCTCGAGCAAGGCAACGTCGACGCGGCCGGCAAGCTGCTCGAAGGCGTCACGCTGCGACCGGCCGACGGCGATGCCTCGCGCAGCCGCATCAAGCTGCTCTGGTTCCGTCGCGACTTCATGGGCGCGGTCGCCGTGCTCGAACACGCCTTGGCCGAACCGGAGGAATCGCTCGGCCTGTATCGCCCCTACTATCTGCTTGCGCTCGGCGCCAGCCGGTCGTGGACTGGCGACGCAAAGGGCGCGCAATCGAATTTTGCGCAAGTCGTGAGCGAGGTTGATACCTGGCGCCAGTCTGGCGCTGACGATGTCCATCTGGCTCAGATACTCGCGTATGCGCAGGCGGGTCTTGGTGACAAGGCCGCAGCCTTGCGCGAGGTGGAGCGCGCAGTCGGGCTTGCCGCGCCTGATGCACTGATGCGACCGAGCATGGAGATTCCGCTTGCGCAGATTCAGGCGTATTTCGGCGACGCCGACGCGGCTCTTGCCGCCCTGCCGCATCTGCTGGAGGAGCCCGACGGCCTTACGCTGGCCGAGCTGCGCTACAGCCCGTTATGGGACCCACTCCGCCAGGATCCGCGTTTCGATGTGTTGCTGAAGCGGGACGAAAAGGATCGTCCCGCGGGCGCCCGCGGCAACATCACGCCATGAGCGGCCGGTCACTGTTTGCGGAACTCGGGCGGCGCAACGTAGTGCGCGCAGCGGTGCTGTATAGCGGCGCCGTGTGGGCGGTGGCGCAAGGTATCGCGCAACTTGCGCCGGCATTCGGCGCGCCGGAATGGATCACGCGCTGGTTCGTCGTCGCAGCAATCATTGGCTTTCCGTTCTGGGTCGCATTTGCTTGGTTCTACGAGTTCACGCCGCAAGGGCTGAAGCGCGAAAGCGAAATTGCGCCCGAGGATTCCACCGCACACCAGACCGGGCGCAAGCTGGATTTCTGGATCATCGGTGTACTGGCCGGGGCAGTGGTGTTGCTGCTGACCAACGCCTTCGTGTGGCACAAAGGTGCCGGATTGGGATCTGACGGGAGCATTGCACCGATTCCCGCCAAATCCATTGCCGTACTGCCATTGGCCAACGAAAGCGGCGACAAGAGCGATCAGTACTTCTCTGATGGAATATCCGAGGACCTGATCACTGCGCTGTCGCAGTTCGCGGGACTGAAGGTCATCAGTCGCAATTCTGCATTCCAATTCCGCGACAGCAAGGACAGCAGCAAGGTGATCGGCCAGAAGTTGGGCGTCGCGCATTTGCTGGAGGGCAGCGTGCGCCGCGCCGGCGACACGGTGCGCATCAGTGCCACCCTGGTCAACGCCATGGATGGCAGCACGCTGTGGTCGGAGCATTACGACCGGTCGTACAGGGACCTGTTCAAGCTGCAGGATGACATCACCCACGCGGTCGCCGCCGAACTCAAGACCAAATTGCTCAGTGGCAACCGTGTGGTGCTGCAGAGCGATCGCCCGCCCAGCGGCAGCCTTGCCGCCTACAACACCTATCTTCAGGCCCAGTTCTACGATGCCAGCAACACCGAGTCCGGTGACCGCAAAGCGATTGATTATTTCAATGAAGCTGTTCGTATTGATCCGCGTTATGCGCGCGCCTACGCCGGCCTGTCGCAAACGTGGACATCCCATGCCGCTCAGTTCCTGAGCGGTACAGCCATGAACCAAGCCTACGCAAAGGCGCGCGAAGCGGCCAACATCGCACTGGCGCTGGACCCGAACCTGGCATCGGCGCATATCGCACGCGCCTATCTCCTGCAGAGTGCGGACTTCGACTGGGCCGGAGCGGATGCCGAGTTCCGGCGCGCGCTGCAACTCGCGCCGGAGGATGGGAGAGCCAAGTTCATGTGGGGAGTTTTGCTGGCGACCATGGGCAAACTCGAACCGGCGGTTCGACTGACCCAACAGGCGCTAGCGAGCGATCCTTTGCACGCAATCTGGTATAGCTGGCTCGCCCAGTATTTTTCTTCGCTCGGTCGCCTCGACGAGGCCGAGCAGGCAATCGGCAGGGCAATCGCTTTGCAACCGGGGGCCGTGGGTCAGTACGAAACGCTGGCAATCATCGAGGCCCAGCGCGGTGACGCTCACGCTGCACTACGTGCCGCACAGCAGGAATTGCCAGGAGTTTGGCGGGACACGGCCTTGGCCTTGGCGCAACAGATCAGCGGCGACAGCGTTGCCGCCGGCGCGGCACTGGAGAATTTGCTTGACAAGCAAGGCGACAACGCCGCGTACCAGATTGCCGAGGTTTATGCCCTGCGCGAGGATTCGGAGCGGATGTTTGCGTGGTTGGATCGAGCTTGGACCCTGCGTGATCCCGGCCTCAGCTCCCTGCTCTATGATCCATTCCTGCTACGCTACAAGGAGGATTCGCGCTTCGCCGCATTATGCAAGAAAGCGGGTCTGCCGGCACCCGATGAAGCCACCGCAAAAACATCAGGCATCCACTGAGCTTTCAAGCGCGACGGCGGCGCTGGGACAATAGCGAATGTTTGACACGGTTCCAGTAATCGATTGCGCAGGACGTTTGCTCAGGCTCGATCGCCCGCGCATTTGCGGGGTGCTCAACCTTACCGACGACTCGTTTTCCGGCGACGGCTTGCGCGATGACGTGCAGGCGGCGGTCGGGCGCGGACTGAAAATGGTCGAGCAGGGCGCGGATATGCTGGATATTGGCGCGGAATCCACACGGCCGGGTGCGCAACCGATCGACGCGCTGGACGAGATCGCACGCGTGGTGCCGGTGATCGATGCGTTGAAGGGCGAGGTCGATGTACCGATCAGCATCGATACGTCCAAACCCGAAGTGATGCGCGCGGCGCTCGCAGTCGGCGCGGGCCTGATCAACGATGTGTACGCACTGCGGCGCGACGGCGCGCTGGAAGCCGCGGCGGAATTGAATGTCCCCGTGTGCGTCATGCACATGCAGGGTGAGCCGCGCACGATGCAGGACAAACCGGTTTATGACGATGTGGTTGGTGAGGTGCATCGCTTTCTCGCCGAGCGCGTGTTTGCGTGCGAGATGGCAGGCATCGACAAGCGCCGCGTGCTGGTCGACCCCGGTTTCGGTTTCGGCAAGACGCTCGAACACAACCTCGCGTTGCTGCGCGGGCTGGAGCGTTTCCGCGATCTTGCGGCGGGCATCTTTGTCGGGCTCTCGCGCAAGGCCATGATAGGTGCCTTAACCGGTCGTGCCGGCGGCGTCGGTCGCACTGCGGGTTCTGTCGCCGCCGCGCTGATCGCCGTGCAGCGAGGAGCGGCTATCGTGCGCGTGCACGATGTCGCGGCGACGCGTGATGCGATCGCGGTATGGACCCGGATTGCGACCGGCGACGAGCAGGTCAGGCATCCATCGGCGATTCCGAAGAAGTCGCCTTGGGACGATGACGATTGACCGACCGTGCGACTCCACCGCCATGCCTGTGACTCGCGTCGACCAGCAACCCGGCTATGTCCTGCACGCGCGGGCGTACCGCGAAACCTCGTTGCTGCTCGAGATCTTGAGCCGCGATCACGGTCGCGTCGGACTTGTAGCCCGTGGCGTGCGGCGCGAGGGTTCGCGTCGTCCGCGCGGTTCGCTGCAGCCCCTGCAGCCATTGCTGGTGGCGTGGCACATGCGCGGCGAACTCGGCACACTGACCGGTATTGAATCGGTCGCCGCACCGTTTGTGCTTGGTGGCGACGCGCTGCTCGCAGGCATGTACCTCAATGAATTGGTGCTGCGTCTGACCGCCCGTAACGATGCGCACGTCGCGGCGTTCGACGCCTATGCCGATTGTCTCGCCAGGCTGGCCGAGGGCGCGCCGATCGACTGGAGCCTGCGCCGTTTCGAGCGTGACCTGTTTGCCGATCTGGGTTATGCACTGGCGCTCACCCATGCTGCCGACACCGGTCTCGGGGTCGAGCCTGGCATGAATTACGCGTACGATCCTGAAGCCGGACCGTTGACTTGGCGGGATCAACCGGGCGCATTGTGCATCAGCGGGCGTGCCCTGCTGGCATTGCATGACGATGCAATGCCTGAGCGTCAATCACTCGGTCAGTTGCGCCGCCTGATGCGTACCGTGATTCGGCATCAATTAGCCGGTGGCATGCTCAACGCGTGGTCGATGCACCTGCCGGGCAGTGTCGCAACGCGGCCCGAGGCGGTCTGACCAAATAGGGCATATTTCGATCGCGTGGGCAGGCCCGATCGCTAATGTTGCAATTTGAGCCCGATCGCTTCGCAGCTGCGCAGAAAACCTGCAACGGCCTGGTCCGGCCACGTTTGCTGCGATGTCACTGTCGCCCGCAGCGCTTCGATCGCGCGTGTCAGCGCGCCGGCGCCGCAGAAACCCGCCGACGCGTCGAGCCGGTGCAGGCGCTCGTGCAATCCGGCAAGATCGCGATGTTCGGCGAGAACGGACAACTCAGCCGGCAATGCCGCGAGTTCGTTTGCGAGCAGATGCCGCAGCGCCAACACGATGGCCGCATCGCCGCCGGTTGCGCGCAAGGCCTGCGTATCGTCGAGCGACGGATCGTCGGTACCCGTTTGCACACGCGGAAATGCAAGATGTCGCGCTACCGCCTTGCGCAACTGGTCGATCGTGATCGGCTTGACCAGCACGTCGGCAAAGCCCGCGTGCAGCAGGTCCGCCTGCACCTGTGGATCGTTTGCCGCCGTCGTCGCGAGTGCAGTGGCGTTGCGTGATTGCCCGCAACCTGTGCGAATGCCTGCGAGTGCGTCGACGCCGCTCGCTCCGGGCATGCGTGCATCGAGCAGCAGCAAATCGAAGTGCTCCGCATTGGCGCGGGCAATCGCCGCATCGCCGGTTCCCACCGCGGTGCTGACGATGCCGAGTCGCCCGAGCGCGTCGGTCAGGAAGCGCAAGCTCAGTGGATTGTCATCGGCGACGAGGACGCGCGGCACGGCATGCGGGCGCTAAGCAGACAGATGCTGGCAGAATGGCGCTCGATACGATTGCCGTCAACAATCGCCCGGGTGATCGATGAGCCGCGAGTCGGCTTTTGCTCAATGTCGTGCCGATGACCGATGACTTGGAATCCGCTGTCGTCAGGCCGACAATGTTCACTGAACGTGCGGCTTGCATCCCCGACTCGCTGCATCCGGCAACGCCAAGCTACCGTCGAAGGATCCAGCCTGCTCCTTCGCCAAGCAATGGTTTGCGCAGGCAGGATCGGGTTGGCATTGCCGGGACACTGCGGGTGAAAGGAAGCGGATATTGGTGCGGTTAGTCGACGTCGAGATCAGCGATCTTTCGCATGACGGCCGTGGGGTCGCGCGCATCGACGGCAAGGCCGTATTTGTCGCGGGCGCTCTTCCGGGTGAGCGCGCGCGTTTACGTGTGCAGCGGCGGCATCGTACGTTCGACGAGGCCGACATCGATACCTTGCTGCGTGTCTCGCCCGATCGCGTCGAACCGGTCTGCGCGCATTTCGGCACCTGCGGCGGCTGTGCGTTGCAGCATCTTTCGCCGACCGCGCAGATCGCCGCGAAGCAGCGCGTGTTGCGTGAGAACTTCGAGCGCATCGGCAAGATCGAGCCGGCATCCTGGCTGGTACCGTTGACCGATCAACCGTGGGGCTATCGGCGCAAGGGCCGATTGTCGGTCAAGTGGGTCGGCAAGAAGGACAAGGTGGTCGTCGGATTCCGCGAGACCAACCCGCGCTTCGTCGCCGATCTGGCGCATTGCCACACGTTGCTGCCGGCAGTCGGTCAGCGCATCGGCGCACTCGCCGAGATGATCGGCACGCTCGAGGGGAAGCGCGCGATTGCTCAGATCGAAATCGCCGCAGGCGATGAATCGGTCGCGCTGGTATTTCGTCACCTCTCGCCGTTGTCCGAAGTCGACCGCGCCACCCTGGCCGCTTTCGGTCGCAGCCACGATCTCGCCATCCTGCTGCAACCGGGCGCTCCGGACAGTGTGCAGCCGCTGTGGCCGGCAACGGCCCCGGTGCTGTCGTTCCGTGTCGACGACGTCGAATTTCGCTTCCAACCACTTGATTTCGTGCAGGTGAATGCCGGCATGAATCGACGCATGATCGCGCGTGTGCTCGAATTGCTCGATCCGCAACCGGACGACCGTGTGCTCGATCTGTTCTGCGGACTCGGCAACTTCAGTCTGCCGATCGCGCGACACGTCGCCGCTGTGACCGGTGTGGAGGGTGACGCGGGGCTGGTCGCGCGCGCGCGGGAAAATGCCGCGAGCAACGCCATCGGGAACGTCGAGTTCATCGCTGCTGATCTGGGCATCGATCAACGGGCTGCGCGTTTCGCGCAGCACGCGGCGAGCGACAAGATGCTGCTTGACCCACCGCGTTCGGGTGCCGCGACAGTGCTCGATTATCTGCCGCACGGGACCATGCGGCGTGTGGTTTATGTGTCGTGTCACCCGGGCTCGCTGGCTCGCGATGCCGCGATTCTGGTCAAACGCCACGGCTTTCGCCTCACTGCCGCCGGCGTGATGGACATGTTCACACACACCGCTCATGTCGAGTCGATCGCGTTGTTCGAACGCGATTGATCCGAATTGCGGGGCGTACAAACCGCGTTCGCTCCGAGCATTGCGAAGCGACGTTGAAAGGCGCCAGGCGACGCTGTTGTCTGGGGCGGACCAATGTCAGGGCACCTGAAACCCTGCCACGGTTCGTCAGGCAAGGCAGTGCGCGTTGCGAACTTCTATAATGCGCATGCGGCGCGTCCCCGACCGGTGGAGGCGACCGATCGGAGGATCTGGGGACCCGTTGCGCATGTTGATTGTAGGAATTCCGGACAAGGCTCTCGGTGAACACGAGCGGAGATGGCTCGCCGAGCCACAGGTCAGTGGCGTGATCCTGTTCGCGCGCAATTTCGAAGATCGCGCACAGATCATGGCACTGATCGACTCGATTCGGGATCTGCGCCCGGGGCCGTTCCTGGTTTGCGTCGATCAGGAAGGCGGGCCGGTACAGAGGTTGCGCAAGGGCTTCACATCGCTGCCTGCGCTGTCGACACTCGGTCGACTGCACGATCGTGATGCGGCACGCGCGGTTGCGATGGCGGAGGAACATGCCTGGCTCATGGCCAGCGAAATGCGAGCGATCGATATCGACCTGAGTTTCGCGCCGGTGGTTGATCTCGCACGCGGCAACCGGGCGATCGATGAGCGCGCGCTGCACGCCGACCCCGCTGTCGTTTCGGAATTGGCGCTGGCGTATCTGCGCGGCATGCATCTTGGCGGCATGGCGGCGACACTGAAACATTTTCCCGGTCACGGATCGGTCGTCGAGGATACCCATTTCGAAATCGCGCACGACCCACGTTCGCTCGATGAGATCAGACGCACCGATCTGGTGCCGTTTGCCGATGCGATCGGCGCAGGCGCCGAGGCCGTGATGCTTGCGCATGTGATCTACCCGGCGGTCGATTCGCAGCCGGCGGGCTGTTCGGCCATCTGGATCCGCCAGCTCCTGCGAGGCGAGTTCGGATTCGCCGGTACCGTGATCAGCGACGATATCGGCATGGCGGCCGCCCGCCCGCTCGGCAACGTCACCGAGCGTGTCGCACTGCACCTCGCGGCCGGTTGCGATCTGATTCTCGCTTGTGATCCGGCCATCGTGCCGGAGGCTCTCGCGACCACCAGCGGAGCGACGCCGTGCGAGCCGGAACGGCTGGCGCGATTGCGCGGCAATGCGGCGCAAAGCTGGGATGCGCTGGTTGACAATCCGCAGCGTGATCATTTCATCGCGCGCGTGATGACGCTCGATCAACTGGCGCAAGCGGGCTGATATGGAACGGCCGGCACTTGCCACAGCATTGAGTCAGGCCGAATGTATTCACGACGGTGCGACCGTGCGCGCCGCGATTGCGCGCATCGCCGGCGAGATCGACGCCGCGCTTGATCGCGAGCCGGCACTGTTCCTGTCCATCATGCAGGGCGGCCTCATTTTTGCCGGTCAGCTTGCGACGTCGATCGCGGCGCCGCTCGATTTTGACTATGTGCATGCGACCCGCTATCGCGGTGAGACGCTCGCCGGTGAGTTGTCGTGGATCAAGCAGCCGACGCTGTCGATCGCGGGCAGGATCGTTTTGCTGGTCGACGACATCCTCGACGAGGGGCATACGCTCAAGGCGATCCGCAATTACTGCACCGAGAATGGCGCACGCCGTACCTTGATCGCCGTGCTCTGCGACAAGCGCCACGATCGCCGTGTATCCGGCGTCACCGCCGATTTCGTCGGGCTCGAAGTACCCGACCGTTACGTCTTCGGTTATGGCATGGACTACTATGAGCAAGGTCGCAATTTGCCGGCAATTTATGCACTTTGAACGCGCAAGATCATGTCGACACCTGTTGGCTGAATGCGCGCGAACGATGCCGCATGCTCGCGCATGGCGATTGGACCTGCGTCGACTGCGTCTGCGGGACGCCTTGCCATGAGTATCGATCTGGCATTGATCGGTGGTACCGGTTTGTACGATTTCCCCGGACTCACCGATTGCGAGCAGCGCGCCCGCGAAACCCCGTATGGTGCCGCATCCTCGGACATCGTGATCGGCACGCATTCGGGCAGGCGCGTGGGATTTCTTGCCCGGCACGGAAGCAATCATTCCATTTTGCCGCATCACGTCAACTACCGCGCCAACCTGTGGGCCTTGCAGCAACTCGGAGCACGCCGCGTGATCGGTATCAATGCGGTCGGTGGCATTCGAGACGACCTCGGTCCGCGCACGCTGGCGGTTCCCGACCAGATCATCGATTACACCTGGGGACGGATCGGTAGTTACTGCGACATGCCTGATACGGCGGTGCGCCATATTGACTTCAGTGAGCCATACGACGCGTCGCTGCGGCAGGATCTTCTCGCTGCCGGCCGTTGCGTCGGCGTGGTACTGGTCGATGGTGGTTGTTATGGCGCCACCCAGGGACCGCGACTGGAGACGCGCGCGGAAATCGCCCGCATGCGCCAGGACGGCTGCGATCTGGTCGGTATGACCGGCATGCCGGAGGCCGCGCTCGCGCGCGAGCTGGGCATCGAATATGCCTGCCTGGCCCTGGTTGCGAACTGGGCTGCAGGTTGCGATCCGCGATCAACCGAGGCGATTGGGGTCGAAATCGGCATCGACGAGATCCTTGCCAATCTCGACGCCGCGATGGCCCGGTTTCCCGAAGTCATTGCCGCTCTGCTCGCGGCGTAGGCTACCGCGACGCGCCGGCGCGCAGTCGGCTCGATCGGCACGATAGCCTGTTTTTCGCCGCGCTCGGCGAGCTCTTGCTTTCTTGCGTTTAACACTTGTTATACTCTGTCGACCTGCCGATGACCGCGGTTGGACGTTCGCCTTGCCGCCGCCATCGCGCGGGCCACAACAGCAAAGAGGTCGTCAAGATGCGTACCGGTACGGTGAAGTGGTTCAATGATTCCAAGGGGTTTGGATTCATTGCGCCCGAGGAAGGCGGCGAGGATGTGTTTGTGCACTACTCGGCGATCAATGCGGAAGGCTTCCGTACGCTCCAACAGGGGCAACGCGTGAACTTTGAAGTCGTGCAGGGTCCGAAAGGCTCGCAGGCGGCGGGTGTGCAACCTCTGGCATGAACCGGCCTCGCTCGCGAGACCGTTCGCCACGCTGCGGGTAGCCGCAGCAAGACACACCGGTTGTATTCGGCATCAGCCCAAAGGCTGGTGCGCGCGGTACGCCGCGCGCAGCAGCTCGTGGAAATGGTGCACTCCGCTCTCGCGTTGCGGATTGAGCCGACCTGCATCGTAGGAACCTGATGCAAGCCGCTCCTGCACCTGCTCGCAGATCGCGATGTCCTGCCGCTGCACCAGATCGCTGAACGCCTCGTCATCTTCGCGACGGCTGGCCGCGCCGCCGCGATTGCCCGGCGCGTAACAGTAGTCGAACTCGACGCGACAATGCCTTGCGCCGAGCGGGATCACGCGGTTGATCTGCAGGCGCCCGGGCAGGATATTCAACATCGTGTTGGGCCAGATGTAGTAGTACAGCGCCTGACCGCGGCCGTACAGATCATCGCCGCTGTCGAGCGGACTCGATTGCACGGAGTACCACGCGCTGGTTTCGGTCGTGTAGCTGCGGTAATCGAGCAGGCGGTTGAGTTCCGGATGTACCAGCGGCAAGTGGTAGCCTTCGAGGAAATTGTCCACGTAAGCCTTCCAGTTGCAGGCGATGTCGTAGGTCACGCGCCGCTCGAACACATAGTCCGCGAAATGGGTGCCGCCGAGTCGCCCATCAATGCCGTCGAGCACCGTTGCAAGTTCCATCACAGGGTCGAGCGCGGCAAAGACGAGGCCTCGCCATTCGCCGGCCTTGGCCTCGGGCAGGCGGATCCGCGCACAATCGAACCCGGTCGCGCCATCCATGTCCGGCGCACGCAGCAACTGCCCATCAAGCGCGTAGGTCCAGCCGTGATAGCGGCATGACAGGTTCCGCGCGCCTCGACCATCGCAGGTTGCAATCGGTCCGGCGCGATGGCGACATGCGTTGTGCAGCGCGCGCAGAACACCGTCTGCGCCGCGTACGATCAAGAGCGGCACATCGCCGATACGGGTGACGACGTGATCCCCGGCGCCGGTGACCTGCGAGCTGCGCGCGAGAAGTTGCCAGCCATGCGCAAACACCGCCGCGCGGTCCAGCGCGACACTGGCGGGATCGATATAGCACCGCGCCGGTAGCGCGAAAGCGCGATCGAGTGCTTGCGGCGCGAGTTCGGAGTCGGTTAGCACGTCACCATCAATGCAGCGCTGTCGCACCCGGTATGGTCGAAGTCGTGTTGGAACGCCTCGTGCCGGGCTTCCCCGCATGCGACCGCGTTCCGGCCGATTGTACCGGTGGCATCGCTAGGCTGCGAACTGCAGGCGTGCGAGTTCGGCGTACAGACCGCCCTCGCGCACCAGATCGGCGTGCGTGCCCTCGGCGATGATGCGGCCGCCATCCATGACCACGATACGGTCGGCGCGCTGCACGGTTGCCAGCCGGTGCGCGATGACCAGCGTGGTGCGGTCGCGTATCAATCGGTCGAGCGCCTGCTGCACGAGATGTTCAGACTGCGCGTCGAGGCTTGAGGTGGCCTCGTCGAGCAACAGCACCGGGGCATCGCGCAACAGGGCGCGCGCGATCGCGATTCGCTGCTGTTGACCGCCGGATAGGCGCACACCGCGTTCGCCGAGCTCGGTCGCATAGGCATCGGGCATGTCGGCGATGAACTGGTCGGCTTCGGCCGCGCGCGCGGCGGCCACGATCGCCGCCTCATCCGCGCTGGTGCGACCGAAGCGTATGTTGTCGGCAGCGCTTGCACCGAAAAGTACTGGTTCCTGCGGAACCAGTGCAAATGCGCCGCGCAGATCGGCGAGCGCGAGCGTGCGTATGTCCAACCCATCGAGCGTGATGCGTCCGCTCAACGGATCGTGGAAACGCAGCAGCAACTGGAATACGGTGGTCTTGCCCGCGCCGGACGGCCCGACCAGCGCGACGGTTTCGCCCGGCGCAATGTCGAGGCTGAACTGGTGCAGCGCCGCGCGTTCCGGTCGCGAGGGATAAGCGAACTCCACCCCCTCGAAGCGGAGCGCCCCACGGACCTTGCGCGGCAGTGCAACCGGAGAGGCCGCGGATCGGATCGCCGGCTCGGTGTCGAGCAATTCACCGATGCGTTCGAGCGCGCCACCCGCGCGCAGCACGTCGCCCCAGACCTCACTGAGCGCGCCGACCGATCCGGCCGCGAACACCGCGTACAACACGAACTGTCCGAGCACACCGGCATCCATCGAGCCGCCGACCACGGCCTTCGCGCCGGCCCACAGCACCAGCGTGATCGCGCCGAACACCAGCAGGATGACCATCGCGGTCAGCGCCGCGCGCACGCCGATGCGTCGGCGTGCAGTGGACAGCACGAGATTCACCGCATCGGCATAGCGCTGCCCCTCGACCGGCTCGCGCGTATAGGCCTG
>JBAUWF010000051.1:0-30648 GCA_049583635.1 Rhodanobacteraceae bacterium
CGCTTTGGGCCTTCTGCTCGAGCGCGCAATCAATAGCGTGCTCGTGCTTGATGCGGAATCGCGTGCGCGCCTCGCTGCATTTGATGGTCGTGCGCTGACGCTCAAGTTCAGGAACACGCCGCTGGCCTTGCGCATCCACATGCGTGGTAACCACGTTGCCATCGGACCGGCGATCGAGGGCGACAGCGCGCTCACGATCCGCACCACACCGGGGCGTCTGTTGGCGATGGCCATGCGTGCCGGAACCGGCAACGAACTGTCACCCGGTGCAGTCGAGATTGCCGGCGACGCGGAGTTTGCACGCCAGCTCGATGTGATCATGTCGAAGTTCGCACCGGATATCGACGTGGCCTTTACGCGCTTGTTCGGCGATGTCGTCGGGTTTCAGCTGGCGCGCGCGCTGCGCACGGCATTCGGCTGGTCGCGCGACATGTCGCGATCGTTTGCGCGCGATACGGTGGAGTTCCTGACGGCCGAGAGTCGCGATCTGGTTGCCGGGCCGGAAGTCGAGAGGTTTCTCGATGACGTCGATGCCGTGCGTGAAGGCGTCGACCGTCTGGCAGCACGTATCGCGCGGCTGCAAGGGCAACCCGGAAATTCCGGCACATGACGCCGTTGCGCCAGGTTCCGCGTATTGCGCGCATCGCCATCCTGCTGGTGCGCTACCGGCTCGACGAGCTGATCGATGCAGCGCATTTGTATCGCCCGTTGAAACTCGTGCGTCTTCTGCTGCCGCGCGCGCGCGCCGATGTTGCGGGACTGCCGCGTGGCGCCCGTCTGACCCTGGCGTTGACCGAGTGCGGACCGATTTTCGTCAAGTTCGGGCAGATTCTGTCCACCCGTCGTGACCTGTTGCCGGCGGACGTGGCCGATGAACTGACGCGCCTGCAGGATCAGGTCGCGCCGTTTCCGGCGGCGATCGCGCGGACGGCCGTCGAGCGCGCACTCGGTGCGCCACTGGCGTCGCTCTATGCACAATTCGACGATGTGCCGCTCGCATCGGCCTCGATTTCGCAGGTGCATGCGGCGAGCCTGGCCGGTGGGCGCGAGGTTGTCGTCAAGGTGCTGCGGCCGGATATTCACGCGCGCGTTGCGCGCGATCTGGATCTGTTGCGTGCGATCGGCGAATTGGTGCAGCGCTACCATCCGAACGCCGACAAGATCCGGCCACTCGATGTGGTGGCCGAAATCGAGAGCACGCTGACGCGCGAACTCGATTTGCAGCACGAGGGCGCCAATGCCTCGTTGTTGCGGCGCAATTTCGCCGGCTCCGATGACCTTTGCGTGCCCGAGGTCGTATGGTCGCACAGCAGCAGCGAAGTGTTGACGCTCGAGCGCGTACGCGGCATTCCGGTGGACGATCTGTCCGCGCTGGATGCCGCCGGCATCGATCGTGTCGCGCTGGCCGAAAAAGGCATCCGGCTCTTTTACACCCAGGTGTTTCGGGACAACTTCTTTCACGCCGACGCGCACGCCGGCAATATCTGGGTGGACGCCGAGCGCAGCGCCGATCCACGTTTCATCGCGCTCGACTTCGGCATCATGGGCAGTCTGTCCGAACGCGACCAGTACTGGCTCGCGGAGAACTTTCTCGCACTGTTCCGGCGTGACTACCGGCGCATCGCGGAGTTGCATATCAGCGCCGGCTGGATTCCGCCGCACGCACGTCTCGACGAGCTCGAAACGGCCGTGCGTACCGTGTGCGAGCCATACTTCTCGCGGCCGCTCAGCGAGATATCGCTGGCCGAGGTTGTGGTCAAGCTGTTCCAGACTGCGCGCCGCTACGAACTGGTCCTGCAACCGCAATTGATCCTGCTGCAGAAAACGCTGCTCAATATCGAAGGAGTCGGGCGACTGCTGCACCCCGGGATCGACATCTGGGCGACCGCGAAACCCGTGCTCGAACGAATCTGGCGAAAGCGGCGCAGTCCGCGTCAGTTGCTGCGCACCCTGCGCCGGCGTGCGCCGGAGTGGTTGGCGCTGGCGCCGGACATGCCGCAACTCGTACATGAATACTTGACCCAGACCACCAGCGGCGGCTTGGAACTTCGCGTGGCCCTGGATGATCTCAAGCAAATCCAGGCCTGCTCGCGACGCGAGCGTCGAGTCGCGCTGTGGTCGCGCATTGGCGCGGCGTTGGTGATCGCCGCGGCGGTGTTGTTCGCGCTGGCGACGCCGGTACCGCGGTTGATCGGCGTGCCGTGGGCGGTGCTGGCTGCCGCTCTCGGTGCGTTGTTCGCGATCATCATGGCGCTGCGAAGCCATTGAGCGGTGTTGTTCTTGCGACGAGGAGTTTTCGATGACGTTTCCAGGTACTGTTTTGTATGTCGCGCTGGGCGCGGGCATGATGGCTCTGTCGGCTTGCGGTGACGCGGCGGGCAAGCTCAGCGACGCTGAACTCAGATCGTTGTTGCGCAGTGACAGCGTCAGCGCAGACACCGCCAATCCGCCGATCGATCGCGCGGCCGTCCAGTGCCTGAGCGTATGGTCCGGCGACAAGGATCTGATTCGCGGGCTGCCGGCGGGCATGGATACCACCTCCGCCAAGGCCAATTGTCGCCAGCGCGTGGAAGGGTGGCTGGTCGACACCACACGCAATCCGCACAAACTCACATTCGGCGACGTGGCGACGGAGAAAGTGGCGCGCCGCGCGCTCGCCTTGCTCAATCATCCGGTTCCGGCGCGTGTCGCAACGCCGATCGCGAGTCATCCCGCCGCCACCACTCCGGTCAAGCCGCCCACCCCGGTGGTCGCTGTTCAGGGACAGCAATCGCGTGGCAGCGAACAAGCCTTCAACGGAGCGCTTAGCGAGTACGAGTCCCTGTGCGAGCAAGCCAGGGCGATTGCCAAGAAAGCAAAATCGCAGTCACCGGTGCTCAACAAACGCATCAACGACTGCCTGCAGCGCTCCGGTCGATTGCGTGCGCAGATGGACGCCGCCAGCGCCAAGGGCAACGCGTTCGAAACCTCAATGATTGCGCAAAACGCACAACACATCGTGGGCAGTGCCCGGCGTCTGGTCGAGGAAGCCAAAAAGGCGGCGCATTAGCAGGCTGCTAGCGCGATGCAGGGAGCGACGTTCGCGGGCTTGGCCCGCACGGAGCGACTGAAAAAGTCCCGGAAGAACTTTTTCAGCACCCTGTTGGAATGCTTATTCGGTTCGGTCTGCAACGGATGTGTCAGGAACCAGCGACGCGTGGTTGACCAAGTCTATTCCCGGGATTTTGTCGATCGGGCTCG
The DNA here is from genome assembly GCA_049583635.1 of Rhodanobacteraceae bacterium. Taxonomy (GTDB): domain Bacteria; phylum Pseudomonadota; class Gammaproteobacteria; order Xanthomonadales; family Rhodanobacteraceae; genus Dokdonella_A. Next base: position 3,241 of record JBAUWF010000051.1, read on the forward strand.
ACTTGCATTGACTTGCATTGCGGCGGATGCTGCTGGCCATACCGTACGTAATGGAGAAAACTCATGCGTCCGATCTCGTTTGTTGTCCGTACCGGGCTCCTCGGTTTTGCGCTGGCGGCCCTTGTCGCCTGCCAGAACCCGGCTACGAAAATCAGCGACGCGGATCTTGCCGCCGTGCTTGGCGGTGGCCAGGATATCGCCGCAGACACTGTGGATTGTTTGCGCGCATGGTCCGGTGACCCCGCACTGGCCAAGGGGTTGCCGGCGGACAAGCTGGCCGACCCACGCAAGCAGGACTGCCGCCGCACCGTTGAGAGCTGGCTGACCGTGGGTCAGCGAAATCCGCACAAGCTCAGCTTCGATGATCTGGCCGACCCGAAAGTGGTGACACGCGTCGTTGCCATCGAGCAACAACAACGAAGCGTCGCGGAAGAACGCGCCCGTACCATGGCGGCCGAGAAGAAGCGCATAGCTGAAGCGGCGGCAGCGGCCGCGCGCAAGCACGCTACGGCCGCCCGCATCGCCGAGTTGCACACGGAGTTTGAATCGACGCTTGCCGACCTTCGCGCCGAATGCATGCGTGCCGAGGATGGGGTCAAACACAAGCGCCGCGTTCCTGACAATCTCAGGAAGCAGATCGATGCGTGTTCGACCAAGGCCGACGCTCAGCAGCAGCAATGGGCCGAAGCCGTATCGCGCAATGATCTGACGACCGCGACGCAATTGCTGAAGGCCGCGCATGAAAGCGTGACCGGTGCGAAATCCCTGGCGGCCAATGCGGCCAAGGTGCATCGCTGACGCTGTCATTGCCTTGGCGGCGTTGGCGGGCGCGATCATATGCTCAAGGTCGATGTCCGCCTGAGTCTTGACGAAAATGAGCTCGACGAAACTTTCGTGCGTGCATCCGGACCCGGTGGACAGAACGTCAACAAAGTAGCCAGCGCCGTCGTGCTGCGATTCGATGTCGCGAATTCACCGTCGCTGCCGGATGCGGTGCGTGAACGTTTGTTGGCGCGGCGCGATCGCCGTTTGACCGCGGACGGCGTGCTGGTGATCCAGGCCAATCGATTTCGCGATCAGGCCAGGAATCGTGACGATGCGCGTCAGCGCCTTGTGGAATGGATCCGTTCGGCGCTGAGCACGCCGAAGCGACGTGTTTCGACTCGACCGACGCGCGCGTCCAAGGAGCGCCGGCTTGTCAGCAAGAAGAAGCGCGGCTTGATCAAACGCGCGCGGGCAACCCCGGGTACGCTCAGTGACGTTTGACGGATTGCCGCAACGTTTGCCGCCGAACATGCCGCAGTTCCCGCTGCATGCGTGGGGCTGGGTGGCGCGCGGATTTCTGCGGATGGCCGGCTGGAAACTCGTCGGCGATTTTCCCGACGTGCCGAAACTGGTCCTCATCGTCGCTCCGCATTCGTCGTGGTGGGACGGATTCTGGGGGCTCGCATTCAAGGGCGCGCTGGGTGCCGATATTGCGTTCATGGCCAAACGCGAAGTGTTCGATGGAATGCTCGGGCCGCTGCTGCGCCGCCTCGGCGGTGTGGCGGTCGATCGCGACGCCGCGCACGGGATCGTCGGGGAGATGGCTGCGCGTTTTCAAAGCTGTCCGCGTTTCTGGCTGGGCATCACGCCGGAAGGCACGCGGCGGCATGTGGCACAGTGGAAAACCGGTTTCTGGCACATCGCGCGCGCCGCGCAAGTACCCATTCTGCCGGTCTGGTTCGATTATCCGGACAGGACCATCGGCATCGGCTGCTTGTTCCATCCGGGTGCGGATGTCGATGCCGACATCGCGCAGCTGCGAGCGTTCTACGCTCCATATCGCGGTCGTCATCACGGCATCGATTGAAAGAATCAAAAGAGGACTTTTCGACATCCCCTTTGGTTCGGCCCGCAACTGAGGCAATCGTCGTTCGCTTTCGCGTCCGGGCAGGCATTGAACCATTTGACCACCGCAGCGCGGGCGCGGATGTCGAACGCACAGCGAAGCCAAGGTCGGTCGGCCGGATCAATGCGCCGCACGCACGTCGCGCAAGGTCCAGTGCTTGCCGATCAAGAGGCCCAGTCGGTGCTTGAGTAGCTGATGCGGAAGACTCGTAACCACCTCGACATCGCAGTGCAGATCGGATTGGTGTGCGGTAACTGTCGCGTTCGGATCATCGATGCCGAGTGCCGGATCGACCGCGTCCGGATCCGGCTGCATCTGCCGCCAGCGTCGCCACAACACCGGTTCGCGCAGCGCCTGCTGCAAAAGCTTGGCGAAACTCGTCGGCGAACCTCCTTGAAAAGAAAGATCGCTGAATTCGCCACGCGCCTTGGCGAGATCGTCAATGGTTATGAAATAGCGTTGGGCATCGGCCATCTATCTTCCTTCATGCGACGTTGACGACGAGTCTACCAGCCCGGGTTTGCGTCGGCGCGCTCGCCAGCGGGAGAACACCAGCGGATAGCATCAAGGCCAGGATGCTCCGGCCGAAGTCGCGCAACACCACCAGTCGAGATGGCCACAACAGCCGGTTGCGGATGCGATCATTCATTGTCGATGCGGCAATTGGATCAAGGTTGCCGGCGACAACCACGCACGGTTACCCGGCGGGCACCACACCCCTGCCGGTCGGGTTCACCGCCGCACAGACGGCGTCGAGACAGGACGCCGCGCCTCGAAAATCACCATCGTCGAAATATGGCAGCACGCCAAGGCATGGCACGCGCAGGCGATTGCGCAAGGTGGCAAGATTTTCGTCAGGCCGGTCCATGGAAGGATCGATGCGGTTACCGACCCAGCCGAGCAGCGCACAGCCATCGGCCTCTATCGCGCGCGCGCTCAACAGCGCGTGGTTGAGGCAGCCCAGACGCAGCCCGACGACGAGGATGACCGGAAGCTCAAGCACGCGCACGAGGTCGACCTGCATCAATTCATCGGACAAGGGCACCGACCAGCCACCGACGCCTTCGACCACGATGCAATCGGCATTGCTCTCGAGTCTGTCGTATGCGTCGCTCACGCGAGCGAGCGAGATTTCCGTGCGGTCGCGGCGCGCAGCGAGGTGCGGCGCAAGCGGTTCGCTCAGCGCAAACGGATTGCAGTCGTCGTACCGAGGCGCCGGATTGCCGGCGGCGATCAGGGCCTCGGCATCCTCATTGCGCAAACCCAGCGACGTTGCGCGACATCCACTTGCGACCGGCTTCATTCCACTGGCGCGCAGTCCGCGCGAACGCAGCGCCAGCAGCAATGCGCAACTGATCGTCGTCTTGCCGATGCCGGTGTCGGTTCCGGTGATGAAAACAGCGCTCCGGCACGCAACGGGAGAATTGGTCGACATGTGTCGCGGACGTCAACAAGAGGGGCGGAAATCGTAGCAGGCCGCGCAGGAAATCATTCAGTACACGCCGACTGTGACCGACGCTACGCCAAACGCCGGCGCGCGCCGATCGAAAACGCTCATGCTGCTAGAATTGACAGCTTGTCTTGTCAATTCGCGAGGCCGTCATGCTTGCCGCTGCGCCGATCGAGACCGCCAGCAAATCAGCGATGTATGCCGATTTGGCCGAACAGATGATCGGCTTGCTGCATGCGGAACGCAATCTGATCGCCAACGCGGCCAACTTCGCCGCGCTGGTGTGGCATGCAGTGCCCGACTTGAACTGGTGCGGCTTTTACCTCAGCGACGGTGACGAGCTCGTGGTCGGCCCGTTTCAGGGCAAACCGGCCTGTGTGCGCATCGCGTTCGGCAAGGGCGTCTGCGGCAGTGCCGCCGCGGCGCGCGAGACTTTGGTTGTTGAGGATGTGCACGCATTCGACGGACATATCGCATGCGATGCTGCCTCGCATTCGGAAATCGTCGTGCCGTTGGTGCTCGGCACACGACTGATCGGTGTTTGGGATGCGGACAGTCCGTTGCCAGCACGATTCGACGATGAGGATCGCGCCGGCATGGAACGATTGTGCGCGATTTTTATCGACTCGCTCGGTGTGCCGGCGGACATGGCCGGAGAAACGGCATGACTGCTGCGAAGATCCGCAACGTCGGTCCGAAGTCTGCCGCCTGGTTGCGCCAGGTCGGCGTGCGAACCTACGAGGATCTGGTCGAAGTCGGTGCACTCGACACGTTTCTCAAGGTCAAGCGCGCGGGATTTCGGCCGAGCCTCAATCTGCTTTATGCGCTGGCCGGCGCGCTGGCCGACTGCCATTGGACGGATCTGTCGGACCAAGACAAGCAAACACTGCTCGATGAGCTGGCCGCGGCCGAATCGGACAATCCGATCCTGACACGCTGGCAGAAGGCCGAGGCGGCGAGTGAGCGCTTGTGTTCCGACACGGCGGGCGCTGTCGGGGACCATCAATCAGGCACGGATGGTGCCGATTCGAACGAAGACGCGAGCGGCGCGGCGGACGACGATGGTCTGAGTCGTTTCGTCTGATTCACGCGCTGTGGAACGGTGACGGTCGCGCGAACCGTCATCATGCTGTAACGATCGCAAGGGCTACATATGGGGATCCGTGCGTCGATGACTCGGCGCCACATCCGCCATTGATCTTCGATCGCCTTGTTGCAGCAGAGCCGAATGCACATCGTCGACACGACCCTGTTCTTTGCGCCACACAGCGGTGGTGTGAAGCGCTACCTTTGCGCCAAGCGCCGTTACCTGCACAGCACACCGGGGGTCCGTCATACGTTGCTGGTGCCGGGTGCGCGGGTTACCAACCATGCCGGCCTCATCGAGTTTGCCGCGCCGCGTATCCCGTTTGGCGGCGGCTATCGCATGCCGTTGGGCACGTCGCGGTGGCGCGACGCACTATGCGAACTTGCCCCCGATCTCATCGAAGCGGGCGATCCCTATCAGGGTGCATGGGCCACTGTTGCAGCTACACGGCGCCTGGGTGTGCCGGCGGTCGCCTTCGCACACTCCGATCTTGCGAGTCTGGTTGCGAGTCGTTTCGGCGCGGCCGCCGGGATGGCGACCCGAGCCTATCTGCAACGCCTGTATGCACGCTTCGATCTGGTGCTGGCGCCGAGTCGTGTCGTCGCGGCGCATCTGCAATCTCTCGGTGTTGCGCGTGTCGAAATCCGTCCGCTCGGTGTTGACGCCACGGTTTTTCATCCGGACGCACGTGACGGCGCGTTGCGCACCGAACTCGGCTTGGCACCGAGCACTCGTCTGCTGATTTATGCGGGGCGTCTGGCGCGCGAGAAGCGTATCGCGTTGATGCGCCGCGCGGTGGAAGGACTGGGTCCTCGCTATCATCTGTTGCTGGTCGGCGGCGATGTCCGACGCCGCGTTTCGCCACAGGTTACCGTGCTGCCTTACGAGCAGGAGACGCGACGGCTCGCGCGCCTGTTTGCGAGTTGCGATGCGCTGCTGCACGCCGGACCGCAGGAGACTTTCGGCCTGGTTGTGCTCGAAGCGATGGCGTGTGGAGTGCCGGTGGTGGGTGTCGATTCCGGTGCGGTCGCGGAACTTGTCGATGCCGAAGTTGGCCGGCTCGCCGAGCCCGATCGTGTCGATGCGCTGCAGCACGCAATTCGCTCGTTGTATGCGGGCGATCGCGAGCTGATGGCAGTTCGCGCGCGCGCGCGCGTCGAGAGCGCTTACACCTGGGAGCGCACCCTCGGCGCGCAATTGCAGCGCTATGCACGACTTCGAGGCCCGGCACCGTCGACGCCAGCGGTGCTGCACAGCTGCGCGCCGCCATGACATTGAAGGTCTGCATTGCCCTGCACGATGTCGCGCCGGCAACCTGGCCGCAATGCGAGCAGCTGCTCAAGCTGATCGATGACCTCGGACGGCCCGCGCTGACACTGCTGGTCGTGCCGGACTATCACGGTCATGGCCGCCTCGCCGAGAATTCCGGTGTCGTGCGAGCGATCGACCGGCGCGTCGACCGCGGCGCCGAAGTCGCGTTGCATGGTTATTTTCATCGCGATGATGCTCCCGCGCCGCGCAACTCGCGCGACTGGTTGCAAAGGCGCGTTCTTACCGCGAGGGAAGGTGAGTTCGCCACGCTGTCGACAATCGAAGCAGGGCGCCGGATCCGGCGCGGATGGTCGGAACTGATCGATCTCGGCTGGCCCGCGCGCGGTTTTGTTGCCCCCGCGTGGTTGAACAGCAGTGGTACCTGGCGCGCGTTATCCGATTCGCCACTGCGCTACGCAGCAACGCGACGCTCGCTGATTCTGCTCGATGGCATGCGCGAGATAGCTGCACCGGCATTGTCGGCATCGTCGCGTTCACGCTGGCGGCGGGGTGCGAGTCGCGTCTGGTCGCGCTGGTTTCGCGCAGCGACGGGGAGCATGCCGATTCTGCGCATCGCGCTGCATCCCCGCGATGCCGAGCACGCAACGCTCATGGACGACTGGCGACATTTGCTCGCGCTGCTACTGGCCGAGCGCGAGGCGTTGACCAAGGCGCAGGTGCTGGGATTGCCGTGAAGCGACGCCTCGTTGCGCTAGTGGCATGCGCGATTGCGGTGGTTGCAAGTGTGGGCATTCCGCTCGCGCTGGCCGGTCTTGCGCCGCTGCACGAGTTGCAGCAATTGCCTGCGGAATCCGCCGTCGCGATCGGCGCCGTCGTCATCGTCGGCTGGCTCGCGAAGGCCGTCAAGTTCCGCCTGCTGTCCGGGCGTCTTGGTCAGCGCGCGGGCTTTGCGGCGTGCCTCGCCGTATCGCTCGGGTGCGACTTCGGATTCGCAGCCACTCCGGGCGGCATTGGCGGCTACCCGGCGACCGTGTTCCTGCTCGGACGAATCGGCGTTGCGCCGGCTTGCGCGGCAGCGCTGATGGCGGCGGATCAGACGCTCGATCTGGCGTTCTTTTTCGCGACAGTGCCGTTGGCTGCGCTTTGGTCGCTGAGTCGGAATATGCCCCATCCTGATGATGCACTTGCCGCAGCCGTGTGGCTTGTCGTGGCAGTGCTGACGATCGGCGCGCTGGTGATCGGTCGCCTCGGCCGCACGCCGGCCGACACCAAGCGACGCTGCATGCGCTTGCGCAAGTCCCGCTTTCACCGGCGTGCTGCGCGGTTGCAAGGGTTGTGGCGCGAGACCTGCACACACCTGCGGGCGCTCGGTGCAGCGCCACCCGCAATCGTCTGCGCGATCCTTGCCGCAACGTCGTTGCAGTGGATCGCACGGCTTGCGGTACTCGGCGTGGCACTCGCCTGGCTCGGGCACGCGGTGCCTGCGGCCGTTGTTTTTCTGGCGCAATCGGTCGCCCTGCATGCCGGCCAGTGGACCGGCATACCCGGTGGTGTCGGTGGCACCGATCTGATACTCGCGCGTGCGCTGGCGCCATGGGCACCGCTTGCAACCATCGCCACGGCGTTGGTCGCGTGGCGCATTGCGACGTTCCATCTGACCCTCTTTGCCGGCGGCCTCGCCTTCGCGGGGCTGGCGGCGCGCCGCCAGCGGCCGGTGTCGCCCGACCATCGCCACGTTCAGTCGAGTCTCACCAGGTCCGGCAGCGAGCGAACCGGCGCCGGGGCGGCGTAACCTGGCTGTCACGGCTTCGCCATCAAGCTTTCATGGCGACCAGCCAGCCTGCACGCATCAATCAGCGGTTTCGACCATGCGTATCGCCATCGTCACCGAGACCTGGCCACCCGAAATCAACGGCGTCGCCTTGACTGTGCAGGCGCTGGCACTTGGCCTGGTCGCACAGGGCCATTCTGTTGAGGTTATCCGTCCACGCGTTCAAGCCGACCTGGTCCGCGACCATCCCGCGCGCGTGTGCAACGAAATTCCGGTGCCGGGCGCCCGTGTGCCGCGCTACCCGATGCTTCGTTTCGGTCTCCCGGCTGGTCGTCTGTTGCAGCGACGCTGGCAGTCGGCGACGCCCGATGTACTGTATGTCGCGACCGAAGGTCCGCTGGGCTGGAGCGCTCTTGCGATCGCGCGAAAGTTCGGTATTCCGGTCAGTAGCGGATTTCATACCCGCTTCGACGATTTCGCCGGCCATTACGGCCTGGGGCTGCTGGCACCCGCGGTGTTGTCGTACCTGCGGCGCTTCCACAATCGCGCGCAGGCAACACTGGTGCCGACCGCCGAGCTGGCCGCACTGCTCGAACACGGAGGCTTTCAGAACGTTCGAGTGCTGCGGCGCGCGGTCGATGTCGAGCTGTTCCATCCGCTGCGTCGCGATTCATCACTGCGCGCCTCGTGGGGCGTTGGCGCGACGGATCCGGTCGTTCTGCAGGTCGGACGCATCGCTCCGGAAAAAAATCTCGCGTTGGCAGTGCGCGCATTTCGTGCCATCCAACGACGACAACCGCGCGCCCGCTTGGTGATGGTCGGGGATGGGCCGGATCGCGCCGCACTGGCGGCGCAAAACCCGGACGTGGTCTTCGCCGGCACGTTGCGTGGCGAAGATCTCGCGCGTTGCTACGCAAGCGCCGACGTGTTCCTGTTTCCGAGCCTGACCGAAACTTTTGGCAACGTCACACTTGAAGCGATGGCAAGCGGCCTGGCGGTGATCGCGTTCGACTACGCTGCGGCGCGTGAAATGATTGTGGATGCCTCTTGTGGTGTTCGCGTGCCGTTCGGCGATGCCGACGCCTTTGTGGCTGCGGCCCTCGCGCTCGCGTGCGACGCCGGCTGCCGCGCCCGCATGCGTTCCTGCGCGCGCGCGGCGGCCGAAAGCATGAGCAGTCCACAGCAAGTCAGCGCCTGCTTCGCGGAACTGCTTGAGTCGTTGATGCTGCGCGAGGCTGCCTGATGCAACTCGAACGTTGGCGACGGCTCGATCTGCAGAGCGGCGAGTGGCGCCTGTGCCTGGCCTGCAACCGCTGGGCGGCGCACGCCGCGATCACCCGGTTCTTCGGCAGCGTCAGCCGGCTTGGCGATGGCGCCTTCTGGTATCTGCTCATTGCTGCATTCGGTCTGCTCGGCGGAGCGCGTGGAACGAAAACGGCGGTGCACATGGCGGGTGTCGGGCTGGTCGCGGCGCTGCTCTATCGCATCCTCAAGCGCTGGGCGCGACGCCCGCGACCGTTTCGTGCACACCAAGGCATCATTGCCCACGTGCCACCGCTCGATGAATACAGTTTCCCGTCGGGACACACGTTGCACGCGGTATCGTTTACCGTCGTCGCAGTCGCTCATTTCCCGCTGTTTGCACCGTGGCTGCTCCCATTCACGGCGCTGGTCGCGGTTTCGCGCGTCGTGCTTGGTCTGCATTACCCGAGCGACGTGCTTGCCGCCACGCTGATCGGCTTTGCACTGGCCGATGGATCGCTCTATCTGGCGCAGGCGGCGGGACTGTTTGCCTGACGCGGGCGTGCCGGCGTCAGGCGGCGGCAAGGAACAATGCATTGAAATGCGCACCGTTCAGTCGGTCGCAGCGTCTTTCGACGTTCGCGGCGGCGCGGAATCGTCAGAACGGAATATCGTCGGAACAACGCCCGTTCACGAGGATCACTCGACGGTCACCGATTTGGCCAGGTTGCGCGGTTGATCGACATCGGTGCCGCGCAATACCGCCACATGGTAAGCGAGCATCTGCAGCGGCACGGTGAACACGGCCGGTGCGATCAGATTGCCACCGGATGCGACCTTGATCACCGCACCGCGATCGCCGTCCTGATCGACTCGGGCATCGGTGTCGGCGAACACGAACAACTCACCGCCGCGCGCACGCACTTCCTCGAGGTTGGATTTGAGCTTTTCAAGCAGGTGATTGTTCGGCGCGACGGCGATCACCGGCATGTCCGCGTCGACCAGCGCGAGCGGACCGTGCTTGAGTTCGCCGGCTGGATAGGCCTCGGCGTGGATATAGGAGATTTCCTTGAGCTTGAGGGCGCCTTCGAGCGCGACCGGATAATGCACGCCGCGGCCGAGAAACAACGCGTGATGGCGTGGGACGAAGCGTTCGGCCAGCGTAGCGATCGCCGGCTCCAGGCCGAGCACCTCTCCGATGGCGCGAGGCAAGGTTGCGAGTTCGGCCACCAGCCGCGCGACCTTCGCTTCGGACACACCGTTCAGACGCGCCAGTTCGATCACCAGCAACCCGAGCGCCGCGAGTTGCGTCGTGAACGCCTTCGTTGACGCCACACCGATCTCGGGACCGGCACGCGTCAGCAGGACAAGATCGGATCCGCGCACCAGGCTCGACTCGGGCACATTGCAGATTGCGAGCGAGCCGAGATAGCCGCGCTGGTTGCCCTCACGCAGGGCAGCCAGCGTGTCAGCGGTCTCGCCGGACTGCGAGACCGCCAGGAAAAGCGTGCCGTCCGGCACCACGGCGTGGCGATAGCGGTATTCACTGGCCACTTCCACGCTGCAAGGAATGCCGGCGATGCCCTCGAGCCAGTAGCGCGCGATCATGCCGGCGTGATAGCTGGTGCCGCAGGCAACAATCTGCACATGACGCACGCGAGCGAGCAACTCGTCGGCATCGACCCCGAAGATGTTCGGCAGGATTCGATCGCCGCTGATGCGTCCTTCCAGCGTATCGCCGATCGCGCGTGGCTGCTCGTGGATTTCCTTGAGCATGAAATGGCGATAGGCACCACGATCGACCGCATCGGTTGTCATCTGGCTGACATGTGTCGGACGGACAATCGCCGCGCCGTCAGCGTCAACCAGCCGCAGCGTGTCGGCCGTGATTTCCGCGATATCGCCCTCTTCGAGATAGACAAACTGGTTGGTGACGTTGATCAATGCCTGAACGTCCGATCCGAGGTAGTGCTCACCTTCGCCGATGCCGGCCACGAGCGGACTGCCGCGGCGCGCGCCGACCACGTGTCCCGGATGATCGACGCTGATGACAGCGATCGCATAGGCGCCATGCAGGCGCCTGGTGGCGGCAAGAACCGCCTGTTGCAGGTCGGCGCCGCCGGCGAGCGAGAGATGCACGAGATGGGCAATGACCTCGGTGTCGGTATCGGACTCGAAGCGATAGCCCTGCGCCTTGAGCTCGTCGCGCAATTGCGCATGGTTTTCGATGATTCCGTTGTGCACGACAGCGACGCGCTCGCCGGAGACATGCGGATGGGCATTCGCCGTGTTCGGCACGCCGTGGGTGGCCCAGCGCGTGTGCGCGATACCGGTCGGGCCCGAGATCGGCGTCGAGTTCTGCAGCGCTTCGAGTTCGCGCACCTTGCCAACCGCGCGTACGCGCTCGAGACGCCCGTTGTCGAGGACCGACAGGCCGGCCGAATCGTATCCGCGATACTCCAGCGCCTTGAGGCCGGTAATCAGGGTAGGCACCACGTCGCGGCGGGCGGCGACGGCAACGATTCCGCACATGGCTGGATCCTGTGGGTGCGAGGCGAAACGGTCGAGACGGGGCGTTTTCGGCCGTGAGGAGGTATCATAACGGGTCCCGGACCGCTGCATCAGGCGTTAAGGGCAAACTCGTGGGTTTCGCGGCGCCGAACCGGGTGATTGGAACGAAAGTCGTCATATTTGTTCGACAATGGTCGAGCCATACTGGTACGTTGACATCGGACGTTCGCGCAGCTGGCAATTCGCCCCGTTGGTGCGAAATTTGCTTGTCAGCCCCTGGCATCGTGTTTTGGAAACCCCTAGATGAGTAGTCCCGAGCCGCGACCACATGCCGCGGAAATTGCCATCCCCCAGGCGCCGCCGCGATCGCGAGGACGGCTGGAGGATCTGATGCTGCGTCTCCTGCATCACCATGGTCGGCGTTGGGTCGCCGTGCTGGCCGGTTGCGAATTCGTGCTGTTCGCTGCGTCGTTCGTTGCGGCGACATTCCTCCGCTACCACTCGGATCCGGAAATCTTCGAAGGTTATTCGCAGCATCTGCTCGCGCGCTCGATCGCGTTCAGCGTAATGATGGTGCTCGGCATGGCCGCCCTCGGTCTGTACCAGACGCATCTTCGTCAAACCTGGTTCGGTCTGCTCGCGCGCCAGGTATTGGGCTTTGTCGTCGGCTTGCTGCTGCTTATCGCGTTCTATTACGTTGTTCCACAGTTTCATGCCGGGCGCGGCGCGCTGGCGATTGCGGTCAGCTTCGGCTTCATCCTTGTCGCAGCCACGCGTGCGGGATTCCTGCGCGTGGTCGATGCGGAATTGCTCAAGCGCCGGATTCTGGTGCTCGGAGCAGGATCGCGCGCGGCACTGATCCCGCATCAGATGCGCCGGCGCGTCGATCGCCGCGGGTTCACTGTGGTCGGCTATGTTGTGCAGAGCGGTGAGGACGTCAAGGTTCCGTTCGAGAACGTTGCGGCTCCCGATATGCCGCTGCGCGCGTGGGCTGAGCGGCATCGCATCAACGAAATCGTGGTCGGGCCTGACGAACGGCGTGGTGGGCTGCCGATGGGTGATCTGCTCGAATGCAAGCAGGCAGGCATCGACATTACCGAACTTGCGACCTTTTTCGAGCGCGAATCCGGCAAGGTGACGCTGAGTCTGACCGACCCGTCCTGGCTGGTTTATTCGCAGGGCTTCAATGCCTCGCCGATCCGCTACGTGTCCAAGCGCGTGTTCGACATCTGCGCGGCGCTGGCGGTGCTGTCAGTCTCGTGGCCTTTCATACTGTTGGGGGCGCTCGCGATCCGCATCGAATCGGGTGCGGGCCAACCGATCCTGTACCTTCAGGAGCGGGTCGGTGCCAACGGTCGCGTATTCCGCTTGATCAAGTTTCGCAGCATGCGCATCGACGCCGAGAAGGACGGCATAGCGCGCTGGGCCAGCAAGGGCGATGATCGCATCACGCGCGTCGGACGCATCATGCGGCGCGCCCGGATCGATGAGTTGCCGCAATTGTGGAACATCCTGCGCGGCGACATGAGCGTGATCGGTCCGCGTCCGGAACGGCCCGAGTTCGTGAATGAACTCTCATCCTCGATCCGCTATTACAACCTGCGTCATTGCGTCAAACCCGGGCTTGCCGGATGGGCCCAGTTGCGCTACCCATACGGTGCATCCATCGAGGATGCCGAGGAAAAACTCAAGTACGATCTGTTTTACGTCAAGAATCACAATCTGCTGCTGGACCTTCTGATCCTGATCCAGACCGTCGAAATAGTGCTGTTCGGGGGCGGGGTGCGGTGAGATAGTCCGCCTGCAGGTTCGTGCGATCGTGTGCCCGCGTGGTCAGAATCCCCGTGCCGCACCGGTTGATGGATGCGTCGTGCGCACCGGTCTTTGCGACGACGTTTGGCACCGGAGTTCCCTGCCGCGCATCTGTGAAAGACATCCCTTGCGAGATGCGCAACAGTGCTCAGTAGCGGATCGGATCGGAGTCGGATGGCGCCAGCGGACGCCGGCTTGCGACCTTCAATGGCCGCAGCCGCGAGCTGTACCAGTCGCTCACGCCGGCGTCATCGAAATCGATCCATGAAGGCCCGTAGTCCCAGTGGGCGGAGTCTGCCGAAAGCGGGGCTCCCTCTATTCGTCGTACGGTCGGCTTGTCCATTCCGATGACAAGCCGAGTTTGCGGCGGCGACACGTTTGTTCCGGTTGTGGAGGTCGCGGCGACCGTGAGTTCCGGCTCGACCGGATGCTGCGTGCCCTCGCCATTCTCGCGCACACCTACAGCAAACATCGCGTTGCCACTCAGAAATATCCAGGCGAGAGCGATCAGCAAGCCGATCAGAAGAAGGGTTCGGCCCACTCGGGATTGGCCTGCGTCGTGCGGCGGATGCACAGGGCGATGGATCGATGTGCCTTGAGGATTGTTCTCGCGGCGCGCTATTGCGGGTTGCGAAGCTCCGGGCAGACGCCCGTAGCTGCGTTGGAACGCCATGACCGCATCATACGAGGCGGTCAGTTCCTGCAAGCACACGGACTCGACCGCATTGGCCGTCCGATCCGGGTGGCGATCGGGGTGCAAGGTCGCGACGCGCCGACGATAGGCGCGTTTGAGCTCGTCCAGGCTGCAGTTGGCCGAGACGCCCAAGTACTGGTAGAAGACCAGAAAGTCGGTTTTGGTAGCCACATGTCTCCCATATGTACGAAGGAGATGATAGCGCGTTAGGTATCCGGCATCGCGCGGGGCGGCCGGGTCTGCGCGCGCACGCTGGCGTGGCCGGTCACGATGCGGCCTATTCGGGGAATTGGGATTCTACCCAGGCCTTGATTGTCACAATCAGACGCTGACGGTACGATTCCGAACGAAACAAATGGTCGCTTTCGGGCCAGTGCTCGAACTTGACGGCACGATCTCGCGCCGGCTCTCCAAATGTGGCGAAGAATTGGCGCGGGTGCAAAAAGTATGACGTGCCGCCGGTGAAGAGCGCGAATATCTTGGTGCCGCGCGCGAGCAATTCCTTGATCTGTGCTCGTTCGGTGCCCGGGGCCGGCCAGTCACGCAAGCTCTCGGTGATGCGCAGGGGCGATTTTGCCCTTCCAAATTGTCGGCGCAACGTGCCGAGCCACGCCGCGGGTGGCTTGCGCGCCGCTCTGCCCAGACGCGCCAGACGGAGCCAGCCGGCCCCCCGGGCCAAGCCATCAAGCAGTACGACGCCTGTTACGCGAGGATCCTTGAGTGCCAGTTGCCATCCCCTGTCCGCACCTGAGCAAAGCCCCCCCACTACAAACCGCGAGCATCCGGTTCGATGCTGTACGCGGTCGAGTACCTCCTGAGTCACCTGCGTCAATGGTCGATCCGCGACCGGCAGCGTATCGCCGATGTTTGGCAGGTCGAAGCGAAAGACCGGATAGCCGGCCGCCGCCAACGCGCGCGCAAGTCGAGTCGCGAGGCGAAATGGGCCGCTACGATGCACATTGCCGGCATTGAGCAGCATGATGGCGGTTGCTCGCGTATCGCTGGTCGCGCGCGTGAGCAGCCCGAACGATTGGGGGCCGAGCTCGAGAATTTCTTCAACGCTCATCGCAATTCCGGCAGATTGGCGAGATTTCGGGCGAGTTCGCGTACCGGCCCCCCCGGGAAACGTTGCAGATCCATCTGACCGACCCAGTCACGCAACGAAGATGCCAAATTGATTCTGCGTGCGCACAAGATGCGTGGCACGCCGATACCGGAGTCGAGCAGGGTAATCGGTACGCGTAGCCCGCGCGCGAGGTCCAACGAGCGTTCCTCGCGTAATTCATGCGCAAGCTTCGCATTGCAAGGAAAGCCATCAAGAGTTTCGGCAGGATCGACATCGCCTGTCGATTGCGGTTGCACGGCGGTATCGCGCTGTTGCAATTCGCTGATGTACTCCGCGCCGTCTACCGGCTGCCAAAGCCACAATGTGCGAGGATCACAGGCAGCGCTGGTACGGATCGCCGGTAGCACGCCTGCCCGGACGCCGAGAATAGCGAGTGGAAGGCGTTCCACCTGTTCGCGCAGCACCTTCAATGCGCGTGCGGCATCGGCGCATGCGCCTGCGAGCGAAAAGTCCGTGTCAACACCGCCAGAATCGCCGGTGCCGTAGTAATCGAAGCGAAGGACCGCCACACCCTGTTCCGCCAAGGCGGCCCCCAACAACGCGAACAAGCGGTAGCTGACGATGTATTCATGAAAAAACGGAGCGCACACGAGTACCCCGGCGAGCGGGTTCGCGGGGGGAATGTGCAGCGCGGCAAACAGGCGTCTATCTTGCGGACCGATCATCAGCGGCCGCGGCGAAGCCAGGCTCATGGTGCTTTTCCGCGCCCGCGTCCAAAGATGCCGCGCACGCGTTCGCCGAATGTCGATGCTTCTGACGCTGCGACGCCGTCCGGCAGCGTCTGAGGCAACTCGGAGGCAAGTGCGCCGAGGCTGCTGTTGGCGATCTTGAGCAGATTCAGACGCACGCGGGTTCGCTTTGCGACCTTGGCAGCCATTGCCACGGCCAACAATGAATGTCCGCCGAGATCAAAGAAATTGTCGGCTCGGCTTACCTCTGGCACTCCGAGCATTTCGCGCCAGATATCGGCCAGCATCTGCTCGGCGGCGGTGTGAGACTCCCCGGCACCGGCACCGGTGACGTGGGCGATCGCCTGCGTGTCGTGCCGTTGCGCTCGTGAGAGCGTCTCGCCGGCCGTTTCGACAGCTTCCTCGCCGCTGAGCGGAGCGGTGCTTTGTTCGGCAAGTACCTCGATATCGCCACTGGCCAGCCAGCGGCCGCGTGCGCCACTGCGAATCAACCGAGTGTGCGGGGTTGCCGGCAACAGGAAATCCCGAGGCGTGGGGGACGCCGCCTCGTCGGCCCGCTTTCCGAATCGGCAACTTGTGCCTTCGCCGCCGATGCAAATCTCGCCGATTGCGCCGACCGGACAGATATGTCCGTCGTCGTCGACAACCCACACGGTTGTATTGACGATCGGTTTGCCGGCATGAATGCCTTGCGCGACTCGCTCGATTCGACCACATGTCGCAACGATTGCGGCACGGGTTACGCCGAATAGATTCCAGAGTTCACCACACCGCGCGGCGAGTTTCGTGGCAACCTCATGATCGGGGGTGTCGCCGACGCAGATGGCTTTCATGGTGCGGCAGCCGTCCCACTTCGCGGACAACAACGACTGCCAGACCGTTGCCGATGCGAACATGACCGATGCTTTGTCGGTCGTCGCCCACTTCGCCATCGATTCTCCACTTGTCGCGTCCTTGCGGCTGATCGGAACGAATTCGGCCCCGACACTGAAGGGCAGCATGCATTCGAGGATCGACACATCCGTCGCACACCCCGCCGTACCGAGAACGCGGTCGTTCGCATCGAGCCCGAGCACTCGGCGTGTACCAAACAGGATATTGGCCAGCGCACGATGCGTGAAACCAACGCCATGAAGTTCACCCGACGAGTCCCGCGTATAAACCGCGAATGCCGGCATGTCCGGACTGATCGCCATATCCCGCGGACGCTCGGTGTTGGCGCCGATGATTTCGGTCGTGTCGGTGTCAAACCACAGGCCGGACTTGCGCGGCCAGTTCAGCGCAGCGGCCAGGGTGGAATCGCCGAGCAGCACATCGACCCGAGCATCGGCGATGATGTCCGCCAGACAATCCGCGGGCTGGGTGGAATCGAGCGGCACGCAAACCGCGCCGAGCTTGAGGATACCGAGCATTGCTGCGACGCGATTTGCAGATAGATTGCCGCCCAATCCGACGATCGTCCCCGGGCCAACCGCACGGGCGCGCAGGCAGGCCGCAATGCGATTGGCGCGCTGTTCCATCTCGGCGTAGCTGGTGCCCCAGCTATCCAGCGTGAATGCGGTACGCTCCGGACCGCGGTCGACTTCAGCCTCGACGAGTTCGTGTATCAGCATGGAAGTCCGCAGTTCGACGCTGGTATCGTTCCATGAACGCATGAGGTCGATCTCGTTGGGTGGCGCACTGGTCATCTGCGCGATCGACTGATGGGGATTGTCGACAACGCTCTCGAGCAATGTCACATAGCGCTGGGCCAGCAGGTTAGCGGTCTGCGGATGAAAAAGGTCCGTGTTGTAGAGCACCCCGCCGATCATCCCTTGAGCGTTCTCGAGAAACCAGACGGAAAGGTCCTCGCTCACATCGCGCTGGAAAAGTGGAATCTGCTTCTGTATCAGCCCGCCCCATTCGCAGATGCGGTCGCGTGCATCCTGATAGGAAAACTGGGCTTGATAGAAATGCGTCCTGCCGGCAAGTGCACGCATGCCGGGTTCGCGCATCAGATCCTCGAGTTGCACGTCGGGACTGGCAAAGCTGTCAAGTACGACGGCGCGAACCTTGCTGACGAGAGCTGCGAAATCAAGGCCTGGATCGACATCCAACGGTAACGGCAACAGGTTGGTAAATAGCCCCATGACCTTCTCAATCTCGCTTGAAGCGCGCACGCGTACCGGCGTGCCGACGACCAGATTGCTGTTGCCCGAGATTCGCCACAACATCGCGTAATACACAGCAAGGAGTGTCATGAACACGGTCGCATCCGCACGCCGAGCCGTCTGCCGCAATGCCTCCGTCAGCGACTTAGATAGAGTGATCCATTCGGTTGCGCCGGGATTGCTCATGCGCTCCGTGCGCGGCTTGTCTGTCGGCAACGGTGGCGGTGCGCCGCGGCAGGTCAGACGCTCCCGCCAGAGTTTCAGCGCGTTGTCGAACTGCTCGGCGTACGCCGGTCCTCGCAGCCAGCGGCCGTGCCAGTCGGCAAAGTCGGCATAGGACACCGGCAGTTCGGGCAGTGACGCCGAAAGGCCCTTCTTGCGCGTCGCATAGAGCGTGGAAAACTCGTCATAGAAGAGATCGAAAGACCATCCATCCCAGACAATGTGGTGCGGCATGAAGAACAACGCGTGCTCTTCGGGTCCGAGACGAAACATGTGGGCGCGAAACAACGGCGCCGCGGAGAGGTCGAACGGCGCATTGGTCAGCGCTTCGAGCCTTCGCATCAGCTGCGTGTCGCGCTCCGCTTCGGTGAGGTGCGAAAGGTCTTCGGCGGGAAACAGCGAAACGGTTATGTCGTCATGCACTCTCTGCACGACATCCGGTCCGTCGTGTTCGATCGCCGTACGCAGCGACGGTTGCCGCCGCACCAGATCGTTGAACGCCGCGTTGAACGCCGCTTCATCGATCTTGCCGACCAGCCGATGCGCAGATGGCGTGTTGTAGACGACATTGCCCGGATTGAGCTGGTCGAAAATCCACAGGCGCTTTTGCAGCAGCGATAGCGGCGCACGAACCTGGTCCTTGCGAACCGCGATTCGGAGCGAGTTGTCGCGGCCACCGTCCTGTGCCTGCGTGATCGAGCGCGCGAGGCCCGCGATCGTCGGTGTGTCGAACAAGCTGCGAAGTGACAGCGCGACATCGAATTGCTGATTGAGCCGGGCGGTCAGCTTGGCCGCCAGAAGCGAATGTCCGCCGAGCGCGAAGAAGTCGTCGTTGATTCCGATACCCGGCAGCGCGAGCGTCGTCTCCATTTCCGTGGCGATGCGTCGTTCGACGTCGCTACGAGGCGCAATGTGTGTGATCGTAGTTTCCGCCCGCATGGTCGGCGCAGGCAGGGATTTGCGGTCGATCTTGCCGTTCGGCAGCAACGGGATGGCATCCAGTACGACGAAATGCTGCGGCACCATGTAGTCTGGGAGCATGTCGCGCAGGTGCGTGCGCAACGTTGCTGCGTCAATCGCGCTGTCGGCGCTCGCGACGACATAGGCGGTCAAGCGCATGTCGCCAGGTTGATCTTCGCGCACGGTGACGACCGCTTGAGCGACATCCGGGTGTGCAGTCAGGGTCGCTTCGACTTCGCCGAGTTCGATGCGATGGCCGCGCAATTTGACCTGGAAATCGAGACGCCCCAGGTGCTCAAGCACCCCGTGCGATGTCCAGCGTCCACGATCGCCGGTTCGATAGAGGATTGCTTCGTCGTCGAGCGGATGGGTGATGAAGCGCTCGGCGGTGAGATCGGGGCGATGTCGGTAACCCAGTGCGACGCCGTCGCCCCCGATGCATATCTCGCCGGGGACTCCGATGGGACAAACCTGGAGTCCACCGTCGAGAATCCAGATTGTCGTATTGGCGATCGGACGGCCGATCGAGATGCCGTTCTCGGGTCGCTCGATGCGACTGCATGCAGACCACACGGTAGTTTCCGTGGGACCGTACATGTTCCATAGCGTACCGACGCATTGCAGGAGTCGCGCCGCGAGATCCGGCGCGAGCGCCTCGCCACCACAAAGCGCCTTGAACGTCGAACTTCCCTGCCAATCAGAGTCGAGCAACATTCGCCAGGTCGTCGGCGTTGCCTGCATGACGGTAGCGCCACTCGACATCAGCAGCTCGGCAAGCGCGTATGCGTCCAGTGCCTCTTCGCGCGTCGCCAGCACTACTTCCGCACCCAGTGTGAGTGGCAGCAACAATTCGAGTACGGCGATATCGAAAGAGAGTGTCGTGATCGCGACAAGACGATCGTCCTCGATCAAGCCCGGCTCACACCGCATGCTGGTCAGAAAATTCACGACGGCGCGGTGGGGAATGCAAACGCCTTTGGGCTTTCCGGTCGAGCCCGAGGTGTAGATGACGTAGGCGGTCGATTGGGGATCGCCTCGGCGCGTACGCGCCGGGAGGGGCTGCGCTTGCATCACACCCGGAGCATCGAGAACAAGCGTGCATTCCGACGGCCAATCGATTGCAGAAATCGTGGCCGCCTGGCTTATGAGCAATGCAAGCCCGGCGTCCCGGGCCATGAAATTCAGGCGTTCGCGCGGATAGGAAGGGTCGAGTGGCACATATGCGGCACCGGCCTCCAGCACGCCGATGACTGCGGCGATCATCTGCGGGCTGCGCTCGAGACAGATTCCGACCAGTGCGTTGCGCGCAATGCCCCGCGTACACAACGCATTGGAAATTACCGACGCGTGTTTGACTAGTTCGGCATAGGTCCAGCAAACCGGGCCGCAGCGAATCGCCACCCGCTGTGGGCTGCGTTCGGCCTGGGCGATGATCAGATCCGATATCAGCGCATCACGGTCGAACGGGATCGCTTCGGGTTGCAACCGGCACAGTGCATCGAGCCCGGCGTCGGAAACGATGGACAAGCGTGCCAACGTAGTGTCCGGGTCGTTCACGGCGTCGCGCAGCAGCGTTTCGTAACCCGCGAGCCAGCCGCGCACGCTTTCGGCATCGAACAAGTCGCTGTTGTATTGGCATTCAAGGCGAAGCTGCCCATCGACCTGGACTGCATTCACAAAGAGTTCGAAGTTTTCGAATGCGCGCGGATTGCCGCGGAACTCAAGCTCCAATCCGCTGAACGAAAGCGTCTGCTGATCCAGCGCCTGGTCCAGGTTGAACAGAACGTTGACCAAGGGCAGGCGGCCCGGATCACGCGGCAACGCGAGGCGCTTGAGCAGTGTGCCGAGCGTGTAATGCCGGTGCTCGAAGGCATCGAGCAAGTTGCTCCGGACATTGTCCAAAGCTGCGCAGAACGAGGCCGACGGATCGATCGTCGTCCGCAACGGCAGCACGTTCACGCAGTGACCAACCAGGCGATCCTCGCCACCGGCCGCCTGACCGGCAGCCGGGATGCCGATCACGATATCGGTTTCCCCGCAAATCCGCCCCAGCAACGCACCGAAACCGGTCAGAAGTGTCGCGTAGAGACTCGCTCCGCGCTTGGCGCCGATGCGCTTGATATCGGCGAGCAGCGACGCATCGAACGTGTGATCCTGACGTTGCGAGCGAAAGGTGCGTCGTTGTGCTCGGGCATGATCAATCGGCAGGTCAAGCACCGAAGGTATGTGGGCGAAGCGCGCAACCCAGTAACTCTCCGCTTCTCGACACGCTTCGGAATCCGCGTAAGCCACCTCGGCCAGAGCGAAATCCGCGAATGAGTCGGCCGGCTGGATTTCGCCGACGTCGGCACCCACAGCCTGCGAATACAAGGCCGCGAGATCGTGCACGATCACGCCGAAAGACCATCCGTCACAGACAATATGGTGGGCGGTGAATACCAGCAGATGATGCCGGGTGGACAGACGCAGCAGCTCGGCACGCACCAGCGGACCGTGCTCGAGATCGAATGGCGCCCCCACTGCACGTTGCAAGGTGGCTGCGATCGTCGCATCGCGCATTTCCTCATGCAGCGGGACGAGGTCGCGTACTTCACAGTGCAGGCCTCCGTGTTCGCCTATGTGCAGCTCTTCACCATCGGCATTGAAGGTGGAGCGCAGTGCCTCGTGGCGTTCGGTCAAGGCCGACAGCGCTGCTTGCAGCGCGTCGACATCGAGCGCACCGAAAAGATCCAGCGAAACCGACTCGTTGTAGGCGAGGGATGCGTCGGGTTCCAGCTTGGCCGCGAGCCAGATTTCGCGCTGCGATTCCGTGCTCGGAACGACCCGCGCAAGCGTGGTCCCCGCGAACGGATCGTAGTCGACGGCCGTTGCAGCACTGCTGAGGTCGTTTGAATTCATGCGTCGACCTTGATGTATTTGCCCGGGCTATCCGGATTTGCGATGAACCAGGCGGGCTTGCCCGTCGAATCCTTGCCCAGACGCGCGCCCGGGATCGGCGGCTTTGCGGCGTCGAAGGACAAGGCGGCAATATTCCTGCGCCGGGGCAGAAAGTCGGAAGCCTGCAACTCGACGACGGACTCCTTGAACGCTTCGGCAATGGCGACAAAATCCGCCTCGGCATGCGCAGTCGTGAAAAAGCATGGAAAATTGTCGAGCAGATGGATCCCACGGCTGCGCATCATCGCGAACAGCAAGTCCTGCAGCACGTGATCCTCGAGAAAGTTGATCTTCCATACCGATGCGAAGTGTGTAACCGCGATCGGTGCGCCGACTTCACTGCAAAATCCGTTGAGTTCGGCAGCAAGCGTCGCGGTGCGCGCATTCAGGCGCTCCTGCAATGAAGGCCCCGAACTCTTCAGATGCTCGAGTACTGCCTTGGCTGCGGCCAGCGCGAGCGGGTGGCGCACGAACGTGCCGGCAAAATATGTCACGCCGACCGTCGGAATCGATGCATCACCATACTGCCAGTAGCCGCCATCCAGCGCGTCCATGAATTCGCGCTTGCCGGCAATCACGCCGATCGGGAATCCGCCGCCGACAACCTTGCCGTAGGAAGCGAGATCGGCGTTGATTCCGAGAACTTCCTGGGCGCCGCGCGGGTGCGCGCGGAAACCGGTTACCACCTCATCGAAAATCAGCAGGGTGCCCGCATCCTCGGTGATCGCGCGCAGTTCCCGCAAAAACTCGCGCGGTTGCAGGTCCGGTCGCCGACTCTGCACCGGCTCGACCAGTACCGCTGCAATCTCGTGTGCGCGTTCCTTGATGATCGCCAGTGTCTCCGGCGCACCGTAATCCAGAACAAGCACATTCTCCGCCACGTTGCGCAGGATGCCCGGCGCCGCGGGTATCGAACGCAGCTTCTTCGTGCCGCGCACGATGACCTCGTCGAAAATGCCGTGATACGAACCGGCAAAGATCACCAGGGTGTCGCGGCCGGTGACCGTGCGCGCAACGCGAATGGTGCCCATCACCGCTTCCGAGCCGGTGTTGCACAGGGCGGCACGTTCGAATCCGGTGAGTTCACACACCAACGCGGCGACGTCGCCGGCCAGCGGATGCTGCGGACCGATTTCGTAGCCGATATCAAGTTGTCGGCGCACGGCGTCGACGACAAAGTCGGGTTGCCAGCCAAACAGGTTCATGCCGAAGCCGTTCAGCGCATCGACATATTCGTTGCCATCCAGATCCCACAGTTTCGACCCTTTCGAATGCGAGACGACCAACTGGTAGATGATCTCCTTGAGCAGCGGGCGAAAGCCGTTGACCACGCGTGGATCAGCCAGATGTGCCCGGTGCTTCTGGGTATGCTCCTTGGAGCGTCGCGTGCGCTCGATGTAGCGGCGCATGAACGCGTCAAGTCGCGCGCGTTGACGATCGGTCAATTCAGTGTGCGTCGAGTGGATACGCGTGATTGCGCCGAATGCCTTCTTCACGTCGTAGGATCTGGCCGCCGTTTCCTCTGCTTGATCGGGTTTCGGTACGGCGGCGGTCGTATTGGATGTTTCCGAAGGCGTGCCAGTAATTGCGGATACCTGATCGCGGCCCGGTTCGAACGGTGCGCCGACAACTGCATTTTCTTCAGCGCCGCCGGTCGCCCCCAGCAGGGCAAGTTGCTGCCGCATGATCTGCATCTGCTGCTGGATAACGTCCTGGAGCAGCCCGCCGCCCGCGTTGGGCACAAGCTGTGTTGCGGTGTCTGCGGGAGCGGTTTTCGTGGTTGCTGGCGGCGCAGCGCTGGATATCGCATCCGCCGGCAGCAGGTCCGTGATGTGGCGCGCGAGGCGCTCGAAGGTAGGATAGGACTCCATCAATTCACGAAAGGTGATTTTCAACGAAAAGGTCTTTTGCAACTGGAGCGCGACCTGAGTCAACGCAAGAGAGTCCAGGCCGATTTCGACGAAATTCATCGTTGGGTCGGCAGCGTCAAGCTCTGCCCCGGCAACATCCTCGAACAGGCCCAGAAGTCGGGTCAGCACGGCACCGTAGCGCTCCGGCCCGGAATTGGTGCGCAATGGTTCGGTGCTCATCGAAATCTCCGCTGCCTGTTGGTGTTCGGCTCCGGCAACCGGACCGCCGCGGACCGCTGCCGGGCATGTAGAGTCATCCCGTGTCATCGTCGCTGTCACTGTCCTGGAGGGTTGCAGTTCGATCCAGCAACGCTTGCGTTCAAACGGGTATGTCGGCAGGCGTACTCGGTGTTTGCGCCGACGGTGATCGAGCGCATCCGTCATCAGCGGCGCGCCGGCGCACCACAGCCGACCAGCGGCCTGCAACCAGGCGCTGCACTCGCCGTTTGGTGTGTCCGCCAGGGATGCCAGCACCAGCCGGTTGCGGCTTTGCGCATGCTGTCGCGTCAAAGTAGTGAGGCTGCTGCGTGGTCCGACTTCGAGAAATGCGTGAGCCGGCGAATCGAACAGCCCTTGCAGCGCGGTCGAAAAACGCATGGTGCCGCGCAGATGACGCGCCCAGTACTCCGGCGCCGTCGCTTGCGCGTCGCTCAACCGTGCTCCGGTCAGCGTCGAGATAATCGGAATCCGCGGTATCGCGAGCGGCAACCGTGCAACTTCAGCCTCAAATGGCCGCAATACTTCATCCATCATCGCCGAGTGGAATGCGTGCGATGTGTGCAGCAAACGGCTCGCAATACCGGCAGCCTGCAGCTCTTTCTGAAAGACTGCGATGGGCTGCGTTTCGCCGGAAACCACACAGGAATTGGGTGCGTTCACCGCCGCCAGCGACAACGATGCGGGCAAACGGTCCGCGAGATTTTCCTCGTCGAGACGCACGGAAAGCATTGCGCCCGCGGGTTGCGCCTGCATCAACCGCCCCCGTCGCGCCACCAACCGTGCGGCATTCGCGACATCCATGACTCCCGCTATCGCTGCCGCGACAAATTCGCCGACGCTGTGCCCGATCATTGCGACCGGGCAGATGCCGACGCTGATCCACAAGCGCGCCAATGCGTACTCGATTGCGAAGGTGGCCGGCTGGGTCAACGCGGTTTCGCGCAACGCGTCCGCGTCCTCGTTGAACATGCGATCACGCAAGTCAAAACCCAGTTCCCGGCGCAGGTTTTCGCAACATTCGTCGAGCGCTTCGCGAAATGTCGGTTCGGTTGCGTACAAGCCGCGACCCATGCCGGCGTACTGCGAGCCCTGGCCTGGAAACATGAAAACGACAGCGGGTGTCGATTCGGAACCATGCATTCGATCAGCAATGCCCGCGCTGCCAATTTGTGCTAGCGCGTCGGCGGAATCGGCGGCGACAACAAACGCGCGCTGCGCAAACGCCTTGCGACCAACCGCGAGGGTGTAAGCAATGTCGGCAAGGTTGGCTTTCGGGTGGTCGGCCAAATGTTCGCCGAGGCGCGTCACTACGGACTTCAGCGCTTGCGGCGTCCGGGCAGAAAGGAGCAGCAATTGCTCGCCGTTCGCCGCGTTTGATGGTTCGCGCGTCGGTGGCTCCTCGAGGATCACGTGTGCATTGGTACCGCCGACGCCGAACGAACTGACCCCTGCACGAAGCGGACCGTCAGCGGCCCACGATTGCGTCTGGCCGTTGACGAAAAAAGGCGAATTGGCGAAATCGATGTTCGGGTTGGGCGTGCGCATGTGAAGCGACGCCGGCAGCTCGCGTTCGCTCAGCGCCAAGGCCGTCTTGATGACTCCAGCGGCTCCGGCGGCGATGACCATATGCCCGACATTGCTCTTGAGCGAGCCGATCGCGCAAAAGCCGCGGTCGTCGGTGCTTCGACGAAACGCGCTCGTGAGACCCTCGATTTCGATCGGGTCACCGATCGGCGTGGCGGTGCCGTGTGTTTCGACATAGGAAATCGAGCGTGCCTCCACGCCGGCGTTTTCGAGCGCGCCGGCGATCACTGCAGCCTGCCCCGTGCTGCTCGGCGCAGTGAAGCTGGCCTTGACGCCGCCGTCGTTGTTCACGGCAACACCGCGGATCACGGCGTGGATCTGATCGCCATCGGTCAGTGCACTGGAAAGCGGCTTGAGCAACACGACGGCGGCGCCGTCGCTGAATACGGTCCCCTGCGCATCCGCGTCGAAACAGCGCGTATGTCCGTCCGGCGAGAGCATCGAGCCATCCTGATGCATGTAGCCGCTGCGCGGGGGGCAGTTGACCGCTACGCCGCCGGCCAGCGCCATCGCGCAGTGTCCAGCCCGGAGGGCGTCGAACGCCTGACAGATTGCAACCAGCGATGTCGAACACGCGGTATTGATGCTGATCGCGGGTCCGGCAAGATTGAGCTTGTGTGCAACGCGCGTTGCGAGGTAATCCTTCTCGTTGCCAAGCATCGTCTGAAACGCACCGAGTTTGTCGATGAGGTCCGGCCGTTTGCTCGCATGGCGCTGAAAATAAGTCGCATTGTGCATGCCGCCGAAAACACCAACCGGCGCGTCGTGGGCATCAGGGACGTAGCCACCGCGCTCCAGGCATTCCCAGCACAATTCGAGGAAAATCCGTTGCTGCGGATCCATCAACTCGGCTTCGCGCGGGGTGATGCCGAAGAACGCTGCATCGAAATCCTCGACGCCATCAATTACGCCGCGCGCACGCACATAGTCCGGATCGTGCTGTTCGGAGCCAATGCCCGAATCGAGGGCGTCGGCGCCGAAGAATGTGATGGTCTCTCTGGCGCCGCAAAGATTTCGCCAGAATTCCTCCACGTCGGCAGCGCCGGGAAAACGTCCGGCCATCGCGATGATCGCAATCGGTTGCGTGTCGCCGTCTCGATGGCCGTCCTTCGCGCGAGCGATCGGCACGGATGGCTCCGCCCTGTCCGTTATTGCCGCTGCCAGTGCCGCCGGTCTCGGATCGCGGAAGAACGTCGTGATCGTTGGAGTACGTGAGATCTCGTTGTTGATGCGTGCGACGGCCTTCACGGCAAGCAGCGAGTTGCCGCCGAGGTCGAAGAAATTGTCCCGTCGGCCGATACCTTCCAGGTCGAGCACCTCCGCAAACAGATTGCACAGACGCCGCTCGGTCTCTCCGATCGCGGCCTCAAAGGCGTTGGCGAGGGGCGGACGACGCTTGTCCGGAGCCGGCAACGAGCGTCGATCGAGCTTGCCGTTGTCGGTGACGGGCAGTGCATCCACTTGCACGTAGCTCGCCGGTACCATGAAATCGGGCAGCGTGCCGGCAAGCTGTTCGCGCAACTTCGCGCGCGTAACGCCGGCGCCGTCCGCGACGAAGTATGCAACGAGGCGCTTTTGCCCCGGCTGATCCTCGCGCGCGATTACGGCACAGGCGCGCACGCCGTGCAGATGCTGCAGCGCGGTTTCGATCGCCGCGGTTTCGATGCGGTATCCGCGCAGCTTGATCTGGCCATCCGAGCGCCCGACGAATTCGACAATTCCCTCGGGGAGCCAACGTACGAGATCGCCGGTGCGATACAGGCGTTCGCTCGCCGCGTCGAACGGGTTGTCGTGGAAACGTTCAGCGGTGAGATCAGGACGCCCCAGATACCCGCGCGCGAGCCCGGCCCCGCCAATGTACAGTTCGCCGACGACGCCGAC